>JAJDWA010000051.1 GCA_022825825.1 Candidatus Poribacteria bacterium
GCTGCTTTGCGAAATACGGCATTAGCAGTGTTGCGATTTGCTGGCGTTACACGTATAGCAGACGAGATAAAATACTTAGCTTCAAAACCTAAACTCGCAGTTAACTTGATAACTAAGAGTTTTTAAAACTAAATAACCCTGCACGAACAACTGAGTCCCTTTGATTTTCCAACAAATTTGTGATATACTTGACACACACTTTCCGCGGTATACCAACGACAATAGGAGGGAACAATCGGAAAGAGAGTTTCTGCGATTGAATTACAACAGAAGTTGAATGAATTTCTTAATGGGGTACCATAACGGAGAGCGGATTTTCTGAGTGATTACCCTCCATTGGGCAAATATGCCCTATAATTCTGGTCAAGTTTTGGAATCTAACTCACCATTATTTCACACAAAACTCTTCACAATTTTATTTCAAAAGGGGAGAATATGAAGTTTCGCAAACAAATTTGTGTTTTAGTTTTTGTGGCAATGCTATTCACACCTCTAACAGTAGCTGCCGATGAAGAAACCGAAGAGATTTATACATTAGAAGAGGTTGTAGTCACCGCCCGCAAACGTGAGCAGTTATCTTTTGAGGTGCCGCTCTCTGTTTCAACCATTCGTGGCGATAAATCCCATGCTTTGCGCGCATCAGGTTTGGATTTGCGATTTTTGTCTAATCGCACACCGAGTTTACAGATGGAGTCATCGTTTGGACGCGTGTTTCCACGCTTTTATATCCGTGGACTTGGCAATACGGATTTTGACCTCAACGCTTCGCAGCCAGTTTCTGTTCTCTATGATGGCGTTGTGCTGGAAAATACGATGTTGAAAGGATTTCCCGTTTTTGACTTGGATCGGATTGAGGTGCTACGAGGACCACAAGGGACGCTGTTTGGACGCAATACGCCTGCAGGTGCTATAAAGATTGAATCAGCGCGTCCCACACAAACATTAGAGGGGTATGGACGGGTAAGTTACGGACGGTTCAACAGTGTCAATTTTGAGGGGGCAGTATCCGGCCCGCTTGTACCTTCTGTGCTTTCCGCGCGGTTATCTCTGCTGGCACAAGAGCGAGGCGATTGGATAGATAACGAGCATACAGCTGAAGAAAATATCCTCGGTGGACATCGTGATTTAGCTTCACGGCTACAGTTGTTGTGGACACCCATACCAAAACTTGAAGCATGGCTCAAACTTCATGCCCGCGATCTTGATGGTACCTCCCGCCTATTTCGTGCCAATATTTTAGCACCGGGTGAGGGAGGTCTTGTCCAAGACTTTACTCGCGACAGCATCGCACACGATGGACTCAACGAACAAACGATGAGATCAGGTGGTTTAAGTGCTGAAGTACGCTACGATATTGGAAACTTCCAATTAGTTTCGCTGACAGGTTTAGAGAGACTTACTAATTTTTCGCGCGGAGATATTGACGGCGGATTCGGTGCTGCGTTCCTTCCGTTAAGTGGCCCCGGTGTGATTCCCTTTCCTTCAGAAACAGCGTCCGGTATTCCCTTACTGAACCAATTTAGCCAAGAAGTTCGATTGATAACCACAGGAGCAAGTCGTCTCGCTTATCAGTTTGGGTTGTACTACTTCCGTGAATTCGTGAGAATGGAGGATTTCAACTACGACACTTTGGCAGAAGGTGTTCAGGATGGATTGGTGCGCCAAGAGCAGACAGCTACAGCACGAGCAGCGTTTGCATCAATGACTTTCCAAATGTTTGACGATATAGAATTAGGTGCTGGCGTGCGGTTGTCTGATGATGCGAAGGACTATACAGCATGGCGGGATGAAGCACCTGCGGTTACGGAGGCAGACCCACTCGGTCCTATTCATCAGAATCCACAGGACACGGTGTGGAGTGGGGATTTAAGCCTACGCTATCAGGCTGCACCCAACGTGCAGACATATCTGCGTGCAGCGCGAGGATTCCGTGCACCCAGTATCCAAGGACGTTTGTTGTTTGGCAACGAGGTTACGGTAGCAGGGACAGAGACCATTCTCTCTTTTGAAGGTGGTACAAAGCTACGTTTATGGAAACAACGGTTGCACCTAAATCTGGCAGCGTTCAACTACTTGATGCAGGATCAACAACTCACTGCGGTAGGTGGAGAGGCAAATTTCAATCGGTTAGTGAACGCTGATAGCACTATCGGTCGAGGTGTTGAGGCAGAGTTGATTTTCCTTCCAATAACGTCCCTTGAGGTATCCGCGGGACTCAGTTACAATCAAACGCGCATTGACGATCCAGATTTGGCAGTGCAAGGGTGCGGGGCACCGTGTGAGGTGCTGGATCCGCCCGCTTCTGCTGAGGGTACTTTTTCCATCAACGGCAACAGTCTACCACAAGCACCCGCTTGGATTGCAGACGTGACGTTACGTTACATGCTTGAACTTCCAGCAGGCTTTCGCCTTGTCGCAGCTACAGATTGGGCATATCGCAGCCGTGTGCACTTCTTCCTTTACGACTCTGTGGAATTCAGCGATGATTGGCTTTTGGACGGAGGGCTCCGCCTTGCTTGCCAATTGCCTGATGGCAACACAGAGGTAGCACTTATAGGGCGTAACATTCTCAACGATACGTCTCCTACCGGGGGTATTGATTTTAATAATCTGACCGGTTATGTCAATGAACCGCGGTTTTGGAGTTTGGAATTAGTCAGTCGTTTTTGAAAAATGCTGAGGAAGGAATACGTAGTCATAAGACACGGATAATCGCTTTATTTTAATCTGTGTCTAATTCCATTGCTTTTGCAAAATCTGCTTCTGCCGCCTCCTGCTGTCCGAGTGCTTTTTTGGCACGTCCTCGGTTGTTGTATGCTAACGCGTATTCAGGGTTTAGTTTGATAGCCATATTATAATCTTCTATTGCACCGTTATAGTCGCCAAGTGCTTTTTTCCCATTACCTCGATTGTTGTATGCGCTGGCATTTTCAGGATCAAGCCGAATAGCCATATCGTAATCGGTAATGGCACTTTTAGTGTCGCCAAGTGCTTTTTTGGCACGTCCTCGGTTGTTGTATGCGGCTGTATGTTCAGGATCAAGCCGAATAGCAGTATCGTGATCTTCTATGGCACCTTCAAAGGCACCGAGGGCATCTTTGGCATTGCCCCGGTTGTTGTATGCCATGACATATTCAGGGTTTAGTTTGATAACATTATTGTAATCCTCTATCGCCCCTTCATGATCACTGAGCTTTCGCTTCGCGTTGCCCCGATTGTAGTATGCCGTGGCATATTCAGGATTTAGTTTGATAGCATTATTGTAATCCTCTATCGCCCCTTCATAGTCACTGAGTTTTCGCTTCGCAAGTCCACGCTTAAAGTAGGTATTAGCCAAATTAGGGTTTAGTCGAAGAGCAGTATCGTAGCATGCTATCGCCTTTTCGTATTTCCCCGCCTCTGAAATCAGGTTCCCTAAATCTGTTTTTCTGTAGGCACGTATCTGTGGCCGCTTACGCCACACTGCTATGCGTTCAACTTCTCCTGAGTTCGCTAACAACGCCTCAAGCACCGTTAAGGGGACGACAGTAACAAAAGAATGAACATCTTCCATCAGGCTTATTTGCTTCTGTCCCTCAGCAGAGACAACAACGCCAATGACTTCACCTTTGCTGTTTATCACAGGGCCGCCACTGTGTCCATCAACATCTGTATGAGGATGTTTTATTTTTATCTGGAATTCTTTGTTGCGATTATGTTTATTAGGAATGGTCCCCGCTATGGTTTTGTATTGTGTGCCATCGTAACCGACAATGTAAACCTGTTCATCACTCTCAAGCACATCAATGTCACCAAACGGAAGCGGCACCCCTGTTTCAATAACCTTAAGGAGAACAAGGTCGTTTTTATCATCAAACGCCGTAACACCTTCAATCGTGTACACCATCCTTTCTTCGCAATTTCGAGATTGATTTGGTTTTTTGTTGTCTTTCGCTTTTAAGTCCATAAACAAATTTCGGGATAAGCGAAGAATCCTGTTTTTTACTATATCAGGAATACGGTAGTAGATAGGAATCCTTTCGTTTTCAAACTGCTTTGCGGTGATTGCTTTGACATTGAAGCCTGGGATATTGAAACCTGGTAATCCATCGATCACATGGATGTTCGTTACAATCTTGTCCGGTGCTACAAAAAAGCCGCTCCCACCGCTCATCGTCAACCCAATAAATTTATTTTTCAAGCAAACAGTAGATTCTTTACATCTTTCAGCAATTTGTTGGAGTTGATCATCTCTTTCTTGTTCCATTATGATGTTCCTTTATTGTTTGAACGTTATTTATTCATCTATATCCGGATCTAATTCCTTAGCTTTCGCGAAATCTGCTTTCGCTGCTTCGTGTTGTCCAAGTGCTTCTTTTGAAAGTCCACGGTCATGGTAGTATAATGCCTTCTTCGGTTTTAGTCGGATGGATTCACTGAAATCCTCAATCGCTTCGTCATGGTTGCCGAGAGCAGCTTTTGCAGCTCCGCAAGTATGATAGTATGCAGCTTTATATTTCGAATCCTTTGTCGCTAACTGAAGTGCTGATTCTGCGTCAGATATTGCTTCTTGATACAATCTTTGTCCTTTCGATTCGTTTTCTTCTTCAGCTTCGAGTTGCCCTAACAGATACTTTGTCCATCCGCGACTATTATAGATGCCAGCAACTTTCGGTTTTAAAATAAGGCACTCTGTAAAGTCATATATGGACTCTTGATAAATCATTTTAGCTTTAGTTTTGTTTCCTTTTTTCGCTTCTGAATTTGCAATACCAGTCTTTGCATGTCCCTTAAATCTACACCATCCATATTTACCGAAAAGGGTCTTCATAAACAGGATAAGAAGATAACTACCCCAAATCCAAACACCTTTCCGCTTCCATGAAACATACTTCCGGAAATTGGAAAAACTAAATGAAACTGGATCAAGACGACGTAAAGTGATCGAGTCTACTACTGCTCTGCCGAATGCCCACAGCTCCATCCTTGCGTCTGCGCGTCCACGGTGTGCCTCAACCATATCAGGTTTGAGTTCGATGGCAATATCGTAATGTGCTATTGCCTCTTTATATTCTCCATCTTTGACCATCTCATCCCCTGACCCTGTTTCTGATAAAGCACGTATAGGTGGTAGTTTTTGCCACTCCTCAATAAATAGTGCTTGCCCAGAATCACGGATTAATAACTTTAGTTGGTTTGAAGGAACAATGTAACCGTGAGAATCATCGCTGGAAGTGTGGATACCTATAACTGCCCCCTTACAGTTCATGATTGGACTTCCGCTGCTGCCGCTTGAAGTTCCAATTAACGTTCTGATACGATTATCACTTTCCAATATGCTGTCAATGGTACCGTGCATAACTTTTGCATCACCGCTTGGATAGCCTGCAGCACAAATTAAATCACCTTCTCTAATCTTATCACTATCACCAAGTGTAAGCGGCTTCCCTTCAGAAGCAACCCTTAAAATAATTAGGTCGTTTTGAATATCATACGCCACTACGTTTTCGATTTCAAATGTATACACTGAATCTGTGAGTCTAATGGACACTGACTTAGCCCCTATGATAACGTGACAGTTCGTCACAATCAAGTGCTTATCAATAAAAAAACCACTTCCATTGCTCGAATTTAGTTTTGAGAAATCATACTCAGGACGTAATGCTAAAAGTGGTATTTCTCTTTCCACATCCAAACGCACGACAGAATCAGCTAAGGCATTTTCAGCAATTTGTTGTAAAGCGATATTTTTATTTTGTTTCATAACAATGCTCCTTTTCAACTATCCATTATATACCAAATATCAGGATTTATGTTAAAAAGATTTGACATCACATCATAGCATGTAGTATTATTTTAACAAAACACAATTCTAACCAAGTTCCCAAACGAGATTATCGGATGTTTTTTCAATCGCTTACCACATTGACATCGCAATACAAAAAGCCTGCGCGCAATACTGCCGGACATCAAGATGCCCTTCGCGCCGGACGAATTATAATTGCTATTCGTCGTGCTGTGGTGGGCTAATCACAAGCAGATAAGAAGTAT
Organism: Candidatus Poribacteria bacterium; assembly: GCA_022825825.1. GTDB lineage: Bacteria > Poribacteria > WGA-4E > WGA-4E > WGA-3G > MSPOR6. The sequence continues at coordinate 6,031 of JAJDWA010000051.1, forward strand.
CACATTAAGACGCCCATCACTGAAACACACAATTTCGGTGAGGGTGTTTTCTTTTTAAATAGTGGGTAGCAAACTAAACCTTTGACATGGAGATTGAGGCAACATGAGGAACTAAACATGTTTGAGTCAATTGTGCACCTTAGTAGAAAAGCCTTATGATGCCAACCCAGTACCCGTTTACCAGATAACCTGTTTCGGACAACGGACGAAACAGACCAGGAGGTTAAGAGTTAAAAATGTTTAAAGAGGTATCACCGCAATTCACCTTTGCTGATAAGGAAAAACAGACCCTTGCGTTCTGGCGTGAAAACGGTATCTTTGAAAAAAGTATGGAGATGTACAAAGACGCGCCATCCTTTGTTTTTTTGGAGGGACCACCGTTTGCAAATGCGCCACCTGGTGTGCATCACGTCCTTGCACGCATCATGAAAGACGCTGTTTGCCGCTATAAAACCATGACGGGACATTACGTCCACAGAAAAGCGGGATGGGACACACATGGGCTTCCCGTCGAATATCAGGTGGAAAAACAACTCAATATCAAAAATAAAGCGGAGTTAGAGGCTTACGGCGTTCAGAACTTCATTGAGAAATGCAAAGAAAACGTCTTCCAATATGAACAGGATTGGCGGCGGATGACGGAACGTATCGGGTTCTGGGTGAACTTAGATGAGGCGTATATCACGTTGTCAAACGATTACATTGAAAGCGTCTGGTGGGTGTTGCGGCAAGCATGGGATAAAAAACTGTTATATCAGGGACATAAGGTGCAACCGTATTGCTACCGATGTGGTACAACCTTGGCAAGTCACGAAGTCGCACTCGGTTACCAAGAAGTTGATGACCCATCTATCTTTGTGCGATTTCCACTCAAAAACAGAGAAAATAGTTATCTGCTTGTATGGACAACGACTCCTTGGACGCTGCCTTCTAACGTCGCTGTGGCTGTCGGTGCAGATTATGACTACGTTGCCGTTGAACATAACGGACAAAACCTCATCCTCGCAAAAGAATGTATATCGAATTTATTCGGTGATGAATCCCCGAAAATTGTTGAGAACTATAAAGGCAGTGACCTCCAAAATTGGGAATACGAACCGCTTTTTGATAGTGGACAACATACAGAAAAGTTACATTACGTCGTCACCGGTGATTTTGTGACAACCACAGAGGGAAGTGGTTTGGTACACATTGCTCCCGCTTTCGGACAAGACGACTACGATATTGGGCAGGAACATAATCTACCGTTCGTGCAATTGGTGGGTGCAGATGGCAAATTTGTCCCTGAAGTCAAAGACGTGTGGGCAGGTGAATATGTAAAAGATGCCGACCCAAAAATCATTGAAAACTTGGACGAACGTGGGCTGTTGTTTAAAGCTGCTGAGTATACACACCAATATCCGTTCTGTTGGCGATGTGATAACCCACTGCTCTACTATGCACGCGAATCGTGGTTTATCCGCACAACCGCGATCAGAGCCCAGATGCTTCAGCACAATCAAGAAATCAACTGGTACCCTGAGCATATCAAAGATGGACGGTTCGGGAATTGGCTGGAAAATAACATTGACTGGGGATTGAGCCGTGAACGCTATTGGGGAACACCTTTGCCTATCTGGGTGTGTGACGATTGCGGCCATCAACATTGCGTTGGTAGTATTGCCGAATTAAAGGAACTCAGTAACAATGTGCCAGAAGATATCGAACTGCACCGGCCTTATGTTGATGATGTTGTGCTTACCTGTGAGAAATGCAGCGGCACGATGCACCGTGTGCAAGATGTGATTGACTGCTGGTTCGATTCAGGGTGTGCACACACTGCACAATGGCACTACCCGTTTGAAAACAAGGAACTGTTTGAGCAAGCTTATCCCCCAGATTTCATCTCTGAGGCAATTGATCAGACTCGTGGGTGGTTCTATAGCCTCTTGGCAATCGGCACACTTCTCTACGACAAACCCGCCTATAAAAACTGCCTCTGCCTTGAACTTGTGATGGGACCTGATGGACAGAAGATGAGTAAGAGCCGAGGCAACACAGTGGATCCGTGGACAATTTTGGATGAGCAGGGTGCCGATGCACTGCGATGGTATATGTTCACAGCATCACCCCCTTGGGCACAGCGAACTTTCAAACCGGAGGGCATTGACGAAGCGTTAAAGAAATTCATGGGAACGCTTCAGAACGTCTATAGTTTCTTTGTGATGTATGCTAACCTTGAACAGGTTAACGTTTTGCAAGACGTATCCCCGGTTGCGGAACGTGCAATCGTGGATAGTTGGATTTTATCTCGTCTGCACACCTTAATTAACAAAGTGCGCGATGACATGGAAAACTACCATCTCACAAATGCACCGCGCGCGATTGAGGCATTTGTAGATGACCTTAGCAATTGGTATGTTCGCCGCTCCCGCGACCGATTCTGGGGCGCTGAGGCAGGGCAAGACAAACAAGCTGCTTATGCCACACTTTATGAGGTGCTTGTCACCGTCGCGAAACTCGCCGCGCCATTTATTCCCTTTTTAGCAGATGAACTCTATCGCAATTTAGTCGGTTCGCTCAACCCCGATGCACCGCTAAGCGTTCACCTTGCGGAATATCCAACCGCAGATGATGCGGCAATAGATGCCGAATTAGAAAACGATATGGCGTTCACACGTGAAATTATCAGCATGGGGCATGCCGCTCGGAATCGCTCTGGTATTAAGACGCGCCAACCACTTGCTGAAATCACGCTTGGCGGCTTAGCTGACGCTGAAAAAGAGACTATCAATCGTTTGGCAGCATTTGTTCACGATGAGTTGAATGTTAAGCAAATCGTCTTCACAGAGGAATTAGACGCGTTTGCACAGGTTACGCTCAAGCCGAATTTCAAAGTCTTGGGGCCAAAATACGGCAAAGGCGTGCAGGCAATCGCAAAAGCACTCGCGACTGCAGATATTATGCAGTTGAAAGCGGAATTAGAAGCGAATGGAAGTCTGCAAATTGAAGCGGCAGGTGAAACCTACACCCTTGAGCAGTCAGAAATTGATGTACAGACACAAAATCGGGAAGGCTTTTTTGTAGAGGTGGACGCGAGGAAATTCGTTGTTTTATCAACAGAACTGACGCATGAGTTAGTGCTTGAAGGCATGGCACGCGAACTTGTCAATAAAATCCAAAATATGCGGAAGGATGCCGATTTTAATGTGTCTGATCGGATTAAGCTGAGTTTGAACACCTCATCTGCGCTTGTAACGGAAGCGTTTGATACACATCGGGATTATATTCTCACGGAAACGTTGACGACAGAGGTAGTTGAATTGCCTGGCGAAAATGCCTTCAGCCTTGACCAAAAACTCAATGGTGAACCTGCAACGCTGAGTGTTGAACAAGTGTAAATTACATCAGAAGAACAATCAGGCACCACTAAGGGCTTGATTGTCCTTCTTATACCATTCTAATATATAATACCATTTCCAATTGATGAAATGTCTGACGCACAATCAAAGAAATCCAAGACTTCTTTGAGCACATCAACAAAACAGGAGGGTTTATCCGTTCTTGATAGTGATGCCTAATATATTTTGCCCTCAGATATATTTTAATTAGGATGCTCTCTCATGCGAAAAAACTCAAGTTAAATCTACAAGTCAAAACGCATTTTCATGTTGATGTGCCCTGTTTGAAGTGATTATTATTAGAAAAACGTGAGTTTGATAATTAAAAACTGGTAATCGGTGAGTGTAGTGGGGTGTCCTTCATAGATTCAACACCTCTCCCGGTCTGCCATAATCGTCGGATTTCAGCACATCGTGTCTTCACTGATTATGCGGAGCGTTCTAAAACTTCTATGGGATGGTTCTATCAAATCAACGCTGAATGCGCGTCCGGCATTCAACGGGTTCAAACTACATCTTGTCATCAACGACCAAGGTGAACTTCTGGCTGCTCTGGTGACAGCGGGAAACGTAGATGACAGGCAACCCGTGCCACAGTTGTGTCAAGGGATCTTTGGCAAACTATTTGCCGATAAAGGATATATCAACAAAAATCTGCGGAAGAGACTCCAAGAAGACGGTGTGACACTCATGGACAAGGTGCGTCCGAATATGAAACCTGAACCTATTTCTGATACTGACGCAGCCCTTCTAAAAAAACGGATGCTCATTGAGTCGATGAATAAAGAACTCAAAAGTCAGACAGAGGGACAACACACACGCCATAGAAGTTGTGTTAACTTTCAAGTGAACACAGTTGCTGCCTTGATCGCTTATACCTGTCTGAAGAAGAAACCTTCACTCAAACATAAAGAACTTCAA
>JAJDWA010000063.1 GCA_022825825.1 Candidatus Poribacteria bacterium
TAAAAACTGTAGTTGAAGCACAGGGAGGGATTTCCGAGCTTGCTAAACGAACCCACATGTCTCCTGATGCCTTGCTAAAGATTCTTTCAAGTGATAAGGCACCGCATATTGACACACTCGGAACTATTCTCAATGCACTTGAGTGTAGACTGTCTATTGTGCCGGTAGACGCCGAAAAACCTTCTCCTGAAATCGTAACTGAAAATTAGAAATGTGGTTCAGAAATGCATCACATTAATTGTCACATCATATTTAAGTGACAACATTTTAGAAATTTGATAACAGCGAACACTAAATTATATGATAGAATTTCTTCATCTACTACTTCCATGGTCGGGGCAAATTAACTGGATTTCAGATATTTTTATTTCTTCTATAGTCATATACGTTATTTTTTCGTTGGTTTGGTTCTGGTTAAGAACTAGACATCGCCGCCGCTTAATTAACGGTTTAATTGTAGAAGTGGGTAGATACACAAGGCCGGTTCAACCTTCAGTAAGGCAAGGTTTAAAAGAAAAGTTTAATTGTAACAATGAATTTTCAGAAGCATGGCAAGAATTTGATGATTCACTCATTACACGTCAACGTAATGGAGATCATGAAGTAATATATAAAACGGATGAGGCATCATTTTTCTTTAGCGAAGACCGTATACTTGGGCAACATATGAATCTTCGGTATTGGAACAGCGTGCCTGCACTATTGGTAGGATTAGGCATCCTTGGTACTTTCGTAGGGCTAGTCTGGGGATTGATACCGTTTTCTGATATAACAGAATTCAGAACAGAAGAAATTCAGAAAGCGATTAAAGGGCTTTTACCGGGGGTATCAACTGCGTTTGTGACCTCTGTGTGGGGAATGCTTACTTCGCTAATGTTTAATGTTTTAGAAAAATGGCACATCAGTAAGCTTAATAGAGCAATTGCAAATCTGCAACGTGCCCTTGACCGACTTTTTACCCTTACCACACAAGAGGAAATTGCGTTTCGTCAAGAAGATGAACTTGCACAACAGACACAAGCACTCAAAGCTTTCTCGACAGACTTAGCAGACAAGATTAAAGTTGCAATGGGTGATATTATGTCTGAAAAGTTTGATGATATGCACCAAAGTTTGGAGCAATCTAACGTACAAAATGTGCAGGAAAGTCAAGAAATTATTCAGGCACTTCATAAAGAACTCGAAAATACCAATAATGTGGTTGAAACACACTTAATTCCTAATCTCAAAAATATAGATGCTGTTGTTGAAGAATTACAGGGACAATCCAAGTTGATGGATCGTTTGGATCAAAATCTGACGAACTTCCAAACATATAGTGTTCAGAGCAAGCAAGAAATTGTAGATAAACTTCAAAAATTGATTTCATCAACTGAACAGATTGGAATTTCAATGGAGACGGTTTGTGAAGGCATAGTGAATTTACCTAAATTGTTGGAGCAGATTGCTGATGAGATACAAACAGTGTTGAATCACGCAGATGATAAATTTGAGCGAAGGTTAGCTGGGATGGACGAATTTTTTGATAGAACAGCGCAAAATCTAGAAAACGTTCAGGAAAGAACAATTATGCTTTTACAGTTACATGACGATAGAATAGAAGATCTCAACATCCAACTCACAAACTCGCAGAAAATTCTTGAGAATGGACTTGAAATGTTTGAACAGATGGATGAAAGTGTTGCCGGCATCCGTGAATTAATTGAGGCTACCCAAGCACTATCAATAAAGTTAATCGGTGGAGTGGATCAACTTGAAACAGCTGGGCAACGTCTGACTCAAGCAAGTAATATGTTTAATCAGGAAAATGCAAATTATCTTAGAGCAAATCGTGAAACGACGCAACAGATTCAGAGTACACTTGAGCAATCAAAACTGTTTTTGAACGACTTTGTTCTGAACTTTGAAACGATTGAGAAAAGTTTGAATGGTATTTTTGAAGAAATTGAGAAGGGATTGAACACCTATGCTGATATTACAAGTGAATCAATTAATAATTATCTTGAAGCATTTTCTGAACAACTGACTAACGCCTCAAATGCACTTGCTGGTAGTATTAATGCTCTCAATGAAAATGTTGTGATATTGAATGATATAATTGATCAACTAAGAGACTCCTAAAGAGATCACAATTTGATGCGAAAAACTCCCCTCAATTCCAGAAAAATTACAGATGAAAACCCATTTGGTCTTTCGTTGGGAGACTTAATGGCAGGACTTCTGCTTATTTTTGTGTTAATGTTTTCGTTCGTTATGTTAAGACTTGAAAATTTGATGGATGAAAGAAGAAGTCAAATTGAACGACTTGATGACCGAGAACAAATCAAGAAACTGTTGATCCGCCGACTGCTTAAAGAACTTGCTGATTTTGATGTTGAGGTTGATCCCGACACCGGTGTGATACGAATTAAGGAGGGTATCTTGTTTGATTTTGACAAAGATGCAATAAGACAGTCAGGAAAGGAGTTTTTGCGTCTTTTTATTCCAAAATACGTGGGAGTTCTACTTTCTGAACCGGATGTAAGTGAGCATATCGCACAAGTAATTATTGAAGGACATACAGATAATGTAGGTAGTTGGGAACATAACCTTGATCTGAGTTTACGTCGGGCAAAAAGTGTAGCAACGCACCTTTTTACAGAGGAGTTTGGCACATTTCGTTATGCGGAGAATCTGAAAAAATTATTATCCGCGAATGGAAGAAGTTTTGCCCAACCAATTGTATCAAATAAAACAAAAGATAAGTGGTACCAGAACAGCGTAGATACTCTAAGGGAGTGGGTTAATCAGTACAATGATACCGAAGCTGAACGTGCACAAAATCGACGGGTAGAATTTCAATTTCGATTGAGAGATTGGGATCTTGTATCCCCTAAAGCTGAGAAATTGTTGGAAATAGAAACAGGTCTATCTCCATAAAAAGAAAGAGTAAACATGAAATTCACTATCCAACCACAATTAAGACAGATCCTAAGTCCTATGAAAAATTATTCCATATTTAATTTTAATGCTGATACTTTTGCTAACCTTGCACGAAGATCGAACGGATTTAGTCAGAAAGTATATGAAACTCTTCAACAAATTATTGATGAACACTGTAGCACGAATGGCAGGCCAGGTAAAGACGGTCCTGATCAAGTTTATCTACGCTTCATTGACTGCCGACCGTCCAAATATGACGAAGAATTTAATACGGCATCACAAGTACACAAACTCGCATGGGTGCTGACCTACTCTGAACAGAACCTGCCTCGTATTGTGGATACGCCTCAACTTCAAAACGTTCTCGAGTTGATTGACAAGCGTTTTCGCATTAATACTCTACTAGGAGTATTTGATGCGTTGCTTCAAGCATGGGATTCATCAGAAGCAGACACTGATAGGCTAAGAGCATTTATTGAAAAGTGTCTGAAGAATTACGACGGTCCTCTGAAATTCATTCAGAAACTTAAAACGAACATTGCATATTTTACACTAAATAACGGCCCATCTATACTTGTAGAGGATTTGTTGCATTTGCAGAAGAATTTATCGGATTTATACTCTGTTCTTGAATTGCCTAATTGTATGTATTCCTATTCGTACTTTCGTATTTTTACCACTACTTATATTTCAAGATGTACTCTCAGCACTCCATTAGATGTAGCCGCTATTGTTGAATTTGTCAAAAAACACAACGACGAAAAAATGATACGTCAATTACTATCGCAGCTTATTCAGAAACTAGGCGTTAGTGCAAAAGAAAACTTGCGGCAACCTGTGCAATCCTATATTTTGAAGAATTGGGGTGACCCCAGAACTGTTGATGTGAATATACGCTGGTACGGTGTTTCCAATGAAGCACGAAATATATTTAGGCGATGGATTATGAAAGAAAACATCAGTTTCTTTTTCGATGTTGTTGTCAAAACCAGAAGCGACAGAAAATTCTATAGAAAAGATTTTTGGTTGCAGTATTTTGGAAAGATTGACTCCTGCCGTATCGTTCTGGCTGAGAATACAAATTATCTGTTTAGACACGATCAGGACTACCAAAAGCAAAAATACAGTATGGCAACTTTAAAGAGTAGTAAACGCGATCAGCATGCTTTAATTATTCAAATGAGCAATCATACCTATATTACGTTTTTTCCTACTGATGAGCTATGTTATATCTACGACAATGCTGACGTTCCTTTTCGTTTGAATGATGTAGAATTTAGCATACACGAATTACGTAACAAGTCTTTGGCAAAGGGTTATGAAAAATTGGAAACATGGATATACAGAGAGATTGGGGTTGGCATGTTAGCAAAGAGTGAGGTAGGAAAATGGTAGCAATGTTAAATCTATTCCAAAAAAGCTTATCTGAACAACAACAATTCAACTGGCAAGAAAAGCCAGATGGCATATTGTTTACTGCTCCATCTGAAAACCTTTCGCTAACGGAATACGCAGCAAACTTGCCAACTGATGCATATCAGGCACAAGCGCAATGGGTGCTGCTTAAGGAGTTACTTGATAACGGTCAAGCGGAATACGTGGACACGGGAGTCCAGATTCCTTATGCAGAAGTGTGTCAACTTGAGTCAGGAGAACAGGATCTACTCGGTTTGCCAGAACCGTATCCGTTTGATATTGAGATACGATCACATGGCACGTTCAATCAGCCAGAGTTTCGTTATAACTATAACTTTCTCAAGCCAGATTGGAAACCTATGTATCCAAACCGAATTGGTTGTATTCTACGTTTAACTGAGAAATGGGCTTACCTTTTGGCAAACGAGCAATATGTACTTTTAGAGGCATTGGATGCGTTCAATTCTCGTGAGGAAACTGACAAAAATTTTCAAGATAATCTACTTGAATTTGCAAAAATAAAGGGACTTGCAAAAAATACAGGTGTAGCGTTGGATCGTTACCTAAACCAAGAAGAAGTTGTTGCTCCAGAAACCGTTCGCTTGCGTCTGCGTGAGTCTGGGGATGATGTTGAGATAATCCCTGATGTCGATGGCGTTGACAGCGATAAATTTGAAGAAACTTTTGATAAATTTGCAAATCCTCAAAACACATACAATATTTCACAACCTGACGGAGGCAGAACACGGGTCCTCTTTCAAGATAAACAACGAGAGGCATTAGAAGCCATTAAAGAAAATAGGCGTGTTTCTCGTGAACAACTCGCGGAGATGGCTAAACACCCACAAGAATACTTTGATCCTGAAATTGTTGAACTTGATCCGACAGATGAAACCCTCTCCTTTAGCGAACGTGTTCGAGAAATCGGAATTTATCAACCGAAGGTTTATCCTTTTATCTCACCGTACGAAAGTGAATGGATTCCCGGTATTTTATTTGATGATGATAAATCAGGGGTACGTACGAAAATTCGGGTTAAAACCGAAGCAGAGCTTGCAAAGCTGAAAAGTGCGATTAGTGAAGCAAAGCAGAATAACCAAAATCAAGTATCCTGGAAGGGACAAAAGATTCCAATTTCCGTTATTGAGGATCATCTCCCGTTCATTGAAAAGCAACTCAAAGATCGTAAAAAACATCCTCCTGAACCAGTTGAAAAATCAGAAACTCCAGTTTTAATCATTGAGGAAAATATTGAAGGTTCTCATTTTGTCACACCCCCCGGATCTCCAACTAAAGAACCTTTTCGCCATCAACTTGAACAACCGCCAAACCTCAAAAAGGAATTCAATCTTCTACCACATCAAAAGGAAGGGCTTGCATGGGTGCAACAACTTTCGCAGCAAAAGTATCCTGGTGGCTTGCTCGCTGATGATATGGGGCTTGGCAAGACGTTACAAGTACTCTGCTTTTTGGAATGGCATCATGCAAGATATCGCTCACAAGAATCGGAACAGAACCCTTACCTTATTGTCGCCCCCATTGCGCTTTTAGAAAATTGGGCAGCGGAATATCCAAAGTTTTTTGACAACGGTGAATTGGATTTTATTACGTTATACGGGAATGAATTGGGAAAATATAAAATTAATCTGTCCGAAGCCAACAAGGTCCAAATCCCTGAGATAGCAGGCATGGAACGGCTAAAGGAATTACGAAAAAAGCGAGGTGCACTTGATGTTAACAAACTCCAAGAAGCCGATGTAGTGCTAACAACCTATGAGACCGTCCGAGATTTCCAATTGGATTTAGGCTTAATTCAATGGGCAACGGTTATCATAGACGAAGCACAAAAAATCAAAACACCGGGAACGCTTGTCACAAACGCATTGAAAGCACTCAAGACCGATTTTCGTATTGCAATGACCGGAACCCCTGTTGAAAACACGTTAATGGATTTGTGGTGCATTACCGATTTTGTGGCACCGGGTTATCTGGATAGCGCGAAAAATTTCAATACTGAATTTTGTCGTCCCCTTGAGGATCCTGAAACAGACATCCGTGCACTTGGTGAACAAATTCGTGAACGTATTGGTGTGCACCTTAAAAGACGACTAAAGACTGAAATTCTGGATGATCTTCCTGAAAAACATATTCATGTAGAAGATTGCCAAGAAGAAATGCCTTCAACACAAGCGAAACGTTATCAAAATGCGCTTCAATCTACAAAAGATAGCGGAGCAACAGGACCACAACAACGCAACCGCATCTTACAGGTTCTTCACCAGCTACGCGACATCTCCGATCATCCATTATTAGCCGATTCGCAATGGGAATCTATTCCCATCCCTGAATTAATCGACCAGTCAGCAAAACTGATTGTGACAACAAAACTGCTTGAGAAAATTCGAGATGCTGGCGAAAAAGTGATTCTGTTTGCGGACCGTCGAGACACGCAACATCTTCTTGCTCGCGTGATTAAAGAACAATTTGAGTTAGCGGATGTCTCCATTGTCAACGGTGATACACCGGGAAGTAAACAGCAAGAGAATTCTATGAAAATGAGCCGTCAACAAACCGTCGATCGTTTCCAAGATACTCCAGGGTTCAATGCTATCATCATGTCACCTCTCTCTGCTGGTGTTGGTCTCAACATCACGGAGGCAAACCATGTGATTCATTATAGTCGCTGGTGGAATCCAGCTAAAGAGGACCAAGCGAGTGACCGGGTATACCGTATCGGGCAAGAACGACCAGTACACATTTACCTCCCTATGGCAACCCACAGCAAGTTTAAAACCTTTGATGTTATACTACATGAACTGCTTGAGCGAAAACGCCAACTTTCTCAAGATACGTTGTTTCCCACTGAACGTGCAGAAGTTAAACCTGCAGAGATTTTAGATGCGCTGCAATCTATGCCTCCTGAAACAAAGCATGACATACCACTATCGATAGAAGATGTTGACAAACTTACTCCCGAATTTTTTGAGATTTTTGTTGCTGCACTTTTTCATAAACAGGGATACAAGGTTGAGGTAACACCGTATTCAGGTGACAAAGGAGCGGATGTTATCGTTCATCCGCTGCGGTCTGAAAACTCTGGATTTCTTCTACAGGTCAAGCAGCGTAATATTGGTGGGAAACCGGGATACGAAGCAGTAGATGAGATTATCGCTGCAAAACCTTTTTATGAAGAAAAATATGCTGAGACATTTCAACCTATTGTCATAACAAATAGAACTTTTACTAACGAAGCGCATCAACTCAGTCGTACGAAAGTGGTGCAAATATATGAACGTAAGTGGATAATTGAGAATTTAAAACAATACCCAGTAACATGGACAGATGTTAATCTTTGTCAGTTTCAGACGGTTTAGGAGGTTAAGTACGCTACTTTTTGCAAGAAGATTCATCCAACAATATCTACTGCAGGATAACGTTTATCCCCAGGAGACACATCAGACGGGTCGTTTAGCACAGCAGTATCTGGTGGCGTCATAATCTGGTTTTCGTCTACAGGATCCGCCGTATCCTTTCTCCACTGCTCTAAACGTTCACGCATTTCTGCCAAAACATCCGCATACTCAGGATTTCCTGCAAGGTTATGCGCCTCCGATGAATCAAATACGACATCGTATAACCGTTCCGATTCGACAGGTTGATCTGCCCAATCGTTCTCTAACATATACGATTTACTGATGCTATCATCACAGTTCGGCAGTGCCCACTGTTTCGCGTTGTCGTAACGTCTAATATATTTCCAGCGTTTGGTTCGGATGGCGCGTTGCGGTTCATAACAGCAGTGATAATTGACTTCAGCGAAAATGGCATCGCGAATATCATCAACCTCACTGCCAACGAGAGGAAGAATAGAGTGTCCTTGTAACCATTCAGGTGGCTCAATCTCAGCCAATTCACAGATAGTTGGAAATAGGTCAATCTGGCTGACTAAACTGTCAACGACTTTTCCACTATCAAATCCGCCTGGTCCTCGGGCAATCAACATCACACCGATACCGTGATCGGTAACGTGGCATTTCATGCGAGGAAAAGCGAGTCCGTGGTCTGTTGTGCATATCACGAGTGTATCTTCAGCAAGTCCATTTTTCTCCAACGCGTCAAAAACCTTTCCCATTTTCCAATCAAGCCTGCGTGCGGCATCAATATATTCCGCCATATCTTGTCGTGTGACAGGGTTATCGGGGAAGGTCGGTGGCGGTTTCACATAACGCGGGTCAGTTTTCGGTTCACCATCTGGAGGCGGATCAAACCCTTTTGCTCTGCGATGTGTTTCTCCAAATCCAACATCCAAGAAGAATGGTTTATTAGGTTTTTCATCCAGAAACGCGCATGCACGTTCTTCCGCGCCAGCATTGCCGTTTTCCTGTGCTAAGATTCGCTGATAACCTGTGTCCTTAACATTACGCACAACATGTTGAAAGCCCGCCAATGCTGTAACGTAACCTACTTTATTCAGCGTATGCGGGATGAGATGTTCTGGTACAGGTAGACTCCAACCTCGGTTTGCCAATCCGCCCATGCCGCAGCTGTGTGCCCACTGTCCGGTAAGTAGTGCTGCACGTGACGGCGAACAAGTTGGGTTTGCACAAAAGGCGTTTCGGAAAAGGACACCCTCTTCCGCTAATTTTTGGATATTCGGGGTCGGAATTGCATGCCCATAAGGTTGCACATACCGTCCTGTATCGTGAGAATGGATATAAATAATATTTGGTTTGTTCATAATATTATACTTTGAGGTGTTCCCATGCGGCATCCTCTTCTGGACGAAGCCAATGTTCAGCGAGAGCATCTTCGCTTAACAATGCAGTTTCAGATACATTAAGTTCCTCGCTTAAAATTATCACAATTGCTCGCTCGGGTTTTGGCAATTGAATCGGTTCAAGTAATTTCACATTACCTTGTTCATCAATCGTTGCTTCAACAGTTTTCAACATGGCCACCTCATTTCTGGTGTTTGCAAAGGCTTTGTAAGTTGTCAAAAGATAACGACGAAAAATTATCTACTGGTTAAATGGATAAATTGAGTATACTCCAAAACCGAAGTAATGTCAAGGATTTCTATTTACTATTAAATTCTATCTTTTTGATTTGGGAGGACTCTATCTATCAAACCTATATGAAAAGGCTAACGTATGGTTTAATCATTAACCAAAATTGGAGGAACTTCTTATGTTAAAAAGATTTCGTGATGTTATTACACTTTTACTTCTCTTTGTTTTTACGGCGGGGTTATTAGGCGATGAATCGGAAATTGTCCAATATTTTCCAAACACACTTGAAAGTTATTGGGTCTACAAAGATCAAGATGAGAACGAATTAACACGTCGTGCTATTGAAGACGAAGAGGTTGCAGAGAAGACATATCATGCCTTTAGTTATGAATCCACTGTGGAGGATTGGGCAGCATACTCCTATCACGTTCAGCCATTTCTTTATCAAATTGGCGAAAAGCAGATCACGTTTTTTGTCGGCAATGAAGTCAAGAAGACAATCGAAGCACGTTTGGCCAAAGAGATAAAGGCTATGGTTGAAACGTTAAAGAGAATTGCCCCTACTGAAGATCCGTCCTCTTTTGATATTGACCACGATGTGAAGGTGGAGGCCCTGGAAGATTTCCATCTGCTATCTATACCTGTTACCTTCAACGAAGAGTGGGATGTGATGCGGATAAAAGCGACAGTTATGTTATCGGATCCGGGGGGAGAAGGTGGTGGTGTAGCTCATTTCACCATTTTTGAAACAGGAAATGTCTTAGGCAAGGAAACCGTTGAGACTCCTGCTGGCATTTTTGAGGACTGTTTGAAAATCGAATACCGGACAAAAACAGAGATTTTGCTATCTCCTCCCACTGAAATGGATCCACCTGGCGAATCCGTCACAACGCTATGGTTAGCACCTAACGTGGGAATTGTCAAGTTCCACCAAGAAGTTGAGAAGATGTTTCTAAGTGCAATACCTGATCCTCAGTTTAAGTCTCCATCCACGGTGAAAACGCTTGAATTAACGAAATACAAAGTAGAAGTGGACGATTCAGAGAAATAGTTAATATTAACTACCGTCGTATGCCACCTGCTTCGCCTTGTTGATTTCAGTCAACAAGTTCATTGAATGCAATGACTCTTCCTTGTTGTATTGTGGACACTGACGTAAACCTGCAGTGAGGCAGCGGTGAATGGCTTCTGCCTGGTAAATGAAACCGTGCTGATTGGGGGAAGCTGGTGCCATGCGGGCGGAAATCGGTATGGGATATTCAAAGTGCTGAACAGGTGCAGGTGTGTTGTTCCCTCTATATTGTGAAGGCACGCCATTAGGTGGCGGAATTCGGATAGAGATGCGGGTTGGGCAGTGTGCTGGTCGTTCGAGGGTAATTCGTCCTTCTGTGCCGATGAGTTCTGTCACTTCTGGGAGTTCACAGTTTTTGGGTGGAAACGTCAGCACTGCACATTTTTCTTCACCATACTCAATGATGGCCCCGCTTGCCTTACGACCTAATGCGGTAACTGCTGTTGGCACCGCTGCTGCACCAAAGGCAAGAGGCGCTGCTTGAATAGCATAAATCGGATCGAAGAAGTCAGACTGTGTTAGCACAACTTCACCGATAGTGCCTGCTTCAATAGCCGCTCTTGCATGTTCTACTGCTGGAAAGAAACGTGTCCAGACACCGTCTTGGAGCATTACATCTTTCTCTCCTGCTGCCGTATACATCGCTTGTGCATCAGCGATGTTCACTGCAAGTGGTTTCTCGCAAAGCACGTGTTTGCCTGCTGCAATCGCAAGGAGCGTATGTTCCTTGTGTAGTCTCGTAATCGTGCCAATATACACGATGTCTACATCATCGGATGCCACCATTTCTGTGTAGTCACCGTACGCAGACTTAATCCCGAATCGTGTGGCAAATTCCTTTGCTCTATCAATTTCACGTGCTGCGACAGCGGTGACTGTAGCACCAGCGCATGCCTGCAAACTCATCACCCACTGCGCTGAGATTCTTCCAGCGCCGAGAATTCCCCAGCGTAATGGGAATGCAACGTCTGCAGCATCAGTGAGACCAAGGCGAACGTCCAACGGTGTTGTGAGTGGTAGGTTGTTTGACGTAGAATTCATAGTTACTCTCTCTCAATTATAGTAGGTTTTACAATTAACTTTCATTCTGTTTGTAGGAGGGAACTCCGATTCCCGACTATCCCTATATCCCATCGCGATTCGGAGATCGCTCGGACATGCGATGTGTCTAATTATTTCAATAATTCACCATAGTTGAGTATCTCTTTTTCTGTGAAGGCATTTAATCTGAATTATCTGAATGAATCAGTGTATCAAAACGCATTTGCGACAATTACTAAATCCTGAATATTTACAACGCCATCACCATTGAGATCGGGTTCCGCTTTGCCAAAAGCATTGGCAACTATGACTAAGTCTTGGATATTCACAACACCATCACCGTTCACATCGGCATTTATCTCAGTTTTTAGATATATCTCGCCATCTAAATCGGGGACGGTATGTTTGAAACTGGTGACATCGCTTTCGACGCCGGTGGTTTGTGTCGGGAGACCAATCTCTTGCGCTTTACCGCTGCGGTTATAGACCGCCCACCCGTTGGTGAACTCACGAATAAATAAACCGTCAATCGTCTCGCCAGCACTGTTGACGTAGTTTTGCCCTTTAGTTTCGTCCCCACCGATGGGACGACCCAGAGGTGTATCATAGAAGGGGTACCAATAGTGTCCTCCATGAGAATGAGGTTTACCACTTGCGTGTACCTCTGAATGCCCTTCTTGAAACTCATAAAAGTGCGTATGGGTTACAAATGGAATTCCAGTCCAAAATCTGACGTAGCCATCTGAGAAGGTTAGGCTCATTGTCGTAAAAAGACGCATCCACTGTTGATTTCTTAGGGTTTCCGGTGGTTCCCTAATATCTGACCAACCATCCAAGCAATTGATCTGAGGTTCAAGAAAATTTTGCTCTGACCAGAGCAAGGTGCTTTCAATCTCTTTGAGACTTGTATGGGAATAACCGTAGGTAGTTTCCATGAAAGTTCCATTTATATAGGGTGCTGAACGCGGGAGCTTGGTGCGATTCCCATTGACAATGATAAGAAAGTCGTCTCTGACTTCATCGACTCCCTCACGCATCCTCCGAAGCATTGTAATCGCCGCTTCGCTGACATCGTGTGCGTAGTACTGATCCATGCCGCTGTCTCGCCAGTCATCCCGCCACCAATCCATGAAAATACCATCAAAGAGTCCACATTTGGCAAACGCAATCGCTCGCCTGACCAAAAGGTCTTGTATTTCTGGATGTGTGAAGTCAATACTAAATCCACCACCCCATTCAACATGTTCAATTCTATTTCCCGCTTCATCTCTCAACCAATAGGGCCAATCCTCTGGATAATCACCGGGGTTTGCGCCATGATAGTTCATCGTAGCGATGGAAATCATGTTTGGGTTCAGAGAGAGTATGTTATCCCGCTGTCCCTTTGCGGCTTCAACATGCAGAAAGGTTCTTAGACCCTCAGACGTTGGATGCCATTGCATGTCAAATAGCAGGCTATTCCAGTGTAAGTCATGATATGCCCAGCCTTCCTGCAAGGATAGTTCCGGCAAGTTGGTGATACTACCCGCTCCCCCGAAAGCTGCAAAAATCGAAGGATAGTCTCGATTCTCAACACGCTCGGAAATAGGAGGACCCGCTAAGTCACAAGTTTCATCGTATCCGAATTGTATCAACTTTGATAGTGGAATAGTGAAAACAACCTTATCTGCATTGGCTCGGATTCTGAGGTCTTCAAGGTTTTCTAACCCTACAAGCGGCGAGAGGTCGGAAATCTGATTGGCGATGAGCCAAAGCTCTTTTAGGTTTACCAATCCCGCAAGCGGTGAGATGTCTACGATCTGATTGCCCGACAACCCCAGTAATTCAAGGTTTTCTAACCCCGCAAGCGGCGATAGATCGGAAATCTGGTTGTTTGATAAGTCTAAAAAAACAAGTTCCGTTAAACCCGACAAGGGAGATAGATCGTGGATCTCGTTCTTTGGCAGCACAAGGAACTGTAAATCAGTCGCATGCTCTAAACCTGTGAGATCAACAATTCCCTTATTTATCGCATTAAGACCGGTCATTCCGGCTATACTCTCTGGAGTGAAAGAGGTATGCCTTGAAACGCCAGGTTTTTCTTGAACCGCTTTTCGGAGATTTGGATCTGGCATCCAATGCTGTTCTTCGGCATCTTCTGCGTAGACAAAAGTACTATAGACAAGCATCCCAAAAACAGATAAAAGTAGTAACTGAATCCATAATGATTTACGATGTATTTTTCTTATTGTCATAGAGTGATTTCCTTTCTTATATATTAAACTTGATGATTGCGCTGATACCTGAATCACAGAGATTTCAAGGTATTATCCAGGCATGCAAGAGTATATCACATTTTTATTTCGCTGCCACTTACATTCTTTTGAATTCTTAATATCTATTCTTGAAAAAAAGGTGGATATTCGGTATAATTACAGAAAAGAAAATAGCAAATATAGTTGGGAGGAACATCGCGTGATTCGTGAGGCTATTCAGAAAGTTGTAGAGGGAAATCCGTTAACTGAAGCAGAGATGGTTGAGACCATGAGCGAGATTATGGAAGGGGAAACAACAGATGCACAAATTGCTTGTTTCCTAACTGCATTGCGTCTTAAAGGAGAAACGATAGATGAAATTATCGGTGGTGTTCGCGTGATGCGCGACAAATCAACACAGGTACCAACAAAGCAGTCGTTAGTCGTTGATACCTGCAGTACGGGTGGCACTGGATTGCATTCGTTTAACATTTCAACGACCTCAGCGTTTGTTGTTGCGGGGGCAGACGTTCCTGTAGCTAAACACGGTAACAGAGGCGTAACTCGGCAGAGCGGAAGTGCAAATGTGTTGATGGCGTTAGGTGTGAATATTGAGATCTCGCCAGAACATATTGGGCAGTGCATTGATGAGGTAGGTATCGGTTTTCTATTCGCACCGATGCTGCACGGTGCGATGAAACATGCGATTGGACCTCGTCGAGAAATTGGGATCCGCACTATTTTCAATACAATTGCTCCGTTAACTAATCCTGCTGGTGCGCGGGCACAAGTGCTTGGTGTCTATGCATCGGAACTAACAAAGTTACACGCGAATGTGCTTAACAATCTTGGGACACAGCATGCATTTGTCGTGCATGGGAACGATGGCTTAGACGAAATCACGACAACAACTACCACGCGCGTCTCCGAACTTGTGAATGGGGCAGTGAAAACCTATACACTTGACCCGACTACTCTTGGAATTTCGAAAGCTGAGCCAGAGTCGTTACTTGGCGGGACACCAGAAGAAAATGCGGAGATAACTACGAATATTCTCAAAGGTGAAAAGGGACCTAAACGAGATATTGTGTTGTTGAACGCTGCTGCCGCGATTGTTGCGGGTGGGAAAGCGGATAACCTCGCAAATGGATTGGAGATTGCAGCAAATTCTATTGATTCGGGGAGTGCATTGGAAAAACTGGAAGGTTTGAAATTGGTTTCGAATAGATGATCGTGCCTTTATGATATTAGACACTATTATTGCCCATAAGCAGAAAGAACTGCAAATAGAACAGAAACAGATACCGCTTACCGTATTAGAATCAAAGTTGGAGAGTGTTTCACCGACAAAGGATTTTCGGCGTGCGATTGCACAACCCGATAATATAAATCTCATTGCCGAAGTAAAGAAAAAGTCCCCAAGTAAAGGTATTATCCGCGAAGATTTTGATCCCATTCAAATTGCTAAAACATACACTGAGAACGGTGCTGCAGCTATTTCTGTGTTGACGGATGTCCAATTTTTTGATGGAAGTCTTGAATATCTCTCCTCGATCCGTGAAGTTGTAGATGTACCACTGCTGCGAAAAGATTTTACGATTGACCCTTATCATATTTATCAAGCGCGTATTGCAGGTGCAGATGCGATTCTACTTATTGTAGCGGTATTAACCCCTGAACAACTACACGATTTTATAGACATTGCCACCTCACTTTCATTGGCGTCTCTGGTAGAGGTGCATACAGAAGCAGAATTAGAGGTAGCGTTAGACGTTGGCGCGGAGATTATTGGTATCAATAACCGCGATTTACGGACTTTTCGGACCGATTTAGCAACGACATTCAGGTTGCGTGAATCTATTCCTGCAGAAAAAGTTGTTGTGAGTGAGAGCGGTATCTATACGCGTGCAGATGTGGAGTCGTTACGTGAGGCGGATGTAAATGCGATTTTAGTAGGTGAGTCTTTGATGCGTAGCCCTGATATTGGGAAACAGATGTGTGAATTGATTGGCTGAGGTTTTTTATACCGCGTCTACATTGAAATAACCTCTATTCCGTGGCGTTTCAGTAGTGCAGTTGTAACGCCATCACCTGATATAAGCGTCCCTGAAAAAGACCCATCATAGATAGCCCCACAACCGCAAGACGGACTTTTAGCTTTGAGGATAACGCACGTTGCCCCTTGTGATTGTGCCAACGCAAGGGCATGCTGCGCTCCCTTTAAAAATTCCTCGGTTTTATCCGCACCTTCGGCAGTCATCACTTTTGCTTTGCCATCCAAAACATCATTTCCATCACCACCGACAATCTCAACGGGCGGACGCGGTGTCGGAAGCCCACCTGCTTCTTCGGGACAAACAGGCACAAGTTCATCTGTTTGAAAGCGTTTGATGGCGTTTTCGTTACGACTGTTACCACCATCGTATCGGCAATTGACACCGAGGAGACATGCACTGACAAGGATTTTCATTTCGTTTCTTTCCATGCTTTCAATACGCTATCAAGGTCTGATATATTTCCTGATTTTAGATGCAGGTAGTTTTCTTCAAGATGGTACAATATCGCTTGGAGAAGTTCTGGACGACAGATTTCTGTAGCGGTAATCTGTAATGATGTTGCTGTTTCCCGAAGTGTCGGTGGGAATTCCTCCATTGAGATATTGACATTAACACCGAATCCTAACACAAAGAAGGGTTGACGATACTGGTCGTATTCAAGTTCTGTTAAGACACCCGCGACCTTCCTTTTTTCAATTCGCACGTCATTTGGATGCTTAATTCGTGCTACGAGGCCAGTTATAGTCCGTATACCTTGCGCGATAGAGAGTGCGCCGATAAGGTTCGGCAGATGTACTTGTTCCTGTCTCAGTCGATGTCTAAAAACAATAGAAGCAAGAATACATTTTCCGGGTGGTGCTTGCCATGTTCTGCCGTATCTGCCGCGCCCTGCTGTTTGGTGGTCAGCGATGATAAGTGTGCCTTCTTTCGTATCTCCTGTTTTGGCATGTGCGATGGCAATATCGTTCGTTGATGAAACCTCAGTGTGGAATTCTATGTGTGAATTTCCAATGATTTCCGTTTTGAGTGTCTCGCGAAAGGTTTCAATTGCTATCACGTGTGGTTGCCTTAGCAGAAGTAATTTTGTCGGGTTTTGCAAACTCTACCCTAATGTGTCAATTTTAGAAAACATGGCACACCTGTTCCGCCCCGGTAGGTGCGGTTTCCTAACCGCTCCGTCCTTATCCGAAAGTACTCTTGTGGAAAGGCATTTGCAAACGCCGATATATTAAGCGAACAAAGCCCTCCCACAAAGATGTTTATCTATTGCTGACTGTCAATTCATGTCCGAACGATGCGGTTAGGAAACCGCACCTACCGCAGGACGCACTAAATTGACACATAAGGTATAGTTAAGAAACCGCATCGACCTCAGTTGGATGCCGTAACCGCAAACTACCTTGCACCGAGTTTGCTGAGATGATTCTCTGCTTCGACTTTCCACTGTTCAGGTGGATTCAATTTAAGAAATTGTTTCCACTGTTGTTTTGCTAATTCCGTTCGCTCTGTATATTCATACATCAAAGCAAGATTGTAGTTTGCAGTCAAATTGCGGGGTTCCAGTTGTAGTGCGCGTTCAAACTGATCGGCTGCTGCACCAAGCTGGTCCATACTGTAAAGCACGTTGGCATACACTATAACCGTGGGAACATGTGAATCGTTTAAAGCAAGCGCCTTTATCAACATATCTTTCGCCTTATTTAATTCCAATTCAGAATTGTAGTAGAGATCGCCGAGGCGTTGATATGCTTCAGTTGCTTTGTCGTCAATTGCTATTTCCTTTTCATAAAGCTGGATCGCTTTTTTCCAATTTTGTTCCCGTTCAGCGAGTTTTCCAAGTTGTGTGTGAACACCTTTGTATTTTGGATCCAGTTTAATCACTTTTTGGAACGTTTCTTCAGCAAGTTTGTGCTGCTCAATCCAGAGTTGCAGTGTCCCGATATGGTAGTGTGCGTCAACATTTTTGGGGTCTAAATCCACAACCTGCTTGAAGTCTTCTAAAATCTGACTGCTACGATAAAGCGTTTGCCCAATCCGTTTATATCGGTTTGTAATCATCCCGCGATGGAAATATGCGTCAACATATCCCGGATTGAGTTTGATTGTGTCAGTATACTCTTTAACCGCCATTTCGGCATACTTATGGAAGTTTTCAAGTGTTTCCGCGTAAGTGTCTAACAAGCGAGCGTAACTAAAGTGCCATTCAAAATGCTCTGGATCATGCTCGTTTGCTAATGCATAATGATGGAATGCTTGTTGGATATTGTTTTCGTGATCTTCTTCGGGCCCTTCCTTGCTCCGTTTTTCGAATACGACAGCAAGTGTATGGTGGATATTGGGGTGATTAGGTTCCAGGACCAACGCGGGTTGATACACACGGATCATGTTATCTTCATCGTTGCGTTTTTGATAGATACCACCGAGGCGGAAGAACGGCTCTGCATTTTTTGGATCAAGCTCGATCGTTTTTTCAAAATATACAATAGCGTTGTCAATATCACCTTTCTTTTCATATAACATGCCAATTTGATATTGTGCGGCGACATTGTCGGGTGTGAGGCGAACGGTTTCCAGAAATGCAGCGAGCGCTTCGTCGTGCTGCTCCAATGCAACGTGAGAAAGCGCTGACAGATAGTGTGCTTGTGCGTCCTCTGGATTGATAACGATGATTTTTTTCAATGCGTCTATCGCCTTTTGATGAGAATCTTCATCTCGATAAATATGTGCCATTTTGTAAAGCACATCTGGTCGATTCGCATCTAACTGCAACGTTTTTTCATAATACACAAGTGCGTTTGCTTTATCTTCACTTGCCTCGTACGTCTGTCCTAAAAGATAGGTAGCGTCAATATCTTTAGGAAATAGGATGAGATGAACGTTTAACGGCTCAACGGCATCTTTATAGTTGCCTGATTCAAATGCGGTTTTGCCCTGCTCCCAGAAACGGTTGGCTAAATCAGGGTTGAGTTCAAGTGCGCGCCGATAATGTGTTGCCGCTGTTTCCAGATCGCCTTGTTGACGATACAGATCACCTAATTGGAGGTGCGAATCGTGAAAGTGTCCGTGCGGTAGTTGCAGCTCCAAATAACTTGGGTCTGCCGCAACAATCTCAAGCGTTTTTTTGTAATGTTCTATCGCTTTCTCTGGACTGCCCGTATCCGCTTCAAGTTTTGCCAAATAGAAATGGGAGCGCGGATCATTCGGCAGAACAGCCATCGCTTTATCTAACACATCACGTGCCTCATCAGCCGCCATTGTTCCTGCAAAGTATGGCTCTAACGGCTTAAAAAAGGAATCTTTGAGAGTAGATTCACTCGCAATAGCCTTTTGATAATGGATAACTGCAGTATTGACATCGCCTTGCGCATAGAGTACATCAGCAACAGCAAAATGTGCGGGGCCGTGGGTTGGATCAATTTCCAGTGTACGTTGATACAATTGGACTGCCCCCTCTGTGTTGTCTGCCTCGGCAAAAATGATGGCGAGGTCAAAGACATCTGTTGCAGTGTAAGGCTGATATTCTGCTGCTTTTTGATATTCTTGTAACGCATCATCAAAGAACTTTTGCTTTGCAAGCACTTGCCCTAACTTGATATAGGCGGGGGCGAATTTTCGGTTGTTTTGAATAGCACGTTCAAATGTCTCGCGCGCTTGATTCATATCGCCTTGGTCAAAGTAGACCAATCCGCGACCATAAACTGGGTATTCCCATTTCGGGTTTAAGGTTTGTGCAGCTTCAAAGGATTGGAGTGCTTCGTTATGTTTACCTTGTTTGAGTAGGATTTCGCCTATGTAGTAGTGCGCAGGATAGGCCTCTGGATTTATGGTGAGACAGGTTTGAAATTTGGTGAGTGCCTGATCGTACTTTTCCTGTTTTTGGTAAATTGCACCGAGACTATAATGTGCCCAAAACATGGATGGATCAAGTTGGAGCGCGGTTTCGTAGTGACCGATTGCTATTTCTTCGGCATTCTCATTTTGCTTTGTGTCGGTGAGGGCGTAGACGTAACCTAATCCATAGATAAATGCAGCATCGTTTGCGCGATTGACTTTTTCTGTCTCGTAGAGCTGGGTGAGTTCTGAAAGGTGTCCCTCTTTTTTCCATTCTGCAATTAATTCGCGATGTTTTTGAGGCGCATCTTTTTTCGCTTTTAGTACCTTCGCGAAATCTTTTTGCATCTCTTGTTGCCATTTTTCTTGCGCTACGGTTGCGGTTATGATTGTGAAGATTGTAAGGGATATTATGAGTAGTGTGGTTATTTTTTTCATTTTTTCTCCTTCCTATCTACATTTGTTATAGTAATCAGTAATTATTGTCCTACGGTAGGGGCGGTTAGGAAACCTCGCCTACCAGTGTGTTTATCAATTGGTTTTGTTTATTTTCCTGAGAGGATTGCCTCAATTTTCGATCGGGTTGGCATTGACGGTGTTGCACCGAGCACTGTGACTGCGGCTGCACCTGCTGCTGTGGCAAACCTCGCTGCCTCAGATAGATCATCTCCACTTGCGAGTGCCGTTGCCAATGCACCACTGAACGCATCTCCCGCACCGGTTGTGTCCACTGCATCTACCGATATTGCTGGAATATGTATAGATTGCGTTGGTGTGCAAAGCAGAACCCCCTGTTCTCCGAGTGTTAACACGACT
Organism: Candidatus Poribacteria bacterium; assembly: GCA_022825825.1. GTDB lineage: Bacteria > Poribacteria > WGA-4E > WGA-4E > WGA-3G > MSPOR6. The sequence goes on from JAJDWA010000063.1 coordinate 20,399, forward strand.
GCTGAATGTCCGTCTTTGGCAATCTGTGTTTGTAATGCTTTTGCTGTAACGACTCCTGCTTCAAGTGTGTTTACAGCATGCCCCGATAGCAGTGCTGCCTCCGTTGCGTTTGGCGTTAGAATGTCCACTTGTGACAGCAAACTTGACGGTAATGGACGCGCTGGTGCTGGATCAAGGACAACGATTGTGCCGCTTGCTTTGGCAATCTCCACTGCGCGTTCAGATGCGTCAATCGGTGTTTCTAATTGTAGCAGCAAGACATCTGCATTTGCAATGCAATCTTTCGCTTCGTCTATATCTGCGGGTGTGGTCCGCATATTGGCGCGTGGCACAACGATGATGCTGTTGTCGCCATCCGGTTCCACAACGATGGTTGCGATACCAGTACCGCTTTCTGCATCGGTTTTGACAAATTGGCTGTCTATCTGTTCGGACTCTATTGCGGATCGGAGGACATCAGCAAACGGGTCATCGCCTATTCTACCGATAAGTATGACTTCTGCACCTAATCGGGCTGCGGCTGTCGCTTGATTGAAACCTTTGCCACCAGTAAAGATGTCAAACGCATCTCCAATAAGAGTTTCGCCTCTGTTTGGCATCCGTTCGGCGCGAATGACAAGGTCAACGTTTGCGCTGCCAAGGACGGTGACTTTGGGCTGCTGCATTGGTGTTTACCTATTTTGCCAAATAGTCGTGATATGTTTTATTATTCCGATGTGTCTAATCCTTGCAAAAACGTTTCAACGCTGGATGTCCGGACTGCTGTGCGATGCAACTCTGTCAATCGCTCAAGGTCCGAAATAGATTCAAGTGCTTGCTCAACAGGTTGCACATCGCTCAACGGAAAACGCTCAGTGAGTACAGACAGAATATTATTGATGGAAGTTTCACGTGCACCTTGTTTTCTTAAATGTTCAATAAAGGGAAAGGGAGATTCTCGCATCATTTCCTCCGATATAAGTTTCTGATGCTTTTACACTTCCGATGCGTCTAATCCTTGCAAAAACGTTTCAACGCTGGATGTCCGGACTGCTGTGCGATGCAACTCTGTCAATCGCTCAAGGTCCGAAATAGATTCAAGTGCCTGCTCTACAGGTTGCACATCGCTCAATGGAAAACGCTCAGTGAGTACAGACAGAATATTATTGATGGAAGTTTCACGTGCACTTCGTTCATAGATTCGCTGCGCCAGGAGTTCATAATAAGGAGATTCTTGCATCATTTCCTCCGATATAAGTTCATCAAAAAAACTTGGGTCATGGACTAAACCGCCAAACATTGATAGCGCAAACAACAACGTTCCACGCGTCTGTGAGTCAGCAGGTGCGACAATTGTCTTTTCAACACATCTTTCCAACCATGCTTCCGTGTTCATACCCTCAGGCGGCTTCATTAAAGGCGTGAACGGTAAGAGTCCAACCGATGCTGCGTCTAAAAACGACTCACCCTCTAAATCCGCCAACCGAATTACCTGATACCCGTGCCGCAAACCAAACGCATCACTTCCATAACGATAACCACCTGGATCGGTCTGTCCTGCATTTGGACTTAGATATAGCACCACTGAATACACGGGAAGTTCATGACGTAGCAGGAGTTCACCTGCGTAAGAGAGCATCCGCAACGGCATCGGTTTATCTCTACTATCCTCGGTTTGCACCTCTATATGCAGAAGCACTGTTTCATTGTGCCATCGCACCTTAAATGTCATGTCATTGCGATGCACCTTGACCGTTTGTTGCTCGGTGTCAAGTGTCTCTAAAACTTTAACATCGGGTGTGCCAAAGGATAGCATGGCGAAGTCATCGGCGAACCGATCCATCAGATGCTTCACGATTTCATCATATTGTGCCATGCTCAGTGTTATGCCTTTCGGACAAATTCTTTTATTGATTATACTTGATGGGGTGGTGGGTTGTCAAGGGAAGTTTTTTGGTGGAGATTGATAGAAATGGTTTCAGGATTTATTTTTCTTTTTATTACGTTTACGTTTACTTTTATGTTTACGGTTTTGTATTTTTTTTATAGGTTGATCTGTAAGCTTATATGAATATTCAATTCCAAGCAAGGAACAAACAGCCTGTTCAATATCACTATCGCTACGATGTGTGTTCATGTAATGTTGAGTTTCGAGTGATAAGACTCTTTGGAAAAAATAGTTATTGTGTTTCTTTAATAGTGATTCCAATTCTTGTTTGACGCCTTTTGTAAGTTTTTCTACACTATCTAGGTGGTTAAAATATCCAATTAACTCAAATGCTGGTGTTGAATTCTGTTGCACAACTTCTTTGACAATATTTCTAATCTCCGGAACATTTATAGAACTCACAATTTGCCCTATATTTGCCATTGTCCACAAAAAGGAAAGGAATTGGATAAATTTTTTTATTTTTTCAATATCATGATTCGGATACTTTTTTTGAAGAAAATGTGCTTCATCAGTTATCCAATCCTCATCTACAAGAAGAAGTTTGATAAGCCGTAACCCGCTTTCCGCTACTATCTCCACTATCTCCTTGATTTTCAACTTTTCTAAACTTCCATATTTATTTCTGAGAATTTGCCCCATTATCTTATTGTTCTTTAGGATTCTATAAATATCGTTAACCGGATCCTCATTTTCCGGTTCTGCCTGTTCATGTTCTATTTCAACTTGAGTGTCATTTATGTCTTGATTTTCTCTTACTTTTTCTCTTTCCTCCTCAACACTTTTACTAGATAAAATATTGGTTGGAATAGTATCAATAATATCTTTAAAATTATTGGTCTCATCTTGAGTAAGCTTTGCTGGATGGACACTGTCCAGAGCGCACATAGTTCTTACAAGAATGTCCTCTATTATACTATAGTCATTTGTGTGATGAATGATAAATAAAAGTGTTAAGAAATTCGAATACACATGACTGTGTTCACACATATGTTCAACTGATATTTCTCAAAATTCTTCTGAAATCAGTGTTTATCAGTGTTTTTCTTGTATATGTTCATGAAAATGCTCGCTCAGGTCAAACAGCATCTGTCTTTGTCCACAAAGTTCAAGTTGGATCTGATGAAATGTTTTACC
>JAJDWA010000068.1 GCA_022825825.1 Candidatus Poribacteria bacterium
GGGTAAAACATTTCATCAGATCCAACTTGAACTTTGTGGACAAAGACAGATGCTGTTTGACCTGAGCGAGCATTTTCATGAACATATACAAGAAAAACACTGATAAACACTGATTTCAGAAGAATTTTGAGAAATATCAGATCTTTATATAAGGGGATTTGGGAGGTTAAAACACCAAAATAACGCTTTTTTCAGTCCAAAATTAGAATTTTTATAAAAAAATTGTTTTTTTCTTGACAATCTTCGTACAATATCGTATAATATACACGATGTTAAGAAATTCGCGCGTTCTGGATGTTTTTAACGTCGTAGGGGTGCTTACTGAACGCACCGACAGTGTAATTCCAAGTACACTGCCGATGCTAAGCACTGCCGTAATGTAGCTACGACAGGCTGGTTTCTATTTTATCATAATAATAGGCGTAATGTCTATTGAGATAGAGACCAGCAGCCTCTACAAGGATAGAAAAACTTTCTCATTTTCACCTACCCTTGTAGGCCTGTCCAAACATTTAATCTGCTTCATAATACGAATAAAGGAGCGCAAGATGAGACAGTACTACAACCCACTTCTCACTTCAATTATTATTGTTACATTTATGATAACAAGCGGTTTGCTGCTGTTTGGCACTTACGATGCTACACAGGCAGACACGTTTGACTGTGAACGGATTAAGTCGGACTGTTTCCCGCGTGGCGAAAGACCGACTTGTCCGAATATGGACCTAACCCCATGCTGCCCAATAGACGCAGCAAAAGAGAGGAGAAACTGACATGTATAAAAAACTGTTTTGGGGACTTAGTATCCTCATGCTACTCATCGTCACTGTGTTTGTTTTTATGACAGTGCGCAATCGGACTGAGATTCGGCAACTCAAAGAAGAGGCTGCCGAGGCAGAAAAACTATCGGAAGATCGCAACAAGCACCTGGTCCAACAACCAGACGTGGGCAATAAACCGCCACAAGAGGCAAAAGATGGTTTCAAGTGGGAATGGCACGGGGACCACTGGCACGAAATGCCGGTAGCACAAACCGAAGTGCCGCGCCAAACGCCTGTCAATATTTACGAGCAAAAACGGCTACAAAGACAAGCTGAAGCACGAGCAGAAGAAGACAAGCTAAATGCAGCGTATGCAGCAGCAAAAACTGCACGTGAAAAGAATCAGATATACATGGATGAATTGAAAAATTATCCAGTTATGATAGATGAATATAATTTCTACAAGGAACATCCTGATTTTGATCCTGATACTGCATCACCAGAACTTTATGCCAAGTGGCGGGCTGCTGTCCGTGCCAAGCACGCAAAAATGAGAGCCTGGGCGGATGAAATCACGGCCAGGCATAGAAGCATGGGCACACCGATGGATCAGGCACCAAAGAATCCGAAACCGATAATCGTACGCCCTGATCCGCCTCATCAAGAAGAAGGAGGTGACGAATAATGTTAAACTTCAAACGTTCAATCTTCCCGATACTTATGATGTGTGCGGTTATCCTATGTATCAGTTTTGCTGCTGATGAAGAATTACCACCTCTTGATATCACAACCAGTTCTGGTTCAAGGCACACGATTGCAACCTTTGCTGATGCAGAAAGAAAGTGGGGTATTTTTGAAGGTAAATTAACCACTGCGCGAAGTGAGTTGACCGGCTTGAAATTAGATCTCAACATTATTCAAATGGGTATTGATGGTGAAGTGGAAAAACTTGAGAAAATCAAAGCATCTGCTAAGACGTTTATGGTAGCGGGTAAGCAGTACGGTGGTGCTGTATTTGTCGGCATAATTATTGATCTGTTTAATGCAGGTAACACTTATGAGCTTAATCTGAAGAAAATAAACAAGTATGCCGAGATTGCTTCCAAGAATGTTGACATCGCTACCGCTTTTTCGGATCGCGAAAAGTTTTACGCAGAATATGTAAAGCGTTGGGAGCACAAACATGGCCCAAATAATTCTGCGGAACAGAGGACTAACGAAGGCAGTTTAGCGTCTATGCAGGAATCTATTCCACCATTGGCTGTTTATTGTGGTGGCGGTTGTGGCGATTGGTGGTATGACATTAATCATGCCGAGTCTTATATGGGTCGTCCTCGTGGCAGAGGTGTGTTTCTTTTTGAACTGATCGATTCTGCGAAAAGTCACGAGACAACCTGTAAAGGTTGTCGTGAAGACTATTGGACGTGTAACACAATACAAGACAAAAAACATGAGCTCTTGTATTGTGGTAAACCGATTGAATACTATATGCATGATAGTCTTTCGGGGACCTGGGCATATTTTTCTGTAGGACAATGTGGCGATTCATACCGCGGATGTGATGATCCCAAGAAGAAGATTTCTCATCAGTATTCAGCTGTCATGTTAGGTGGCACCGACTCTTTTGGCAATCAGGGGTATTATGTAGCCTCCTATAAGGGAAATCCCCCCACCGCACATGGAAAGGGAAGCGACACAGCACCATCGGTGTCTATCAATGGTCCCAATGGTGTAGGTGTGGATGAAAATCGTATTGACAAAACCCCGAATTGCGATACGTGTATGGACGGCAGTAGGTTTTGTCCGAATGCCAGCACAAGGCATGAGATTGTCAACGCTCAGCCCCCCTCGCCATCTCCGCCTGATAACTCTCCGCCGGAGATGCATCCGTGTGGTGTTCATGAGGCGTGGCAATCGGGGGATCATTCTTGGATAACGCCGGCTTGTGGTATAGCCTTGCATGCGGGGTATGCGTGTCAAATCACAGACAATCATAAGAACGCGGTCATCTGTCCCCGGGATAGTTTCAATAATGCTTGTGAGCATGGCAGTTACTATCCCTGTTTCGCGCATGAACACGTGTATCCGACACCGGTCATTCCACCACAAGAGGAGACGTGTGCCAATGGGCACTCTTACGATCCGACAAATACAGAGGAGAACAACAATCACCGGACGCGCACGTGTCGATGGTGCAGTCAAACGTGGCAGAAGTGCGTGAGTGCGGCGCCTCAGTGTTTGGTCAAGACGAATCGAAAATGCTGGGCGATAGAGTAGCCACAGCGCAAACTTATCTCACAGGCAGGTACCCTTTTGGGCGCCTGCCTATTTCTTTATGTGTGCTGGGATGTGCCTTGTTTTAGAGTAGCACAAACTTTATTCGGTTCGGTTTACTAGTGCTTAGTCAAGCACTAATTGATGGGCTTGAAAGGGTCGGGAATCGGAGTTCCCTCCTACTGTAAGCAATCCATCGGTAGGAGCGATCTCCGAATCGCGACCTACAATAACATATTGACATAGCACTAACCGCATCTACAGGCTGATAGGAAATTAACTTGATTAGACGTTTCTCTATTTAGCCTTAATTTCTTCCCATGTGCGGCTGTACTGCTGTGTAAAATCACCTGGGTCTTTTATCCACTCAAGCGATTCTAATATCTCTTCTGAAGGATATATAAATTTATGTTTTAACAAATTTTCTGGTAAGTGTTCTTTGGCAGCTGGAACACAAGTTGCATACATGGTAAAAGCAGATATTTTGGCATTGACTTCTGGACGGAGGAGATAATTGATAAACTTTTCGGCGAGATCTTTGTGGGGGGCGGACTTAGGAATACAGACATTATCAATAAATTGGCTTGATCCCTCTTTTGGTATCACATAACGAATAAAAGAGCGTTTCTCCGCTGAGCGGAATGCATCGCCACTCCAACAGTGCGCCATGACGACATCCCCTGCTATAAGAATTTCTTCTGCTTCACTTTTATACTGCTTGACAAGCGGTTTCTGCTCAATTAATTTTTCTTTTGCTTGTTTAAGTTCTTCTGGGTCAGTTGTATTGAAACTATATCCAAGTATTTTTAAAGCGACACCCAGTGTTTCACGCTGGTCATCAAGCATACTGAACTGGTTTTTATATTTTTCGTCCCAAAGCACTGTCCAGCTATCGGGTGCTGGTGAAATCACAGATGAATCGTAGGCGATTCCGGCAGTACCAAACGTATACGGCACAGAATAACGGTTTTCAGGATCAAAGTACTTATTGGTGAACAACGGACTGATGTTCTTAAAGTTAGGTATGTTGTCATGATTCAACTCAGCTAACAGATTTTCCTTCACCATTTTAGAAACCATATAATCTGATGGCATAATAATGTCGTAACCTGTAGCGCCAGCGGATATTTTAGCGAGTAGATCTTCGTTGGAACCGTAAGTGTCAACAACTACATTCACATCAAACTCTTTCTCAAATTCTGAGCGGATTTCTTCACTGACATATCCTGACCAAGTAAAGATGTTCAGCTGGTTCTTCTGATCGCCGCAACTATTTAAGAAAATAATGAGAAAAAGGAATCCTAAGAAGATATACCTATTTGATATATTGTGCGAAATAAAACGTATTTTAGAAAAAAGTGACATACTTTCCTCCATTCGTATCTGTTTTGATGTTAATTAAGGGCGATTACATTCGTCTAAAACGGACCGTCTTGTCCACGAGTAACTCAGAAATTGACAAGGTCTTCTAATTATGCTAATCTACGGACAAGTAGGTTTATTCATCGTTATTTTCAGTTGGGAGTTCTGCTGCCTTCCAGCCGCGGAATCCGCCAGTTAGGACTGAAACGTTCTCATAACCCATATTTTTTAAGGTGTGTGCTGAAAGCGTAGCACGCGTGCCACCACCACAATAAGTAACGATGTGTGTCCTCTCATCAGGGGCAACTTCATCAATGTCAAGTTCAAGATAACCGCGAGGCAGCGAAACAGCATTGGGTAAGTGTTCTTCGTTGTAGTCCGGTTCGTCACGAACATCTAATAGGATGACAGAATCGCCTGCTTCTGTAAGTTCATCAGGTGAAATATGTCCAACATTCGCTTTCGCTTCAGCGACAAGTTCTTTTAGCGTTTTCAATGGCATAGTTATTCTCCGTAAGTGTTAAAGATGTAATTTATGTTGATCGGAATATGGCATTTTAAATACAAAAACCAGTATATAAAATATATCATAAAGTGCCAGAACCGTCAAATTTTTTCTGTTACCAAATTTAGAAGGAGAACAAATGGAATTACTTAAAAAATCAGTTGATTCGGTAATCGAGAAAGATCGAATTGGGAGTCCTGTGTTTCTAAGATGTATGCTTCATATCGCAAGTGAAACATCCAGCCTACTGCAACCGGCTGCTGAAATTGTTGCACTCTCAAATGGGTGGATGCCGTCACAACCACAGCGTATCTATGCTCAGGGCGATGTGAACGCGACGCAGGTTACATTAATGATTCAATATACAGATGGGCAGATGGCAGTGTTAAGTGTGAATCGGGTTGATACTGAAACAGCAATTAACATCATGCTGGTTGGTAATAAAGGTGTTATCTACCATGAAACTCCAATAGGCAGAAACTATCTAAGTGCTACTCCGCCTCAACTTACTGATATGGGTGAACTGACAGCGGTTATCTCCGATGCACTTACAACTGGTCAACCTATAGTGGTGGAGGGATAAACATGCAAAAAAACGGAAAATACGGTGTTCTACTGCTCGGTGGACATCGCACACATCAAGAGAATTACGCACAATTGTTTGCTAACGATCCTCGTTGTCAACTTGTTGCATTTGCTGATGAAAAAGACGCACCTACGGAACGGATAGAATTGGCACGTTCCCTTGCAAAACAATTAAATCTGCCCTTCATTCCTGACCTTGATGAGGCATTAGCACGCAATGATGTGCATGTTGTAAGTCTCTGCACCGAAGTAGAACGTCGTGGACGTGTTGGGGCAAGGTGTGCTGAAGCAGGAAAGCACGTCTACCTTGATAAACCGATGGCGCTCAATCCCGAACACGCCAACCAAATTGTTAACGCTGTTGCTAAAAGCGGTATTAGAACACAGATGTTCAGTAACATTCATAGCACTTGGGCACGTACAGTCAAACAAGGATTGGACAGTGGACGCATCGGTAAACTACGGGCGATTCATTGCGATGTCCTGTTTGCTAAAGGCCATCCGGGAACTGCACCTGTTGGGAAAAAACGGAGACAGAAACCGAAATTGGAAAGGTATAGTTTTGTGGAAGCAAAACCTGAAATGTTTGATATCGGTGTTTATGCTGTGTCGATGGTGAATTGGTTGACGCAGAAACGGGTGCAGCATGTGTTCGGTGGAACAGCGAATTACTTTTTCAAAGAACATCACGGCTGCGACTTAGAGGACTTCGGCGCATTGGTTTTAACATTAGCGGATGATATTACCGCAACCATTGCAGCTGGGCGTTACGGATGGCAGAGCCATGCACGAGGGGGTGTGCAAAAGGTGTCCCTCATCGGCACTGACGCTACCTTTACCTTTGATGCTTCAGCAAACAGGTTGGAAGTGTTCGCAGCAGAACCAGCGTTTGAACCACCAACACCACACCCACTTGACCCAATGGGGATGTGGAGTAGCACACAAGCAGAAATTAAAATGCAACCAAAGCAGCACTGGATAGATGTCAGCAGTGAAAATGATGGACAGCGAGAGTTCAGCGCGTTTATTGATTGTATTGAAAACGGGGTGGAGAGTGAGATGAATGCAGAATTTGCTGCACATTCGGTTGAAATTATATCTGCAGGATACCGTTCTGCTGCAAGCGGAGAGGTTATTAGTCTATGTTAATGAAGATTGTCTGATTTTTGTATTAGCTGTATTTCTGTTATCCTCTAACCCCTATAGCTTCTAACTGTGCAATCTGTTTCAACCATGAATCACGAATTTCGGGGGAATAATCACCCGGAAGTAGAGATTTACGGGTGCAATTTAAGAACGCTTGCAAGGTTTGATACTGCCGTATCGGACCGATATTTGGCAGAATTCTATCCGAAATCACATCAACGATTTCGTCTACAGACAACTTATCTTTGCGGTTTTTAGCAGCTTCCAGGTCAGCACGCAAAGATGCGAAACTGGCGGCTGAATACCCCTCAGTCAGTGATAGTAGGAGTTTAAACGACTCATCTGGAATTTCGCCACTAAAAACGTTGCTGAGCGTCCATTTTAGAAATGTCTCGCGATCTTCACCCGTTGGATCGAGAACTGGAATTACAATGTCTCCCACCCTACCCTCTCTTCGTAGATCAGGCGAGAGATTATAGATGCGTGCTGTCATAAGCAGCCACGTTATATTTCCGCGTAGCTGCGGATCAGACATCATCGCCTGCAATTTCCCTGTGAGTCTGCGCTCAGTGGCGTGTGCATCCCTTCCAACATCACCGAACTGTGTATCCGCTTCATCAACAAAGATCAGCACATTCACAAGTGCCATCAGCAAACGCCTGAGACGTTCAAAAATAACATCTGTCTGTCCGAACCACATACTTCGGATATTTTTGAGGACTAATACTGGGATATCAAGTTCACCCGCCACCCCTTCAAAGATGAAGGTTTTTCCACTCCCGATAGGTCCACATACGCTCAATCCAGAGATAGAATCTTTTCCTGTGGAGGTAATGCGCGGAATAATCTGTGTCCTTAAAAAATCAACCAGTTTCTGATTACCTACAATATCTTTGAGAGAATGAGCAGGTTTTTTAAATTCTACGACATCCTCCCCTAACTGTGTTTGAATAAACTCAGATACTTTTTCTATTACGTTATCGGGCCGAAGTTTCTCTCCAGAATAGCACACTGAAACGAGCAGCTGGCGCAAAGCTTGAATTGATAATCCTGCTGTTAAAACAGCAAGCTGAGATTGGCTACCCCATAGATTTAGTTCTTTTTCTGAAGGTTTTTGTGTTCTGTTAAACCATGAGATAAAATGTCTACGCTCTTCTATCTGTGGTGATTGAATTTCTACGTCAACGACTTGCGGCAAGCGCATAATGCGGGAGTTTATCAAGCTCTTTGATTCCGCGATAAAGACAACTGTGTCAGTAGCCTTCATAAAATCGGAATCAGAAATCCAATCCTGCACGATGCTAATCCTATGCCTATCAGCTAAATTCAGACTGCGGATTTCCCCTTCTGGGAGCAGCATATCCGTTGCTTCAATAATGATAAGCAATTTTTCCGATAAAAGTTTTTCGCCGTGGGCATCCTTTGTTCTCGAAATCAGACAAAATTGTCGTAGCAGTTCAAATGCTAACGTTGGACTACCAATGGCATCGTTCAGATATTGTTCAAACAAACCATCAGAACTGTCTAAAGATTTATCTGCTTTGGGGTTGGAGTCTTCTGATCGGTTAGGGAGTGCGAAAAGACTTGTAGTTTTTCGCTGGGAAGATTCCGTATTCCCCCGCCACGCGTAGAAAGCCTTTTCCAACTTTTCTCGATCAGTTTGGCGTAGAAAGCGAAGTGGTCCGTTGAGTTCATATACTATAAGGAGAAAGCCGGGGACATCCCAGCTTTGTGTAAGGAAAGGGAGGAGAGGTATATAATCTTCTTCTTCGGACTCTTCAACAAAAAACAGGTCATGGATATTCCCGTGAAGCACAATGCTGCGCGAAGTGCCGGAATTAATAAGCATTCCAGCTTCAGACCTGAATTGGTAAGTAGGCTCCTTAACAGCGATCTTTTTACCCTCCGATTAGTTTTCGGGTTTTCTCAATTTCAGCTGGGAGTCTCAAGTTGGATCACGTTTTACAGATTCCAAAGCATGCTCTGCTTTGATTCACAGTGAAGTCCTCAAGCCAAAGATCAAATTATAAGTAAACTTAATGCCCTATCTATCTTGTTCCAAACGTACGCGGCCGTCTATGCCCCGTATCTGAAGAAAAGTAATTAGTATAGAGACCACTGCCACACTTTATAGCGGTAGTTCAGACTCATTTTCTTTTTCTTTCCCGGAATCTTCGGTCTCTTGGGGTGTATCAGTCTGTTGAGCACCGAAAATGAGAGAATCAAATTCTTCGGAGGCGGCTGATTCACGTGCAGCGGCAAGAAATTCGTCCTCTTCCGCGCGAGAATCAGTTCCCGCGAGTTCTTGCGCAACCTTTGTGCGTCCTTTCGCTTTCTCACGAATTTCTCGCATCCGTGTTAATTCCTCTGAAGTGCCATCCATACTTATGCCTGATAACATATCCGCAATTTCTTCCTGCTCGCGTGCAGTAACCAGATCCGCGTAGGCCTCAGATTGTTCAGTCTTAATCTTTTCTAAATCGCGTTGCAGGTCTAATATCTGCGCTTTGTGCGATTCAATGTCACCTTGTGCGCGTTCAATATCTTCCTCTAATTCATCTATGCGCGCATTTTTTTCCTCCAAAGTGGAGTCAAAATCGTTGTAGGCAGCTACACATCGTGTATATTCCGGATGCTGCCTGATCTCTTCATCTGCAGTGCCTGATTTTTGCAACTCAGATGCGGTGCTTTTCGCTTTAGCGATTGCACCTGCCTTCTTCTTTTCGAGATCATCAACCTCATCCGTGAGTTTTTTTAGTGAAAGTCTTTTCTGCTCAACGAGTGCCATGAGTTGTCCAATCGCTTCCTTATAGCGCTGGATATTTCCCTTTTTATCGCGGATAATATCTTCATAAGTGCCACGTACCGCATCAGGATCCTCCATTAGTTTGTCTGCTTGCCGATGCGCACGACCACTTATTGAATACCAGATCGCTTTGAAAAAACGGGTTATGCCGTTTGCCATTGTAATTCCTCCTATGTAAAAATTAAGTTTAATTCATATCATCTAATACATTAAGACCTTGAAACAAGCTCAGTCATTCATCCTCTGAGGTGTCATCCTTGCTGATATCCGATAAAATATTGTCAATTTCCTCTTGGTCGCGGGCAGCAATTGTATCCTCAATGGCTTCAGATTGTTCAGTTTTAATCTCATCCAGATCATGATGAAGACTGATAATCTGACGTTTATGATGTTCAATATCTGCTTGCGCGCGTTTAATGTCCCGCTCAAGTTTTGTGACGCGAACGTTTTTCTTTTTCAATGTGTAATCGAAATCGTCATTGGCAAAAACATATCGGGCATACTCTGGATGCTGTGCGACCTCCTCTTCCGGTGTTCCTGCTTCTCGTAGTTCAGCAGCAATAGTTCCCATTTTTTGGGTCACATCTGCCTTCCTGTTTTCAAGCTCAACAATGTCGTTTGTGAGACGCTTCAGCGAATTCTTTTTCTGTTCAACAAGTGCCATCAACTGACCAATCGCTTCTTTGTAACGTTGAATATTCCCTTGTTTGGCACGGATAATATCTTCATAAACACCGCGCACCACTGTGGGGTTCTCCGAAAGTTTGTCAGTCTGCAGATGTGCACGACCAATAACCGCATACCAGATTCCTTTGAAATAACGAGTAATGCTATTTACCATTGGAATTACCTATCAGGGGATTAAATCTATCTGTTTAATATGCTATTTCAGAATTGCCAAAATTAATTTTAGCATATTATCCAAAAATTTGTAAAGAGAATTAACTACAAAGGGTCACAAGTATGCTTATTATTATGTGATAAGTATAGCATAAGTATTTGGAAAATTCAAGTATATTCGAAGAAACGGAAATTGGAATTAATACCAATTGATTACTTTCGAGGTAGTATGCTATAATTCGGCAGCGTTTTATAGTGAAATCAATAATTATTTGGACACTACAGTAGGTGCGATTTCCTAATCGCACCCGATGGGTCTGGGAAATGGGTATGTCAGAATACGCGTTTGGTATTCTGAATTGGTTAGGAAACCGCACCTACCAGGAGAGTGTTCACATATTTTTAGGTTGGACTATAAAGAGAAAAAATCGTTCCTCTGTATACTATGAGGGAAGTGTATCCTATTCAATATAAGGGGCGAATTGGTGGAATTTGATACTATTATTGTTGGTGGAAATATCATTGATGGCACAGGCAAATGTGAGCCGTATGTTGCCGATATAGGTATTGAAGGCGACAGCATCACCGCAATCGGGGACCTTGGGAAAGCGGAAACATCACAGCGAATATCAGCAGATGGACTGGTTGTGTGTCCCGGATTCGTTGATGTTCACGTGCATTCTGAAATTTCTCTGCTTGGTGGGCGCGATCAGTTTGCTGCTGTGATGCAAGGCGTAACCACGCATCTTGCTGCGCCAGACGGTTTTGGGTGGGCACCCTTGCCTCCAAAACTTGCACAGGAACTGTGGCACTATACGCAATTTGCGTATGGAGATGCTGAAGTTCCGCTCAATTGGCAAACACCAGACGAATATCTGAGTATATTCGATGGGAAAATCCCCGCAAACCTCTATCCGCAAGTGCCGCATTGCGCTGTCCGTCTCGGTGCGATGGGATGGGATGCACGTCCGGCTACGGCAAATGAACTTAACATTATGGAACGCATAACCCGTGAGTGGCTTGAGGCGGGAGCATGTTGCCTCTGTCTTGGTCTGGATTATCAACCCTCTGCGAATGCTGACTTGAATGAATTGGTGTATCTTTCAAAAGTTGCCGCAAGTTACGATGCGATCTACGCTGCACATGTCCGTTACCAACTTATCGGCAGAAAGCCTGCTTGGGAAGAGACAATTGAGATCGCTCAACGGGCAGAGATTCCTGTCCATATTTCACATGAACGGGTTGACGATGAATCGGCAGGAGTGCTTGAGCGGGTTGAACGTGAAGATATAGATTTGACATTTGAATCCTATCTCTATCCTGCGGGGATGACACACCTTGCCATGATGCTCCCGATGGAATATCAGACAGGCACACCTGATGAAATGTTAGTGAATCTGGAAAATTCAGATGTTAGAGAAAAATCACTCCCATATCTGCAAGAAAAATTAGGAGAAGGCAACCAAATTGTAGGTTACAATAAGTCCGGAAGATATATCGGCATGCTACTCTCCGAAGCTGCTAAACGCGAAGGCAAATCTAATGAAGAATTTGCTTTTGATTTTATCCGAGAAGAATTGGCAATTGAGACCTTTGTTATGCCGTGGGCAACATCTCCCGCAGAAAATGAACGAATTTTGAACCGTACTGCACAACACCCGCGCATGATGATTGCCAGCGATGGTGTCTATAACATTCCACATCCGCATCCACGCAGTTATGGATGTTTCGTGCAATATCTTGGCAAATTTGTCCGGGAACGACAATTAGTCTCATTGAAAGATGCAATTTATAAAATGAGCGGTTTTCCCGCAGAACGATTCCGACTTTCTGATCGTGGCAAAATTGCGTGTGGACTCGCTGCAGATATTGTCATTTTTAACCCTGATACCGTGGCAGACCGATCCACATGGTTTGATCCAGTACAACCTCCTATTGGCGTGGATTGGGTCTTCGTCAACGGCATTCCCGTCATTGAAGATGGTAGCGTGACGGGTAGACTACCAGGGAAAGTCCTGCGACATCATAGATAAAGATAGTATCATGAATGAGAAATATGATTTAACTATCATCGGTGGCGGAAGTGCTGGACTTGTGTTGGCGGTGGCGGGAGCTAAACTTGGAAAAAAGACTGCGCTTGTGGAGAAACATCGTATCGGTGGTGATTGCCTCTGGACAGGATGTGTGCCTTCTAAAGCATTGCTGAAAGCTGCAAAGGTTGCAAATTATACCCGAAACGCGGAGAAATACGGGATTACTACCACTGAAACCAAACCCGAATGGCAAAAAGTAATTGAATATGTGCAAAGCACACAACATGTTATTGAAGCGGAACACGACAATCCTGAACGTTTTCGCGAGATGGGCGTTGATGTTATCTTTGGAAATGGACATTTTGAATCACGCGATACCTTTGTTGTACAAGACAGTGAAAACGAGCAAACACGAACCCTCAAAAGCAAAAAGTTTGTGATTACTACAGGATCGCGTCCCCTTGCGCCGTCTATACCCGGATTAGAATCTTGCGCTTACCTTGACAGTGAAAATGTGTGGGAATTAGAAGAACTTCCTCAACGGCTGCTTGTTGTCGGTGCCGGTCCGATAGGGATTGAATTGGGACAGGCTTTTCATCGACTTGGTGCAGAGGTCACGATAGCGCAACGAAGCGGACGTATTCTAACAAAAGAGGATATAGATGTTTCTGAACGGATGTTGAATTATCTTACTTCAGAAGGCATTGATGTCCGCCTCAATACGAACATTGCGAAGGTAGAAAAACAAAAGGACGGTGTAAAAGTATCGTTTTCGGGGTTACAAAACATATCTACAATTGATAATCAGGAACAGGTTTTTGATAAGATTCTGATTGCTGCAGGACGCACCCCAAATGTTGAAGGCTTAGGACTTGAAAAAATCGGTGTCCAAATTCAGAAAAATGGAATCGTCGTTAATGGACAACTTCAGACACATGTGAAAAACATATACGCAGCAGGTGATGTAATTGGACACTATCTTTTTACACATGTGGCAGCATTTCAAGCACAATTGCTTGTTAGGAATTTCCTATTACCCTTCTCGAAAAAGATAAACTATTCTGTTGTGCCTTGGACGACTTTTTGCGATCCAGAGGTTGCTCGGTGTGGATTGACGGAAGCAGAAGCACGAGATAAATATGGTGATGTTGATGTGTTCATATTGGATCAGGCAGATGTTGACAGGGCAGTTGCTGAAGGCGAAACACACGGATTTAGTAAAGTCATTGCAAGTAAGTGGAAAGGAAAGATATTAGGGGTACACCTTGTCGGCGTAAATGCTGGAGAGGTTATTCATGAGTATGTTTTGGCGATGCAGGAAGGGATTCCATTGCGGAAGTTGAGCGGAATGATACACGTGTATCCGACTTATTCGAGCAGTGTGTGGCGTGTGGCTGCAAAGTGGTTGTCTGAAGGAACACTTGTTCGGACGTTGCGGAGGTTGATTGGAGCGGGGTAAAACGTTTTACAATTACATAGATCAATAGACGTTACTGCGGTGTCCAATGCGGTAAACAATTACTTTTCTTTTTTCTCTATTGAAAGAGTAAATCATTCGATAATCCTGCATTCGTAGCCTGAACTTTCCCCTATCTCTACCTTTTAATGCTTTATGCGGCCAAGTATCACAATTTTCACATAACTGTTCCAATTTTCTGCGGACTCTCCGGGCGATTGAAATATCCAAACGCGCCAATGCATCCTCAGCTTTTTGCGTGAATTCTAAACGGTACATCTACAGTCTACAACCCTAATTTTCTCGCTACTTCCTCAATTGGAATAGACTTAATTTTGCCAGACTCGTAGTCAGCAATGCTTTGGTCGATCTCAGCATCAATATCAGGTTTTAGTTCTAATCCTTCATCTGGATCGTAGTCGTAAGCCTCTAATGCAAGTTCAAAGAGTTCATAGGCCACAAAAAATTCTCGAAATGCTACATCTAACTGTTCACGTGAAGGGTTCTGCTTGAACAAAACTACAAGTCTTTCGCGTAAGTTGAAGATTTCTTGTGTAACAAGTGTTCGGATAAGTTCGCAATACTCTTTGAACGGCAATTCGGAAATCTTCACCTCGGGCATCGGATCGCTTTCCAAGTACCCACCCATCCGTCTGCACATCCGTTGTTCAAGGGTTGTTTTTCTATTGGCGTGGATATAATCAAGTTGGCGTTTTAACTTTTTGGCAAGCGGTGTGTGTGGTTCGAGACCTTGCAACGGATCTTCTTCATATTCTTCAAGCCAAAAGGCGATGCTTTCATAACCACAAAAGAATTCTCGGAACTCTGTTTCCAAGTCCGCCTTGTTCTCTGATGAAGGTTTTACGTTGAGCAACTTAATGAGCCGCTCACGGGCGTTAAAGAAATCGTCATGAACAAGACGCTGGAGCAATTCGTGGAATTCACTCTGGGACATATCAACAAGTTTTTTCACAAGATTCTCCATTTATGTGTTAAAATTACTACATATTCTAACACAATCCATAGATGCGATCAAACGTTTTTCGCTAAATTTTTAGAGAATGGAAAAAGAGTCGGAACCCACATCCCTAATCGGTTAAGAACTTTCAGGGATTCTAACCTAACGCATGAATTTTGCTTTGCAGAGATTGCAGTTTCCGACTCACCTAAGGAGGCTTAATGTGTATTAAGCAATTTTTATGCCAATGGAAAAGGTGTGTTTTTGCGTGGTTTGTTTGGTGAAATTGCCTATTTTTTGGACACTTCTGATGAAAAAATAGACAGTGATTGATTTATTAGAAAATCGCTTATTTTTCAATAACTGAAAATTCGTATAGACCATGACGATAAACGATGATTTCTTTTTCTCCGACCAGCATATAAAGAACAGATTTGTCAAAATGCTGGATCAATCCTCTAATAACATTTCCTGATCGAGTTACTGCTTCCACCTCAGAATTATTCATCTTTGCTTGCATCAGAAGTTTGTTTGATACCTGAAAACGATTGTTGTGCATCTCAATTGGCTGTAGGTTTTGATTTTTTATTGATGGTTTCTTCTTTATATAAGGTTTTACGGCAGATATGTTTTCTGTAGGCAACGCGAATAACACCACAATCTTAGCCAATGTATTTTTGACACCGTTAGAATCAATCCCTGTAAGATTGTAATTCCTCGTCTCTACTTTAGACAAATCCTTGATATTTGAATAAGTGACAATACGAACAGGTTGTGAAAAAAATTGTTGTAACATACTGTCAGCATTCCAATTCTCGTTCTTTTTATCAGCTTGCGAAGATTCGGTTGTCTGTGGTTCTTGCTGGCTCACATCAGAAACAGAGTTTTCAACGTTTTGCGAATGTTGCTGTGCGTAAAAACTTAAGATAGCTTTTATATCCAACCAGTGTCTTTCCACAAAACGAATGCTTGCATCCGAGTCTCCCAGTTTCACAGGTACTTTAAAGTCGCCAGAATTATCCGCTTCAATCAACTGATTTTTCAAGGTATTCATCACTTCAGGAATCTGCTTAACAAAAGTCTTATACTTAGGTGAACACTCTGGGCAGAGTGCCAAAAATTGTGCCTCGTACTCTTTTGTGAAGTGACCTTTTAGCATTTCAACAGCGTCAAAGTAGTAATTCCCACCGTGATATTTAAAAGGCATCTTCTCTTGACATATCTGACAAACAACCTGGCCGTCTTCATTCCTATATTGCGCTGTAAGCCAGGTTTTTGGATCAATTGAACTTCTTGAAGTCCGAACATTTCTAACTTTTTCAACATATTCTTGATCCGGAGAATCTTCCAACTCTGCAATCACACGCTTTTCACGGATCTCAGGATTTGACACAGGCCTAACGGGAAAAGGGGTGTCTTGAGATGTTGGTACGTATGTAAAATCATTATTGGATGGAGACTGAAGTAACGATTTAATTTGAGATATTACTTCTGGTGAGGCTTCAATAATTCTGCTGAGGATATCTGGAGAAACACCAATTGCTGGAGAAACTATATCAATTATCTTATTTCTGCTCAATGGCATGCCAAGTTTATTTGCCAATTGTTCATTTCTTTTAAATGAATCAGGTAGATCATCAATGCTAATTTCACTTGGCTTGTGCATGTTGCCATCTGCATCAGGTAGCCATTTAGCATTAATCAGCAATTCTCCAAATGAATCTGACACCTTTTCACTTTGTGAACTCGGTTCGAAATCTTTCCTTGTTGATTTCTCTACAGTACCTTTAATACAATCAGCGTTAGGAATGGCGATTTGATTCCATATAAAAACACTTTTCTCAGGTGTTAAATCGTTAATGGCATATTTTAACCCATCAACTTGTATGTCTGGATCAAACCCATCATGCCCTCTTTTGTGGTTGCCATGTTGATTACAAATTATAATATAACCCTGAGAATTCCTTTCTTTCTTTTCTACTCTTACAGAATCCCGCACCCCCAATTCTTTAAATAATTCTTTTTCGCAGGGAGAATAAAAATCAAAATTGACAAAGGCGTAATCAGGATATGGATTTCCTTCAAAATATAGACGTAAATCGTCATTACTAAAATAGAGTTGATCAGGCCTGAAGTACTTGTTTCTATCTAAATCAGGTTTTTCTGCAAGGATGAAAGGAGTATCCTGAAGGGCATCCCTAAGTTGTGTTTTCTTTTCTCGCGAATCTGTATCGTACGCTCTTTTAATTCTGTCAAAATCGCGCCTATGATCGTCAGATGAGATTGTAGGTGAGTCTTCCTTGTATTTCGGCAGAATAGTCTCAATAACTTCCGCAACAATGTCATATTCTTGAACCCCCAACGCTTTAAGTAATTCGTATGCATCCTTATCTTGAGAAATTTCCAACTTCACTATTGGCAGTGACGGATCTGTAATTGCACCTACAGACAAATAAGCTGTTGGAGGGAATCCTTTTTGAGGAGGATTGACGTGTGTTTGATCTTGGAGGCGTAGAATTGGTTTAGTACGGAGTATGCTTCCAGGGTACTTCCAAATTGACAGAGGGGGCCGAGTCCCAGTTGAGAGGAACTTATAAAATTTTATAACCCACTCATCGGTTTGCTCAGAAAGAAATGATTCAGACAGTCTGCGAGCAAACATTTCAGGATCAACTTCCGGGATAGAATGCTCTGATCTCAGGTATCTCCATAGATCGGGTGTTCTACGTTCACTAATGTCAGATGATACCCATTTAATTAAATGAGGTGCCCCAAATAACGATCTAAGTTGATCGGAGTCGAGCAATCTAACTATACCTTCACTATCACTCAGGACAGCATTTTTCACAGATATATAAGTGTTATCATTAGTAGGAAGGAATGCATCGCTTTCCAAAGCTTGAGACACCCTCTTGAATATCGGAAAAAATAGACTGTCACCTGCAAAATCACTTTCTCTAATTGGAAGCGTCTCCAACAAAGATATCGTCAGTAAATCCATATTCTTTAAATGTTCGAGAGACGTGACAACTAATTCAGCTGTTTCGCTAATTAGTCTTTGGTTCCATTCATCATCACTTGGAATATTATCTCGCGCCAATGTTGTTCTATATGGCCCCTGCATTAGGAAACCTAAGCGAGTATCTCTTTCGGTAGGAAAATAAACGCAGAGTGGAGATACATCAGTTCTCGTAATCTGTGAAATTCCATCTGCGGAATTAGTCTCAAGGTTGTACGCAATTTCTACACGAACATTATTACTACTATCTGGAGTTAGCACTTTTCTTTCAAAAATTATCCAGTTCTCTCTTTTTTCATTTCCAAAATAAACGGCAATCTTCCTCATTGCATCTTGTGTATCTAGCACACGACGGTTATATACACCTTGCTCTTTTGGTGATTGGTACTCAATTGTCTCAATGTTTCGGAGAAACAAAATAGTCCTAGTACCTAATTCGTGTAGACGTTTTCCAATTTCCTGTGAGGCAGTTTCTGCAGTTATGTTTTCCTGATTAAAAACTAGAACAAAAAGCGTTGTCCACGGATATTCCACATTTCTTGGCGGTATAGATTGAGGACGAACATAGTGGTCAATTCGGAAATTTTCATCACCTGAATGAACTTCTGGAGCTGTGGTATAGACATAAACAGATTTGAAACCGATACCAAATTTCCCGATTTTTGTTAGATCGTCTGCCTTTGTACCTTCACCTACACCACAAATACCTTTTACGTCTGTCTCATCAAAGGGATGACCGTTGTGCCTCACTTCTAATCTGTCCCCAAAGAGTTTAAACAAGATTCGGGAAGCATTAGCATCCTCCGCATTCTGCAAAATTTCAAAAATAAAATGGGTTCTGTTCGTATAGCGGGTACTTAACAGGTCCAAATGCCGAGTACCCTGTCCATATTCAGTAATGTTTTCTTCAGTAATCTGCTGATAATCACTTGGCATGGTGTCAACTCCTTTCATCATTTATGGGAAAAAATTATGCGTTATTCTCCACTTCCAAAACCCCGTACGCTACCAATTCAGTTGTAATATCTGCCTTTTCCATCCCTTCTTCTAATTCCTGAATACGTCTATTATAATCCTTCGCAGCATTAGCGATCTCGCTGCGGCGCATCCGTTGAATGTTCGGATCCGGCACTTCCTCAATTTGCTTTTCAAGGAGTGTTATCCGTTTCTGATGACTCGTTGATAAACTCTCTTTTTGATATTCAACAATTTCCCGGCTGTGTTCTCTATGCTTCTCACGTGCTTCCGTCCACATGGCATGGTGCTGTTCTTCCAATGCTTTCTGATCAGTTAAACTTACATCTTCACCTATATCGTTATCTTCAGCTGTTTCAAGTAAAGGACGAAGATGCGGTGTCAATACCTCTGATGACGTGATAGGTTTAAGAACCCAATCCTCTTTTTTGCCGAGATACTCCCATTTGTAGATAGCAAATTGATAACGCCCTGCAGGGACTTGATTCGTCCTAACCTTTAGTGTTACAACGATTTCTCTTGTTTTGTCCAACGCCGCTGATGCCTGTTTTACCAGTGGATGAACCGGCATAATAAACACCGCTTTAGGATGCTGCGTAGCACTTTCCGCCTCAAACGTTATCGTTAAATGCTGGTCAGTCCCCTTTCCCTTCAACCAGTTTTCCCACTCGCGATAGACTTTTGTCCTTTCCCTTGGCAGTTGCTGAAAATCACGCAATAAAGTATTCCTTGCCGGTTGCGAAAGTCGGAGCGTTTTGCGGGACTTTTCACCGAGTATAAACTCTTGGTCTGCTCCGATTTTTTGCTGAAGATAGCGCGTAACGAGTCGCTGGACTGATGCTGGAGATAACCAAAAACTCGACGCTTCTTGTACCTCTTGCTCTATCCTTTGCTCTTTCTCCTTCCTTTGATTAGGAAGTGGGAGGCTGAAAAGGTCTAATTGTTGTGCTTCTAACTTCTCTTGCTCTTGTATCAATAGGATCTCGTTATCTGCTAACTGATCCAACTTTTTCCTTCTCTCTTCTTCAGTCAACTCGTAATCTTCTGCGATATTCCGTAGTTCCTTTGTGATTTTACCGAGGATCTCTTCACTACCGCCTAAAGCACTTTCAAAAACACCGATACGTAGTAGGCATCGGTCATAGATGTCGGCATCTACGGTGTCCGGTGTGATTAGGTTGTAAATCGTAACGCTCTCGCTCTCCTGCCCTTTCCTATCAATCCGGCCGATACGTTGTTCAATTTTCATCGGGTTCCACGGTAGATCGTAGTTGACGATGCAATCACAGAATTGGTAATCCAATCCTTCACACCCGACTTCTGAGAAAAGCATTAGATCGAGCGTGTCTGTCTCCTCGCCAGATTTCTCAAATCGATTCCGTAGTTCTAAGCGTTCTTCATCTGGTACGCCGCCGTGAATCATGCCGACACGAACCCCATCCGCTTTGAGGTGTTTATAAAGATAAGCAAGTGTGTGTCGGAAACTGCTAAAAACCATGATTTTGTTATTGGGGAGGTTTTGTCTCTCCTGGACAATTTTTCGGAGTTTCTCCAATTTAGAATCCGCTGCATCAAGTGTTCTCACTTTTTCAAGAAGTGCTCGGATATGTTCCCTGATTTGTGTAACAATCTCTGGTGGAGGGATCGCCTCCGCAGCGTCAGCTTCTGTCCACTCAAGTTCATCAAGGTTACGATTCAAAATATCTTCAAGGAATGGTTCAAGTCCATAAAGACAACTTGCTAACTGTCTGCGGAGTGTTGTCATCATGAAGTTAACACTCTGATTACCGTGAAGGCTGCGAAATATCTCTGCCTTTGTTTCAAGCAGTGTTTCATGGACTTCTCTCTGTTCCTGTGTCAATGGAACTTCCACGGTTTGCGGTTTCCGAACGGTGAACTCACCTATATCGCGGCGGCGGGTTCTATTGATTATCCGTGAAAATGTGTGGAGTGCTTCCATGTCGGTGATAAGTTGTACGCGTTCTTCATCGGCGATCTGTCCTTTATCAAGCTGCTTTCTGATCCGTTTGAATTCGGGATTTTTTTTGAAAATCGCTTGTCCCCATGCGGTTGCAGCTGCCTGATCAAGATTCTCTTTTGCGTGCTGTTCCCAATCTATCTGCCGTGCGCGAGCCGCGTCCACTGCCCGATTGATGGGCGGGTTCGGTTCTGACATGTGTTCAAAACTTTCATAGTCCAAAATCAGATCAGGACGAAGAACATTTAGCAGTACGAACAAGTCATGGTTACGGAGTTGGATAGGAGTTGCAGTTAGAAAAACAGCTGCTTCCGCATTTTCGCAGAAAAACCGTACTGCTTCATGGTTAGCAGTATTCTGATTTCGGATGTGATGTGCCTCATCTACTATGATGAGATCAAAATGCGGAGGTGGATCAAGGTCTATAAGTCCTTGTCCTGTCCTCCGTTTTCGACTGCCACTTGGACCGAATAGGCGTGTTTTATCTAACAGTGAATAGGGGAGAATTGCTTTCTTATACTGCTCCGGCCATTCGCCATCCAGATGGGTTTCTTCGATGCAGTATCGCAAAGTTTTTCCATCAAGGTGCATAAAATCTTCGTCAAACCTTTTCATTTCGCGCTGCCATTTTTCCTCAGCAACAAGTGGGCGCGGACATATAATTAGGACAGACCTGATATCCTCACGGGCCTGTAACTCACGTAGGATCAATCCTGCCTCAATTGTTTTTCCTACACCAACACTATCGGCGATAAGTAACCTTGGACGGTCAGATTTGATGAATTTCAGGACTGGCCGGTACTGGTATGGAATAAAGTCTATCCGTGCTGCATTAAGTGAATATAACGTTGATAATGCTGGGGATTGGATTTGCAGCGCGGTGAGGTAGGCATGAAATTCGTCACAGGAAAAACGAGGGGAGTCGTCTTCGCTTTGAATTTCAGGCTGTAACTGAGATGCGAAATAGGTCTTAATCTCTCCATCAACAAAAACGTTGACACGGTCTTCAGGCGTCCCTGGCAACACTGCGACAACAGCACCGCGAGTAGAAGGGTTAGATTTTAAAAATACAATTTGACCAGGAGAAAACTCTGTAGAAGTATTTAGCTTTGTTTCCATACGCTTTTCCTCATATTTTAATTTTCACAACTTTACCCTTTCACAACCCCAACCGGACGTAGACGCGCAACGCGGCGTGAAAGCCCCGCCTCATCAACAACGCGGACAACCTCATCAACATCCTTATATGCCTCGGAGACCTCCTCCTGAAGCGTGCGCTTACCCTCAGCACGGACGTAAATACCTCGTTTCTCAAGGTCTTTTTGAACAGAACGCCCCTCTGTTAAAGCGATTGCCTTCCGCCGTGAGAGAACCCTACCCGCACCGTGGCAGGTTGTACCCCATGTCTCTGCCATTGCCCCCGGATTGCCGACAAGCACATAGGAAGCAGTCCCCATATCACCGGGTATCAATACAGGTTGCCCAACTTTCTGGTATTTTTCGGGAATCTCAGGATGTCCAGCAGGAAAAGCACGGGTTGCACCTTTGCGGTGGATAAAAAGTTCACGTTCCTTACCATCAACTTTGTGTTTTTCAAATTTTCCGATGTTATGTGCAACATCATAAACAAGTTCTAATCCGAGTTCATCTTCAGTTGTGTCAAAAAACTTCATAAAGGTTTGCCGCACAAGGTGCATAATGCACTGCCGATTGTTCCATGCATAATTCGCGCTACACGCCATTGCAGTTATGTAATCTTGTCCTTCTGGTGAGTTAATTGGTGCAGAAGCGAGCTGCCGATCTGGGAGGTTTATGCCGTATCTTTCTGCAACTTGTACCCAACTTTTGACATGCTCATCACAAATCTGATAACCGAAACCGCGTGAACCTGTATGGATCATGACACAAACGTTGCCTTCGCTTAACCCCATCGCATCCGCTGCCTCACGATAAAAGATACGGTCAACGATTTGTACCTCGAGAAAATGGTTGCCAGAACCGAGTGTGCCGAGTTGATTCTTTCCGCGTTCTAACGCACGTTGGCTTGCAGCATCAGCATTGGCGTGTTGAAGGTATCCTGTCGCTTCCGTGAATTGGAGGTCATGCGGATGTCCATATTCACGTTCAATTGACCAACTTGCGCCTTTTTCTAACATCTGACGTTCTTCTTGCACCGTGAGCCGAATTTTACCTTTTGAGCCAACACCACAAGGCACATTGTCAAAGAGTTCACCGATGAGTCCTTTTGTTTTGCCTTCTAATTGTTTGGCGTCAAGATTTGTGCGGATCAACCGCACGCCGCAATTAATATCGTATCCGATGCCGCCGGGAGAGACAACTCCATCTGCCTGCGGATCCGTAGCAGCGACACCACCGATAACGAAACCGTATCCCCAATGCAAATCGGGCATTGCGAGCGAGTGTTTAACGATACCGGGCAGATGTGCAACGTTTGCTACTTGTTGTAACGCCTCATCGCTTTTTGCTTGATTAAGCAGTTTTTCGTTGGCATAGACGATTCCGTCTACCCGCATTCCTTTCATATAATTTTTGGGAATTCGCCAACGGTATTCGTCAATTTTTTGGAGAATTACGTTTTGTGCCATGATAGTCCTTTCCGATATGTTTTTATGTTTTATTTTTCTTACGCTTTTTGTGCCACCATACTTGCAAGGATCCCCAGGATCGTATCGCACTGTGAGATTTGATAGGCATTCATGTCAATATAGAGTTTCTTTCCCTCCAATTTGAGGAAAAGCCAATCTATCCCGGATGTAATAGTTCCATAAATGCAGGCGATGTCATTTCCTTCTTCTGCGTTAAAACGTTGTGCAGCTACCATTTCCGCGACGCACTGCCCGAGCCCTGCTGTCAGATCGTCCCTTTTTGCTTCAACAAGGATGAGGGCCGGGGCTTCCAAATAAAATTGCTTTGGTGATAAACTTACTAAAAAATCGCAAACCCCGGTGAGCCCGTCTTCGGCATCCACGTTAAAGTCAATCCCAGAAAAAAAACTGATGCGTCGCTCAAAGTGTTCCCGGAGCTCAACCAGAACGAAGGCAACAATGAGTTCTGATTTTGCCTTCTCAGTGCCGATAGCAAATGCTAATGGAACGTTTCGCTCCAACACTGTGGTGAGCAGTTCACTCGGCTTCACCGGCTCACTGGCAGCGAAAATACCGGGGGCATCCACTTCTTCTAAATCAAACGCTCCCAGCGCTGTGTCTAAAGTAAAATTGCTATACGCCATCTGGGAGAATCTCCTTGTAACAATTTTGCCGGTACGGGCGGTGTTGCGACCCGATGCACATCCCGCCTATACCGGAATGTTAGATTGGATTTCTATTATACAGCATTTTTCTGGAGAACGCAACATTTGTCTGAAGCGTGGAGGACACAGATTTTTGTAAATGGAAGCGCGAAAATCTTCACCACCTTCATTTAGAGTGCTGAGAGTTTGGGCAATTCTATCCACCTACGTTCTTTCCAAGATTCCATGCCTTTTTCTGCTAATTGCACACCCTTTGCACCTTCAAGCAGTGTCCACGGGAATGGTTCATCAGATACGACATGTCGGAGGAACGCCTCCCATTGTGCCCTAAATGCGTTCTGATATGTTTCCTGTTCCGGAATCTTGAGCCATCCGTCAAAAAATTTGATCGGTTGTTCAATATCAGGATTCCAAACAGGACGTGGTGTCCCAGAAAGCGGTTGAATCCAGCAATCTCTCAATCCAACAACGGCGGACCCTTTCAAACCATCTACTTGTATCGTCAATAGGTCATCACGGCGGACACGGACCGCCCACGATGAGTTAAAATGGGCGATAATCCCATCTTCCAATTCAAAGGTAGCGAACGCAGCATCTTCTGCGGTACACTGATACGGTTTGTTCTCCTCGTCCCATCGTTTCGGTAGATGTGTCGTTGCAATACAGGATACGCCTTTGACAGCACCGAAAAGATTATCTAACACATATCGCCAGTGGCTAAACATATCGAGGATAATGCCGCCGCCATCTTCGGAGCGGTAGTTCCACGAGGGACGTTGGGTTGGGATAGCATCGCCTTGAAAAACCCAATAGCCGAATTCACCCCGCACAGCGATGATTTTTCCGAAAAAGTCCGCGTCAATCAGTCTTTTCAGTTTTTGAATACCGGGCAACCAGAGTTTATCCTGAACAACCCCGTTTTTAAGTCCTGCTTTTGCTGCTTGTTCATAGAGCCGATATGCATCCTCTGTTGTGGTAGCAGCTGGTTTTTCACAATAGATGTGCTTTCCTGCTGAGATTGCTGCTTGGACAGCGTCAACGCGGCGAGATGTAACTTGTGCATCAAAATAGACGGTATACCCGTCATCGGCGAGGGCAGTGTCAAGGTCTGTGCTCCACTTTTCAACGCCAGTAGATTCAGACAATTTCTCTAATTTTGCCGGATTTCTGCCAACGAGAAACGGGTCTGGCATAATCACTTCACCATCACCGATTGGGATACCGCCATCTTCAGCGATTGCTAAGAGCGATCGGATAAGGTGTTGGTTTGTTCCCATCCTGCCGGTAACACCGTTCATGATGATGCCGACACGATGCGTTTTTTGTGTATGATTTGTCATTTACAATCCTTATTCTTGAGCATGTAAGGAACATTACTTACCTCGTTCATAAACGAGGAATGAATGAAATTATGCTTTAGGTTTTTCAGTGCATTGCGGTGCTGCACCTTCAGGGAGTGGTGGCACATCTATACCAGCTTTTGGAAGTGTACCAGCAAGTTCCTGCTTCCAATGGTCAACATCGCCTGCTGGGCCGTAGCAATAGACCATTTTCATCGGTGTGTCACTGGTGTTCGTCAACTGATGGAAAACCCATGAAGGGATAAAAACGGTTTGTCCTGTGGAGATCGTTTGCCGTTCCTCACCGAGACACATTTCGCCTTCACCTTCAACGATGAAGTAGATCTCTTCCTGTTCGTGATTATGCCACGGCACTTGTCCTCCGTTTGGCTCTAAGACGACAAACCCCATGCAAAATTCATCTATCTGAATTGGCGATGCACCGCCAACAAGATTTCTGGTTAATCTACGTGCAGGATATGTTCTACCTTCCATCTTACTTATATCTGCTATAAGCATGTATCTTATCCTTTTCAAATAAATTTAATAAAGTTTAGACAATTTTGTCTGTTTTATGCCCACTTCTCAAGTCTTTTCTCTTTTTTTATGAATTACTAACTTCAAAAAGCGTAACGGATCGGTCCAAGTGGAGCGTCAGTTGTTCTGTCTGACCAGGATTACGGGAATCTCAGCGGATAACGTATCAGCGAGTGGACGACACAAGAACTCTCAAATTGTCCAGGCTATAGTATATCATAAAAATCACAAAATAAGGTAACCTAATGTGGGTGTGTAAAATTTTGACATAAATACTCTTTTTTCTTATAGGAGTATTCAACCCTGATCTCTTTAGTAAGAGCGACCTCCAGGTCGCGACCCTATCAAAATATTGAGAAAAATATGAAAACTGAATAACCCTGGCTATAGCTAATTTTAGTTTGACAAATTAGGTTAGGTGTGGCATGCTATCAGTACATTTCTGAAGTTAAAAGAGATTTTTTATGGAAACTGTGACAAGAACTGCAATTAATACTGAAACTGATGAAAGATACCAAATAGATTTTCCAGCACCTAAGGAAGTAAGACAAGCTATTCTTGATCTCGAATTTCCGTTTGACGGAATTAGAATTAAGGATGCAGCAAGTAAATTAACTGAGTTTTTTCATTTATCTGTGGAACAAAAAAACGCGAAGATACCAAGTAAAGAAAACTATATTGATTTATTTTATTATGACGTAGCCGCCGCTTTTCGCAATCTCAAGAATAATGGACAGTTACATCAACCAGGTGGGAAAAGGACACCTTATTTTCTCGTTGAAAATGAAGATCGAGAGGAAAATCAAAAGAAAAATCGTGAGAAGGATGTGCCTACTGGTGAGTCTATTGAAGATATTTACCAAAAAATTCACAAAGAATTGGCAGAGGAACTTTTAGAGCAAATTAAAAGTAAAAAACCTGCCTTTTTTGAGGAACTCGTTATTGATTTACTTGTTGCAATGGGTTACGGTGGTTCACATGAAGATGCAGCAAAAGCAGTCGGAGGCGGCGGTGATGAGGGTATTGATGGTATTATCAATGAAGATAGGCTTGGTCTTGATGTAGTTTATGTTCAAGCAAAACAGTGGGAAGGAAGTGTAAGTCGCCCTGAGATTCAAAAATTTGCAGGGGCATTACAAGGACAACGCGCACGTAAAGGAATCTTCATAACAACATCAGAGTTTACCAAAGGATGCGTAGAGTATGTCAAATCAATTGACTCCAAAATTATTCTTATTGATGGACAACAACTCGCGCAATTTATGATTGAACATGATGTTGGCGTTTTCACAACCAAAACTTATGAAATCAAACGGGTAGATTCAGATTATTTTACGGAAACAGAATAAAAATGCTCCAGTTGAAGAACAACCGGAGCATTCTGTTTTACCGAATAAGTTAGTATAAAACTAAAGTTTGGATTTGAGATTTCCCCAAGTCGTAGAAAGTTTACCAAGCGGATCAACCGGTGTAGCTAAGGTACTCAGATCCTTGACGACATTAATATCATCTTGGCTCAATGCCCGGTTCCAGAGCCGCACTTCGTCAATCATTCCAGTAAAGACGTTATTAGGTCTATCACAATCTTGGGCAATCCGCAATGGATCGTCAATACTCTTTAGTACCCCAGGGACGGCTCCGTCAGCAACACTCTCACCATCAATATACATTGTAGCCGTTTCTCCGTCATTCGTAAAAGCAACATGCAGCCACTTTCCGGTTTCAGGTAGATCGGCATTTATGTCAGCGCGGCCGTCTTCAGTTTCAAAACGAAGCTTAAATACTCCGTTTTCACTGAATAACCCATATTGCGCTCTACCACTACAACCGCCATGCACAGATTTGCCGACTATCTGACGTGTGCCGTCCCAAGTTTCAGCGTTAATCCACGCCATAAAAGTGCATTCGTTAACATTTAGGGCATCAGTACTTTCAACGGTAACCCATGTTCCACTTCCAGCACCACCGAATTTTAGTGCTTGTCCGAACTTTCCATCAACCCAATTTGGGTTGTCAATTTTGCCATTATGGCCGTTGCCACTGGTATCTCCAGCGATATCACCTTCTCCTTCATCAAAGGAGTAATTCAGGACAAGTCCCTCAGAAAAGTCCGCTGATGTTATCAGTGGTGTCAGCACAAAGAGTGCTAAAATTAAGGTAAAAATACTCAAAGTTTTCATTATTATGCCTCCTTTTTTAAAAATAGGGGACCCGTTTGAGGTATCCCCAAGTAGTTGAAAGTTTATCAGATGGTGTAACAGCAAAAGCACCATCCGCGCCTTGGTCTTTGAACCTATCAATATCGTTCTCGCTCAACGAGCGATTCCAGAGACGCACTTCGTCAATCCTTCCAGCAAAAACGTTATTGGGTCTGTCGCAATCCTGCGCAATCCGTAAGGGATCCTCGTTTGCTTTAAGTTTCCCTGGTACATTGCCTTCTTGAACAACTTTTCCATCAATGTAGATTTTGCCGGTAGTTCCATCATTGGTAAAAGCGACATGAACCCATTTTTCTGTTTCGGGTAGATCGGTGTTAATATCTGCGCGGCCGCCTTCGGTTTCAAAACGGAGCTTAAATACACCGTTTTCACTAAATAACCCATATTGTCCTCTACCACTACAACCGCCGTGAACAGACTTGCCGACTATCTGGCGTGTTGCATTCCAATGTTCTGCGTTGATCCATGCCATAAACGTGCATTCGTTAACATTTAGGGCATCAGTACTTTCAACGGTAACAAATGTGCCGCTACCTGCACCATTAAATTGCAATGATTTTCCAGATTTTCCATCCACCCAATTTGGATTATCAATTTTACCGTCGTGGCCGCTGCCGCTAATGTCTTTGGCAACATCGCCTTCACCCTTGTCATAAGTGTGATATAGGATTAACCCATCCGAAAAGTCTGCCGACATTACGGAAGGTATGATTAAAAGAAAGAAAGTAAAAGTAAACAATATTACATATATTGACATATTATAGAAATTGATGCAAGAACT
Source organism: Candidatus Poribacteria bacterium (assembly GCA_022825825.1). Classification (GTDB taxonomy): domain Bacteria; phylum Poribacteria; class WGA-4E; order WGA-4E; family WGA-3G; genus MSPOR6. Next base: position 28,847 of record JAJDWA010000068.1, read on the forward strand.
GTAAAATGAAGTATTGACATTACTTGCATCAACAATTTCAGAATTTGTACGCAATTTCATGATTCATTGCCTCCTTATAATGTATAGAGAAAAATACAGTAGTTGGAACAAATGTTAGCTCAAAATACCAACATCTGTATATTTAACTTGAAAATTGCTATATCTACTAAACACAGAACAAATATTCATGAATGTTTTAGGTGGGAATATCCCACCTTCTGCAAACAAAATAGCCCGCAACAAAACGCTCCAAGTGAGATAAAGAGCATGCGGGCGCGATGAAAGGCTGACGGCATCACCGATATTCGCCTGTTCGTTAACCAATATATTATTACAAATGTTAAATATATGGAAGGGGGGGGTAAACTGAAAGTTAATAAATCGAATAATAGATAAAAGCATAGAAATAGACCAACTGTGGCGTTGACTTAGACTAATTGAAGTCGTTTGTGCGACATTGCGGTTGCTGTTAGTATTTTGCATTTTTGCCATTCTTTGTCCTGTTTGAGCATCTGTCCCGATGCCAATCGGGCAACAATTATCCTTTTCAAATTTGCGTAAGCCCTGATGTAATGAATATATCAGTATTCTACCTTTTTGTCAAGTCATTTTATCAAAAAGTCATAGCCATTCAATTCTCAGTAGTTCCTATCATTTATTAAGATTCTCTTCTTATAGGAGTGCCTCCTGATCGTTATCTTGGCGTAAATGTTGAGAAAAACGCGAAAACTGAATGGCAAGGTAAATTTATAGACAATTTTATTTCAGAAAACATTACATTTAAATATCAAACCACTTCCATCCATACCCCTGGCACAAACCCAGGATATTTCCCTTCACTGAACGCAGGATAATATTCACCCTCTCCACTAAAATCGTGAACTGTCTCTCCGCCATCAGCATTTGGAATATGTACCCTGCACGTATAATCACTTTGGTGGAACAGCTGCTGCGGTGTGGGTGTTGATTTCTCAACGCGATATGCTGCTAATGCGTCCTCATCCACAGAAATCCCCAGTCCGGGTGAGTCAGTAACGTTGATCGTCCCATCAATTACTTCAAGTCGGTTTTCAAGCAGATCCGATTCCCACAACTCATGGCAGGTAATTGCTGGTAATTCGGCTTGTGATAGCACCGCGCCGAGATGCACGCAGTATGCCGTCGTAATGCCAGTGCCGACCATTTGAAGCCAAAACGGTTGCCCAAAAGACGCACAGAGAGCATTAGTACGCAGTAGTGAGTTTACACTGCCTCCAACAACAAACCCGCCACAACAACGCGCATGCAAACAGGATTCATTGTAATGCTCAACGATACGTTTTTGAACAGCCTCCTGTAACCTTGCCGCACCTTCAATATCTGTTCCGAGGTAGAACGGACTCTCGTAGATAGCAACATTCGGATGTTCATCTAACTTTTGTAAGACAGGAATAGCGTTATCCGCTGTTAGTAGGAAGCCGTTAAAATCAATATCAAGTTTGTAGTCCGCTGGTACTGCATCACCGACTGCATCGACTTGTGCGAAAATGTCTCGCCAAGGTCTCGCTTTGAGTTTTGCTGAAGTGTACCCTCTTTTGACCGATTCCTGCACTTCTGCAACCCAATCTTCTGGCGGCATATCAATATCCCACCATGAAATCGGACACTTTTCACGCACCTTCGGACCAATCAGGTCGGATACAGGGACACCAACCGTTTTCCCGACAGCATCATAAAGCGACATCTGAATGCCGAACCCGACTCCATCATCGTTCATACATGCAAACGGATTTTGTCCTACCAATCGTTCAATATTACCTGATTCATCAGATAAGTTTTCACCATACCCTACAACCCCGTTACTAAGTTCAACGCGATAGACGTGAACGCGTTCGCCGTGCGTTGCTGCTCGGTGCATGTGCCGACTGACACGATCACAGTAAAACGGTACATTCAATGGAATTACTTCAAGATGTTTGATGCTAAGCATGTTGTGCCTCCTAATGTGTTTGAGTTATTGTGAATTTGTGAATTATAGCATATTCTCAAAATAATCGGTTAAGAAATCTGAAGAAAACTGAAGAAAGTTACAACAAAGGAAAGAGAATCTAAATCTGTTTTACCGTAGGAATCACGACGCATCTTTGAAAATATTAACACACCCGCATATTCTATATCATTTGACACGCCTTCTATTTGTTGGTATAATATCAGTTATATACCCAACATTCTATCGGAGAGGTGAGGAACGTATTATGGCAAAAATTGAACCTTTTTTTGTCTCAAATGAATTGTTAGATCAACCTGAAAAACTCCGCGAACGCGCACAGCAAGATGGTTATCTCTATTTTCGCGGGTTAATCGATGCGGAATCCATTTATGACTTACGTCGAGATTTCTTAGAGATTTGTCATCGGCACGGATGGGCGCAAGGCGGTGAAACACTGATGGAAGGCATACGCATAGGTGGGCCATTTATGGAAGGTGATGACGGATATTGGCCCGTGTTAGACGAATTCCAATCTCTTGAATCATTTCATGCGTTTGCACATCATCCCGCGATTTTGGATATGTGTGACAAATTGTTTGGTGAAAAAACGTTGGTTCATCCGCGAAATATCGGAAGAATTATGTTTCCAGAAAACACAAAGTATACAACCCCTGCACATCAAGACTTTATCCATATTCGTGGCACTGAGGAAACCTATACAGGTTGGATTCCACTGGGTGCATGTCCTGAATATATGGGTGGATTATCTGTTTTAGCTGGATCCCATCGGTTTGGGATTTATCCAGTGAAGCCAGCGTTTGGCGCAGGCGGACTCGGGATTGACACTGACCCGTTAGAAGCGGACGGATTACATTGGGTTGGCGGAGATTACGAGATAGGTGATGCTATGTTCTTCCATAGCCATACCGTTCACAAAGCATTACCAAATCAATCAGCTGATCGCATACGGTTATCAGTGGATTATCGGTATCAAGGTTGCTCACAACCTGTCACGGAAGGTTCACTCTTACCACATTTCAATCGGATGCCGTGGGATGAAATTTATAATGGATGGGAATCCACACAATATCAGTATTATTGGAACGTTTTTGATCTAAATCGGGTGTAATCATTGATGAAAATCGGGTTTATAGTGCTAATGTTTAGTACTTTCTGTGTTACAGTCAGTTTGTTGTCAGAGGATCATGACAATGTTCCAGCGGGTATGGTGTTGATTCCAGCAAGTGAGTTTCAGATAGGGAGCACAAACGGTGATCGTGACGAAAAACCTGTCCATACCGTTCATCTTGATGCGTATTACATAGATAAACATGAGGTAACAGTAGGAGAGTACAAAAAGTTTATCAAAGCCACTGGGCATCGCGCGTTATCCGATTCTGTTTTTCGGTGTTCACCTACCGACTTACACCCGGTTGTCGGTGTGAGTTGGCACGATGCAATGGCGTATGCAGAATGGGCAGGAAAACGTTTACCGACTGAAGCAGAATGGGAAAAAGCAGCGCGAGGCGGATTAATCGGACAGAAATACCCATGGGGTAATACGATTGATAGCAGCAAAGCAAACTATAACAAGAACACAAAATCTGGCACACATGATGAGCAGACGACACCTGTTGGAAAATATCCTGCCAATAAGTACGGATTATTTGATATGTCAGGCAATGTGGCGGAGTGGTGTCTTGATGCATATCAGAAAGACTTTTATGCGAATTCATCTCATCAAAACCCTATCGCTGGCGCAGAACGTCTAAATCAGATTATTAATAATTTCAAAGATATAAAAACAAAACGGGTTGTACGGGGCGGTTCTTGGAGTTTCAATGCGAAAAGTGTTCGTGTTGCAAACCGCATGGGTGAGAAACCCTCGCTTTTGAGCAGCGATGTTGGATTTAGATGTGTGCAAAATGTCAAACCCTAAAATAATATACTGTTATGATAGAATCTAAAAGGAAATAAGAATCATTGGGTAAACTAAAACACTTGGCACTTATCGGATGCTGTTTTCTAATCATATTGTCCGCATCGGCAGAAAACTATACTGGCGATTTTTTAACGAACGGCATTGGGGCACGCGCCCTTGGGCTTGGTGGTGCTTACGTTAGTATTGCTGACGATGCTACTGCTACCTACTGGAATCCTGCGGGAATTGCAGGTGTTCCGCAAAATTATCAAGTCTGTATGATGCATGCGACACGCCGTTCAGGATTAGGGGCATTTAGTTATGTCAGCGGCATCGGAAAAATCTTACCGCAACTGACGCTTGGTCTCTCATGGATTCGCGCTGGTATTGATGACATTCCTATCTATTACGATGTGCCAGCGTTTGATCCCGCAATTAGTGCTGACCAACGCAAAAACGACCCGAAATATCGACCACGAGAAGAAGACTTTACGCCTTCAGGTTATCTTAACGATAGTGAAAACGCTTTTGTGCTATCATTTGCAACACGCGTTGCCATCAGCCAATCGTGGTGGGATAACTTCGGTAGGGATTCTGTTCCGCCCGAATTTCTGTTCGGTGTAAATGTGAAAGGTATCTTTCAGAATTTCAATGGAGTAGGCGATCTTGACGAGGTTACTTCTATGTTCTCAACTTACGGAAGTCGCGGGTACGGTTTTGATGCGGGTATGTTAATGCGTTTGCCAGACATGAATGCACTTTTTGGGCTTGAGAACGCAGGTGGGTTTGCTTTTGGCGTTAATCTTCAAGATATATCACAGACAACTTTGACATGGAATACCGTACCCGCACTCAAAGAATCAATTCCAGCGAATCTGAATATAGGTCTTGCCTATTTCACGAAACTTCTTTTTAATCGTGAATTAATTTTATCCTATCAATGGCAAGAACGTTATGGTGGACAAACGCATCTCGGCATAGAATACCAACTCAGCCCTCCATTAGCAGTACGCGTAGGCTATCGTGATACTCGGTTAACAAGTGGAGTCGGGATCCAACTCAGACAGTTCCGACTTGATTATGCACTGCTCCTCGGTGATCTAATTAACACACATTTTTTGAGTGTGTTGTGGACTTTTTAATCAGATTTTGGGTTAGACAAATCTGGTTGACTTCTGAGGAATATCACCAGTGGGGATACCATCAACGGCACCATTACTAACCAATCCAGCACAATAGGTAATCCGTACTTATCAGCCAAAGCACCGACAATCAAATTTAATAATCCACCCACACCCCACGATGCCCCCATCATAAAACTTGATGCGATGTTCTCATGCCCACGCAAAATAATCTGTGCTACTATAATGTTTAAGGTAATTGAACTTGATAGGACTACGTTACCCAAAAACAGAAATACCAGAGAAATGATACCCTGCGTGTGAAGTGCGACATAGAGCAGTGGCGGTGCAACAACAAGTGAGAACAACAGTAAAATAAGTGTATGTACACGACTTAACACCCATCCACTTCCCATAATACCCATAGAACCTGCAAAGATATAGAGTGCAACAACTAAAGAACGCATCTGATCTGAATAATTCAGATCATTTAAGTAGATGGAGAGAAAGTTCTCTAATCCTATCCCAGTGACCGTTCGAAACGAGGCAATAACAAACAGTACAATTAGTGGGAACAGATGGGGTTGGACAACAATCCAAAAGGATTCTCGTTGTGTCTTTCCTACATGTGATAGTACACGAGTAGACGCGGTCAGGTCAAGTCCATGTTCAAATTTCAATATGATAGGTACCGATAACGCTACAAGTAAACCCGGTATCATTTCCCAAATTAAATGTCCGTACCCGAGGCGATATGGTATCAAAAGTAGTACTACTGGACCAATAGCGCGTCCAATATTACCACCTGTGAGAAAAATGGAAATTCCCATACCTCTTGTTTCAGCTGCGAGTGCCCCTGCATAAGTGGTCGCTTGTGGATGAAATGCTGCGACACCAGTGCCACCGATAGCTAATAACACAAGGGCAATAGTTGTTGAAGGAACGAGACTCACCAGGCCTAAACCGATTACCGTGAATGCAACTCCGAATGTAATGAAATGTATAGTCCTTACCCTATCCGACAACCATCCAAAGAAAACCTGTCCAAGAGAACTGAAAAGGCTATAGACTGAGATCAGAATACCCGCAAAACTATTCCGCGTCGTTGCGGAAGCAAGGTTAGCTAATAAACGCGGTTGTAAATGTGGAAATAGGTTGGCGTAAGAATCAAGGACGGTATGTGTGAATGTGAGGAAAAAGAACTGGTTGCGTGTTGATGAATTCGAAGGTTCCGAGCCATTTTTCATAGTATTGAAAATTACAATTATTAGAACTTACGCATTCCCCCTTATCAGTGGGACTTTAAGAAAAAATGCGTAAGTCCTGAATTATTAAACACTTTGTAAGTGCGCCAGTAAAATTTACAGTCTTATATTGATGGGCAAATGTCTATATAATTTTAGTTTTAATATAGTTAAAACTGAATGGTTTTCTATCCTACGTTACAAAGGTTGCGGCTAAGCAGGTTTCATGGTTAGATCGATTCGTGCGCTTAAGTTTACATTTCCATTAGAGTTTTTTATTTCTTTAGAAATTTTGAGCACCCACGCTTCAACCTGGTCACCTTCATTGACAGAGCTCAACATTTCCGAATTAGGAATCATCCCATCAATTCCCTCTTCCAGCTTAACGAAAGCTCCGAATTTTTTCAATTTTGTGATGTGACCGGCAATCTTTTTTTGATGGGATATTTCTTTTTTATGTAGTGCCAGTCTTTCAAACTCAAAGAGATTTGATCATTTTCTAGATCAACATTACTTCAAAACCTAAACGTCTGCCTAGATCTAACAGAGTATCGTAATCTAAACTTTGGTCAACCTTTGCCGTCACATTTAATTCCCTCAAAGACTTGCCCAAATCCATTGGTTGTATTTTAAGTAATGATGCTAGTGAGCCGACTGTCGATCCCTCTAAAACCTGCAACGAAACTTCGTCCGACTTCTCTCTTTCTGGCGTGATTTTAACTTCTGTTTTTTGTTTAAGGGCTAAATTGGATTCAACTGACATAATTGTTTCTGGATCTAAAGTAGACATGTGGTTTTTTACTTTAACGCCTGAGTCTATTAATTTTTTAATGAATATTTTACTACTTAATCCATGTTTTTTTGCCAATTCATAAACTCTCATATTCATGTATGTTTTCCTTTAGTTTATTTTCTTAGGACCTACGCAATTCCCTGGGATGTGCGGTTAGGAAACCGCACCTACCGCTTGATAATAGGGATAATTCCGTGCTGTGTGCAAGTCCTGTTGTCTCGGTTTACTTGTTACTTGTATATTTTAGTTTTTGTTCAATGATCAGAATTTATTTAAAGATAGCAACAACAACAGAGATGATCAGTGCCCCGATGGCACATGCGGTGACTATCCAGCTGCGCATCCCTGCAATCGCACTTTGCTTGCCTTTGAGTTCTGATATACCGTTCTCAACATCACGAAGTCTTGTATCCATTCCATCTAAACGCTGATTGACTTCTGTAAAACGTTGATTGACTTCTGCAAAGTCTGCTTTGACTTGATCAAAACCGTCTTTCATCAGTTGATAGAGTTCTTCATTTGTCATTTTTTCCTCCTTTGGCTTCTCACCAGTGTTGTCGGTCTAGATTCAATTCTCGCTGCGACAAGGTTGTTGTAGGTGAGAGTCCCACTCAGTAATTGATAACATATTTTACCTTTTTTTAGAGGCTTTGTCAAGAGCTGTATAAGGTGTTTTCTTCTTTTGAGCCTTCCTTCTTGCGCGCCAATACGCAAACTGCCGATAATAATAACCCAAATTCTTCGGAATATTCTTGAACTCAGGTACGAATTGACATGTTCCACCGAGAACAACTAACTGCTCCTTTGCACGCGTCATTGCTACATAAAAAACGCGGCGTTCCTCTTCAAGGACGGTATCCTTCCGAGGAAACCTACGATCCAACGTATTGTGAATAAGAATAACCTTTTCCCATTCACGTCCCTTTGCTCTGTGTATTGTCGTCACCTCTACTGGAGAAGATAAGGACTCGCTTGAGAGTATCTCCTCAATCCGATCAACCTCGTAGTTCGTTCTAACAAGGATTGCCGTTTCAATAGATTCGGATAATTGCTGTAGTAGATATTTTTTGATGGTTTCAGGTGTTGTCTCTATAATGTCTATCTCATTTCTTATCGGATTATAGGAACGTAGGTTTTTCCGAATCCGAGGCTTGTTTCGTTCAATTATGGCTCTTGCATGCTCCACAATTGTTGATGTGGAACGATAATTACGGGTAATCTCATATTTTTTAACATCTGATCGATTGGAAAATTTCTGCATAATATGAGAATCACCACCACGAAAACTATAAATCGCTTGGTCATCATCTCCGACCGCGAAAAGGTTCTCTGATAACTGCGAAATCAACCGATAATCAATTGGCGCTATATCTTGGAATTCGTCAACAAGCACATAAGGGTATCTATCTTGATAGGTCTGGCGGATATCTGGACAAGTTTCAAACAAGTTTGCAGCGTAAATAATCATATCCTCAAAGTCAACAGCATTCGCGGCTGATTTTTGGTCTTCATATTTCTTTGCGAATTCACGTGCAACAGGATTTTGTAATGTGTTTGGCTCAAAGAGTCCGGTTTCAACTTGGCGTTTTGCTCGCATAACAATCTCTTTTATATCGTAGAAACGATCACGCAGATTTTCAAAATCAGGGTCTCTGTCCAGATGATCAGTGTATTGAATATTAAAATGTTGACAGAACATCTCAAGCATAAGTTGATTGCTAAATTGCTCTCGCATCGGGTCTGCGCGGTTAAACACTTCACCACATTTTTTGTAATACCTAATCCAGTGTGCCTCGCGTCTGTTTGCCTCTCTTCCTTCAACCTGTTCCAATACTTTGAAAACGAACTGCATTTCTCCTTCAGCACGGATAGCTTGACGGAGTCGATCATTTGATGAGTGGTCAAAATGTTCACGTCGACGCCGTTCAGGATTTGTTGACTGTCCTATGTAACACTTACCTGTTAGTTTGCTTTCAATTTTATAGATGAAAACCGTAGTGGTTGCAGCTTTCTGATCAATCTGGTTCTTTTCTTGGGCAATGATTTTGTCTATCTCTCCCGACCAAATTTCGGGACGGTGTCTAAATCCTGCGCGTTTGTAGTTTGTGGTGACAATATCTTTCCCAAAAGCGTGGAGCGTACGGATGACAGGTAAAGTTTCTTTTGGCTTTAGCCCAAAGATAATCCGATTTTCCATTTCTTCAACTGCTTTTCTATTAAATGCTATGGCAAGGATTTTTGAAGGAGGGATATTCTGAGTTTGAATGAGGTTCAGAATACGTGCTGTTACGACTCTGGTTTTACCACTCCCCGGTCCAGCAATAACAATGGCAGGTCCAGTAAAGTGGTTGACAGCTTTTTCTTGGTTTTTATCAAGATTCATATTTGATTGTAGGAAAGAATATTTATGCTTAGTATATCATCAGAGAGCTGCAAAGTCAAAACGTTTGTAACTTCAAGAAAATGGAAGTTGACTTGAACAAACCTATATGATATAATATTCACATACAATTTAGGAACAAATTCAGAAACCTGGCGAACCTTGTTGATAGTTAAAAACATTATGAATTACATCTTTACTTATATTCTCATCATAACTTCCATCCTCGTTTGTATACCCGTAGCAGCTGATAGCACAGACATTCACGAAAATGCTGGAACTCGTGCGATGACATTTCTCAAGATAGGTGTTGGTGCTAAGGCGATCGGAATGGGAGAGTCTCAAGTCGCCGCGACAGATGATCTTTACGCTTCGTTTTGGAATCCTGCGGGTCTCACAAAAATACAAAAACCGCAACTTGCGCTCATGCATAACGAATGGTTCGCAAAAATCAATCATGAGTTTTTGGGGTTTGCTCTTCCGATTGGAAAAAATACTGTTGGTGCAAGTGCTAATTTCTTATCCTTCGGTGAATTGCAAGGACGCGATCAAGAAGGAAACGAAACAACCCTTTTTCGACCTTACGATTTAGTGGTAGCACTTTCCTATGCTCGCAGCTTTAGTCCGAGGCTCGCTTTCGGGGTAAATGCCAAACTCCTGCGGGAACAAATTGCTGAAGATAGCGGACGTGGGATTGCATTCGATCTCGGTGGGTTATATGCTTTTGCTAACGTTCCGCTTTCACTCGGTTTTAACGCACAACATATCGGCCCTCGAGTGCAGTACGTTGAGGATGCGTTTGAACTCCCCTTCACGTTCAGATTAGGAACAGCATATAAACTATGGAACGATGCTGCTGTCCTGACAATGGATTTTATTCGTCCCACCGACAACGATAATTCCATCGGGATAGGAGCGGCTTACACAATAGGTAACATTTTGCAACTGCGGGCAGGTTATAATTACAAATTCGGTGGAAACGATTTAGGGGCAACTTCAGGACTTAGAGGCGGTTTTGGACTGACTCTCCGAAAATTTCAAATTGATTACGCACTCGTCCCGTTAGGTGATTTGGGGCTAACACACCGATTCTCTTTGCTTGCTAATTTTTAGCAGTATCATTCAGAAGCAGCTTTAATAAACGCTTCAAATAGTTTGCGTCTGTGTTCACGGAATTCGCTGGTTTCAAGCATCCGTTCTGGATGATATTGCACACCTACGACAAATTGTTTTGATGGATTTTCCACTGCCTCAATGATGCCATCTTCTGACCGCGCTGCGACAACAAACCCTTCGCCGATCTCTTCCAATGCTTGATGATGGGCTGAGTTGACGACATCTATCCTTTCGCCTATTATTTTCCCAAGTATACTCTCATGTTTAATCTCAATTTGATGTTGAGAATCCTCACCTTCTATTTTTGGATGTGTGAGTGCTTCCTGCGGGTATTCCGATTCTATATCTTGATAAAGACTTCCTCCCATACCAACATTCATTACCTGAATTCCACGGCAAATCCCAAAAACAGGAGTCTCTTTTTCAATTGCTTCCTTGAATAAGGATAATTCTAATTCATCGCGCGCTTCGTCTACATATTTTAGTTTTGGATGCCACTCTTGATTAAAATGGTCTGGATGTATATCACCTCCACCAGGAAGCAGTAGCGCATCAATAGTGGTAATAAACTCCACAGTAGATTGTTCGCCACGTATTAAAAAGGATACTTTGCCACCATGCTCTTCAATTGCCTTTTCATAGTTTTTGAAATTTTGCGCTGCTGTCTCATCTACGGCAGGGATTCCAATAATAGGGGTCATATTTTATCCTCTCCTTATAATGTTTGGTTTAAAGTGTATCTTCTTGGCTCATGTTAAGATTGAGTGCGTCGAACGAATTTTGATATGAACTCAACAGTGACAAATTTGATATTAATAGCAAATTCACGGATAATGATATATCCTGCGAAGAACTTCTTATGAGCACCCCAACTGATAGACGATCATTTTCATAAGTGCCATGCCCTGCGTTTATTCCCCGACCACGCGGTGGATCCTTTGGGTCACGATGCTGTTCTCCTTTTTCATGAGCGTTTTGAAACATCTCATCTGTTTCTGTTACCGTTAGTTATTGATCGCGGACCAATTTTGTGAGATCCCACAACAGAATTGTGCCATCGGAACTCACGCTTGCAAGTGTTTCCCCATCTGGTGAAAACACGACAGCATTGACGCTTTGTGTATGTCCGGTAAAGGTTTGCAGGTGTTGCCCTGTTTGTGCATTCCAGAGATGGACAACGTTATCGTTTTCAGTCCCACTTGCAAGTATACCACCATCTGGAGAATATGCCAAAGAAGTTACTTGCCCCGCTTCTTTAATTGGCGGGAGCATCAAGTCGCCTGTATTAGCGTTCCATAAACGAATAGTCCTATCCGCACTACCACTGGCGAGTGTTTTGCCATCAGGTGAATACACCACAGCGGTAACATCCTCTTTATGTCCTGTGAGCGTTTTCAAGTGGCTGCGCGTGTTTATGTCCCACAGTTGAATTGTCTTGTCTTGGCTACTACTGGCAAGTGTAGTGCCATCAGGTGAAAAGGCAACTGAAGTGACACTTTCTGTGTGTTTGGTAAAGGTTGCCAAACGTTCACCAGCTGGATATAATTCACCTGTGTGAATCTCCCATAAACAGACCATATTGTCCTCACTACTGTCTTTCTTGGCAACATTTCTGGGCATCTTCTTCCCACCTCCGCTGGCAAGCGTCCTGCCATCGGGCGAAAACGCTACGGAAGAAACCTGATACTTATATGCGTCAGTAACCCTGTCCTTATGTCCCTTAAAACTGCCAAGGAACCGACCGCTCTGCACGTCCCACAAACGCGCTTTCATAGAAGTACCACCAGTTGCAAGTAGCTTCGCATCGGAGGAATATGCAATTGAATGGACATCACAACTCGGTTCTTTGATCGTTTTTAAATGTTCACCCGTCTGTGGATTCCACCATTGGATTTTGGACTTACCCCCACAAGCAAGTATCCTACCATCAGGAGAAAAAGCTGCGGAAAAAATCCGAGAATCCGTGTGCCCAGTGATAGTATTTCTGAGTTCTCCAGTAGCGGCATCCCAAAACCGAATTGTGCCATCGTCAATACCGCTTGCTACCGTCTTTCCATCAGGGGAATATGCCACAGAATTAATCGGTTCTCCACGTGCCATGCTTTTAAGACGTTCTGCTGTGCTAACGTTCCATAGGCTAACAGATTCCCAAACACCTCCAGTAACCACACTGCGTCCATCGGGTGAAAACTCTATAGACTCATAACTTTCGCCACACTTTTCAGCACTTTTCAGTAGTTCACCACTCTCTACATCCCAAAACTGAAGCGGAGGCGAATTTTTACCTACGATTGCCAGGATTTTGCAATCTGCAGAAAACGCTGCTTCGCCGAGATTTGTTTCAATGAAAACTGATTTTAAAAATTCACCGGTTTGCCCATCCCAAAATTCAATATATTTTTCAAACCTATCATCATGCCTGAAAGTGAGAAACATAGTACCATCAAGGGTATAGGTTATTGCGAACATCTCATCAGCACCACATCCTGTGATAGTTTGAAGTGATTTACTTGTTTGTACATCCCAAAGCCGCATTTTCCAATCCTCGCTCGTACTTGCAAGCATCTTGCTGTCAGGACTAAACGCTAATAAATTGACCTCTTTTTCATGACCAATACATGTTGCTTTAAGTTTGTGTGTTTTGGTATCCCATAATCGAATAGTGTTGTCCTTACTCCCTGTGGCTAACGTTTTGCCGTCTGGACTAAATGCTATTGATTTAACTGGTGCTGTGTGTCCTGTGAGCAGGTCAAATGCTTCCCCTGTTTGAACATCATAAATCCATATACCGATAGAAGCCGCGACAGCCAAACGTTTACCATCAGGAAAATACTTTACCTGATGTATTCTGCCCTTTCCAAGACGTGCTTTAGCACTAACAGGTAAACCTAAGCGGGTGTGATTTTGGGCGAAGGTATTTGCGGATAAAAGAGTGAAAAGCAGTAATGTAGAAATCAGGGGCAAAGTGGTTAGTAAGAGACTTACTATTTTCATATAATATGAACTCCTTTAAGGTCGTCGTGTAGTAGGTGAAAATCTGCTCGTTTTGAAATAGAACTATTGTGGCACATCCCAGAGCAGAATCGTGCTGTCCCATCCAGCGGTTGCAATGGTCCGTCCATCCGGTGAATACCTTACAAAAAATGTGCGTTCTTGCCTTGAACTTTTTTTATGTTTATCCGCAATCGTATGAATTATTTGATATGTATCTGCATCCCAAAATGATATGGTCTCTCTGGGACCGGTACCCACAATTATTTTTCCATCTGGAGAATAATCCTGAAAATAGGTTTTTGCCTCTGGTGTGATGGTCTTAACAGGTTCATCATCACCCATATTCCAAAACTGCGTAGTGCCATTTTTTGCCCAATTAACACATACAAATTTTTGCCAATCGCGCGACAGTGTAGGAGAGTTACCTGAAAGTGTTTTTATCGCTTCTCCAGTTGTAATATTCCAAAAACAGATCCCTGAATCGTTAGTACTCGCAAGTATTTGTCCATCTGGGGAAAATGCAACTGTTCTAACAAAATCTTGCCCCCATTCAATTTTTTTTACTGTTTCACCAGTAGAGACATCCCACAAATAGATGCCTCCATTGTTATCTCCACCCGCAATCATTTTCCCATCAGAACTGAAAGCCACCGATTCAAACCCATCATAATCACCTTGGAAGATACGTCCAAATTCACCAGTTTCAGTGTTCAGAAGAAATACTGTGTCGTATTCATTAGGACCAGGACCACATACAAGGGTCACGCCATCTGGTGCGTAAGCGATACAGGTGATACTAATAGAACCCGGATAGTAGGTCTTTTTTAGCCTGCCGGTGTGCGGATCCCATAAGCGAAGGCTGGGGCCGCTACTTACAGTAACAAGGGTACTTCCATCTGGCGAATACGTCATATCACGAAACATCTCTGCATATCCATTGAGCGTTCGTATCGGATTAGTGGTAGCCACATCCCAAAACCGAATTGTACCGTCACTGCCTGCATTCACCAACGTGTTTCCATCCGAGGAGAACACTATATGATGGGTTGTTTCTGGTGGGCTTTTAATGGTTTTAAGATGTTCACCTGTAGCTACGTCCCAAAACTGAATCATATCATTTTCGTAGTTGTTGCTGACAAGTGTTTGCCCATCAGGGCTAAACATGACTGACTTAACGCCATCGGAATCTGTTGTGGCAGTTAAGGTTGTCTTAAGCTGTCCGGTATGATATTCCCAGAATCGAATTATCCCATCCTCCCCGCCGCTTGCTAAAGTTTTGCCATCAGGCGAATATGCTATGGAATAAACGTCTCCCTTATACCCAATAATTGAGCGAAGGAGTTCTCCGGTGTGTGCATCCCACAGATGAATCATTTCATCCATGCCGTGGCTGGCAAGAATTTCACCATCTGGCGAATACATCACTTCGGAGACACTACCTGCATGTCCAGCAAAGACAAGAAGTTGTTCACCTGTAGACACATCCCACAAACGGATTGTTTCATCGCCACCACCGCTCACAAGAGTTTTTCCGTCTGAGCTAAATGCAACCGAATTTGCACTTTCAAGATGTCCAGTTAGTGTCATTCTTAGCTGTCCGGTTTGTGTATCCCATAATAAAATTGTGTTGTCGATGCCATCGCTTGCTAAAAGTCGGTTATCAGGACTGAAGGCGACTGTTGAAGCACTTTCCATGTGTTTTGTGAGCAGGTTAAGTTCTTCGCCGGTGCGTCCATCATAAATCCATATACCGATGGTACCTGCTGCAGCAAGTAATTTGCCATCAGGGGAATACGTCATATCAAAAATGTGGCCTTTACCGAGGCGCGCTTTTGCACCTTCAGGCAATTTCCACTGTGTAGAATCTTGGGTAAGGTTGTTTTGCATAGAAGTTTCTCCTTTTGCTGAACCGTCGTTGCTATTTTTTCCGGGGGCAGCACTGTTTCCAACCCGATTTTGCACATCAGGTTTTGATTTGATATTAGGGATAACAGGCATTTCAACAATTTCAATTGTGGCTTCAGATTGTGCGTCAAAACTATATGGCAACTGAAACTGAGTGAGGTATTGATTGCTCGCGCCTATCAGTAAAATAACCAATATTAAAGATGAACCTAAAGCACCTAACGGCAACAACGGTTTACCCACTGAAGGGGATGTCTGTTCTACGTTAGTAATATCCCGCATGATATTTGCAGTCAGATTTGGAGATAAGAGGACACTACCGAGGGTTTCTTGAATTATGGAGACTTCTTCTCTTAGACGTTTTCGGGCACGACTCAACCGACTTTTTACCGTGTTCGGTGAAACACCTAAAAACCTACTAATCGCTTCGCAAGTCATCTCTCCGAGGTAGTGCAAAATTACGACCGTGCGCTCACTTTCTGGTAGCTTTTCCAAAAGTTTTTGCACGACTTCACGGCGGCGTTCAACTTCCGCCTCTTCGCGCTGTTCCGAAATATAACACGTGTATGCGGTTTCTTCTAATGTCTCTTGGCTTGTCGCTTCAAGGGATTGCACTGCCTGTTTTTTCTTACGCAGCCATGCAATGCATCGTCTATCAGCGATTACATATAACCATCCCGCAAATTGGTTCGCATCTTTCAGAGTTGGTAGTTTTTTGTATACCTGTAGAAAAATATCTTGTGTAATTTCTTCAGCGATATGGAAATCACCGATTTTCCGCCATGCAAGCGCATGAACACTTTTTTGGTATTTTTGGACTAAGGCACTGAAAGCTGCCTCGTCGCCAGATAAGATTTTATGAATCAATTCAGCATCGCTTTTCTTCATTAGGGACCTCATTATACCATGTGCTTACAGTAATTAATGACGCGATTTAAAAGTTGAAAGGTTGCATGATTGTCATAATTGAAACAAATTTGAATTCCTATCAGAGATTTTCCACTATCACTCCTGTCTATACTAACGTGAGTTTGATAATTAGATTGTGTATAGTGGTTAGGTAGAGTACAGTGAGCCCCTTATGCGTCAACTTAGCGGTCTACACCCCTGGTAGGCGCGTTTTATAAAAGCGCCGGTAGTTAATCTTCAGCATAGGGGACAGGCGCGTTTAGAAAACGCGCCTACCAGGGGGTCCTAAATCGGACTGAGAAAGCGTACGGGATTTATCAAACTCACGTTATATTATCACCTCGTACCCGCATTTATAGGACTTACGCGGTTGAGCCTTAAAGTGTGGACAGGTATGCATATTTGTTTGTTCTGGTAGTGGGTGTAGGAGAGAGATGTGGCAAGGTGTTAATCGAGCAGGGAGACCCCACCCTTACATATAATACTGAAACTGGACGCACCCATGTTTAGATATCAGGACTTACGCAATGTATTCAAAAGTCCCACTGATAAGGGGGATTTAGGGGGCGGGCCCCCATAGCGATAGCGTGTGGGGAGATAAATCATTGAAATAACGCCTTTTAACCCCCCTACCCCCCTTATCAAGGGGGAATGCGTAAGCCCTGGATATGTTGGATTAATATCCAACTTTTAATTCCCTGCAGTCGGATTCGTTCTGAACTCAAGTACGTTTGTAGGGTCTGCAATTTCCATCCGATAATCCCACCACCCATTATAATCGCCAGATAGGATCGTCAAGGTATTCCAACCTTTCTTCAAGGACATTTCAAAATGCGCCCACCAAGAATACAGATGTTTGCCAGGGATAGCCGCTCCAGGAATCTCCACGCCATTGAGGTAGATTTTTCCGAGATTGCTTCCCCATCCGATCTGTGCAAAAACGCGCCGCACATCAGGACTTTTGATATAAGTTACGCCGAAACCGTAAGCCATCTCAGTGCTTCTGAATACCTTGTCTAATTTAATACGTTCCACTTCAGAATTGTGTTCTTGCCAAGAAATTTCGCCTGCTTTTCCTTGATAAGTTTTTTCGAGGTTGAGTTCAGGTACTGCTATTTTCAGAAAACTTTCCGGAACTTGGTTTGTGTTGGCAGATGCCTTTTCTAACCCAAGGTCAAAGGGACCGAGCAGCATCCAGTTTTTAAGGACGCGCATGTGTTCTCTGGCAATAGGGTGCATCAACTGTCTACCGCTTAATAATTGTTCACCACCATATAGCACGGAATACTTGTAAACAGGGAACGGAAGGAAGTTATCCGATGGGACTGAAAGGTTAACAGTTGTTTTTATCTTTTGCCCCGGTTTAGTTTCAAAAGATAGTTGGTTCGGGGAAATCTGCCAATTCTCATTTGGATCGAAAACTAATTCTACCTTAAGTAATTTTTTTAGTGTGTTTTCAAGGGTTACTTCAAGACTTCCGCTGGAAGAAGACTCGTATTTGTTGAGATTAAAATTCTGCTTAAATTGGAGTAGGTTAGAAACTTGGTCTTTAAACGCAGCGATAGAGAGATCTGCTGGGTGGATGTTGCCCGGTTCAATAATTGCGACATTGACATCTTTGTTGTCTACAGTCACAAGGCTGTAGTGATCAAATGCGCCTATTTCCCGCACTGCCTGCGGTGTAAACCCACCACCTGTTGCTCCAAGCACGAAATATCGGCGGTCATTACGTGTATGGAGTGTAAGTCTATGATAGTGTCCCGCAAAAACTGTGTATGCGCGTTCACCGAGTGCCGTTTCAATTTCTTCCCAGCCAGAGTGCTTTTGAAGCCATAAGGGGCGATGCAACAAGACAAACGTATGCCGCACATCTGCGTGTTGTGTCAATTGAGATTTGACATATTCAATCTGTTCCTCCCCAAACCAGTTTGTCCATTCACCACTGTTTGTATGCCACTCTTCTGTATTGAGCAATAGGAATAGACAATTTTTGTAGATAAACGCCGAATAGGTTCGTCCGATGTGCTTTTCCCAGTAGTCATACATAACTGGATTAGTAATATCGTGGTTCCCGGGTAATGCCAGAAACGGCACGATTAAATCGGATTGATGATCCCAAAATTCTTTCCATTCTGCCGCGAGTTGTTTAAGGTCTGTTGTGTCTCCCTGTATCAAGTCGCCAACCATGATGGCAAAGTCAGGTTTTAATATGTTGATTTCATCTATCGCCCTGTCAAAAATATGCCATTTATCCAACCCTCCGCCAGTTTTATCTCCGATGATAGCGAAAGTAAACTTGTCAGGGTCATCAGAAAACGGCCGTTCTACAATCGGCATCCGTTCTGGAAAATCGGGTTTTTGAGCAGTAGTCGTAGTGATTATTGTAAGACATAGGACAGGTATCACTATAATTCGCAACATGTGCGCGTATTGAGGCATTTTATTCTCCTGGTAAATTTAAGAATTTCGGGACATCTAATTCTCGTGAAATACTCTTGTAGGAAATTTGTAAGTCTAATTATACTATAGTTTGGACAATTTTTCATACGCGAGTTCAATATAAGAAATTGTTGGACTTCATCTGTTACGAAATCCTAACGCAACACACAAAACGGAACCCTCTTTGCTCCAGCGGAGCAATATGTTTATAGCCACAGTCCGAAC
>JAJDWA010000042.1 GCA_022825825.1 Candidatus Poribacteria bacterium
AATAAAGAACTCAAAAGTCAGACAGAGGGACAACACACACGCCATAGAAGTTGTGTTAACTTTCAAGTGAACACAGTTGCTGCCTTGATCGCTTATACCTGTCTGAAGAAGAAACCTTCACTCAAACATAAAGAACTTCAAGAAAAAGATTGTCAGTTGCCAATGATATGCAACTTCTAAAAATATTTATCAAACTCACGTTAGAAAACAAACTATTGTAAGAAATACCAGATATGCTATTATGATGTCAGCCGCGTATGTGCTGTTACATGTAAAGGTAAAAAGAATGGTCGTTTTGACGCCAACACTTCCTCACGAATTCTTTCTCCCAACGTATCTATACCGACCTGTTCTGCAGTTGCAATCTCATATTTTTCAATAAGTGGCAGCAAACTCTGAAAAATAGTTACCATGTATCGGTACCCTGCCCAATCCGCCGCTGCACCGATGGGGGCATGGAGATGCATCTCCGGTGGTGGCAACCCTACCTCAACAAAAGCTCGATAGAGTCCAATACCCATATCAAGATGTGCGCCTGAATGTTCAAATACATCCAAAATCCACTGGATGAGTTGATTCATTAGCGGTGTCCCTGGATGTGAAATAGCAGGATAAAGTGTATATTCTGGTTCCTGAAACGCGGCGATTCCCCCCGGCTTTAAATGTGTTAGGAGTTTTTGCAGCGCATCCACGGGGGCAGCCATATACATCAATACAAACCGACCAACAAGCGCATCGAATTTGTCTGCAAATGTAAGTGTTCGCGCGTCATCTGCTACAAATTCAACGTTACTTATGCCAGCATCCACTGCACGTTGACGTGCCGTTTCAAGAATCGCGGGATTAATATCAACGCCGACAACCTGTCCTGATGTGCCGACAAGTTCAGCAAGCATGAGGGCAACATCACCAGCACCACTGCCGATCTCAAGCACCCGCATCCCCGCTCCAATGCCAGCGCGCTCACAAAGAAGCCTTGTTGACTCTCCATAGATTTTTGATTGCTCAATGAGACGTGTAGTTTCGTGTGAGGTTCGCCCTAAGGTATAGGTTGCATCACGATTTGATGTAGGCGCATTCTGCGAATGATTTTCCGGCATGCTTTGAACTTTTACGTTGGAAGAGATGCATGTGCTGTGACGTGTGGTGGCAACATAATTGGTCGTTTTGATGCAGCGACTTCTGCTTGTATCCGAGATGCAAGCGTGTCTATGTCTACCTTATCAGCAGTGGCAATCTCGTAAGCCTCTATTAACGGTAGGATACTCCGAAAGCTATTCTCAAGATATGCAAATCCGGGCCAATTTTCAGGACCGCCCATGGGTGCTTCAAAATGTAATGCAGGTTCGGGCAAACCAGCATCAACATAAGCTTTGTAGAGTTCCATACCCATCTCAACATGTGCGCCAGAACGTTCAAACACGGTACGTCCCCACTCTATTAAATCGTTTATTAAAGGTGTATCTGGGTGTGCAGCAACAGTATAAGGTGAAAAATCTACCTCTTGAAATGCCACGATACCACCCGGGCGCACATGCGCTGCCAAATGTTTGAGCGCATCTGCTGGGTCTGCCATATACATCAGCACGAGTCTGCCAACAACAGCATCAAAATCGTTAGGAAGTTCCAGTGTCCGAGTGTCGCCTGCGATGAATTCAATGTTTGTCCAACCTGCGGCGTCTGCGCGCGCCTTTGCTGTTTCAAGAATATCCGCGTTAACATCTACGCCGATAACAGTACCTTCGTCCCCAACAAATTCGGCAAGTGTAAGAGCAACGTCACCTGCACCACTGCCAACATCAAGCACTTTCATGCCTTTGGCAATACCGCTCCTTAGTAGGAAACGCCGCGTTACATCGTCGTACAGTACGGACTGCTCAATCAGCCGGTCCGTTTCAGATTCGCTCCTGCCCATTGTATATTCTGCATCTCTGCTTTGATTGCTCATGTCAATTGATCTCCCCATCAATTAATTTAGGAGGTACGATACAAGTACCTCTAACTAAGATAAATAAAAAATATTACGGTGCAATAGATTGATAGAATTGTATCTTTCCATCTTTGACAGTGTTAATGACCAAACTCTTGATTGCATGTCTATTTTCATCAAAATGGGACAGAACGGCAGCACCATTGTAGTTCTGTGTTGCTTCAATTTGGTCTCGGATTGCTGCAGATGTTAAATCAGTTGTTCTACGCATCGCCTCAATTATAATAGTAGCAGCATCATATCCTAGGGATGCCGGTCCATCAGGTAGGGTGCCAAACTGTTCCATATAGGCAGTAGCAAATTGTCTCCCTGCTTCGCTTGAGTGTCCATCGGGTGAAAAGTGGTTTGCAAAGAAGCTGCCTTCAACCGCGATGTCACCAATATCCACTAAGTCGGGACGATCCCAACCGTCACCTCCAAGAAAGGTCGCGGCAATGCCGAATTCATCAGACTTTGCCTGTTTCACAGCGAGTGGAAATTCAGCTCCCAAACCTGGCAAAAAGACAACATCCACATTAGGCTCAACTGCAGCAATTTTCATTAATTGTATCGTAAAATCTGTTGTGCCAGTATCGTAAAATTGATGCGTAACAATTGTGCCGCCTTGTGCTTCAAAGTTCGCAATAAAAACCTTCGATAATCCTTCTGAATAGGCGTTACCTGTTTCGGTGAGGATTGCGGCTGTCATCGCTTTCAATTCCTGTACAGCAAAATCTGCCATGATGCCTGCTTGATATGGATCGATGAAGGCTCCCATGAACGAATAATTTCCATTTCGAGTAACTTTCGGATTCGTGGGGTAGGTTGTCACCATTGGAACACCATATTCTTGGGCAACCGTGCCTACCTCAACAGCAATATTAGAATAGTCGGGGCCAACAATTGCCGATACACCTGCAGCAATCAATTCTTTAGCGTGTTGAACACTGAGTGAAGGGTCTCTGTTATCTTCTCTAACGAGAAGTTCTATCGGTAAACCATTGATACCGCCTGCCTCATTCGCGAGGGCAATCGCTATCTCAGCACCGTTCCTTGTTGTTCCTGGGTCGGGCGGACTATAGATAAAACCGATTTTGATTGTTGTTTCTAAATCTTCTGGTGGGAAAACCTGTTGGATTCGTTCACAACCTGAAAAGAAAAATGCAGTGAGCACTATAAAAATAAGAATTTTTCTGAACATTGTTCTGGTCAATGGAAAATACATCAAATCATCCTTTTAGACAATTGTTTTTTTGTTAGGGAGCAGTTTAAACTGCTCCCTAACAAAAAAACAGTATATTTAGAAACTGTAACCAACTTTAGTATACCAGAACGCGCCCCCAAACCCATAAGGGCTATATTCACCGAAAGGTCTGCCAACAATTGAATCTGTAAAGTTCTCAATATTCGGGTCTGCCCAAGTGACTGTATTGGGTTCAACATTGAAAACGTTATTCACACCAACTGTGATTCCCAAGTTTTCCGCAAATGCGTAGTTAATTTCAAGATCCACTAAAAACGCGTCGTCATAGATTTGTGAACCAACAGCATATTCAAACCAAGGACCATAGTAATTAACACGTCCTAAAACGCCTAAGTTTTCGAGAACATTTTGTGTCAACGTCACGTTCCCGCGGTGTTTAGGTAATCCTTCCTCCAATAACCGAACACGTGTGTCGTCCAAAATATCAGCGTTGCGTTTGGTAACCTCAGTATTGGTGTAATTATATGCTAAACTCATAGTGCCTTTGGCGACAGGTGCTGTCAGCACAATGTCAACACCTTGGGTGCTTGTTTCAAACTCGTTGGTAAAGAATCGGAATTCTTGTAGATTTCCAGCACTTGTAATACCTTCATCAACGAGTTGTTGTATCTGTTCTTCAGAAATATCTTTGCCACGCAAAAAATCTTTAGAAGGCGCCAATCGGTCTTCTACCTTAATATTGAAGTAATCTATTGTAACACTAACGACATCATCGCTAATAACCGTACCAACAGAAAAGTTTTTTGACTTTTCGGGCTCAAGTGCTTTACCGCCTACCAAACCTGCGGCAGCATGGGTTGAAGGGATAGTGCCCTTGTTAACCAATGTGTTGTTTTCACCGAATTCCGTTGTGACGTTAAAAGCATTTTGTTGTCCTGGCGTTGGTGCCCGGAAACCTGTGCTATAACTGCCACGAACCCTTAAGTCAACTTCAGGATCAAGTGTAAGAAATTCCTTGACTGTCCCGTTAAAAGCATAACTCGTTGCAATTTTGTAATTGATTGTGCTACCAAAATCCTCAAAGTTTTCGGCTCGAATAGCAGCACTGATTACCCATGGGGCAATTGGTTTCAATTCCGTTTCCAAATATCCCGCAAAATTGGAACGTGTCCAATCACCTTGCGCAATATCACTGAAACCGGGGAAGCCATTGGATCCTGAACTAAATCCTTGGCTTGCCAGCGGACCAATTTTCCAAGACTCCTCCTGTCCCTGCACAATTTCAAAGGTCTCTGTTCTATATTCACCGCCTGCGGCAAGAAAGACAAGGTCGTGCAGTGGATAGGTTAAGTCAAGGTTAATGTTCGTATCTGCTTGGATATAATCGCCTGGGTCGAATTCGGTTGGTGTATCGGGTCCAAGAGATGCGTTCACAGTGTTTTTGATAAAGAAATCAGAGATGTGGCGTCCATAAGATGCGCTCAAATCCCATCCTAAATCTTCAGCGACTGTTCCCCTTAGTCCAACAAGGGCAGAAGCATCTTGAGTATCAGCACCGAAGCGAGGCGTGAACCCACCGGGAAAAAGTTCTTGGAATGTGAAAAGATTCGGATCATCAAAGACCTGTTTTAAAGCCTCCGCGTCTGGCACATTATCGGTGATCGGAATATCATCGGCGTCATTGGGATGCGGCTCGGTGAACTCCTCACCTGCTTCCTCTGCCGCCTCAAGTCCTGCCTCCCAAGCCGCTATTTCTTCATCCAACCCTGATATATTTCCGACAAGCAAAGTTTCGCCACCGTCATTACTAAATACGGCAGGGCGAGTATTGGGATTTCGGAAATAGAATCCGCCTTCAACCTGTTTCTGTGCGTAGTTCGCATGCCCGTAGAGCTGAATGTTACTGACGATGTCAATCCCGTAGTTTGCAAAGAATTTGATGTCATCTCTAATAATCGGATGTCCCCATGGCTGTGCAGGATTGGCAACATGACTATTCCCTGCAGAAGTAAGAGCAGCGGCATCGTCTCGTTGTACGGAGCGATTTGTGTCGGCTGCATTACCGTATTCCACACTGAGGTTTGCCCAGATATCTTCTCGTCCTAAACCAATATTCCCCGCCACGGAATATGTGAGCCCATCACCTACTTGATAAATGCCGGGTTTAATTACCAATGATCCGCCTTTGTATCTGTCTTTTAATTGCAAGTTCATCACACCAGCGATAGCATCGGAACCGTATTGCGCAGATGCACCATCTCGTAGGACTTCCATCTGTTTTATGGCAATAGATGGGATCGGTGAAAGGTCCGCACCTTGTGAACCATCGGCTAATCCGTTACCGAGCCAAGTAATCACAGAAGCGCGGTGACGACGTTTTCCATTGACAAGTAACAATGTGTGGTCAGGTGCTAATCCGCGTAGGTTTGCAGGACGCACGACGGTTGCTGCGTCAGCGATAGGCTGTGCATTCACATTGTAGGAGGGAACCAAATTTCTTAACAGGTCGGGAACATCTGCACCACCCTGTTTAACAAAGTCATCACTCAGGACGACATCAATTGGCACAGTAGACTCAAGGATGGAACGCGGTTTTGCGCGCGTCCCGACAATGACTAAACCTTCAAGTTCAATTACTTCTTGATCTGATTCTGCTTCGTTTATTTCAGTTTCGGTATCACTTTCATGGTTATCTGCTACAACTATAGGTAAAAATGCCATAGAAACAGCTAATACTATGTGAAGGGCAAGCAGAAGCAGTTTAATGTTAGATGTAACTTTCATAATTTAATTACCTCATGTTGTATGAAAATATCTGGATTTACAACAGAACTTACAAATAAAGTAGGCGTGAATTGTAGATTTACAAACACGCCTACTAAGTTTAAATTATGGGTTTAGAAACTGTAACCAACTTTAGCATACCAGAATGCCCCATCAAAACCGAAGGGGCTGAATTGACCATATTTATTGCCAACAGAATCAGCGCCATTCGGATTTTCATCGGGATAGGTATCAAGGATATTTCTTCCACCGAGCGTGAGTGACAATCCAGAGTCCACGGTGTAAGTGGTTTCCAAGTCGACAGTAACTTTTCCAGTGTATTCTCCAGTGCCTTCCACACTTGGATTCTGTAAGTAATCTTCAGAATCGAACCACCCACTGAAATAATTGGCACGCCCGATGACTCCCCACGCATCCGTTATAGATTGCGCAAGCGTCAGGCTGGCGCGGTGTTTAGGTAAATTCTCTTCCAATTCCCTGATACGATGATCCGCATCACCGATCCAACCATCTCTTTCAAGAATTTTGCGTTCGTCCTCACTTCTCGATGTTGCTGGTTTTTCTTTGATAGCTTCAACACGCGCTGCTAACCCATCTTCTGATACGCCAAGCTCTTCCAATTCATCAACCCATGTAATACGCTGGCCGTGTCTTGTAACACTGGTCTGTGTATAATTATATACACCAACAATAGTAGCGTTCATGTTTGAGATCGGAACTGTGGCGACAAAGTCAACACCTTGGGTTGTGGTATCGAAGTCATTGACGAAGAACTGGAATGTTTCCAGATTCGCTGCACTGGTTACACCTTTCTCAATGAGCTGCTTCTTCTGATCGTCTTTCAATATAAAGTGTTGTGACACCGATAACCGGTTTTTCAACCGAATATCAAAAATATCAGCGGTTAAGTTTACCCCCAGAATATCGACGGCAAACCCAGCAGTGAAGTTATTTGAAGTTTCCGGGTCAAGCGAGTTATCTTCCTTGCCTGTCACAACACCGACAGCGGGGTTGGTGGAAGGAATTGTTCCTTTATTAACGAGATCACCCTTCGCAAAATCGTATTCAGTGGTAATGTTGAACGTATTTTGCTGTCCGGGTGTCGGTGCGCGGAACCCACTACTATAACTTCCCCGCAACCGCATCGTTTCCGTAACCTTGTAGTTTGCAGCGGCTTTGTAGTTCAGAGTGCCACCGAAAATCTCAAATTGTTCACCGCGTACAGCCAGCGCGAGCAGGAGCGGATCAATCGGTCTGATTTCAGTTTCCAGATAAGCGGCAACGTTGTAACGGTCCCACTTGCCTGCCGCAACTGGACTAAACCCTGAAAATCCGTTGGATGCAGCCGTAAAGCCTTGCGCTGCGAGGGGCCCGATCTGATGCGACTCGCGTTCGCCCTCTATGATTTCAAATCCTTCGTTGCGATATTCCAAACCGGACGCGAGGAACACCATGTCGTTCAACGGATAGGTTACATCAAAGTTGAGGTTATAATCCGTCTGGATATAGTCGCCTGGATCAAAATGGGTCGGTGTATCAGGGCCGAGCGAAGCATTAACAGTGTTGAAGATAAAGAAATCAGCATAGTTCCGTCCAAAAGAACCACTCAGATCCCACGTTAAGTCCTGCCCCAAGGTGTCTCCGAGCGCGGTGCCTTTAACGCCAATGACGACAGAACTATCCAACATGAATGCACCAAATCTGGGTGTGAATCCGCCTGGGAACATCTCCTGGAAATTGAATAGATTCGGGTCATTCCTAACGGCTTGCAACTTTTCGGGATCCGGAACGTGGTTGACTATCGGGATATCGTCAGCATCGTGAGGCGAGAGCTCGGTAAACTCCTCCCCAGCAGCTTCCGCTGCGGCCTTTCGGGCTTCCCAATCCGCCATTTCCGCTGACAAACCCCGTAGGTCCCCGACGAGCAACGTATCATCCTTCCCGTTTGGGCTAAACACGCCATTGCGAGTGTTTGGATTTCGGAAATAGAACCCACCTTCAACCCGCTTGTTGGCGTAGTTGGCATGCCCATAGAATTCGATGTTATCCGTGAGAGTAGCACCGTAGTTGGCAAACAATTTGACATCATTCTCAATAATCGGTTGTCCCCAAATTTGCGCGGGGTCTTTCACACTGAAATTGCCTGCGTTAATCAAGTTTATCGCATCAGTGCGTTGCACAGAACGGATGGTCGGGTCTGCGCCACCGTATTCAATGCTGAGGCTTGCCCACGCGTCTGGACTCCCTAAACCGATGTTTCCAGCAAGCGCAAATTGCCTACCGTCACCGAATTGGTAGATACCGGGTTTAAATTCAATGCTTCCACCTTTATAATTGTCTTTCAATTGGAAGTTCATCACGCCAGCAATTGCATCAGACCCGTATTGTGCCGATGCACCGTCGCGTAGCACCTCAACCTGTTGCAGGGCAATCGCCGGAATAGGTGCCAGGTCAGGTCCCTGTGAACCATCAGACAAACCGTTCCCGAGCCAGTGAATCACTGCAGCACGGTGGCGCCGCTTGCTATTGACGAGCACCAATGTATGGTCTGGGGCAAGCCCCCGTAAATTCGCCGGACGGACCACTGTTGACGCATCACTAATCGGCTGCGTATTGACGTTATAAGATGGAACCAAAGTTCTCAGCAGATCCGGCAGATCCGCGCCACCCTGTTTTTCAAAGGCTTCATTTGACACAATATCAATCGGTACCGCTGAATCCAAAACGGAACGCGGTTTTGCCCGGGTACCGACAACCACTACGCTTTCAAGTTCAACAGCTTCTTCGTCAGAGGTATCCTCTGTTTCTTCTGTACTTTCTTCCTGCGCTACTGCGGCAGGCAAATAAACCATACAAACGGCTAAAGCGATGGAAATCGCCATTAAGGCTGTTTTAAAAATCACTGTAACTTTCATAAAATTTAGACTCCTTAGGCCTTTTTTAAATTACATGTTTAGAGAAAACGGATTATAGTGAATTACAAAATAATTAGACACTTCACTCTTCGGTAGACGGTGAATCATGTAGAATGCCATACGCGCATTCTACCAAACGCATTCGGACCGTTGATTTGGAGGTTCCCGAACCTCACACTTCGGTAGGCGAGGTTTCCTAACCTCGCTGATGCAAAGTGTCTAAATAAACATAAAACCTACCATACTTTTAGGAAATTCCTAAAAGTTATTCTATATTAGACATAAAAAAACGCTTTAAGTTTAGACTTATAATTTGCTGCACAGAACTTTCCAGGCAGCAAATTGCTAAACTTACAAAATATGACATAGCAAAAGTATAACATAAGTTTTGCTTGAATTCAAAAGAAAAATTTGATATATTTATTTTATGCTACTCTTATATTTGGTAATTGCATCGGCAACAGTGCTGTTTGGTGCTGGTATAGCGATGGTTTTTTGGAAAAAACAAGCAGCGTTTCGTTTAATTTTCGGTTTTACCGCTGGTGCAGTCCTCGGCTTCGTCCTAATGCTAATGGTTCATCTTTTCACGGAAGTAGGTTACCCCACAATTTTAGTAATGTGGGGTGGTTTCTTGTTAATTTGGCTGTTGGAACGTTTTACACATCGGATGCAGGAACGGATTGAAAATCATGCAGAAACAGTAAAGAAAAATGTCTGGGGAGTCAACGTAACCATTATCGGGTTATCAATCCATTCAGTTGCAGATGGATTTAATCTTAGTATTGCAGCAGAAGAGGAAACAGTGGGGATTGCGCTTGCACTTGGCGTACTCTTACACCGGTTTCCAGTGGCAACAGTGTTAACAGCAGCGTTACGCCGTGATTATGGAATTGGACAAACTTTATGTAGACTTATACCACTTATTGTAGCTCCGTTTATCGGGGCATTTATGGGAGAACGTTTGCTACGTGGTATTTTTATGGAGTTAACGGAGTATTTAACTGCCTTTGCTGCGGGAACATTATTGCACGTTGTGATGGAAGGTTTGCGAGGCGGTTACACACCATCAAAAGAAAAGGCAAGTAATGCTACAAAGATAGCATTTGTTGTGGGATTGATTTTAACGCTATGCGCTATGCATTTTTTTCCAGGGTCCGAGCATGAGCATGTACATTAACGCAAGCTCGGCTGCTAATATCGGATTTGCAAAAGCCTCAGAGAGGCGATAGGTGTATAGTCCGCGTTGATTCCATCAATAAACAAGCCCCAGCGGGGCGGAATGTGTATAGAACGCGATACCCCACAAATCTAAGCCCCAGCGGGGCGAAAGGTGTGTCATCTATTTTAAGGAATAACATTATGACCGATACCTATACCCAACTCTACATACATATTATTTTTGCGGTGAAAGGCAGACAACGCCTCATTCCAAAACAGCACAAAGAGACATTACATCAATATATAACCGGCATCATCAGAAATAAAAGGCAAACAGTAATTCGAATTAATTCAATGCCTGACCACATACATATCCTTGTTGGTCTGAAACCAGATATCGCTCTCTCTGATTTAGTAAGGGATATAAAGGCAAATTCCTCAAAATATATAAACAAAAAAGGGTGGTGTGTGGGAAGATTTGAATGGCAGGCAGGTTTTGCAGCATTCTCTTATTCTGAATCTCAATTGGATACGGTTGTTAATTACATTAAAAATCAGGAAGCACATCATACGCGTATGACATTCAGAGAAGAATATCTTGCGTTTTTGAAGCGTTTTAATGTTCCATATAATCCGAAATACGTATTTGATCCAGATGATCACGCTGAGGAATGATACATCTCCTACATTCTATACACCTTTCGCACCGCTGGTGCTTGATTTTCGCACCGCTGGTGCTTGATTTCTTTTGGTATGTGATGTATTCTATACACCTTTCGCACCGCTGGTGCTTGATTTCTTTTAGTACGTATATTCTGAAGAGGGCGTTTATAGCGTTTTTCTGTTTTTTAGTATTAACTATGCAAGCGGTTGCTGCAGAGGTCCCGATTGTTGTATCGGGTGAACCCAAAGCTACCGTGCAAATCGGTGCTAATGCTTCAACGCAAGAGCGATTTGCCGCATCCGAAATCCGAACTTTTATTCAAAAATGGACAGGCGCGCGACTTGAACTTCGCACTAATCAACAGTCAACGACAACGCGAACTGTCATAGTTTTAGGCACACCTACCTCAAATCCAACAATTCGGGCTCTTCAGACAAAGGTTAGTTTTGAATTGCCAGAAGCACTTGGTGATGAAGGCTATTACATTAAATCCGCTGACCTCGGAACAGAAATTGTTATTATCGTGAGCGCACATACCCCGCGTGGTGTAATTTATGGTGCTTACGGTTTCATTGAGGCATGCATTACCGCATTGACAGGACTCAAACCTGTCCATCCTGATATTGCGGTCACTCGAACCCCAACACTACGGATTCCTTTTCTGAACGAAACCTCTCGTCCATTTTATCCCATCCGAGCAGTGTTAGAAATAGATAACCCCGATTGGCTGGCAAGACACCGCGTAAATATGAGTGGTGGTGAAGGTGTTTGGACAGGAACTGGCATTGAAGATGGATTTGGCACTGCCTTCAAATACGTGGACACTCCTGCATTTTCAGAATTGCAAGATGAGACTCGCTTGCAACGATTAAAAAGGATCGAAACACTACGAAACCGATTTACTGCCCTAAGGGACCGCGGCATTGATGCCTACCTATTTATGTATTTAACAGGTGAACCGACAGAAGCACTTATTAAAGCACGCCCTGATCTATTGGGACCAGAGGTGTTATACGGAGCATCAAGGAACGAGGTTTCTTATCGACCGTTTTGCTGGTCAAAACCGGAATTTCACACCTTAGCACGCCAATTGACTCAGGAAATTGTGAAAACCTATCCCGGTTTAGCAGGATTTCACTTACGGTCTTGGGGGCATGAGACGCGGGCGTGCAATTGCCCGGAATGTGGTGACCGCTCCCCAGAGGGACAAGCGAAACTGTGGGAGGTATACTTCACAATTATCAACGCCGCACTGGAAGTCCGGCCGGATTTCAAGTTTTATATTTCGGGGTATAACAGAAGTTGGCTGCAAGACCCTGATGGTGACTATGCACGCCGATTACCTAAAGGCACAACTTTCTCGCAAAAATGGGGGGCGGATGGAGAACCTGTTATTGATCCGAATATTCCAATTGATCAAATAAATGCGCTCGGAGAGATGGGACACCGATTCATCGTGCTTTCGCATGACGTTGAAGAGGTAATGCCGTTCTGGATGCTTGAAAGCGATCTGTTTGTACAAGGTGTACGTCAGCTTGCTAACTCATCTGAAGTCGTTGGGTTAAGCGGGTTTACTGTACAAGGAGCAACGCAAGGCTTAGGTTACCTCGACCGACTTGTCAGTGCTCGTATTAATTGGGATATTCAAGTTGACCACCTTCAATTATTGCGTAATGAATTGGTGACACGCTACGGAAACAGAGAAGCAGCTGACTTAATTCTCAGCGCGCTACGGACCAACGGTTGGACTCTGGCAAGCTACTTTTCAGATTATGCAAGTTCGCTTTCTATCGGCGGCACTTACGGCAGCGGGTCCGCGGGTTTAGCCACGCGGTTTTGGAATCTTATTGGTAAGAAAGCAGTAGAAGATACATTGGCGATTCCCGAATTAAAAATCGCACAGACTGCTATAAACCGATTTACAAATCTATTAGCACCACAGCAACGCGCAGCAAATGAGATGCAAGAGGCAAACGAGCTTGCAGAATCTGTGGATATTGAAGCAGTACAAGACTTGACCGATGCAATGCATTTAATGAGGCTGTGGGTTTTGCTATTTCAGAGCCGCGAGAAACTTGTTGAAGCAATTGCCCTCGGCTATGAAGTGAACACCAGCAGTGCCATTAATGCCAAACTTGCCAGTGCAGCGGAGTTCTCAAGGTCTATACAGCCTTTGATAAAGCAGTTTGAGGAATTTGGACCTCTTTTTGGGTATTCGCATCAGACAAATGAGGTAGAATTGGTGAAGACCTTAAAGGAAGAGGTTATATTTCTATCCAGCTTCGACTACCGAACGTTACAAAAACATGATGAACGTTTTTCACCAGAGGAAACCGAATTTCGTATCTCCGAAGTCTACAATTATCCGAACCCGCTCAAGCGGAAAACAACATTTACCTACCAATTGACACTTGATGCAGATGAGGTCCAGATTACGATTTATACTGCATCCGGACGGCGTATTCAAGTTTTGAAAGATGTTTCGGCAAAAGAAGGATATAACGAAGTTGCATGGAACGCACAAGACGCTGAAGGCACACCGCTTGCAAATGGTGTTTATTTTTACAAAGTCCGTGCTGTTCTCGACAATAAAAAGACTGAGAGCGTCCATCGATTAGCTGTCATAAGGTAGTACGATTTTGCCGAATTGCTGTTATGGAACACTGCTTGCCTTTAAACCGATGCCGGTGAGAATTGAAACTACCACATCCTCATCTCGAATAATGCCTGCCTCTTTAAACTTCTCATATCCTTTGATAACAACTGCCGAGGTCGGTTCAACATAAAGCCCTTTATTAGCAAGTGTTTTCATTCCTGCCTTGATGTCCGCATCGTCAACCGTTGTAAACGCGCCGTTTGTCCAATGGATAGCTTCTAAAATCATCTCACCTCGGATGGGGAGTTCTGCCGTAATTCCTTCTGCAAGGGTTTGTCCGGTTTGCGGCATTCTTGAAATGGTAGGTGTTTTATCACGGTAAGCATTGTAAATCGGGCAGCAGGTTTCTGGTTGAACACCGAGTAAACGGGGAACACGATCAATCACACCCGCTTCGTGCAGTTCCTGAAAACCGAGATATAACCCCAAATAAATGCTTCCGAATCCAACAGGACAGATAACATGGGCGGGGACGTTTCCCTCCAACTGCTCAGTAATTTCGGACGCCAACGTCTTTGTACCTTCCAAGAAAAAGGGATGCCAATTGTGTGAGGCATAATAGGTGTTTTCTGCAGCCTGTTTAACAGCCTCTGTCGTAGCCATGCGATTTCCCGGAATCAGCTTTAAGTCTGCTCCGTAAGCAGAAATCTGTTTTAATTTGCCTTTTGAGGTGGATTCCGGGCAGTAAATGGTGCAGCGAATGTCCGCTCTTGCGCTGTAGGCAGCGATCGCTGCCCCTGCATTCCCCGATGAATCTTCAACGACTTCTTTGACGCCGAGTGCTTTGAGATGTGTCAGTAGTACAGATGCTCCGCGATCTTTATATGAGCCTGTTGGACAGAGGTAGTCGAGTTTCACATAGTGTTTAGAATTTCCCGTTGAGTCTAACAGAATCAGAGGAGTCATGCCTTCCCCAAGGGTGATGATCTCTGTCCCTGTGGAAATTGGCAATGCCTCTCTATAACGCCAAAGTGACATTATAGAAACGTCACGTTCATGACGTCGTGAGGCATTTTTTTGAAGGTTTAACGGAGAACCACAATCACACTTATAACGTAATGCTGATATTTTGTAGGTAGCACTACATTCATTACACTGATATTGCATAGTTATTCAGTATCAGTTTTTAGTTGTCCCCAAGTTGTTGCCAACTTGGACACTGCATTAACAGCATATGGCGTACCGAACAAGCCATCCGGATCAAAATTCTCTGGTGGCTCAATTGTGCTGAGCCAAACGCGATTGATCCAAATCGGTCCCTTGCCATGAGAAGATAATCGGAAGTCTGAACCGTTTGCGCGATTCTCGAAACGACCATCTTTGATCACCCAAATGTGAACGCGCCATTTATCTGTTCCTTCAGGTTTTAGAATAGGAAAAGCATTATCACCTGCGCCTCGAAACGCACCATTAACAGGACCGGCTCCATTGCTGTCATACTGGCAATCAATTTCTTCCGCCTTATTAGAGTCGAAATACTCCATGACAATCCAGGCGTTATGGTTTCCACCAAATAGGAATGCATCATCAATTTTGAAGTACATGTGGTTATGTCCTGGTCCATTATAGGGCCAAGGGTTTTCCAAGCAGTCAACTTTATCCTGCACGGCAGGTTCTGTAATACCATCTCCCTGTTCACTTTGGGTTAATAAAACACCATCGCTTTCCTCACCAAGGTCAACCCAAATGAAATTCTCACCTTCAACGGGTTCTTCTGCAGCAAATGCGCCTAATGAAATCAGCAAGCATTGAATCAGAAGTATTATTGTCAATTGAATATGACGGGCCATTTTTTTCCTCCTTAAATTACGAATTATAGTGAACCTATTGATAGTACTAACAAGCGCGTATACCAAAAGTTTCAACGCAGCTTGAAGAAGTTGTGAACAGATTTATTTTAGAATAATCATCCGCCGTATTTGTTGAAAAGAACGTGTTGTCAATTGGTAGAAATAGACTCCACTTGCAACTCTTTCCCCTAAAGCGTTTCTGCCGTCCCAATAAGCAGCTTGCCCGCGGCTATGATAGAAACCCGCCGACTGAAATCCGAGGGATAATGTCCGGACAAGACCTCCAGTCGTATCATAAATAGATATTGACACAGGACCAGCGTCTGAAAGATGATACGGAATCCACGTTTCGGGATTGAAAGGATTTGGATAATTTTGTAATAAAAGGTTTCGCTTCGGTGTGCCAATTCCATTGAGATTGACAGATAGCACAGCATTTGTCAAACTGGCGGGTGTTACCTTAAAATTGAACTTCTCTGAGGCGATATTCCCGTTTGTGTCTATGACGCTCAATTCCAACGTATCACCAACCTGCACAACACTTCGGTAGGTGAGGTCTGCAGTCGCAGCAGCAAAGTAATTGTCACGCACTTCTGCTACCATGACGTTGTTTGTTCGTAAGTTTCGGACTGTAATTTGATAACCTTCAAATTTTTGCTTGCCTTCCAACTGCCCACTTACAACGAATGCCCACGTTTCTTGGACAATCCCCCTTGTCAAGGGCGTAATGGTAGATGGTGCTGTAGCGACTTGCATCTGATTTGTCCACCCCGTTCCCGTGAAGACAATGTCGCGTGCTTTTGGTAAATTGACGATGTACCCTTTTGCGCCTTCAATAGGAAATCCGTCGTTGGGCGCGTTTGGTGTCCATCCTATGAAATTTTGCTTTGCGGCATCAAGTGCTATTACAGCTGTTGCACCTGTCTTTAGTGCAAGCGACCGTGCTGTCATGTGGACAGTCGGTTTCAACGGTACAGACAGCATGTTCAAACCTTTAGAGAGGTGCATAGAGAAAATACTGCCGAAATCTCCTCCGTTCGGTTGCATCTTAGGTCTACCGACAAATCCCAATCTGCGATCATCGGTTAAGTCGTAATAACCGATAATACTCCCATCCTGATTAATATTCCGTACTACAGTATTTACACTGTCTGGGACCCGCAATTCTTGGAAGGTGCCGCCTGGCAGGAGAATATAGGAACGCTGGATATCGTCTACGGCCATGGCTCTGAAGACGATGACACCGACATCGTTGATGGCATTCACGAATAGGAATCTGAGTTCCGGGGTCGCTGGGATGTCGATGGTGATAAAACTGCCATCAGGGTTACGCATGAACCCGTGAGGCATGCCATCGGCATCTACGTAGCTGCCAACAACCACACCAGCAGCGTTGACAAAGTCCCCATAAGTTTTGACTGCCCCCGGGAACGTAATTGTCAGCTCACCTGAAAAGGCGCGGGTGACACCTGATTCATCTACGATGTTACCGCTCAGTGCCCCTGTTTCATCGCTAATACCAAAGATAAAGGTTTGGACAGCATCGGGAAAATCGTATTGCGTAAGCTCTCCATCTTCCATGATGACACCGTGGTAAAGCCCATCTGTGCCTTTGTAATGTCCTGCAGCTTTTCCGGCATTATCAAGGGCATAGAAATTGGTTTTTAGTGCCCCTGGAAAATCGTAGGTTTTAAAAACGCCGTCTATCAATGTAAAACCGATGGTTTTCTCACCATCAGAGCTCCGTGTGTTTCCCGCATAATCTCCGAAATCGTTACTCGCAGCCACCTCCAGAAAATCTACACCCGGGACTTCAATCGTTTCAAAGATGTAATCTGCAATTGGTATCTCGGCACTGATTTGTGCTGCAGCGTGCCACGTGAAACAGATAATTAAGCATATAAATAAAGAGATTTTCGTTTTTATGTTGTTATGCATAGTTATCCTTTTTTTAGGTTGAACAAGGTGTCACAGTTATACCAATGGTGCAACTGTGACACTTGTCCGTTCATATTGATTGACCCTACTTTAGAATGACGAGTCGTCGTGTCTGCTGGAAAGAGGGTGTCGTTAACTGATAAAAATAGACACCACTCGCAACGCTTTCACCTAAACTATTCTTTCCATCCCAATAGGCAGCACGTTCCCGACTATTGTAGAAACCAGCAGCTTGATGACCAAGCGAAAGTGTGCGAATTACCTTACCAGTTGTATCATAAATGGATACCGATACAGCACTATCTTCCGAGAGTTGATACGGAATCCACGTTTCTGGGTTGAACGGGTTCGGGTAATTCTGCAACAGTTGACTCTGCATCGGTTGACCGATGTTATCAAGATTGACAGATAATAGTGCGTTAGCCAAATTCTCAGGGGTTACTTTAATATTGAGGGTTTGTGATTCAACATTGCCACCTGGACCGATGACGCGTAATTCAATCACGTCACCAACTTGGACAACGCTCCGCCGTGCTAAGTCAGCAGTTGCAGCAGCGAAGTAATTACCTTGCACTTGGGCGGTTATCACGCTGTTTGTTCTCAGGTTACGAACGATGACCTGGTAGCCGTCAAACGCTGGTTTCCCTTCCAACTGCCCACTGACAATGAATGCCCATGCTTCTTGCGGCATCTTCGTAGATATGGTGGGTGCAGCAGCCGTTTGATCTGTCCACCGTGATCCGATGAAAGCAAAGTTGCGAGTTTGCGGGACATTGACAATATAGCCTTGTCCACCTTCAATGGTGAATCCATCGTTGGGCGCGCTCGGTGTCCAACCGATGAACTGTTGATTTTTGGCATCAAGGGCTATCACCATTGTTGCTCCCGCCATCCCCGCAAGTGATTTTGCAGTCATCGGTTTCGGTGATGCCAACGGCACAGAAAGCATGTTCAAACCTTTCGTCAACGTAACGTTAAATATGTTACCGAAATGGTCACTTACTGCCTGGGTAGTAGGTCTTGCGATAAACCCGTGTGTGCGTCCGTCTGCGGATTCATAGTTCCCGACGATAGAACCGTCTTGATTGATATTCCAGCCCTCCGTGCTAACGCTACCCGGAAACTCCAAGCTTTGTAACCCGTGCTGAAGTGATCCGACAGCAGTGCGCGGGATATCACCTATCAATTTGGCTCGCGCGATAACAATCCCGGCATCGTTGACACCAGGAAGAAAAAAGTATTCAAACTGTGCGGCGTGTGGCAGTTCAACGGATATAAATCTGCCATCTGGGTTACGTATGTATGGATAAAATACACCTTGGGCATCAACGAAGCTGCCGATGACACTGCCTGACGCGTTCGCAAAATCGGCATAAGTTTCTGATGCTTCGGGGTGCTCAATGATTAGGTCCCCTGAAAACCCGCGGCGAACACCAGAAGCATCTATAAAATTACCCGTCAGGGCACCTGTCGCATCACTGATACCATATATCTCTGTTTCAACGGCATCCGGAAAATTGTATTCCCGCAACTCACCATTTTCCAAGATGACACCATGATAAAGACCCTCGCTATCCTCGTAGTGTCCGGCAGCTGTCTCATTGTTGCCAAGTGCGTAGAAATAAGTGTTCTTTGAACCCGGGAAATCATAGGTCGTAAAAACGCCATCAATGAGCGTCCAACCGACGGTTTTTTCACCATCAGCACTCCGGGTGTTGCCAGCGTAATCCTCAAAGTCACTACTTGCGGTCAATGCTAAGAAGTCGATCCCCGGAACATCAATGGTTTCAAAAGTATAGTAGGCGAAGACAGGTGGGACAACGGGTTGATTCTCGACGGGTGCAGCAGGATCGCCTACAGGTCTTGCGATAAAACCGTGTCTGCGTCCATCTGCTGTGTCATAGTGTCCGACGACAGAGCCGTCCTGATTGATATTATAGCCCTCGGTGCTAACGCTGCCCGGGAATTTAAGCTCCTGTAGTCCCTCCGGGAATAGACCGACATAAGTGCGTGGGAGTCCATCTAACAGTTTGTCTCGGGCAACAACAACCCTTGCATCGTTGATACCGTGGACAAAAAAGTATTCTTGTTCTCCTTCCGTTGTAAGGTTAAGAGATACAAAGCCACCATCCGGGACACGCACATAACCATGATATATGCCATCAGCATCTACGTAACTACCTACCATACCACCTTCCGTGTTTACAAAATCGGCGTAGGTTTCCAATGCTCCAGGGAATTCAACGATTATGTCTCCTGAAAATCCGCGGCGAACCCCAGAAGCGTCTATAAAATTACCCGTCAGAGCACCCGTTGTATCACTGATACCGAATATCTCTGTTTGGACAGCATTGGGGAAATCGTATTGACGCAGTTCACCATTTTCTAACACAACACCGTGATAAAGCCCCTCGCTGTCTTGGTAATGCCCCGCAGCGTTGCCATTGTTACCTAACGCATAGAAATACGTTTTCTGTGAACCGGGATAATCGTAGGTGGTAAACACACCATCAATGAGTGTAAAAGCGATCTCTTTTTGACCGTCAGCACTCCGCGTGTAGCCGGCGTAATCTTCAAAATCAGAACTCGCTGTTACTGCTAAAAACTCGACGCCCGGCACCTCAATTGTCTCAAATGTATAGTTAACATTCGCGGGGGCGACAACAGGTTCATCGCCGACTTGTGCAGCGGTGTTCATTAGGAAAAAGGAATTGAGACATATAAACAACGTAAACGTGTAAAACAAAAAATTGGTTTTAATATGAGTGGACATAACAGATATTCCTCAGAAAATAATATAATTTATAGTAAAGCATATAATTATTTGGACATTTTGTAGCACAAACTAAATGAAGATTAATTTATTAATTCGGTAATTTTGGAGGAAACTCCAATGCGGTTAGGAAACCGCATCTACCGGGTTTGGGAAAAATAAATATTACCGAAATATTTTCTTAATCTTCATACAGTTTGTGCTACAAAACCCCGGTAGGTTCGGTTTCCTAACCGAACATAATGTCCAATTAATTCTAAAGTCTACTATAACAGCGTGTCACAGTTACACCGATAGCACAACTGTGACGCCTATAAGTTCTATAGGGGTGGGTGAACCCTACTTTAGAATGACGAGTCGTCGTGTCTGCTGGAAAGAGGGTGTCGTTAACTGGTAAAAATAGACACCACTCGCAACACGTTCCCCTAACGCATTTCGTCCATCCCAATAGGCACACGTTCCCGACTATTGTAGAAACCAGCAGCTTGATGACCGAGCGAAAGTGTCCGAACCAACTTACCAGTCGCGTCATAAATAGATACCGATACAGCACTGTCCTGCGAGAGTTGATACGGAATCCACGTCTCCGGGTTAAACGGATTCGGATAGTTCTGCAACAACTGATCCTGTAACGGTTTACCAATGCTATCAAACTTGACAGATAATAGTGCGTTAGCCAAGTTCTCAGGGGTTACTTTAATATTGAGGGTTTGTGATTCAACATTGCCACCTGGACCGATGACACGTAATTCAATCACGTCTCCAACTTGGACAACGCTCCGCCGTGCTAAGTCAGCAGTCGCAGCAGCGAAGTAATCACCTTGTACCGAGGCAGTTATCACGCTGTTTGTTCTCATGTTACGAACTACCACCCGATAGCCGTCAAACGTTGGGGGACCTTCTAACTGCCCACTGACAACGAATGCCCACGCTTCTTGCGGCATCTTCGTAGATATGGCGGGTGCTGCAGCGGCCTCCGTTTGATTTGTCCACCGTGATCCGACAAAGGCAAAGTTGCGAGTTTGTGGAACATTGACGATATAGCCTTGTCCCCCTTCAATGGTGAATCCATCGTTGGGTGCGCTCGGTGTCCAACCTACGAAACGTTGATTTTCAGCATCAAGGGCTATCACCATTGTCGCCCCTGCCATCCCCGCAAGTGATTTTGCAGTCATCGGTTTCGGTGATGCCAACGGCACAGAAAGCATGTTCAAACCTTTCGTCAACGTAACATTGAAGACGTTACCAAAATAATCGCTTTCTGTCTTGGCAGCGGGCCTTGCGATAAATCCGTGTCTGCGTCCGTCCGCTGAGTCATAGTGCCCGACGATAGAACCGTCCTGATTTATATTCCACCCCTCCGTGCTAACGCTACCCGGAAACCGCAATTCATATCGTCCGGTGAATGTGCCGACATAAGTACGCGGAACATTATCTATCGCTTTGGCTCGGCCGACGTAAACCCCCGCATCATTGATACCGTGCACAAAAAGGTACTCCAGTTCGGACGCGCTTGGAAAGTCGAAGGAGGTAAACCTGCCATCCGGGGTACGTACATAAGCATGATATAGCCCTTCAGCATCTATGTAGCTGCCCACAAGACGGCCCGCACTCACAAAATCGGCATAAGTCTCTAATGCTCCGGGAAACTCTATTACTATATCCCCTGTGAATCCACGGCGAATGCCAGCAGCATCAATGAAATTACCTGTTAATGCTCCCGTAGCATCACTAATACCGTAGAGGAAAGTTTGAGTGGCACCCGGAAAGTCGTATTGCCGCAACTCGCCATTTTCTAAGACGACCCCATGGTACAGACCATCGCTATCCTGGTAGTGTCCGGCAGCTTGTCCATTATTACCGAGCGCATAGAAACGAGTCTCCTGTGAGCCGGGAAAATCATACGTCGTAAAAACGCCATCAATCAGCGTCCAACCGACTATTTTTTTATCATCAGCACCTCGCGTGTTCCCTGCGTAATCCCCAAAGTCGCTGCTCGCCGTTAACTCTAAAAAGTGGACACCGGGAACATTAATACTTTCAAACGTGTAGTTGAAGTCGGTGGGAACGGTAGGTTGTGGAGTAGTGTCCGGTGCGGGTCTTGCGATAAATCCGTGTCTGCGTCCATCCGCTGTGTCATAGTGCCCGACGACAGAACCGTCCTGATTAATATTCCACCCCTCCGTGCTAACGCTACCCGGAAACTGCAACTCCTGTCGCTTACGGAGTGTGCCGACATAAGTACGCGGGATATCATCTACTATCTTGGATTGGGCAACATAAACGCCTGCATCATTGATACCTGGGATAAAAAAGTATTCCAGATCGGATGTTCTTGGAAGGTCGAAAGACGTAAACCTGCCATCCGGAGCACGTACGTATCCATGATATTTTCCTTCTGCATCTACATAGCTGCCCATGATACGGCCTGTTGCGTTCACAAAATAGGCGTAAGTTGCCGATGCACCAGGGAACTCAACTATTGTATCCCTTGAGAATCCGCGGCGAACACCAGCAGCATCTATAAAATTACCTGTTAGTGCGCCTGTCGCATCACTAATACCGTATATCTCCGTTTGGACAGCATCAGGAAAATCGTATTGCCGCAACACGCCATTTTCTAACACGACACCGTGGTATAGCCCATCACTATCTTGGTAGTGGCCGGCAGCTTGCCCATTATTACCGAGCGCATAGAAATGAGTTTTCTGTGAGCCGGGAAAATCATACGCCGTAAAAACGCCATCAATCAGCGTCCAGCCAACCTCTTTTTCACTATCAGCACTCCGTGTGTAGCCGGCGTAATCCCCAAAGTCACTACTCGCTGTCAACGATAAAAAATGGACACCGGAAACGTCAATAGTTTCAAAAGTCCAGTTGGAGTCGGTGGGTGTGGGAACAGGTTCATCAACAACTGGTGGAGTGGTATCCGGTGCGGGCCTGGCGATAAACCCGTGTCTACGCCCATCCGCTGATACATAGTTTCCGACGACAGAGCCGTCCTGATTGATATTCCAACCCTCTGTGCTAACGCTACCCGGAAACTGCAACTCCTGTAGTCCGTGCTGAAGTGAGCCGACATAAGTGCGCGGGACATCTTCCACTGCTTTGGCTCTGCCAACAAGAGTTCCTACATCGTTGATACCATGCACAAAAAAGTATTCAAACTTTGCTGCATTTGGAAGGTCGAGAGAAACAAATCTGCCAGCCGCTGTGCGCATGTATGGATGATATACACCGTCGGCATCTACATAGCTACCCACCATACGACCACTTGCGTTTATGAAATCCGCATAAGTTGCTGAAGCCTCGGGTGCTTCAACAATTGTTTCTCCTGAAAATCCACGGCGAACACCAGAAGCATCTATAAAATTACCCGTTAGTGCGCCTG
This sequence comes from Candidatus Poribacteria bacterium, assembly GCA_022825825.1. Taxonomy (GTDB): domain Bacteria; phylum Poribacteria; class WGA-4E; order WGA-4E; family WGA-3G; genus MSPOR6. The sequence continues at coordinate 23,243 of JAJDWA010000042.1, forward strand.
TCGCATCACTGATACCGTATATTTCCGTTTGGACGGCACCCGGAAAATCGTATTGCCGCAACTCACCATTTTCTAACACGACACCGTGGTGCATACCATTGCTATCCTCGTAGTGTCCGGCAGCCTGTCCATTATTACCGAGCGCATAAAAATGAGTTTTCTGTGAGCCGGGGAAATCATACGTCGTGAAAACACCATCAATCAGCGTCCAAGCGACTTCTTTTTTGCCATCAGCACTTCGCGTGTAACCTGCGTAATCCTCAAAGTCACTACTCGCCGTCACCGCTAAAAAATCCACGCCGGGGACATCAAGCGTCTCAAACGTATAGTTGTCACTGGCGAGTGCAGTAACGGGTGCAATGTTGCCTTGTGCAGCAGTATCCCTTAGGAAAAAGGAATTGAGGCACATGAACAACGTAAACATATAAAACAAAAAACTGGTTCTAATCTGTGTAGACATAACGAAACTCCCTTTAATTATGTTCTCTAAGGATCAAAAGTAATATTTCGGATACCCGTTCTGAGGGACAATGCTTGTAGTTGAAGTATTGCAAGTTTGCATTCAGCCATAAAGTAAAATCGAGGATTGGGTATCCTGACACATCCGGATTTTTTATAAAGTATATAACATTTCCGAAAAAAAGGCACGAAAAATCTCATCTATTCTCTTGCCTGTACGGCGGTGTGAAAATTATTCATCCCAGGGTAGTGGTACGCCAAGACGTTCACTTGCAGCACGTGCTGACGACTGTTCCATTTCACCGTAACGGATACCTTCACGGCGATGCAGCTCTGTCCGTTCAACTTCGATTGCACCAGGTAGTAGGGCTTGATCGGTCCCTGGCAGCGGTTCGTAAGTTTCGCGGACATCACGCACCAACCGATCAACTTCAGCATGGAAAACATCAGGTGGCACAACAGATTCAATATGTATAGCGAGTACCATACCGCCATGGCGTGCACCACTCCATTTTGCAGTGTCTTCTGGCGGCGGTTCAGTAAAACCTGTCAAAGCACCACCGAGTAGGCATGCCACTGCAGTATAACCGATGCTCTTAAAGAATGCTGCGGGAATAATAGAAAGTAGTTCATCAAATTCCGGACCGCGTTGGTAATCAGCCATAATACAAGTTGCCGCGTCAAGCACAACTGGAGGCTCATCGCCAGAAGGTATTGCAAAGCAGATAGGGGGGTTACCGTAGTAACCAAGTTGAGGTTTTGTATCTCTATTTCCAGCATTGCCGTGGTTTTGATACCCCTGTACCGAAAAGCCGACACAACCCGATTCGTTACATAAGCGTGCATAATGTCCTGCTGAACCGTAATGTCCGATGTAACGGACGAGTCCCATGCCGATGCCTACCTCTTTCGCCTTGACGATGGCACGTTCAGTAGCACGTACCATCGGAAGGTAGCCGAGTGTACCGTTGCCATCAAGCACAACGGTTGTGGGTGTTTCATGGATAACGCGGACATTCGGGTTAGGATTAAGACTTCCGTTTTCAAAGCCACCACAGTAGCCGCTAAGCGTTCGGGTGCCGTGGCTACGTACACCACGCAAATCGGAATTCACAAGCAGACGACTGATAAGTGAAGCGTGCTCGTGTGTGATACCTGCTTTTTCAAAACAGGCAGTGCTGAAATTGAGAAGACGTTCTTCGTCAACTTGGATAAACTCTTCTGGTGGTCTATTCATATTTACTCCTATTTTGTTTTGATACCAGCATTCAAAGCATGTTTTAAGGATCAATCTGCTGATAAAACTGCTTTTCACCGTTTTTAATAGTGAAAATCACAGCGCTTTTGGTCGGTTGGCGGTTCTCATTATAACTGGCGATGCTTGTCGCTCCAACATAATTTTCGGTGGCAGCAAGTTGCATCCGTATTACGTCTGGATCTAAACTGCCCGCGCGTTCTATCGCCTCAAAAAGCAATTTGACTGCATCATAACTTACAGCGACACCGCCAGTGGGCGTGGATTCATAGATAGACATGTAAGTATCAACAAAAGCGCGCGCATTCGGTTCATTTGTGTCGGGTGAAAAGTGTCCACTGAAATAACTACCTTCTATTTCAGCATTTTCGTCGTCAAATAGCAGTTGACTGTCCCATGTATCGGCACCAAGGAAAACTGTCGGTTCACCAGCGGCGTTTTGCAGCGGAATTGCTCGTGCCTGCTGTGTAATATCCGCAACGTCTTGAACAAAACCAGCTATGAAAAGCACATCCGGCTGCATTTCAGCAATTTGTGTTAACTGTTCATTGAAATCGGTTGTGCCAACTTCAAAGGACGCCCGTGCAACCACATTTCCACCAAGTGAGGTAAAATTAGAGGCAAAAAACTCGGAAATTCCTTCTGTATAGAGGTCACCGCTTCGTGTTATGACGGCAGCGGTTGAAATACCGAGCTCCATTTTCGCAAATTGTGCCATCACAGCACCTTGAAAACTATCCGTGAAGGATGCCATAAACACAAAATCACCAGCTTGTGTGACATTTGGATTTGTTGCGGTTGTGGTTACCATCGGTATCCGATGGTTTTGCGCGACTGGACCTACCACAGCAGCGTGAGAAGAACGGTTCGGTCCGATTAGAGCAACGATTTCATCCTCAACAATCATCGACTCAGCGAGTTGAACAGAGACTTCTGGTATCGCTTCCGTGTTAATATGACCAATCAATTCGACAGGCATACCGAATAGTCCGCCTTGTTGGTTAATTTCTGTTACCGCCATCTCTGCACCGTACGGATAGGTGATACGCTGCCCAGCAACGATAAAACCGATTTTCACAGTCGGTTCTGGCGTAGGTGCAAGAACCTTTTTGACGTTATCACATCCTATAAATGTTAACACTAACAAACTCAAGCAAATTGTTGCTATAAATTTCTGCATATAAAGCTCCTTTGTTACGGCATAGGAGTATGCATACTCCTATGCTAATGTAAAAATACCTTTTCTTAGTTTCAGATTTCTGTTAAAATGAAAAAACTTATGCTGATGGCATTGCCTATCTTGTTGTTCTTTATAGTCAATTATGTAAATAAGTGGACATATCTTCTGTAGGAGCGATCTCCGAATCGCGACCAAACCAATAATAGTCGGGAATCGGAGTTCCCTCCTACAGTTCAGATGTCCAGTTAATTGTAGAATCCACTATAAAATACCAGCAACGAGAGTACGGTCTGATCAAGCATAATGAACTTTTTATTTTAATTAATATCATTAATTTGTGATAATAAGCAAGTTATTTCTATGAATGTTGTATAGGTCAATAAATCTATGGAAACCTTAATCACAGTAATTGGGCGTGGTCACTCTGGCACACGTGCCATTTCACATACGTTGTACGCCAGTGGTGTTTATATGGGTAGCCAACTAAACCCATCTGGCGATAAGATTCCGCCGCACGCAATGTACGATGCGTGTAGAGTGATGGCAAAATACGTCAAATGGAAGGGGGGGTTATCGTGGAATTTCGATCCGTTGTGGACGATGCCGATTGATCCCGAGTTTGAGCAGCTTATCAATACCTATTTAGCGGATGTGCTAAACGACACATCAAAAAATAAAGGATGGAAGATACCAGAAACAACACTCGTGTATCCCTGGATATCGCGTATGTTTCCAGAAATTCGTTTTATCCATTGGATTCGTGATCCGAGGGATTGTATCTTGGGTAGTCACAAAACAGATAATTTACGCGACTTTGGCATTGAGTATCAGCAAACGGATGATATTTACGAAAGACGTGCGATTTCTTGGTACTATCAATATCAGTTGATGAAAGCGACACCGAAACCGAAACATGTTATCCACGTACGTTTTGAGGACTTCGTACTTAAACAGGAGGAAACGCTCAAACGACTTGAAGCATATTTAGACATGCCTTTAGGACGAATTATAGTACGTCCAGAGGCGGTGGCACGTTGGAAAAAGGTTGATGAACCTCGCGTACTTCCTTTTGATTTTTTGCGTGAGGCTATTGTTGAAAACGGTTATGCGTTAAAAGAATCTTCTTCATAAAATTTACTTACAAAGAGGAACTATTATGCCCAAAAATGGAATTTACCAAGTTGGACTCGTTGGGACAGGTGGAATTGCCCGTGCCCATGGCGGCGCGTGCCAAGCAGCACCGAGTGCTGAATTAGCAGCGATCCATGATGTATCGGAAGGTGCATTAGCTGGCTTCGGCGAGCAGTTTGATGTTGCTCCTGAAAATCGTTATCTCTCTTTAGAAGAGATGCTGGAATCTGAAGATTTAGATATTGCTGTCATCTGCACGTGGGGTGCGTTCCACGCTGAGGTTGGGATAAAAATATCCGAATCCCGACAAGTGAAAGCGATTCTGTGTGAAAAACCTTTCACATCAACAGCCGCAGAAGCTGAGGCATTCGTTGGTGCAGCACAAGAGAACGGTGTGCTTGTCGCAGAAGCGTTTAAGTTTCGGCATCATCCGATGCACATAAAGGCAAAAGAATTAGTCGACTCTGGCGCAATCGGTGAGTTTATGACGCTCCGTAGCACTTTCTGCACTGGTGGCGGTGGCGGCGGTCCCGAAACACGGAAACCTGAAGCAAATTGGCGGTTTAACAAAGCGAAGGGTGGTGGGAGTATTTACGATTTGGCGTGCTACAATATCCACCATGCACGGTTTATGTTCGGTGCTGAACCGATTCGAGTATCGGGTGCGTCTCAAGCAGGATTGGAAGTTGATGACGCTTCCTACCTATTGTTAGTTTTCCCGAATGAAAAAACCGCACAGATTTCTACCGGTTTTAATTGTGCTGGTGGTCAGTATGCTGAAATGACAGGGTTAGGTGGCATGCTTAGAATTGATGCCGCATGGAATAATGGAGGTTCTCCTGTTAATATTGTCCTACAGAATAGGGATGGTCGTGAAGTGATTGATATTGATCCTGTTAATCAGTTTGCGTTGCAGCTTGAACACATGTGTGAATGTTTGAAAACAGGACAACCGCACCGCATCTCACCCGAAAGTTGCATAAATCAGATGCGCGTCATTGATGCTGCTTTTGAAGCAATGGCAACTGGTCGAACAGTTGAATTAGGATAATAGTTTAAATGGCTATCGGCTTTCAGTCTTCGGCTATCGGTTGACAACTATTATTCTGATGGCTGATGGCCGACTGCTGTGATTCTAATAACTATATGGCAAATTTCGTAGACACGAAAGCACTCACCTTTGACTTATTCGGGACAATTTTGGATTTAGGCGGCAGCCTTACGCCATTTATCCGCGAATCTTTAGATAATCACGATGCTTCCAATATATTTGCGGGTGATTTCTGGGAACAGTGGCGTTACCGGCAACGGATTGAGCAGTATCAGGACACAATTATGATGCTTGGGCATAGCGGTTATTTGGAAACGGTGCGCCGCGCGCTGCACTATACGCTCAGACGAAACGGCATAAATGCTGGACCTGGGACAGTGGAAGCGTTTATGCAGGGTTGGCAACATTTGTCTCCTTTTCCAGAGGTTTTATCTGCACTCGAACGACTACAATCTCGGTATCAATTAGTGGTATTATCTAACGGAGATCCAGAGTTTTTGGAATATCTTGTGACGGAACGAGTCGCATGGGATTTTGACGATGTGATTTCGGTTACATCTGTCGGTGCGTTTAAACCGCATCCGGCTGTGTATCGTGGCGCGGCAGGAAAACTGCGTCTTGAAGTAGGTGAGTGCCTAATGGTATCTGCCAATTCGTTTGACATTATGGGCGCGCGGGCGTGTGGATATCGGGGTGTGTATGTTAATCGCTACGATTTACCTTACGAAGATACACAGTTCCAACCTGATGTTACAGTGAACGATTTTACGGAATTGGCAGACGCATTACTATAGGCATTAACATTTTTTGCTATTTTGCACCATTAGCAGTGGACACAATTTGTGACGCTCTTTTAATTCACTCGGTCATCGCACCAACCCACAAGCACAAATGACAGATGCTGTTGCGGTCCGTGACAACATTCGGATTAGGCGGTGTCGCCTCTATCAAGGTGAAGAATGGCGTGGTCCAACCGCAAGTTATTATAGTGAAATCCAAAATATGTTCGCACTCCCCTGGTGAATCAACGCCTCATGCGCTTTTGGCATTCTGCATGATTCGGCGGGTGCGGTTCTAACCAATGCAGAGGACCGCCGCGTGTTCTGCTGGATGGACATAGGTTTGGTTAGGAAACCGAACCATAGGCGTCAATTTAAGGAGATAATAACGTTTAAAATGCCTCACTCGGTAGGTGAGGTTTCCTAACCGCACCGGATCCTAAGTTTTAGTAGGCGCGTTTAGAAAACGCGCCTACCAGAGGGGCGGACCGCAAGGAGATCAGCATGGCAGAAAGAGCACCAGGCTTTGAAGATTTCACACCATCCCGCTTAGAATGGTTAGCGTTTGCATTAAATTCGTTATCGCCATATCTTGACACGCCATTTGAATGTCCGTCTTGTCCTATTATCAAACTGACGTTACTATATTGTCCGTTCACAAAATAAAACAAAATTTAACTCGATTTTCCTTATAACTATGTGGTGTTATTATCCAACGAATACTGGCGGTTTCCACCAGCACCACCACCAATCGCCCATGTGCCACGGAATAAGGATTGCCGTTTCAGCGGCATCGTTTCTATAACTTCATGACTCAGATTCAACCGAAACCATTGCGCCCAGACTGAGTTGTAACAATTAAACACCGCACAACGCGGATTGTCAGGGTTCGTCCAGTTGTTGGTAGCATGGATAACACTCTCAGTGAAAATAAGTACCGACCCAGGCGGACAACTGTAGTCCTCCATCATATCCTTTATATTATCCTCCCAAGGAGATTCACTGATATTCGGACGGCATGGGTCCGGGCCACCATAGTTGAAATGCGCTTTATGTGACCCACTGAGAAAAGTAGTACCTCCCTGTCCAGCTTTCACCTCTTCAAGTTCCCAAATCACACGTGTAAGTCCTGCGAATATTTTTTCACCGGCAACCTGATACCGCATTGCATTTGCTTGTTGTGGTGGACGTACGACATGTGGCACCGCAGTCCCTCTGTCAGAAGGAACGTTCCAGCCAGGTTTCCTGACCGTTGTAATCGAATTCTCACATCGAAAGCCGTAGCAATCATCAAAGATAAATCGTTCATCAGCAAGAATTTCGTTTAAAACCCCTACAATCGCAGGATGATCGAGTAAATTCTGAAGTGCACCTTGATAACTATGTCTGGCACCCGCATACACTTCCGCTTTCATCTCTTCTATTTCCGACTCTGACAGGACCGATGGTAACAAAATCCAACCACGTAGATCAAAGAAGAATTTCTGTTCGGGTGTCATCAATTTCTCTTCAGGAGTCAATGGCATTGGATCATTAGAATTACGTACTTTTTGCGTCATTAATATCCCTCTTTAAAGGTAGTAGGAACGCTATTATAGCATACATCACGTCCAAATCCAAATCATTTCGATATGCAAATTTCTTGAATTCACACCGCAATGGTGGTATACTTCAACAATATAGCAGGAGCAAGAAACGATGACCGAACTACTTGAAAGGCGGTGCTATGAAAAAACTAAGTATCAGCCCCACACACAAACCTATAAAAGACTACTACAAAGCACTGGAGCAATTCGATCAGTACGACCTCACACACGAAGGCGCAGTGAGTAATCCGTTTGCCAGCTTACTTGATATTTACGCAAAAAGGGGAAATGCTACCTTTGTTACGCAATATCCGATGCGCGCTGCAGCAGGAAATAATATCTTCATTGATGGAGCGATTTTAGACGAATATGGACTCCCGATAGCATACTGGGAGGCGAAGGATATAGATGACGATCTCTCAAAAGCAATTCAGGAGAAACGTGAAAAAGGTTATCCATTTGACAATATCCTGTTTCAAACCCCGGAGCGCGCCATCTTGTTTCAAGACGAACAGGAAGTACTAAACACAGACATCACTGACTCCAAAAACCTTGTTGAATCACTTCAATATCTCTTCTCATATTCCGACACCACCTTTGGCGATTGGTATGATGCAGTTGATAAATTCAGTGATCGGATTCCAGCACTTGCAGACAAGTTGAAAGAACTTATTAAGGAACAGCACAAAACGAACACAGCGTACAAGGCAGCATTTGCCAAATTCTATCAAACCTGCCAATCTGCCATCAACCCAGATCTATCACAAGCTGCCGTTGAAGAGATGCTAATCCAGCATATCCTCACTGAACGTATCTTCCGCAAAGTTTTTGACAGATCAGATTTTACAAACCGAAACATTATTGCAGTTGAGATTGAAAAGGTCAGTGCAGCACTGATGCAGCAAGCGATGAGTCGTGATGATTTTCTCAGACCGCTGAACCCGTTCTACGTTGCTATTGAGCAAGCTGCAACCCTTTGTAAAGATTTTTCAGAAAAACAACACTTTCTCAACACCGTTTATGAGCGGTTTTTTCAAGAGTTCTGTGTAAAGACAGCAGATACACACGGCATCGTCTACACGCCACAACCGATTGTAGATTTTATGGTGAACAGCGTTGAATATCTGCTACAAGATAAGTTTAACCGATCACTTTCAGATTTAGGTGTTCACATCATTGATCCGTTTGTCGGCACTGGCAATTTCATTGTCAGACTGATGCAAGACATCAAAACAACAGCATTGGAGGAAAAATATCAGAACGAATTGCACTGCAATGAAGTTCTACTAATGCCCTACTACATTGCCAATCTAAACATAGAGCAGGAATTCTGGCAACGCACACAAAAATATCTACCGTTTGAAGGTATAGCCTTCGCCGATACTTTTGAATTGTTTGATCAACCTCAGACACAACTCTTTACCGAGGAAAACACAAAACGGGTAGACAGACAAAAAAAGAAGGATATGTTTGTTGTTATCGGCAATCCCCCCTACAATGCGGGGCAAGACGATGATAACCAAAATAACAAAAATCGTGAATACGAAGCATTGGACAAACAGATTAAGGGGACATATTCAAAAGATTCCAAAGCACGTCTCAGTAGAAAACTGTATGACCCTTATGTGAGAGCGTTTTTCTGGGCATCGGAACGAATTAGAGACACAGGTATTGTTGCGTTTGTAACGAACAACAGTTTTATTACTGAACGGACATTTGATGGAATGCGTAAACATCTGACAGAAGGATTTAATGCAGTTTATGTACTTAATTTAGGAGGAGACATACGTAAAGGACAACCTGGAGACTCTAATGTTTTCGGTATCACAGTCGGTGTGAGTATCACGCTACTCGTGAAAACAGGAGAACCTATTGACGCTCCATGTATTTTTTACAACAATGAGATAGAATTGCAGAGCAAGGCGCAGACGTTTGACTTTCTAAACAAACATCAAAATATAGGCAAAGTGACCTGGCAAGAGATTCAACCGAATGCAAAAAACACATGGCTCACTGAAGGACTCCAGGACGATTTTGACGACTTCATGCCGATAGGAACAAGGGAAGCGAAAGATAAAAAAGGCACTGTAGAGACTACAGAAGGTGTAATTTTTAAAAACTTCAGTCTCGGTGTATCAACCAATCGAGATTTTTGGGTTTACAACTTCAACCAAGAATCGCTCCGTGATAATGTGCAACGCATGATAGAAACTTACAATACAGAAGCGGATCGTTATATGCGTCAGACACCTCCGAAACCAAAAGTTGATGATTTTGTTTTATCTGATGCTACGAAAATAAAATGGAGCCGCGATTTAAGAGAGAAGAAGTTAATTCATGGAAGAATTGCCGAATATACTGACAACAAGATCAGGGACTCCCTTTACCGTCCCTTCACGAAAACAAACTTGTTTCTCGACAAAATTCTGATAGACAGTCCCGGACAATTTCCTTCTATATTTCCGACTTCCCAAGCAGAAGCGGAAAATCGAGTGGTTTGTGTTGGTGACTATGGACGAAAAGAATTTGCCGTTTTGATGAGCAAGTTGATTCCTAACATAAATCTCTATGGCGATCCGCAACAATCCTTCCCTTTCTACACCTACAATGAAGATGGGACGAACCGCCGTGAAAATATCACCGACTGGGCATTAGCGGCGTTTCAAAACCACTACAGCGATGACGATATATCCAAGTGGGATATTTTCTACTATACCTATGGGCTGCTACATCACAAGGAGTACCGTGATAAGTACCGAGGGGACCTTAAACGCAACCTTCCCCATATCCCCTTTGCTAAAAACTTTTGGGCGTTCGCGGCGGCTGGTAAGCAGTTAGCTGATCTTCATGTCAACTATGAGGCCGTTACAAAGTACGAAGGATTGACGCTCAAAGAAAAACCCGACATGCCGCTAAATTGGAATGTTGAAAAAATGAAATGGTCACAAGACAAAACGCAGATAGCATACAACGACTTCCTAACTATTGAAGGTATTCCTGCAGAGGCACACGATTATAAGTTAGGTACTCGCTCGGCGTTGGCGTGGATAGTTGACCAATATGAAATCAAGGTGGATAAGGATAGAGGAAATCGTAAAGGGAGTTATATTGTGAGAGACCCAAATTGCAAGGAAAATCCCAAGTATATTTTGGACTTAATCGCGCGTGTTGTTACCGTTAGCCTTGAGACGGTGAAGATTGTTGACGGTTTACCAGAAAAGTATTGACTGTGTTGCCTACTGAAATAACATTAGATAAGCAAAGGTTACTAAACAATGAAGATTTTCTGTACAGGCATCAGTTGTTCAGGACGTAAAGAGTTAATCGCAGATTTTGAAGCACGCTGCGTAACAAAGAGAGCTCAACATCGGCTTTTTCAATGTTGGCGATTATAGGCACCGAGTTGCTGCGGAATCAGTGAAACCCACTTCACTTTTTCTGTTTTTTTCTTGAATGATATGCTACAATTATATAACTTGTTAACTGAATACGGCGTATGCTTTATTTTTGTATGGTCAAATTAAAGTTTAGGAGATTTACAATGCTAAATGTGCGGGGTGCTCTTTCAGGAATGTTAGGCATTTTCTTTGTCCTTTCGTTTTCTGGTATAACGTTAGGGCAAACACGTTTGTCGGATTCAGAAATAATCAAAGAGATAAACGCCTCAGAAAGGCGAACACGTGACCATGTAGACGCTAAATTTGAGGGGGTTAACACAAAATTCGCGGATATTGACACAAAAATTGGAAATCTTAGTACAAATGTGGCAGTCAATACTACTAATATCGCAAACATAAGTAAAGACATAAATGAGTTGAAGGGAACGGTAACTTGGATTTGGAGAGGAGTATTAGGAATTTTTGTGACTCTTATAATTTCTGTAGCGGGTTATTTTCTTCGGTTATGGTCGCAAAATCGATTTAACCAGGATAGTGAGAGCTCGGTAAGTGCCAAAAATGTTCGATCACACCTATCCAACGGGAAAACAGAAAACATACTCCCCGATTATCAGAACGTCAAGGATGTAGCATAATGGAAAACACTAACGCCTCAATCAATGAAATTGCATCTGCCAAAACTCACTTTTACAAAGGTAATGAGTTTCACAATCAAGGAAATTATCAGTCTGCTATTTTAGAGTATGACAAAGCTATCAACCAAAACCCAGCGTATGAAGATGTCTATTTCAACCGAGGGATTACGAAAGGCAATCTGGAACAACACTTTGAAGCTATCTCCGACTTTGATAGCATTATCAACCTGAATCCTAAATCTGCAGAGGCTTACTTCAACCGAGGGATTGCTAAAGATAAACTGGGACATCCTAAGGATGCCATCTCTGATTATGATAAGAGTATTGAGATACAGCCAGACTTTGTAGAGTGCTATTTCGCACGGGGCATTGCCAAAAGTAAACTGGAACTATATTTTGATGCTATCTCTGACTTTGACATCGCTATTCGCTTAGATCCCAATGCTGTTCAAGCCTATTTCGCCAGAGGCAATGCGAAATTCCGCCTTGAACACGCTCAAGCTGCTATCTCTGACTTTGACATCGCTATTCATCTAAAACCTGATGCTGCTCAAGCTCACAACGAAAGGGGTTTCGCTAAGCTATTTTTAGAATATACCGAAGACGCTATCGCTGATTTTGACGAGGCTATCCGCTTGAAACCTGATTATGCAAGGGCTTATTACGGGCGAGGACTCGCTAAACATTCGCTCGGTGATACGAAAAAGGAAAATCAAGATATCCAGACAGCATTAGACTTAGCAGAGAAAGCGGGGGATGAAAATCTCAAATCTGCAATCTTGGAAGCTCAGTAAGACCCACAGGACCAAACTGCTACCACGATAAAAGTTTAACCTCGCGTTTTGGCGAACAGTTTGTCCCAAACACACATCAGGGAACATTAAAAGAATCCCTCTACCGCCGATTTATTACAGAAAGTGCCGCTGAAAATGAGATAGATGACCTACTACCAAAAAAGGCGTAATTGCTTAATTACAAGCAATTACGCCTTTTTACGCATACTTGATTTAGTATTAAAAGGAATATAACGCCGTTACAGAAACCAATGCCGCTAATTTAAACGCATCGTTACCCGATGCAGAATCATCATAAAGGGTTTCCTGCTGTATCGGTAACATCAACGTAATAGAGAGCGGAACATTGTAAGGTGTCGCTATAGAAGTGCCCAGCGATATCAGGCTAAAGCGCAAGCCTGTATTGATGTCAATTTCACCATCCCAATGCGCATAAGATTGATAAAGTCCAAGATAACTTGTCTGTAGCGAAAGCCAATCGGTGACACGATAATTCAACCCACCAGTATAGGTCACATCCCACGAACCGCGATAGGTTTTGCTGTTTTCATAGAACGGATACTTACCGCGAACACTTGCGTTTGCCCTCAATCCGCCATAGACGGGAAAACTGTAGCGCATATCCGCAATCGGATTAAACGTACCCGTGCCGAATTGGATATGGAGATGTTGTTTCCCCATATCTCCGAGTATCCACGGGTCATCTTCTGTCTTACCAAACGGAATTGTAGTGCCAATTTTCGCTGTCAGCATGTCATTTTGCCCAAAGATACCATGTTTGCGATAAGCTATCAAAAACTCCATATCCGATACACCTTGATAGGTTTCGTCTCGATGATGAATCTCTTGATAGAGTAAAATCTTCCTTCTCATCTCAGGGTCATCGATGTTCTCAAGTCCACCGATGTTGGCATTTTGATCTTTTATCTCATACGGCACCACTGTTTCCAGCCTAAAATGTGTGTTAAGTTGATATTTTAAACCAACATCGAACCGGACAACGTTCATCTCAACTTCATGTTTGTGAGCAGCTACAACTTCTGGCAGGCTACCTATTGAAGATAATCCTTTAACCTCGTCGTGTCCACCTTGTGCATTAAACGTTCTCGTGCCAAAGGAGATTTGAAATTTCTTTTGTTCTGAAGTTAAACTAACTTCACCACCCCCACCTTGTGGGATTGTGGGGTTGCTTCACGCGCCTCAGCTCTCTTGTGCAAAACCGAGGGAAATGAAAACGAATTGAATAGCGAGTATTACTGAAAGGAGGTTTCTCATATCTATTTTACCTCAGGAAAATGTGTTTTGTACAATTAGTAAATGTTTATTGTTCAGTTGTTTCCTTAAATTCATTTTGTCCCTTCCCATATAAATTCTAACAGATTTTATCTTCCGATGTCAATGTAAATTGTATCAAATTGATGTTGACATCTCTGGACTGATAACATATACTTTATTGTGCAATAATTGTGTGATAGACAAGTAATTTGGATTGACTTGTGTCATGCAATTAAACGAGCAGGGTGACAACTTAGCATTTCTCCAGCCACGGTAGGTTCGGTTTCCTAACCGAACAGGACTTACAATAAAGCAGTTAGAAACTGCTCTATAGGCGTCAATTTAGGGGATAAATCCCGTCACACATTGTAGGGCGAGGTCCCCGAGGAATGCCTAAAGAAGCATGCGCGTATGGCATGCTCCATGATTCATACCGTTGATTTGGTGCCCGCCATATCTGATGTATTCAAACAATGGGCGGGCACAGGGACCCGCCCCTACAATCGGGGGTGCGGTGTTGGTTTGGCTAAAAGGCGTGAAACCTGAAATAAATTCCTTTAAAAATTGGTAATAAAAATGAGTAATTATGAAGTAATAGCAAATGCGAGAACGCATTTAGTTGTTGACACCGACACGGGACAGTGTTTAGGTGGAGTCGGTGCAAATTTTTACCGGCCCTTTGTCTTTCCATTCTATACACCCGCTGGACATACCGTAATTCAGGAATTCGCATTTGACCATCCGTTCCATAACGGCATCTTTGTAGGACAGGCGCCTGTGAAGGTTGAAGACCGAGAAGCATGGTTTTGGGGAGCACCGCCACGCCGTTCCTGGACAGATAGACTCTTTGAGCAATTAGGTCGCATGGAAACAGAGAAAGAAATTGACATTGCACCACATGCAGAAGGTGTGAAATTCGTTCAGAAGATAATCTGGCGTGATGCTAACGAAGAGCCTTTAATCGACGAAATTCGGACTATCAATCTATATTCCACTGCTGATGGCACGGTGTGCGAAATGACAAGCGAAAAGATTGCGAACTATGGTGCCGTTGAATACCCGCAAACTAAATATGGAAGCATCGGCATGCGTGTTGAACCGAGACTTTTGCCTGTTATGGGAGGCGTTGTCATTGGTGACAACAACCGTAGAGGCAAAGTCGAAGTCATAGACGAAAACACATCGGATTTTGTGGCATACCAAAATCAACTACCTGGACACGGTCATTTTGGAGTCTTTATGACAATTCTTGAGGAAGGCATTCGCGGTCCGTGGTTCATTCGGGATTACGGCATGGCACTCTATAATCCTACGCAAACAGGGACTATTTCAACTCCCAAAAATGAGACGTGGAAGATTGCTCTCCGGTTTGTTGCTTACGATGGAGAACTGACAACTACCAGAGCTGAGAAATGGTGTATGATGTAGATGGAAACAGATAATATCCTTGAACTTCAGCATGTTACAAAAACATTCGGTGACCTCGTTGCTGTTGACAATGTAGATTTTGAACTGCAAGCCGGGGAAATCCACGCGATTTTAGGGGAAAACGGTGCTGGAAAATCCACTCTCATGAATCTCATCTATGGACTTCACCAACCATCAGGTGGGAGTATCCATATTTCTGGTAAACCTAAAATATTCAAATCTCCACGCGATGCGATTGCTAACGGCATCGGCATGGTGCATCAACATTTTATGCTGATCGAGAATCTCACTGTCGCTGAAAACATTGCACTCACTGTCGCACAATTCAGTTCAAGAGATGGAAAAACAGATTCAATTGAATCTGATTTGAAATCCGTATCGCAAGAAAATGGAATCCCCTCAAAACTCAGCACGTTTCGCTATAAAAAAAATGACGCGATCCGACTCACTGAAGCACTGTCACAAAGGTTCGGTTTAGCGGTTGATCCAAGTGTACTTGTCCGTACGCTTTCAGTAGGATTGAAACAGCGGGTTGAAATTCTAAAAGCGCTTGCAGTGGACGCGCGTATTCTCATACTTGATGAACCCACAGCAGTTCTCAGCCCCCAAGAAGTAACCGATTTTTTTACAATCCTGCGTGCATTACAATCTGATAACCGATCAATCATCTTTATTAGCCACAAAATGAAAGAGGTTTTAGAAATCAGTGATAGGATTACAGTCTTAAGACATGGCAAGAAAGTATACAACGGAAAGACAGGTGAACGCTCTGCTCGTGGACTTGCGAGGGAAATGCTTGGTGAAGAACTCTCGGAAGTAGAACGGAAACAGAATAAAGCGACAACAGATTTAGTGCTTAATATTTCAGGACTAACAGTCCTGGGAAGCCGCAATGAAACCGCGGTTTTGGATGTCTCTATACAAACATATCGTGGTGAAATTGTTGGCATTGCCGGGGTAGATGGGAACGGTCAACGTGAATTAGCAGAAGCAATTATGGGATTACGGCCATCCAAGTTTGGCACAGTAGAGATTTTGGGTATGCAACCATCAGGGACAAAGAACATTCGCAGATGTGGTGTCGGTTACATTCCTGAAGATAGACGTACAATGGGCATAATTACATCGTTTTCTATAGCGGAAAATTTAATGTTAAACATAATGCATTTTGAACATTTGGCCAAGCACGGAATAATAAGTCAGAAAGCAAAAAATAGAGCAGCGATGCAACTCATTGATACCTACGATATCCGCCCACCCTTTGCTAACATCCCTGCCGCAGCTTTGTCGGGTGGAAACCAGCAAAAAATTGTTCTCGCCAGAGAAATTTCGCCGCAACCGGAGCTTCTTGTGGCAGTTAACCCTACCCGTGGATTAGATATCAATGCTGCACAATATGTCCATCAAAATTTACTCGCGCAGCGGGACCGAAAAAAGTCTGTGCTACTGATTTCAACGGAGTTAGACGAAGTTTTGCAAATGAGTGATAGACTTTATGTGATGTCAAGGGGAAAACTAATTGAAGCCACTACTCACCGTGAGAACATTGAAACACTGGGATTATTAATGATGGGAGAGGCTGCTACGAATGCCTAATTTTCCTGCCTTATTTCGTAAGGTAAAATCTTTTTCTGTCAGCATAAGGGAAATAATACTGCCATTTTTTCTATGGATGTTAACACCATTCTTAATTTTAGTAGCTGCCTTTATAACAAACGGCATCATTATATTTTTATTTGGCTATAATCCGATAGAGGCTTACGTTGCAGCTACCAAAGTGACATTCGGTTCTCTACGCGGAGTGGGTGAAACATTGGTAAAAAGCACCCCTTTTCTTATGACGGGGCTTTCCGTTGCCATTGCGTTTCGGTGTGGAATCTGGAATATCGGTGCTGAAGGACAGTTTCTGATAGGTGCTTTGGCGGCAACATGGTTCGGCACGAAGATAGCAGTTTTACTTCCTAATACCCCTTGGATAGCAGTACCACTCTGTCTCAGCATGGCAGTCGTCGCAGGCGGACTATGGGGTATAATCCCTGCTGTTCTCAAAGTAACACGTGGTGTTAACGAAGTTATAAGTACAATTATGTTGAACTACGTTGCGATAAACTTCGTGAGTTTGATGATAGATGGCGGGCCGTTGCAAGAGACATCGAAAACTGGACCCCAGAGCGATCCTATAGCCGAATGGGTTTTTCTACCACGCCTTTCAGAGTTTCTACCACGCCTTTTTGAATCACATCGGATTCATATCGGTATCGGCATTGCTGTCATATTAGCTATTGCCTTGACATTTGTGCTGTTTCGGACGACTTTTGGATTTCAACTCCGTGCCGTAGGTGAAGGAGCCGCCGCCGCCAAAGCAGCAGGAATTTCTATCGCACACAACACGCTCCGCGTTTTTTTTATAAGTGGAGCACTTGCAGGACTCGGCGGCGCAATTGAAATCATGGCACTTGTCCCACATCGACTTACTGAAAACTTTTCACCCGATTACGGCTACACAGCGATTGCCGTTGCTCTGTTAGCAAAGTTACATCCGTTGGTGACGGTGGCAACAGCACTGTTATTTGGTGCACTTGCAAAAGGATCGTTTGCTATGGAGGCAGAGGTCGGCATATCCAGACAAGTAACGTTGATGATGCAAGCGATAATCCTCCTTTTTGTCATTGGATCAAGTGCCGTAAAATTCTTTCGTAAACGGGCGTTGTAGTATTATATTGACCTTATTCAATTTATGTAATCATAGGTTTTAAAAAGAAGTGGATATTATAGCAATACTTGAAGATATTCTTGCAGCTACAATCCGTGGGGCGACTCCACTTTTGCTTGCCGCATTAGGAGAAGTAGTGGCACAACGCGCTGGTGTGATTAACATTGGCATTGAAGGCATGATGCTCATCGGTGCACTCTTCGGATGGGTAGGTTCTTTTTATTTTGCTGAACTACTGTTCTTTGCCCCATGGATTGGGCTTTTAATAGCAGGATTCAGTGGATTAGTTACCGCTGCGCTATTCGCGTTTTTCGCGATAAGACTGCGTGGAGATCAAGTTGTTATCGGCACAGCGATAACACTATTAGCATTAGGATTTACCGAGGTAGTATATGTACGCTTATTTGGACAAACAGGTAGCCTGCAGAGCGTTCCGTATTTCAAACAATTTGATGTGCCATTGCTCTCACAGATTCCATTTTTTGGCGACGCGTTATTTTCACATAACATTATTGTCTATTTAGCTTTTCTATTGGTCCCTTGCGTCTACTTTTTCCTTTACCACACACAACTCGGTCTCAGAGTGCGCGCTTGTGGCGAGCATCCAAAAGCGATCTCTACTGTCGGATCAAGCGTCTCACTATTACGGACGATCTCATTGTTGTTTGCCGGGGCTATGGCAGGTATCGGCGGGGGATACCTATCACTTGCAGATGTACCCTATTTTACACCCGGAATGACAACCGGACGCGGTTTTATTGCGTTGGCAATAGTGATTTTCGGTAAGTGGCATCCAATCAAAACCAGCGGTGCCGCACTACTTTTTGGTCTTGGGTTTGCCCTGGACAATCGATTTCAAGCATTCGGGTGGGATATCCAATATCAGTGGTTCTTGATGCTACCCTTTGCGCTTTGTTTAGCGGTGTTAGCCGGTTTTGTCGGAAAAGCAGAAGCACCACTTGCACTCGGAAAACCTTATGACCCATCAGAGTAAGCTGGCTCTTCTAAAATGTGGTGCCTATACGACCATAAATTGCGTTTGTTGACACATCTGGGACTGAGATGAGCGGTACAGCGTAATCAACTCCACCAATGAAAGGGCCCAAGCTTAATCGTAATCCTACACCGGCTGCAGAGGGCAGCCATTTATATTCAATATCCGCTACCGTGTCCCACACGTTTCCCGTATCAAAGAAGACAACACCTTGAATCGGGTCAAAAATCGGGAACCGCAATTCGGTATTAAAAATAAACTGAACATTTCCTCGATATTTTCCCGGACTATCCTTGGGGCCCAGTCCACGCTCAGCATATCCACGAACTGTTGTACTACCGCCTGCCCAGAATCTTTCAAAAGAAATTAATTCTGCCTCGTTGTTCGCTTTCGCTTGCAGCCCTGGCGTGTAACCCAATCGAAGTGCTGTTGCTAACACAAGTCCACGTGCGTTTAGTCTTCTGTGATACCGAGTATCTGTAGTTATTTTGATAAAGCTGCTTTTCCCACCTAAAAGATTTCCCGCTATTTCTACTGCAGCTTCGTTTAACATGCCTGATGTTGGGTTCAGAGAAGGTACTCGAGTATCTTGCCGCCATAAGAAGCGAAGACTACTAACTGTGGTTTCTAAAAAGGCAACTGATGTATCTTTTAAGTCACGATAACTGTATTCTAAATTCAGCCTGTGTGTATTGGATAACTTTCTGCTGAGACTAAAACTTCCCTGCAATGCCCGAACGTCGTCATCTTCTTCCAATTTTCTTGCCAAAAATTGTAGGCTGCCGCTTGTTCTACCTATTAACCAAGGTTCAGTTAGTGTTGTATCGTATAGGTAGCCGAGTGTCCCTTGTCTGCCCCGTAGCCTAAACCGTACGTTCCGTTTGAGAAGATTGTAATGACTTAGGGCAATTGTGCCACGCGGACCGTCTGAAGTACTATAACCGACACTTGCTCCAATAGCACGCGCCTTCCGTTTTTGCAGTCGAATTTCGACATCTCTGATTACTGGCTGCGGGGCGGAAAGAATCGGTAAACTGGCATTTCCAAAATTACTGGGTTGATTCCCAAAAGCTGCTGGAATTATAGATGCGGCGCGGATCCGTTCAAAAACACCTGTATTGTAAAGGTTTGCAATAGCTTTACTGATCTTTTCTGGGACGTAGAGAGCGCCTCGAAGGTGGGTAAACTCGCGTTTAAGAACGATCGGCTTAACGCCAATTTCACCAACAAAACTAAATGTACCAAATATAATTTGATCCCCTTCAAAAATTTGAAATTGTAAAACACCATGTTCAAAAACCGACAAATGCTCTTTTCTCTGCTCAAGTGTATAACGAGCGTTACCATCAAAATCCTGGATACTCCACTCTTCACCTATTTTTGTACCAGCGAGAGGGAGATTGTGTTCCTTAAATGCATCACGCAATTTTTTCGGTAGCGTTCCCGAATCCAATTGTTCAGAAAAATTACCTTCTACCACCAAAACTGGCGTTTCTGTTTTATGCAGATATTGTGTATTCACAATGCGTGCATCTATGTAACCCCGGTCTTGATATGCTTTAAGTATTGCGTTTTCATATTTTTTTCGAACAAGCCGGGCATTCGGTTCCTGAGATCTACTTGGCAAAGCATCAAGGAGCGTCGTAGTATCTAACGCTTTGTTTCCGTTAAACTGACACCGATTAATCACTTCTCTGTGATCTGCTACAATCTTAAAGTGTATCGTTATTTCTCCGCGTTTCTGTCTATTAGGACTAAGTTCTTCAAAAGATGGAAACTTTATGTCTGTGTCGATCTCCGTGTAAGGATATCCGGCTTTTTCATACAAAATTTTCAAACGTTGTATATCCGTTAATAGTTTCTGCTGAGAAAATATACGTTTGCGAAAGAGTCGTGAAAAAAAACGGTAAGGTTTCATCTCTATCTCGCGCAATAACTCCCTATCGGAAAAGGCGCTGCTACCAGAAAATGTAACACGCGTCACAATATATCGGATACCTCGTTTAACAGTAAATTCAACATGGAGCGGAGAATTAGTGAGTATCTTCGATTTTACTTCAGTTCCGTGGTACCCCTCTGCTTCAAAGTGATCTTGGACGGTTTCTTCCCACAGAGAACGGTTATTTATTAAAAAAGTTATTTCGTTTCTGAGTCGATCTCTTTCGGATTCTTTTATGTTAAAACCTAATTTTGCTAAAAAAATTCGAAATGGAGCATCTTGAATAATCGGTTTTCCATTCTCATCTACAAAATCAAGTAATAATTGGGTACCTTCAAGTATGTCGAGTGTTAACACACCTGTTTGATGTCTAAAATCGTGTGCAATTTCGGTGCTCGGATAATATTTTTTTTCATAAAGGCCTCGAATTACCTCAATATCTTGATCTAAGATGGCTTTGCGATAAACACTTCCGACACGCGTTTTACATGTAGCTATAATTTGCTCTGTGAATATAGCCGAATTGCCCTGAATTTGAATTTTTTTTACAACCGTAGGATTTCCCAAATTGACATGGTATGTTAAGCTTCCATCGGACGTAATTGTATTTGCTTTGACCTCAGCATCATAATAACCGTTTTCAGCACACACTTTCTTGATAGCATCAATATCTTTTTTACTAATTACGGGAACATACTTCGCACCAGGTTTTAATTTTATCGCAGCTTGAATTTCTTGTCTTAGTCTTTCAGGTAGTTCACCTGTTATACCACTTTTTTGAATCCGCATCACATTTTTTAAATCAAATTTGAGCACTATTCCTTCGGATGTTTGCAGGATGTAAACATCAATCTGTGCGAATTGTTGTGAGGAAAAAAGTGAGTTAACGCTTTGTTGGATAGCATTACGAGAAAACTGTGAATTAACTGCTATGTGAGTTAACTTTTCCAATGTGCTAAGTTTTTCGCTATCTTTTATAGCAAGATTGTCAATAAAGTACTCAATTTTAAAAACTGTCTTTTGTTGTCCGGTTTCACGGGAGGAATCGAGAAATTGAGAGGTGTCAGTAACTTCTCCAAAGATAGGTTCAAGCATAAAAAAACAGAGATGCATTAGTATGAGTGCGCAGAATATCCCTCTCTTTACCAAGCGAATAAAAAAGGGATTAGGTGTATAGTTCAAATCCAATTTATACATTTTTAGAAACGCCCCTCAAGTAATTGAACATCTATACCATATTTATTTTTTCCATCACCTTCCACTTTAATTGGAAATTTTTTACCAAAGAGGAAAAATGGATATTCTGCAACGATGTAGCGTTCACCAGCATCTAAACCTTTAGAGATTGTAAAGGTGAATCCGCCAAGCGAGAACCATAAAGAATTATCTGGCAAAAGGAGTGCAAGAACGTCTGCATCTGTAAAGACTTCGGTCGTGGAGGAGTTTTGTGGTTCTGCCTGTAAACTAATCTTCGCTTTGTTGATATCGCCGTTTTCAAGGATACCGGTTACCGTTGCTGTAACCTTTAGATCTGCCGTGCTTCCGTCCCTAAGTAGAACACCACGGATAGGATTTGGGGTTTCGAGGAAGATATTTAATTCTGGATTGAAGGTAGTAGTACTTGAGTTTCTAATCGTTGAATCCCCAACAATCTCAAAAACCTGTGTAAGAACGCCAATTTTCCCATTGAGGATCGAAACATTGCCCGTAAAAAGTGGTTCTTGAATCGCCCCCGTGAGTTTACCGCTGCAAGCAATTTCAATGTCAGTATTTCCGCTGGTTGAAGAACGTAGACGAAAGTTGTTTGGTATATCAATATTCACATCTAAGTCAAGTTCGCGCAAGATGGGAGCATCCGAAAATAGGTCTGTTTCTGTTACAGTACCAGCAGAGAAGGTGTTCAGTACGTTTTCCCAATTCCAATCTTGTAGGTAATATCCTGAGTCGATTCTAATATGCCCCTCCAGAATCATATCTGTAATTTTGCCATGTAGCTGTAGATCGTCAGAATTTATGTTGATTTCGTACAATCGCGGTTCGGTAAAGGTGCAGTCCGTTAAGCTAGCTGTAAGGTTAACATCATCTATTTGAAGCCAATTTAAGGCAATCTCACCTCTGGCAGCAAAATCACCACTATTCAATTGACCTTCAAAGGTTTTGATTTCAAGTTTTGATTCGGTGAAATCAAACTGTACATTAGCATTTTGAAAGAAAACTGGTGAGCTTGCGAGTTTAAGTTCTGTAAATTCTCCCTCGCCTTCGAGGCGTGGCGCTTGCGGTGTCCCACTGAAAGTAGCGTTGATTGAACCTATTCCACTCGCAGATTGGATCAGAGGTTCCATAAGAGGCAAAATTTCCAGGTCGTGCAATTTAAAGTCAATTCCAACCTCCATCTCCTCAGGGATCGGTTTAGCTTGCAGTTTTGAGAACGAAAGCAGAAAAGGCAAATATCCCGAACAGAAGAGTTGATTTTCGCCAATCGTCAGGAGTGGTCTATCCTCAGAAATAGTCCACCGTCGCTTATCGTAGCTATAATGCAGCTCAGCAATGAATTCATCTATTTTTGCTTTATTAATCGCAAGTTCATGTCCAACAAGCTCGACTGTTATATCAGGTTCTGCATAAGTACCTGTGATGTTAATGGTTGTTGATAGTGTTCCCTTCTCCTGATAAACCTTACGATACACCTCAGGTAAATATGGATCTAAAATAGAGATATTGAAATTGTCCAGTTTTAGGTTAGCAGAAATAGTTCCTTGCATGTTCCATCCACCAAAACAACTAAAAACAAGAGGATCCTCTACGACAGCAGAAGGAATCGGGATAGTATTTTCAAGTTTAAGTCCTTGAACTCTGAATGTACCGAGATTCAAAGTAATAGGTATTAATTCTGAATTTTTAAAATTAAATTGCTGATCTAAGGCGGTAAAACCCAAGGAGATATTATCAATGGTAAAACTTGCAGTCGCCACCTGAGTGAGAGCATCAAAGGTGATTGGGGCGCGTATTTTCGGAATTGGAATTTCTTCTCTTTTTTCAAAAAAGTTTGCAAGCGGCATGTTCAATTTTGTAAGGGTAGCATCTACATATCCGTTCACTTCCTGAAAACTATCTGGTGGAAGAGTCTGCCGTAGAATTGAACCGAGAGGATACTGTTTTATTGATAACCCATTTACTGAGAATAACTTCGGCGTCAAGCCATCCAGTTGCAATTCACTTTGTTCAACATTACACATCCCATCTTCTATCTCAAATTGGAAATTTGCCAACTTAAGAGCGTCTCTACTGGCTTTGAGTTGAACAATTACGTTCTCAAAAAATTGATTGGTACTGTTTAGACGGATTTTGGGGGCATGCAAAGAAGCATCTCCCTGTAAATACGGTGTCCGTGTCGTCCCCTGAATTGTTAAATCAATATCTGCAACACCACCTTCCGCTTCCGAAAATACAGCATCAATACCCGGAAAAAAGGTGAGTGGTAGTTCATTTCCGCGCAGACGAACCTTAATGGGTGCTTCAAGGAGTCGTTCTGAGAAATTAACCTGTGCCAAAGTTAGATCAAACGGGATCATACCGTCGAGGATTAAATTGTCACCATTATTGGTAAGCCCAGTCCTCAATATAATTTGTTTGTTTGCATATTTAACGTCGCCCTGCCATTGCAGTGGTAAATCTGTATTCGTCTTTGGCGTATGTTTGAACGTTCCATCCCATTTTGCGGAGATGTTTGGCGTAGTAAGCGGACCATCAAAACGGGTGTCAACTTTGGCATCTATATTAGGAGAGGAAATCCATAAAGGAAAAAGGGCAATGATTCTATCGTCATTTAATTTGAAGTCTATAGGTAAGGTGTTGGAAATTTGATAGTTGTGTGCTTTTAGATTGAGTTCATCTATTTTGCATGTTGCTGTTATAAGATCGGGGGTAAAACCTGTTCCAGTTAATTTTGCCGATCCGCTAATTAGGCCGCTTACGAAAGAGGGTTTTTGCTGGTAAAGTGTGACAAAATCATCAATCTCCAGTTTCTGAAAAGATGTTCCTATGTCAAACATCATCTCGTCTCCATTGCGAGTTGAAAACGACGTCTCTCCATTTATCTGAAAACTGCCTTTCCCGATCTGACCGTTGGCAATTAAGCCTCGTATGTCTACTGATTGTTTTTTTATAGTCGTAAGTGCATGCAGTTTCTCCAATGTGATTGGTTTAGCAAATTCCCCAAAGTAAATAGGGTGCTTTTCTATTGTGTGTACATTTAGATCTACAACAGGGGTTGTTATACTACCTAATACATTTAGTGAAATTCCGATGTTTCCTTGAATTACGGTAGATTTGTCTAATGTCAAATGTTTCGCAGCTTCAACAGACAGACTGTTCTTAACTAAGTCTGAAAATTTTGCTAAATCAAGACTTTCACTTATGATTTCAAAATTTAGTTTGGAATTGTTAAATACATTTTGATCAATATTTATATTTCCGCCTATTTGGAACAGATTATTCAATACCAGTACTTGAAAAGGTTTGATATGTAGCGTATTATCTTGAAATTTTATTTCACCGTTTGCATCACTTATATTGATATTCCCTATTTCGGTTTCCACAATTAACATTGGTACTGTCCATTTGAGATCAACAATAGGATTACCTAAAGTTCCTTTTGTTTTTAAATCATATTGAGCAATACCAGAAATGGGAAATCCTAACGCTGCACTGAGAGATTCCAGCATTAACATTTGATTATGCTTGGAAGAAATATCTAACTCTTCAGTTTTTGTATCAATGGTGCCGGTAAGCTGAATAAATGGAGATTCATCTCCATGAACAGATAATGAACTGTCAAAAATCGTCAATATATCATCTTCTAACCTTAAGCGCATCGGTTTAGGATTTGTAAAGCGTAAGGAATTGTACTCAAGTTGGGTTTTGTTGATAATTATGTCAACATCATAAGGATATACCCGTTTTTTAGAAGGTTCTATTGGTTCTTTAGAGGACAATTCCGCAATTGTGCCTTCTACCTCAACAGTACCTGTAATAGCATCAAAGATAGGATGAAAAATACGTAGAATGGGAGCAGCAGCTGTTTTTTCGCCTTTAAGGATAAATTTGTATGGATTAGGAGCACTATTGCTGATTGTACCTTCAATATCAGTCGTGCCAGCAAGTGCTTTTCCGGTAAGTTTGAAATGGTTTTCTTCTTCTATGAGAGTACCATCCAGATAGGCATCACCAAGAGGATTGTCTTTAAATGTGAGGTCTGAAAAGATAAATTGTGTGGTAAAAACGAGGTTCTCGGACTTTTTTTTATATGATTCAACGTTAACATGCATTTTGCCATCAAGTGGAAAATCAGTGATGTCTGCAGCGCTGGCAAGTTCAGCCAATTGAACCGGTTTGTCCTGATTATTTTTTAGACTGATGTCAAATTCACCATTTCTTTTTATATCGGCATTAAAAATAACTTGTTGACTACGGACTGCAATTATAAAATTAGGGATGGTAAGTGAATAATCGTCAATCTTTAACTGCAATGTTGCAGGATCTAAATTCATGTTCCAGGCGTTCCCAGAATCGATGGAAAAATTACCGCTACCATCAAGATTGTCAATGAGCTGACCGTATAAATTTAATTCTCCCTTTATATCACCTTCAATTGGGTAAGCAACTGTAAATAAGAGTTTGTTATAGTCAGTATCCAACACAAGTGGATCGACGACGATGTGAAAATTCGCTGGAAATTTTTTATCTATCCTAATATTACCCTCAATGGAAACGTTAGTGCCGCCTTGTTTTGTTAAATGTGCGTTTTCAAAGGACACAACCCGATCTACATACCGAAAATCCCCGGTTATACGACCAACTGGAATTGGAGCATAATCACTCCGCCGATAGAATGCCTCAGGTATCTCTGCATGTCCAGTGACGGTGCCGTCTTTTTTTATTTCCGCAGTAATGTTTCCAATACCTTTGAACGGCACAGAATTAAAAATTTCAAATATTTTTCCAAAGTCTATATTTCCAAGTTGTACTTCAAAACTTTCATAAGGACCGCTGGCATCAACACTTATGTCATCTATAGTACCGTTTGCCCTGATATTCGAGCCGTTCTCAGGTTCTGAAGATACTTCCAAATGCAGAGAGGAATCTTTTAGAGAAATGAGTTTTAATTTTTTTGCTACAAGTAAATTTGTATCTGAAAGTTCCACATTGCTATCAAGGTGTAATTTTCCTGTTGTATCACCTTTTATGTGTGCTGAGCCTGTAAACGTTCCAGATTCGATTTGAGGCCCCTTTGCTGACAATTTAACGAACATTGGTAATAGAGAGTCGAGTTGAATATTTTCAATTTGCCAATTACTGTCGTAGGTGATAGGTTGTTTCACAAAGTGCTGTAATCGTTTAATCACATTCCCTTCAGCACTATTGTCAAATGTAGCACTACCATCTCCTGTAAGTGTTCCGCCAGCAATCTGAAGGCTGAATTTGTCTAACGTTACTTCCGGAACTTTCTCTAAATTTATAGTCGTATTGATGGCTAATTCTGTAATGTCTATTTGTCTAATATTAGATTTAGATGAATCTGTTGAACGCTGAATTTGCTTGAGGGAAAGTGCTTCCGATGTTCCAGTGAGTGTGCCATTTAAAGTTGAATCTGTCCCGTTTAACTCCAATACCGCTTTACCTAATCCCGCAAGTTGTATGTCGTTACCAAGAAACTTTTGCACATCTGTCGCATCAATTGTTAGTTCTATAACTGTATTCCATTCTTGTTCATCCCAGCTCCCTTTGAGTTCCTGTATTTCAATAAATGAGTTACCCAATTTTAGTTTGAGTGTATCCAAGTTACTATTTGTGGCTGATACAGAAAAACCTATTTCTTTCAACCGTTCAATTGGCAATTTGGTTTCATTCAGGCTGAAACTCCCTTTGCCGATAGAGATTTTTCCGCTATGATTCCATTTTTCTAACTCACCCTCCAACTCAATTGCGATATCTGGCAGACTTAGTTCAATATTCTGCTGTGTATCTGTAAAGAGGATCTTACCGCTGTTGATAGCAGCTTTAGAAACGGCAAATGCAAAGGAATTATTAGTAGATTCGGGTTTAGGTGCAGTTTTCCGCAGCATCTGTGTAAGGTTGACTTGTCCCTCCGTATTGCGACGTAGGTTTACCTCTGGCGAGTTTATTTCTAAGCCAGTTACAAGGAATTTACGTTGTAAAAGACCAAAGAAGTTGTATTTTAGGACTATCTCATCTGTAGAGAGTATAGGTATTTTTTCGTTGTTTTCTATCCTAAAATTATCGACTGCTATACCGGTGAAGATATTCCCGCTCAATTTGCCGAGTCTAACTTCGTACCCCTTGGCAATCTGGTTACGTAAGGCTTTTCTAAGTCGAGGCTCAATGAAGTTGTTTAGAAAAGAATCTGAACTGATATAGAAAAATCCGCCGATTCCAAAGAGAAGGATAATTAGCGATATTGCAATTAAAACTTTCTTTCGTCGTGTCATTATTCTATTCCAAATTTTCTGCCTCGTCTGCATAAAAAGCATGATGGGCAGTCCTAACTACATCAGTGACAAAATCCATATTTATTGTAGGCAGGGCGTCTAACCCAGCTTCTAATTGCGTTGCTGTAGTGGGTTTCCGAAGCCAAAGGATGTATTCAATATTACCTATATCTCGGTGAATTGGTGAAAAGGTTATCCCCGCTGGTATTGCTGATAAATATTCCTGTACAAAACCAATCAAATTAATTAATGTTTCTTTATGTACATCTGGATCATCAACAATTCCGCCTTTTTTCACGAGGGAACGTCCTGCTTCAAATTGCGGCTTGACAAGCGCAATAACTTCCAAAACACCTAACTTATCAATTATTACAGGCAGGACTTTTTGTAAGGAGATAAAAGAAACATCAATCACAGCTATATCAAGCGGATGCGAAAATAGGTGTTGGTCAATGTAGCGGATATTGGTTTTGTCAAGTACGTGAACACGCGGGTTCTTTTGAAGTTTCCATGCAAGTTGTCCATACCCGACATCCACCGCATAGACGAAATCTGCACCGTGTTGGAGTAAGCAGTCGGTAAAACCACCTGTGGAAGCACCTACATCAATAGCTACTCTGTTTTGAACGGTTATGTCAAAAACTTGTAGTGCCTTTTCAAGTTTCAAACCGCCACGACTGACATATTTGGGTGGGTGTTCAACCTCAATTTCAGCGTCAAGTGGTATGCGCTGACCTGGTTTTAGGTTTGAATTGTTGTTTACTCTGACTGCACCGGCTAAAATCAGACGTTTCGCTTGAAGGCGGCTTTCAGCAAAACCACGTTGAACAAGAACAATATCTAACCTTTCCATCTTTTCATCATTCTGATTTATGATTAAACACATGCAAATTGCATGTACTATTATCTGTACTATTCGTAACGTATTTTGGTGTTCCTAAGTTAACTCTATGCCCCTACAGCTAAGGCAACTCCAGCGCGGATAATGGCTTCTGTATCATAACCGTATCTATCGTACAATGTTTTCACGTCTCCATGTTCAATAAACCGATCTGGCACACCGAGTGAAGTCACACGGACATCTGTAATCGCTTCCGCCGCAAGTGCCTCAAGTACTGCACTGCCAAATCCCCCCATCAATACACCATCTTCCACTGTAATTACTTTACCAATCTGTTTTGCTAAATCTACAATCAATGTGGTATCTAAAGGTTTAATAAAACGTGCGTTCACCACTGTTGTTTCGATTCCGGTTTCGCTCAAAGTCTGTGCCGCCTCAAGTGCTGGATATACGCGGTTCCCGAGTGCTACAATCAGTAAATCTTCACCTTCATGGCAAATTTCAGCCTTTCCGATGGGGAGCGGTTTAGCCTCAGTCTCTAACTTTACGCCGGTCCCTGTTCCCCGTGGATAACGCAACGCGATAGGCCCCATCTCATAAGTGAGCGCAGTTTTTAGCATGTGTTGCAATTCATTTTCATCTTTGGGGGCCATTGATACGATATTAGGAATTGAACGTAAGTAGGCAATATCAAAAACACCGTGGTGTGTTGGTCCGTCCGCGCCTACAAGTCCCGCACGGTCAAGTGCGAAAACGACAGGTAAATTTTGAATACACACGTCGTGGAGGACCTGATCATAACCACGTTGTAAGAAAGTTGAGTAGATAGCCACAACAGGCTTTAATCCTTCAGTTGCAAGTCCAGCCGCGAAGGTAACAGCACACTGCTCTGCTAAACCTACATCAAAGCACCGTTCTGGATACGCTTCCCAAAACTTGTCTAAACCAGTTCCCCCCGGCATAGCTGCCGTCACACCAATAATTCGTGAATCCTTTTTTGCCTCTTCAATTAAGGTGCGGCTAAAAACATCTGTATACTTAGGTGTAGCGGATGCGGGGTGAAGTGATTTACCGGTTTTCAGATCGAACTGACCACTGACACTATAAAATCCTACTGGGTCTTCTTCTGCAGGTGGATAACCTTTCCCTTTTTTGGTGACAACATGTACTAAAATCGGTCCGGTCAACTCGCGAATACCTGTGAGAATAGGGACTAACGATTCTAAATCGTTTCCATCGAGCGGTCCAAAATATCTGAATCCAAATTCCTCAAACAACGTGCCAGGTTTTAGCGATGCTTCAATCTTCTGTGCCAATGCTTTTGCATCTGATGGAAAAAAGTTCATCAATTCTTTGGCACCTGTTCGAAGACGATTATAGCCGCGAGAACTAATCAATTTGTGGAAATGTTTTGAGATTGCACCGATAGTAGGTGAAATTGACATCTGATTATCATTTAGGATAACCACCATATCTTTTTTGAAGTCACCAGCAGCGTTGAGACCTTCAAGTGCCATCCCCCCAGTCAATCCACCATCACCGATAATAGCAATCACCTTGAAGTCATCGTTATTAACATCGCGGGCAGCTGCAATACCTAACGCAGCTGAAATTGAAGTACTTGAATGTCCAGCGCCAAACACATCGTATTTACTTTCTTCACGACTCAGAAATCCGCTGATACCATCGGTTTGACGTAAAGTATCGAAAGTGTCTAAACGCCCTGTAAGCAGTTTATGTGGATATGCCTGATGACCGATATCCCAAATTACTTTATCGCGTGGTGTGTCGAAAACAGTATGCACCGCTATCGCAAGTTCTACAGTGCCAAAGTTGGGTGCAAAGTGTCCCGGATGTTCGGATAGCACAGTCAATAAGTGGGCGCGCATCTCCTCGGCAAGTGTTTTAAGCTCACTTACATTTAGATTTTTCAGATCCGAAGGGTTGTTGATTTTTTCCAAAACCATCTTATACTCCGTTTTCATCTTCGGCTATAGCTTCGCCACCGATGTTGCCGTTCTCTTCTTGAGATATGTTTTGCACCCGGACCTCCGCCGCGTCAAGGAGTGCCCGACACGAACGGACTAAACTAACCCCTTCTTCAAACAGTGTCAGAGAAGCGTCTAATTCCAAAGTGTCTGGAGCCTCTAACGTTTCAACAATTTCTTTTAGTCTTTCAAGTTTTTCTTCAAATGTCAAACGGTTTCTCCTTACCAAACAGTATTGTATAATTTGCTGTATTTTAATTTATGGCGGATCTTATAATTAATGAGACACTTTGCACCAGCACGGTTAGGAAACCGTGCCTACCGCGGGAGGGCGAAAGTGTGTATTTATTTCTAAGTGTTACTATAAACATTCGTCAACCGTGCAAACGAGATTACCTTCTGAGAGTTGAACATCAAGCTGTTCCCCTACATGCACTTGTTGGTTTGATGTAACAACACCCCCTGAGGACGTCCTACAAATGCTATACCCTCGTTTTAAGGTCGCTAACGGACTAAGTCCATTTAATCGAGCGGCTAAGGACTGTAATTGATTACTTTCCACGTTCAACCTATCATTCATTGCTTTTTGATATGCCGCTTCAAGGCCATCAATAGACTGAGACAACTGATAGATAGTATCTTTTCGTTTAGATGGTGAAAGACCTAATTCCAACGCATCAAGTTCGTCATGTTGTGTTTCAAATCTACGCAAAATAAGTCTGTTAAGACGTTCTCTAAATCCTTGTAATTGTGCTAAAAGCTCCTGTTGGTCAGGGACAAGATGCTCCACAGCAGCAGACGGTGTAGGGGATCGGTGGTCAGCAACCATATCAGATATGGTAAAATCTGTTTCATGACCAACTGCCGAAACGACTGGGATTTTGGAGTCGAAGATTGCGCGTGCGACAATTTCTTCATTAAATGCCCATAGGTCTTCCAGTGAACCGCCACCCCGTCCTACAATCAAAACATCTATGTCTATTCTGCTGTTTATAGCACGGACAGCATGGGCGATCTGTGCCGCAGCATATTCCCCTTGAACGAGTGTCGGATAGAGCAAGAGTTCGGCTAACGGGTATCGTTTTTGGAGTTGTTGCTGAATATCTTGGATTGCTGCACCTGTTTCGGATGTGATCACCCCGATTTTCTTTGGAAACATGGGTAATGTTTTTTTGTGAGCAGCATCAAACAGCCCTTCATCTGAAAGTTTCTGTTTTAGTTCCTCAAAAGCCCGCTGTAGCGCGCCAATTCCAAGAGGTTCAATTGTATTTACAATTATCTGATATTCGCTACTTGCAGCATAGATGTTAATTCGTCCCTGTACCAGAACTTCGTCCCCGTCACGCGGCACAAACTGTAATCGAGATGCATTACTCCGAAACGCAACGCTTTTGATGTTACTGTTCTCGTCTTTAAGCGTAAAATAGATATGCCCAGACGCGGGACGCCTCAGATTTGAAACTTGTCCCTTTACCCACACATTTTGAAGTTGTGGTTGCTGCTCGATTATGCGGGATAAAGTATTCGTTATTTGCGTAACACTGAAAATTGTCCGAGGCATCGGAAGTTCTAACTGCATTCAGGGTGTCCTTAAAACGAGTGTCTTATACTTAAAAGGTTTCAAACCTGATACTGAATTCTTTCAATACTGAGTGCTAACCCAGTTTCATCATCTAATTCAATCTCAACTGCATTTAACTTGATATTGTCTTTCGCTACGCCAAAACGTGAAGGCATCATTGTTAAAAAACTTTCAACTACCTTCTCTATCCTACTCCCAATAACCGAATCGTGTGGGCCTGTCATGCCGACATCCGTAATATAAGCAGTGCCTTGTGGCAAAATGCGTTCATCTGCTGTTTGAACATGCGTGTGAGTGCCAACTACTGCCCCTACTTTACTATCTGCATGCCATCCCATCGCTATCTTTTCTGAAGTCGCTTCAGCATGAAAATCCAGAATCACATAAGGTGTTTCGGCTTTCAGCTCGGGGAGTATTTCATCCAATGCATGAAATGGATTGGTGTATCTGTTCATGAATATCTGACCCGCGAGGTTAATTACACCGAGTTTGGAACGTCCATCAGCTGAAGAGACTATCGTAAAACCCCGTCCAGGCACTTCCGTAGGATAATTTGCTGGACGAATCAATTGTGGTGTTGTATCAACGAAGTCAAAGATTTCTTTCTGATCCCAAACATGGTTTCCCGTTGTAATGGCAGAAACACCTGCTGCTAATAACCCATCCACAACATCAAAAGTTAAACCCCTTCCCCCAGCGGCGTTTTCGCCATTAGCAATGATAAAGTCATACAAATTTTCAGAAGTTTTGTTAAGCTTTCTCAAAAATTCGTTTACAGCTCTTCTCCCCGGATTTCCAACTATATCTCCAATAAACAGTATTTTCATTTTTCTTTATCACATTTCTCGTAATCTCTTACGGTTTGTTCCTGCTTTCTTTATTGTAGCGGAATTTTTATTTTTTTCCTATACGTTGTATCGGTTTTGTCTGATTATTAATTTTTGTTAAATGTGTTTTAGTACCCTGTGTGAAACCGAATAGGTATTATACGGCTTCTAACGCCGCAAGTGTAAAAACTGATGCGAATGAACATCCGATCGCATTGATTTTTTCCTCTCCGCCCGCTTGCCTGTCTATAGCTGCCACAACATGTTCCACTGTGTGTCCCTCTGCCCGAATCTGTTCTATGGAAGTACAAACCTGCCCCGCAGTTGTGATAACATCTTCTATTACAACAAGTGTGCTTTTTTCTTCGACGCCTCCCTCTATGAGATTGCAGGTGCCATAAGTTTTCGCCTCTTTACGCACATAAAAACAGGGAATTCCTGTCTGTAAAGAAATTGCAGTAGCGAGCGGAACCCCCCCTAATTCTAATCCTGCCAAGCCGTCACATTCTGCGGGTAGCATTTTAGCCATCTCTTTAGCGATTGCAGTAAGAAGGTTTGGATTACTTTCAAACCGATATTTATCCCAGTAAAAGTTACTGATATTCCCAGAGCGGAGTGTAAATTCACCTGTAAGATATGAAACAGCACGAATCTGCTTTGCTAATTCAGTTTTTGTCATGTCCTTTCTCCATTTGAGAAGTAGTCTAATGCACCTCAATGTGTGCTGCATCTTCTGAGACGACTTCGCCAATTACAGCAGCTTCCGGGCAATCAGCAGCGTGAAGTTCTTGGACAGCTGCATCCGCATTTTCTGCTGGCAGTGCAAATAACAGTCCGCCAGACGTCTCTGCTTCCATCAGTATATGGTGCATCTCCTCTGAAACTGATGAGCTGAACGAGACCTTATCCGAAAGGAACTTCGTATTTGCAAGATATGCCTGCGTGTAAGTTTTCTTTGCAACGAGTGAGGGGGCATCTTCAAAATACGGAACGGTACTGCTATCTATTTTCAGACGCACACCGTTTCCTGCTGCCATCTCCGAAGCATGTCCCAACAATCCGTAACCTGTCACATCTGTGCAGGCAGACACATCATATTTTAACATAACCGTAGATGCAGAAGCATTCAGTCGGGTCATAGATTCAACCAATTGTGGTAGGACTTCATCACTGATTTTGTTGAATTTCAATCCCGTTGTGAGAATGCCGATACCGAGATTTTTCGTTAAAATCAGGACATCACCGGGACGCGCGCCGTAGTTTTTGACAAACTTCTCAGGATGCACAATACCGGTTACAGCAAGTCCATACATCAGTTCAGGGGAATCAACCGTATGTCCACCGAGAAGTGCTGCGCCTGCTTCAGCAGCCTTTTCAGCACCACCTCTCACAATATCACCGAGAATGGAAAGATCAAGGTCATCCCTGGGCCAACAGGTGATATTCAACGCAGTTTTCGGTGTGCCGCCCATGCTATACACATCGCTCAGTGAATTTGTGGCTGCAATCGCGCCGAATGTATAAGGATCGTCCACAATAGGAGTGAAATAGTCTACCGTATTCACAAGGGCAAGTTCATCTGAAATACGGTATATCCCTGCGTCATCAGAAGTTTCTGTGCCAACAAGCAGATTCGGATCAGTAGATTTAGGCAGGTTTTCTAAAATGTGTGAAAGCTCGCCCGGAGCCAGTTTTGATGCTCATCCAGCACATTTGACAGTTGCAGTAAGACGGATTTTTTTGTTTGTCATAATTTTGAGGTGTCCAATTGAGCAGGTCTAATTGGTTAAAGTAATTTTAAAATATCTGAATTATGTTAATACGGTAAAAGTTAGAAATCGTAAGCGCTTCAAGGAGGTTATTTCATGCTGATTGAAGTTGGTTTTACGACTCAAGCTCCGCAACAACAGATTTTACATACGCAACACTTCGCCCATCTTGATGGAACTGGTCACCGTAACGGATACCTTCAATCGCAAGATGGCCATCATAGTTCACATCTAACAACGCAGCGATTGCGAAACGATAGTCAATTTCCCCATCTGGAAGTGGAACCTGGACGTAGATAGCAGTCTCTAAATCTGGTATATGCACACGATAGAGACTCTTGCAATGCCAATAGTTGACATGCGGTGCAAGCGCGACGATGGCGTCTTCACACGATTCCTCTGGGATATCGTAAGTCCAATAGATGTTACCTAAATCCGGATTGATGCCAACATTCGGGGCGTCAATTAACGCAAGTAGATGTAATGCTGACCAGCTGTTGTCCACAATTGAATTTTGATGCACCTCAATGGAGATAGAAACATTCTGATCCGCAGCTACAGAAGCTACCTCAGAGACTGCAGCTGCTGTCCGTTCATAATCTATTGTGCTTGCTTGGCGGCTTGAGCCTTGCGAAACAGATTCACCACGATATGTGCCTTTGCCGTTTGGATCACGTGGCGGCGTTGTGACTGTGGAATTCACAACGTTCGCACCTATTTTTGCAGCAAAATTAACAGCATTTATCATAGCTTGTTTATTCCCAGCAGCAACGCGCGGATGTGCAGCACCGCCTCCACCCTGGACTGCTACGCACGGCATGCCTGCATCTTCAAGTTGTGTGCGGAGTGTCCCAATTTCAGCATCTGGCAAATTCATCGTTGGGAGTTCAATACCTTCAAATCCGATATCTTTCGCCTTTTGTAGAAACTGCTGTCTATTTTCCACATCGGAGGGAAGTCCACCTCCATCATAAGGATAAGATACACACCGCCGAAAAGCATACGCAATCTTCATGTTATCTCCCTTCAAAAAGACACATCACAGCCTGTCGTAGTTGTTGAAATAAAATCTCGAATTGTTTCTGATCAGTCCCGTCACACGAACCTTTTTTATTTTGTTCTATATGTATGCGCAAACTTTCTAAAATGCTTTGGTAGTACCACGCCTGCGCCTCTAACCCACCGTGGAAACGTTCCCATACCGCATCACCGATGTCATCGTATTCCGAAATCACAGTCCGTAGATTGTGAAGTTTGTCAGCACAAGTTACGAGACAAACCTCTGTTCCTGCGATCTTTAATGCTTCAATCCGTTCAGTCTTACGTTCTCGCCACTTTAAAGATTTATTTTCAGAACAACCGTCGACAATGTCAGCGACAGATTCGCCAAAGTTTTTTCGGATACAGTCTAACGTCAGGTCGGTGTCCTCAACCGTATCGTGCAGAATTCCTGCTATCACAACGGTTTCTGAACACCCTGCGTCCATTAACATTAGCCCCACTGCATACGGATGCGTAATATACGGCGTGTTAGTGCCTTTCCGAAATTGTCCGTTGTGTGCTTGTGCGGCGAGTTCTATCGCTTCTTCAATACGGTTTTTCCGCGTACCATCTTCCGCCATGCGTCCTATCGCTACTCAATTCGCGCCTATCAATGTTAGTTTGCCAAAGTCTATTAGAAATTTCAAGATTAAAACAGTGTTAAATGATACACTATTTTTACGCTTTTCGTCAAGATGTTTTTAAAAAGCTCCAGAGTTGGCATTATAGAATATCCAAAATAATTTTCAGAACACAATGACATTTATAGGAGAAACATTATGGCTACGATTGCTATTGGTGGGATCATGCACGAATCTAATACATTTAGTAATACACCTACCAATTTTGAGGCATTTTCTCACACTATTGGAGATGATCTGTTTTCGGTATGGAAAGAGACACATCATGAAATGGGTGGGTTTATTCAAGGTGCAGAAGACTATAACTATACGACACATCCTACCGTGATGGCAACTGCCACACCTGCTGGTCCTGTAACTAATGATGCTTTTGATAAACTTACTGATATGCTTGTCCAGCAACTCAAAGCAGTGCCGAAACTGGATGGATTACTGCTTGCCCTGCACGGCGCGATGGTGGTAGAGAGTTATCCTGATGGCGATGGCGAAGTGTTACGAAGACTACGAGAAATTTTCGGAGAATCTTTGCCGATTGTTGTTACACTTGACCATCATGCAAATGTTTCTCAGCAGATGGTAGAGAAATCAACAGCTCTCGTGATTTACAAAACGAATCCACACATTGACCAACGGCAGCGCGGGTTACAAGCAGCAGAATTGATGATGCGTATCCTCAGAGAAAATGTCACCCCGACCCAAGCACTTACTAAACCGCCTATGATTCTCAATATCCTATATCAGAATACAAGTGCCCAACCGATGTGTACCATTATAAAAGAAGCCGAACAATTAGAACGTGATGCTAACATTCTTGTGGCAAATGTAGCGGCGGGCTACCCTTATGCTGATGTGCCCGAGGTAGGTCCATCCTTCGTTGTTGTAACAGATAATAATCCACAACTTGCACAAACAGAGGCAAATCGACTATCAAATATGTTGTGGAATGTCCATGACCAATTAACACTGAATCTGCCGTATGCGGCAGACGCTGTGCGGCAAGCAATTACAAGTGACCAACATCCTATAATTCTTGTTGAAATGGGTGATAACATTGGCGGCGGTTCACCTGGAGATAGCACTTTTATTCTGGCGGAGTTGTTACGGCAAAAGGCATCAGGTTTTGTTGCTGTTCTCTGTGATCCGGAGAGTGTACAAACCTGTGTTCAAGTGGGTGTCGGCAATCAAGTTTCCTTACAGGTCGGTGGGAAAGCTGATAAACAACATGGAGAGTCTGTCTCAATTCACGGCAAAGTCCACTTAATTCACGATGGACATTTTATTGAGACGGAACCGCGCCACGGTGGACAAAAATATCACAATCAGGGATTAACAGCTGTGGTTGCTGTCCGAGACTCGTTAGTTGTGTTGACAAGCAATCGTCAAACGCCTTTTAGTCTGCAGCAGTTGCTGAGTCTCGGTATCGATCCGAAGGCGATGCGGATGATTGTTGTGAAAGCTGCAATCGCATATCGCGCTGCCTATGAACCTATTGCTGGGGAGATTATTGAGGTGGATACACCGGGATTGACGGCGGTGAATCCGCAGCATTTTTCGTATCGGCATGTTAGGCGGCCGTTGTTTCCGTTAGATTAAAATATTCATCTCAAACACACTTCTTGACAATCTCATATCGTTATGGTATGCTTACCTGTATGAGATACTACAGATGAGGAAAAGCAAATGAGACGTTTTGGCACACAAGGCCCCGTTCATCCAGAGAAGCACTATGTTGTCAGTCGTTCTGCGGAACTTGATGATTTCATTGACCGCGTCAAAGACGGACGGTATATCGTTATATTCGCACCACGACAGACAGGCAAGACTACCTTTTTTCGCAATGCACTTGATGAAATAGCAGACAACGATCCAACTTATTTCCCAATTTCATTGAATTTTGAAGTCTTTGTAGGATCCACTTTATCTTCATTCTATGAGAATTTGTATAAAGACATAATTGAAGAAGTTATAAAAACATTTCAGAAAAGAGAACACCAATCCTTTGATGCCCTTCATCAATTCTTGAATAACAATGAAATAACTGATCATCTCTCACTCCAAAGATTTTTTGGTGAATTTGAGCGTATTTTAAAAGTTGAATATAATGTTCACCGTGTTATCCTAATCATAGACGAATTTGATGGTATCCCACAAGAAGCATTACCAGGATTTCTTCATTCACTTCGTCGTATCTATGTTTCAAATCCAACACAAAAATGTCCTTACAGTGTCGGAATTGTCGGTGTAAAAAGTATCGCACAACTCAACTATGACAGATCCATCTCCCCATTCAATATCCAAGATGAATTCAACCTCCCAAACTTCACATGTGAACAGGTGCATGAACTCCTGCAACAGTATACAGAAGAAGTTGGACAACACTTTGAAAATGATGTAATAGAATCTATTCATATACAGACCTCAGGCCAGCCATTTCTTGTCAACCGACTGGCACAAATACTAACGGATGAAATGGACATTCCAAAGACCAAAACAATTACGAAGACACATTTCATAAAAGCACATAATCACCTCATTCATGAGCGAAATACTAATATCGACCATCTAACAACAAACATCCGTAGAAATCGACGTTTTGAAAGAATTTTGATGAGAATAACAGCCTATGATGATGGTTTGCCATTCAACCTGCGTGATGACCAAATCAGTGAACTCGCCACTTTTGGTGTTATTAAGCAGGGAGAGGATGGCATGTGTGAAGTTGCTAATCCCGTATACTTCTATTGTATTATTCAAACATTCAAACCGACAATAAATGGATTAGAGGAAAACTATCTCCCAGAAGACACAAGCGACGGATTTCTCGATTATCTTTCTAAGACTGGTCATATTGATATGAACGCATTACTTGATAACTTCAGAGATTTCATCGCTCGTTCTGGGTTTAACATATTACAGGTACCTGACACCCCCCAGGAATCTGTTGGGCGACATCTACTTCTTGCCTATCTTGAGCAGTTTGTTTTGTTAGTGGGTGGATTTATGCACATTGAAGTGCAAACTGGACGTGGAAGGATAGACCTACTCATCACGCATAATCAACGAAAATATATCGTTGAAACAAAAGTGTGGAGAGGCGAAGTCAGTTATCAGAAAGGGTTGAACCAACTTGCATCATATCTCAAGTCCGAAGGGGCATCAGAGGGATATTATGTTGTCTTTGACCACCGCACAAATCCAGAACCACGCACTGAAAACCATGAAATTGATGGCTATAATATACGAAGTTATGTCATACCAGTTCTGCAGAAGCGTCCCTCAGCAGAAAGTTTTAACGATTAAAATGAGAGTTGAAAATGCCTTACTGTACCGTATGCAAGCAATATGCCGACTATGAATACGACATGATGCTGTCCAATGGCGAGCATCTCCATTCTTCTTGTCTGATTAAGCTGCAAATGCGATCAGATGAAATTGAGGTTGCTCTGCGTCGACAAAGTTCGCAACTCATTTTGTCTCTCTTTGCACGGGCAAAAGTTGCAGATGGGGAGGTCGCATCAGAGGATGAGGTTGAAAGGTTATCTTCTGAACTAACAAAACTAAAAAACACTTTAACCGCAATTTATGACTTCTTGCCGAGTTGGCCGCCAGATTGGCATGAACGCAAAGGTTACCTCATCCAGCAGAACGGTTCAATCTGTTCAAGTTGCGGAGAGGAAGGAGACGTTTATCTTGTCCATGAGATTCCTTTGTGTGAAGATGGCACAAACGAATTAGACAACCTTGAATTGATTTGTAAACCATGTTACGAAAGTATGCACGGTCCAGGGGATATTTTTAGTAGTTTTACACTGAATTCGTCTCAATCAGAGTTCGCGCCACAAGTTAAGGAGATCCAATCTGCTATTAAGAACAATTGGAGAATTCAATTTGACTATAAAAAACCGAAAGCTAAAACCTGGATGACGCGCGTGGTGATACCGGAACGACTTCTTAATATCCCGAACAGTCGTGAGTCTGGGCAGACGTTGTGTGTAGAAGGGTTTTGTGAATTGCGTCAAGATATTCGTGTCTTTGCACTTGAGCGGATGCAAGATTTAGAATTGATCGACTATTAATTGGATATATTCGAATCAACGACACCCACAACAATTATGTCAAAACTGGACTTGATATCTGCTGGCGTGCATGCTATCCTGTACATATACTGCACTGAGGAGGTTCTGAAATGTCCGATCAAGATTTCCGAGAAAGAGTCCTTGAATCTTTGTCACGGATTGAGGCACAAGCAAAAGAAAATAGCATACGTTTAGGAACTGTGGAACGCGATGTGGGGTGGATAAAAGGGAAACTGGAAGGTAAGCAAGAAGGTAGCAATAAAGTGTTAAGTGTCCTCCCGTTGTGTACTGCTGTTAGTGCGCTGATTATGGCACTTATTGCTCTGATAACTTAAAATAACTAGGGAGTACCAGTGAGAATCAAAGAAGAATTTAAAAGAAAAGGTTTTTTTTGGCTTCCCTCTGCACCTGATAAAAAAGTCCCTGGAACACTAACAATATCAGATGGTGGAATTATTAATCTCGAAATCGTTGAACTGCTTGATGATGGTATAGATGTATCTTGCGATTCTGCACCTGATATTAAAGACCTCGAAACACTTTCAATATCAGACTTAGAGACTAATCATCTACAAACCGTTGAGCTGCTTGAGAATAGGACAGATACATTTTTCAATGACAATTGGACAGAACGAATTGTTGGGATTATTGAAGGTGATAAAAATGTAACACTTGACGGTTGCTTTCTCAAAACAGAATCCCCTACTGGCAAAAGATTATTAAAATCATTATCTGTAGTAGATAAAGTTTTTATTGGTGTTGCATACGAACAAGACGAAATTGCTCGTTTCAATATTTTAACTTTTTCTGTAGAAGGACTTGTCGAATGGCTTGGAATATTCCCTAAAAAAGTTGAGTGTAAATCTGAAGAAGATATTGTAACCATATCGTATCAGCAGCAGTCAGCGAATATCTTACTCTACAGTGAACTTGACAATTGTAAAATCCAAAAACCCTATTTCAAATTGGTTTCTGAGGATGCGTATGAATTAGATGAATTAGTGTCTTTTATTCGTAAAATCACAGAATTTCTATGTTTTGTTATGAATAAAACAGTATCCGTGGAAAGTATTAGGGCAACTTCAAAAGATCACGTTCGAGATGATGGAAAAGGAAATACTACACCTATTCCTGTGAATATCTATTATGAAAGTTTTCCTTACTCCGAAGATGAACCAAAAATCAATTTGCCCAAAATGTTGTTCGGATTTAAGGAAATACAAAACGATGCCGAGAAAAAAATTAATAATTGGATAAAAAATTCTGAAAAGTTCGCCGACGCTTTCAGGTTGTACTTTTTGGCAAAAGCAGGAACACAAACATATTTGGAAGAGAAATTTTTGACTTTGGCACAAGGTTTAGAAGCATATCATCAAAGAATAAAATCTAAAGGTACGAAGTTCGAAAATAGACTTAATAAGATAATTGAACCTTTTGAAGACATTTTTGGGACTAATGAAAAACGTCAAGCATTAATAGATAGTATTATAGTCACCCGAAATTACCTGACTCACTATGACTTATCCTTAAAACAGAAAGCCGCAAAGGGTAAAGATTTATGGATTCTTTGTCTAAAAATGGAAGTGCTTTTTGAACTTCATTTCCTCAAACTAATAGGTTTCAGTGAGGAAGAAATTCAGTCCATCGTAGATAATTGTTACGATCTCCAGCGCAAACTTAAATCATAATGGTAAAACAGTAATTCCATCCTTTATTTATACACACCTGCTAAAATACCCCCATGCCGAAACTCAACCTAAAACCCACCCACAAACCCATCCGCGACTACTACGCCACGTTACAACAATACGAACAGCACGATGTAACGCATGAAGGCGCGGTTAGTGCCCCTTTTGAAACGCTGCTCAACACGTGTGCCAAGCAGGTAAACGCAACGCTCATCCCACAATACGCCATGCATACCGCAACAGGCAACCGTATCGTGATTGACGGTGCTGTCTTAAACGAATACGGAATCCCCATCGCCTATTGGGAAGCGAAAGATATTGATGACGACCTTGACATAGCCGTGCAACAAAAACGTGAAGCAGGCTATCCACTTGACAATATCCTGTTTCAAACACCGGAACGCGGTATCTTGATTCAGAACGGACAGACCGCGCTGGACTTGGACATATCCGATCCTGCAAATCTTGTTGAGTCTCTCAAATTCCTGTTTGCATATACAGCACCTGCACTTGACAATTGGCAGACTGCTGTTACCGACTTCAGAGCGCATGTTCCTGACCTCGCAAACAAACTGATGGAACTTATTGAGCAACGGTATGAGAATGACCCAACGTTCAAAAAAGCGTTTGCCGACTTTTACGAAATCTGCCGCACCTCTATAAATCCTGACCTCTCACGTGCTGCTGTTGAGGAGATGCTTATCCAGCACATTCTCACCGAACGCATTTTCCGCACCGTCTTTAACAACTCCGCCTTCACCCGCCGAAATATTATCGCACGCGAGATAGAAAATGTCGTTGATGAGCTCATCCGCCACGCCTTCAGTCGCGAGGAATTTCTCAAACCTTTAGACCGCTTCTATGTTGCCATTGAACAAGCAGCCACGCTCTGCAGAGATTTTTCACAAAAACAGCACTTCCTCAACACCTTCTATGAGAAGTTTTTTCAGGGGTTTTCCGAAGATGTTGCAGATACACACGGCATCGTCTACACGCCACAACCGATTGTGGATTTTATGGTGAATAGCGTTTCGCATATCCTTGAAACCGAGTTCGGACGATCACTTTCGGACACGGGCGTGCATATCATTGACCCGTTTGTCGGCACAGGCAACTTCATTGTCCGACTGATGCAGGACATCCAAGGCACAGCGTTAGAGGAGAAATATCGGCATGAACTGCACTGCAATGAGGTGATGCTACTGCCGTACTACATCGCCAGTCTGAACATTGAGCAGGAGTTCTTTCAACGCACACAGACCTATCTGCCGTTTGAGGGCATCACACTTGCGGACACCTTTGAGCTGCTTGAAGATCAGCAGATGACACTTTTTACGCAGGAAAACACTGAACGGGTGGAACGGCAGAAAAAAGCGGATATGTTTGTCGTAATCGGTAATCCGCCCTATAATATCGGGCAAATCAACGAAAATGATAATAACAAAAACCGCAAGTATGAGACGATGGATAAGATGCTGAAAGAGACGTATTCGCGAGACTCGAAAGCTACAAATAAAAACGCTCTTTCAGACCCGTATGTAAAAGCGATATTATGGGCATCAAAACGAATTGGAGAAGAAGGGATTGTTGCGTTTGTAACGAACAACGGTTTTCTTGACGGAATCGCTTTTGATGGGATGCGAAAACATCTTGCACAGGATTTCACCAAAATTTGTCATCTTGACCTCAAAGGAAATGCACGTACCTCTGGAGAACGCCGCAGAAAAGAGGGCGGCAACGTCTTTGACGATCAAATTCGGGTTGGTGTTGGAATCACTTTCTTTATCAAAAAAGCAGACGTAATAACCCATCCAGCTCAGGTATGGATTTACTCTATTGATGATTATTTGAAAGCACGAGAGAAACAAGAATTGTTAACCAACTTTGGGAACTATACAAACGTTCCGATGGAACAGGTAACTATTGATGCAAAGCATACATGGCTTACTGAAGGACTTGACACCGATTTTGATACTTTCATCCCGATGGGAACGAAAGAAACAAAAGCAGAAAAGGGCACAGCAATAGGTGTAATTTTTAAAACATATAGCCGTGGTATCAACACAAGTCGTGACGCGTGGGTTTATAACTTCAACCGAAACACCCTTACTGAAAATGTTGCTCAAATGATAGGAACATTTAACACAGAAGTTGCACGTTGGACACAACGCACAAATCGTGATGTAA
This sequence comes from Candidatus Poribacteria bacterium, assembly GCA_022825825.1. Classification (GTDB taxonomy): domain Bacteria; phylum Poribacteria; class WGA-4E; order WGA-4E; family WGA-3G; genus MSPOR6. The sequence continues at coordinate 68,008 of JAJDWA010000042.1, forward strand.
ACGCCGACAGTTTTGTAGTGTATGACGACGAAAAAATAAGTTGGAGTGAGGGACTAAAGCGAAACTTACAAAGTGGAAAAACGGCTGATTATTCTCATGAAAATATTAGATTGTCTCTTTACCGCCCATTTACAAAATCAAACCTCTATTTCGCTCGAATGTTAAATGAACGTGTATATGTCTTTCCCTCCATATTCCCAACACCGGAAACAGAAACCGAAAATAGAGTGATTTGTCTTACAACCCTTGGAAGTAAAAAGCCGTTTCACTGCTTGGTGGTTCAGCAGTTAACAGATGTCCATCTTAATGGCGATTCACAATGCTTCCCCTTCTACACCTACAACGAGGACGGCACTAACCGTCAAGAGAACATCACCGATTGGGCATTGGCAGAATTCCGCAACCACTACAACGATGACACCATCAGTAAATGGGACATCTTCCACTATACCTACGCCCTCCTGCACCATCTAATGTATCGTGAGAAGTATCAGGCGAACCTCAAGCGTGATCTTCCGCATATTCCGTTTGCAGAAGATTTTTGGGGTTTTGCCAACGCAGGCGTACAGTTAGCAGACATCCACGTTAACTACGAATCGCAACCGAAATATGATGGACTAAAATATATTGAAACGCCGGACGTGCAGATAGATTGGCGTGTAGAGAAGATGAAATTGTCTAAAGACAAAACGCAGTTGGTCTACAACGATTTTCTGACAATAGACGGTATCCCCGCGAAGGCGTTTGACTATCGACTCGGCACGCGTTCTGCGTTAGAGTGGATTGTTGACCAGTATCGCGTCAAGGTGGACAAACGCAGCGGTATTGTGAATGACCCGAATCGTGCGGATCAGCCGCGGTATATTGTGGATTTGATTGGGCGGGTTATCACCGTCAGTTTGCAGACGGTTGAGATTGTGGCGGGATTGCCAGACCTGGTAGGTGCGGTTTCCTAACCAATTCAGAATACCAAACGCGTATTCTGACATACCCATAGCCGTCAATTTAGCGGTCTGCCCCTCTGGTAGGCGCGTTTTCTAAACGCGCCGGTGTCAATTTGAGCTTGAAAACACGGCGCGTTTCCAAAACGCGCCTACTCAAACTTAGGATCCGGTGCGGTTAGGAAACCGCACCTACCGTAGTGTTGAAATAATTATTGATTTCACTATAAAACGGGTCCTAAGTCGACAAGTGAATGCCTCTGGAGAAGCACTGTTTTTTCTTGCCTACAATTTGCACAGGTAGTAAAATAACAATTATCTATCGTCATATTTATTGCAAGCGTTAATACAAGCAATGCGCATGCTGCGCTCATAAAAAGGAGTAAACAAATGCGGAGATATTTCTATATTTTTGTGGTTTTGGCGTTGTGTGCTGTGTGTTGTGATACAACCGCTAAGGTCACAAAAGGTTTACATTTCTACATGCCATTTGACGAAGGCGAAGGCAACATCGCAAAAGATATTGGGCCAAAAGGTTTTGAAGCAACACTACACAACACAGCAAAATTTGTTGAGAAAGGTAAGCGCGGAGGTGCCATTGAATTCTCGGCGGGATCAGCTAAGATCATTGAACCGGGTGGTAAAAGCGACCTCTGGACAGAGCATCTGACCGTGGCCGTTTGGATATTCCCTTATGAAATATCAGACATTGCTATTGGGAACGGACACGTCTACGGGAACATCTTTTATCACAAATCTGGAGCAAGTGATGATAACGTCGAATTTGGACTCGGTAGCGGCCAAGGTTTGTATTGGTATATCAATTCCGGTCAAAAGAATATGGGGCCATTTAACGGTGCTGATGTTGATACGACACTTCCTTTACCAAATTTGGGTTTAAAACCTAATAACTGGTATCATGTTGTTGGTACTTTCGACGGTAAGGAGATTCGGATTTACCTTGATGGAAAACTTCAGGGACAAAAAGCTGTCCCAGCCAACGGTCCTGTGATGATTTGGAATGATAACAATATTGAATTTGGTGCAAGGGGTACTGGCGTAAATGCTTACAAAGGTTTGCTTGACGAGTTAATTGTCTACGATCGCGCATTAACTGAGGAGGAGGTCGTGGAAATCATGAACTCTAAAGATATATTTGCAGTTGATGCTGCTGGGAAACTGGCAACGATATGGGGTGATTTGAAGGCAGGATGGTAGGGATAAATTAGGAATGTGTAAACGCAATTGATGTTTATTTTCTACAAGATGTTGTCAGAATCGCCCTACATAGTATTCATTTCCACCGTGGTAATGTTAGCTGAAGTTAGGACATCTGCCCTATTTATTCAACTATTTTTGACGAAAGTATCGGTACAAACCCGCTTTTTTTAGTGTAATTATAACGTGGGTTTGATAATTAGATGAGTATAGCCCGTTAGGTAGAGCGCAGCAAGCCCCTTATGCGTCAACTTAGAGGCCCACACCCCAAGGTAGGCGCGTTTTCTAAACGCCCCGTTAGCTAATCTCCAGCACGGAGACAGGCGCGTTCCAAAATGCGCCTACCTTGGGGTACTAAATTGGGCTGATAAAGCGGACAGGATTTATCAAACTCACGTTAATTATAGATTGTTTTGGGAGTTGAAAGCATTGCGAAGCATCTCCACACTTTGTGGTACCCCGATGTGGGCATCCTCTTTTCCTTCAAATTCAATGGATACATATCCTTGGAATCCGACACTCCGCAGAATCTCCCGGATTTTAGCGTAATCAAGGTCTAAAGTATACCATTCTCCCCCACCGTAATAGGTTTTTGCGTGAACAAGCACTGCTTCAGGCGCAATTTGTGTAAGCTTATCATAAGGATCCGAGAGGAAATTACCGCAATCCATCGTAACCTTCAACCATTCTGAGCTTATTGCAGAAACAATGCGATTGACTCCATCTGCTGTACATGTCAACCCCCAGTGATTTTCAAGCCCAAGGAGTACTCCATATTTCTCTGCATCCGGGAGACATTTTTCAATTGAAGCAATGACCCAATCAAATGCATCATCTTCAGTATGGTCTGGAAGTGTTGGCTCCTTTCCTTCGGTTTTCATTAATTCATTAAATGATTTAATAGTTCCCCATCGTCCTGAGTTGAGTCTAATTGCGGGGATGCCAAGTTCATGTGCTAACCGTATGCAGTGTATAGTATGATTGATGTTTTTTTCCCGTGTCTCTGCGTCCGGAGAAACAAAGCCTTGATGAATGGAAAGCGCGTATAAATCAAGCCCATGAATAAAGGCATGTCTCTTCAACTTCTGAAGATAGGAGGTAGATTCGGATGCCATCTGTTGATGTAGAATCTCAACGCCATCAAGTTCAAGTCGTGCGGCTTCTTCAATGACATGTTCAATTGGGACTTTTTCAGGTTTGAAATGCCAATATGAATAAGTGGATACACCAAGTTTCAATTTTTCACCTCTAAATGATTGTTATTCTATGATAACATAATTTCGTTAGAGAGTCTATATTCTTTGAGCTGTTGACAAAATCACTCAATTCTCTGTTTAGTTTTATTTTCTATCTTAAAATCTCTTAATGTAGCAACGATCCTGTGTGAAATGCTTATTTATAACCTAAGTTGCCACATAAGTAGTTACAAACTTCCAGTTTGTGTCATATAATTTGGCATAGGCAATAGAGGCAATAAAAATCTCCCGACGACAGTTCATAACATCCATCATCGGGAGATTTTTAATAATAAGGAATTGAAAACTGAATCCCTAAAATAGGTTATTATTCAGTTGCTCCAATTTTTGCCGCTTCCGGTGCACGTGTTGGAAGTTCCTTTTTCGCTAAGGTATCTTCAGGCACATAACCGGAGTAATCGGAAATTTTACCGTGTGTCAACGCATAGACGATAACGTTTGTCATGAAACGATAGACACCGGGCGAATAGTGTACACTTCGTGTCGGCAGACTAACAGATTCCATTGCGCACATATAGTCACGACGTACTACAATAACGGACAACTGTTCACCTACGGAGAATCCTTCAAGGAAATTCCGTTTCGGAGGACGTGTGCCCCACCAGAAAATGTCAAATCCGACCGGCGGTCCACCCATTTGATAGAAGTTATCGTAAATCTCGTGGGTGTTTTCAATCCGTTCAATTTGGTATTCAGGCATGACGTGACGCATTTGCGCGATGAACAAACGTACCATTGCTTGTGCTGGCGCATTTACACCGCAATCGTCAAAGACGAGAAATCCACCTTTTTCAACAAGGTATTTACGAAGTCCGGCGGCTTCTGCTTCGGACAATTTGTTATCCATTTTACCACCACCATATTGTTTTCCGAGCAAGTTCTTTTGCCGTGTGAGCGTCGGATCGTGCCCTGTCATAAAAGCAATCGGTGTTTTAAATAGATTCGTATCGGTCAGCTTTAATGAACCACCTTCAACGTTGATATCCGCTTTGATTTTGGTTTTCTCGTTGAGCCATTTGGATAGGGCATTCAGGGAAGAAGAGTCCGCCCACCAGTCAGAAAGCGTATGACGAATTCTTGCAAAACGGAGGACGCCGCGAATGTCGCGTCCCTTACCAATAACGCGTCCGCCCGGTTCACCTTTGGGAAGTGGGGGGACTTCAACGTTACCAAGTGTAATACTTTCGGCAACATTACCAAGTGCGTCACGAACCACGCCAACGTTTTCAACCATTGCCAGACCTGCTGGCCGCTGGACCGTTACTTTTACCTGAACTGGACTTCCTGCGACACCTCGTGCGATATTAGCGGGACCAGCAGAAGGGGCACTTGCTGCAGGACCAGCAAAAGCTAAAGCACTCGGTGAATTTGAAACAGGTAAATCAGTGTGAGTAACCACCTCTGGAACTGGCACATCTGGTTTAACAACTTTCGGAACATTTGGATTAATCGGCGCATCTACCTTGATAGCTTGATTGGAAAATTCCAGCACCGTTTGTTGGATATCTGGAGTTGCCTTCGGCGCGAAAGCGGTTGTTAAACGTGGTTGAACTTGCACGGGTTCAGTGACAACCGTTTGGTCTACCGGGACAATCGGTTTCATAACCTGTTTGACGATAGGTTTCCGTACCTTAGGCTTCGGTGGATCCGGTGGATCCAGCATTTCGGCCCCAACTAAGTCCTTGAATGTTTGAGTTTGCGTGACAAAATAGAGCCCCGCGATCGCGATAAGGACTAAGTGGAGAACGATCGAAGTCATTAAGGCACCTGACGTTCTTTTTGCACTCATTATTTCACCTCATAAAAAATAACAAAATTGGTTTTTGATACAAACTTACTAAATATTAAAGACTAAACCTATACTACTCTATGCAATTTATGTGCCATTAGAATAGTGTGTGATAATATGGTAAACCCTATATGGTAACGTGTGAACGCTGCACAAAATGGGGCAATTCGGTTATAAGCTGCACAAAATGGGGCAGCTTTTCTCTGGATCAGCAGTGAACTCCACAAGTATAGCCTTTTTTGTAATACTATAACAAATCTACAAAAAATTGTCAAATAAAATTAAGTCTCTTATATAAAATTATTTCAATTGCGATGAGTTCGTTGTGCTTCATCTGTAGGCACGCTTAGACATTTTTTTACAAACCCGTAAATTTCTCAAAATTTCCGAGTGTCTGGATTACATCGGCAACCTGAATTTGAGACATACATCCTTCTGTTCCGAATCGACAAGTAGGGCCTAAGCAGGGGGGACAATCAAACTTCTTTTGAATAATTTGGCACTTATCACCGATAGGTCCGAATCGTTTCGGATCACTGGGTCCATAGAGTCCAATTGTCTGAGTACCTACAGCTGCAGCGAGATGCATCGGACCACTATCATTTCCGATAAACACGTTACATACATATAAGATTGATGCTAACTGCGTTATGTTTGTTTTGCCTGCGATGTTAATTGCCTTTCCTTGCATCATGTTTTGAATTTGATTTATTATCGGGATTTCATCTTTCACACCAACAAACAAAATTTTTGCACGTTTTTGTGCAATTAGACAATCAGCTAATTCAGCGTAACGTTCTGGATTCCATCTTTTTAATGCAACTGGAGAACCGGGATGGATAGCAATGCAAGGTGTTTCTCCATGAATTTGATGTGTTTCGAGAAAATTAGATGCCCATTTTTTATCTTCTGTTTTTACTGAGAAAGTGGTAGTTTCTATTGGTATTGGAATACCTGATCGCTTTAGGACATCAAGATTTCGAATCGTTTCGTGTGTTCCACTGAAACGAGAAAAACCTAACTTGTTTGCTATCTGTAAAGATGCGCGGTTGAGGCGTCTCGACGTAACGCGTAAAAGTGCGAACCAAACAATATGCCAATCACCTCGAAGTTCTACTAACAGATCGTATTTATGTCGACGTAATTGTTGATAGAGCCGAAATGTATCCTTTAAGGAGGTTGGTTGTTCAGATCGGCAAAATGCGGGCGAATTGTATTCTAATACTTTATCTACATCCGGGTGATTTTCTAAAATAACACGCCCCCATGTTCCAGTGAGCGCGTGCAGTTCCGTGTTTGGATAAGCCAAACGCAGATTAGAAAACACAGGGGTCGCTAACAATACGTCTCCAAAGTGATCAAGTTTAACAACGAGAATGCGTTTTGGGATAAAGTCCTTCGTTAAACGTTTTCTATAAAAAAGCCACTGCACAATAGCAGAAGCAATTAGAGTGAGAATTTCGGAGGCGTTCTGAAACATCGTTTTTAGTTTATCTAATTCATATAGATTTGTCAAGAGGTATAGCGAAGGTATTTTGAATTTCTTTACGAATGAAATAAGAAATCAAGACTTTTCCTTGACGTTTATATTAAAAGATGTTATCCTGCTTTTAATTGGCTGTAGCGATATGCAGTTAGAGGTTCTGTACCTTTTCAGCAGTATCTTTAGTTAGAGAACGGGTAATTTTAAAATTTAGAGAGTTCCCCTTTACCTTGCAAAACTCCAAACTTATTTGCATTCGTCAAAAAAAAATCCTGATATACTATTTTCACTATTTCAACCTTTCTCAAGCAAATCTAAGCTGATGCAATTTATCAAACGCTTTTCAGAAATTGACGAGGATGACTTATCACAGGTAGGTGGAAAAGGTCTGAATCTTGGAAAATTGACAAAGGCCGGTTTTTCAGTGCCGCAAGGTTTCTGTGTCACCACAGATGCCTACCGATTTTCTGTTCAAAACTTACCTGAACAGAACGCGAGTAGTGTTAAAGACGTGGTGTTAGCCCCTGAGTTAACTAAAGCAATTCTAAAAGCACGAAAAGAGTTGCGGACAGATACAGTTGCTGTACGTTCCAGCGCGACAGCCGAAGATTTAGAAGAAGCAAGTTTTGCGGGACAACAAGATACTTTCTTGAATGTAGCGTCTGATGGACTTTTAGATGCTCTGAAAGCGTGCTGGACATCTCTCTGGTCTGAGCGGGCAATTGCTTACCGCCGGAGACAAGGCATTCCCGATGAAGGGTTAGCAATGGCAGTTGTTGTTCAAGAGATGTGCGCAGCAGATGTTTCTGGTGTGCTTTTTACTGTCAGTCCTTACGATGAGAACGTTAGTATTATTGAGTCGAATTGGGGGTTAGGCGAATCTGTTGTCTCTGGTGTTATTACGCCTGACAGTTTCCAAATCTCGCGAGAAACTGGTGAGGTATTGGAAAGAACTGTTGCCACAAAACAGGAGATGATAACAAAAACTGGTGTGAGCGAGGTTTCATCTGCGCAGCAAAATATTCCAAGTCTCACAGATGAACAGTTAAAACAATTGGAACAACTCGGTATCCAAGTTGAAACTTTCTATGGAAAACCGATGGATATTGAGTGGGCATTTACAGATGGAAAGTTTGTTTTATTACAAGCCAGACCAATTACGACACATTCGCTTGGTAAGAATGATGAAGAAATCGAAAATCTCCGCTTGATAGAGATACAGATATTGAAAACACTCTCAGACGATAATGGGACGATCTGGAGTCATCAGAATCTTGCTGAGGTATTACCGGCTCCGTTGCCGATGACATGGGAACTTATGAGACGTTTTATGTCTGGGACAGGCGGATTAGGTAGGATGTATCGTGACTTAGGTTATTATCCAGGCAAACGGGTAGACAGAATGGGTATACTGGACCTAATTTGCGGTAGAATCTATGTTAACTTGAACCGTGAGTCAGAACTTTTATTTGAAGATAACCAGTTAGCGCACGATTTTGGAGCACTGAAGCAGAACCCTCAAAAAGCTATGTATGCGCAAGCAACATTAAATTTTAAGTATAGCTCTCCCGCATCCTGGTTCAAACTTCCACGTTACATCATCCGTATGACTAAGATAGAGTTCCGTTTGAGAATGTTTCGCTCAAATTATGATCAGGAGTTGACAACGCAGATATTCCCGCAGTTTCAGGAAAATGTTCAGACCGAACAAAATCTAATTTATTCTAAGCTTTCAGATGAAGAATTGATCACAAAGTTTGAAGAGTGGTGTGAGAAGACGCTGGATGACTTTGCACCAAAAGCACTTATTGCCACTGTCCTTGCTGCTCGTTCACTTCAACAGTTGGAAGCAGCCCTACAAAAATGTGTTGATGAAACAGCGGCAAAAAACCTTGCAAGCGGGTTGATCAGCGGGATCTCCGGTAATCTTACCGTTGAAACAAATGAAAAGTTGTGGGAAGTTGCAAGGGGACAAATTTCGCTTGCTGATTTTCTAAAAGATTATGGACACCGTGCTGTAAATGAGTTCGAATTGGCACAACCGCGGTGGCGAGAAGATACTTCATATCTTGAACAGATAATTGCATCCTTTTCTCAAGAAACGTCAGAATCTGATCGGCAGACACAAGAGAATAATCAACATTTTGCACGACAAATAGAGCAGCGCGAAGCAGCAGAAAAAGAACTTGATGAGATTATTGAAAAAAAGACAGGATTGCGGAAACAGATTGAAAGCGAACTGGATTTTACAAGACGATATATGCCTTTTCGGGAAACAGCGAAATTTTTTTGGATGCTCGGCTATGAACAGATTCGGCGTGCTTTAGTTGAGTTGGACAATCGTTATGAACTTGATGGTGGCATTTTCTACCTGGTCCCAGATGAATTAGGACGACTTATTAACGGTGAAAAATTCAGTGATGTGATTGCTAAACGCAAGACAAAACGGGAACTTTTGTTACAGATTAAAATGCCAGATGTTATCTTTAGCGATACATTGGATAACATCGGAACATCGTTGTCATCTGAAGTATCGGACACATATACAGGGGTAGGCGTTTCTGCCGGGGTTGCTAAAGGACGGGCACGTGTGCTATTGAAACCTTCTGATATTCAACCCTCTGACCGAGATTTTATCCTCGTCTGTCCATCAACGGACCCCGCGTGGACACCACTTTTTATCCATGCAGCAGGGTTGGTGATGGAACGCGGTGGGCTACTGTCGCACGGGGCGGTTGTCGCAAGGGAGTATGGTGTTCCGGCAGTTGCGAACATTCCCAATGCGACCCAAAATATAACGGATGGGCAGATACTTCAGATTGATGGACAGCAAGGAACGGTTTCAATCATATCCTCTTAAAATCGTTATAAAAAAAATAGCGTTGCTTTTTTCGGATTTTAAACGTTAATCTGATAAGTACCCATCAAAACCGGAGAGATAAGACATGCTTTTTGATGTCTATTCAGAAAAACTTCAGCAAAAACGTAGAAAAACCCGGCGCGCGTTTTTTATGTCGGTGGTTTTGCACGTTGTCGTAATAGCACTTACGGGTTTGAGTTACGTCCGGTGGTATCGTCCGATGCTTTCTTCGGATCCTTTGGTTCAAGAAGCAATCATCGTTTCAACAGTTAAACGTTTCCACATGAGCAGTGAGCGCAAACGTTCAATGTCAAAACGCCCCCCGGTTTCACCAAATGCTGTGCGGATTACTAAGCAAAATGTGGCACAACCGATACATTCGGTACGTCCTATCACGACCAGTGCATCAACGATAGCATTCGGAACAGACGCAGATTTACCAATGGCAGAGACATTGCTGAGTAAGAGTCCAACAGAATCGCCGGAATGGAAATCAATAGCGGCTGACCCTGTACAGGTCCCCACAATTACGTCTTCTGCTGAAACAACGCACGAACAATCTGTTGATGAATTACAACAACCGACAGAAAATGTGCCGGAACCTGTTGATAGAGATGGGATGATGGGTGAAGCATTAGAAGGAATCGCCGAAAGTGTTGCAGATACTGAAGATAGGAGTGCTGTTGATATAGTTTTTCTGCTTGACATTAGTGGAAGTATGATAGATAATATTCGTGCTGTCGGCAGACAACTTAGTCAGATGGTAACGGTATTTGAAGAAAAAGGCATTGACTTTACGCTCGGTATTGTTATCTTTAGATACCTTGAGGGTGATACAATTATCCATCCACAGACACGGGACAGTGAAAAGTATAAAAGGTTACTAACTACACACGTAGTGGCGGCAGCAGGCGATGAACGCGCGCACAATGCAATCATAAAAGCAATCCGACGTGTCAAATTTCGGGAAGGGGTGAATCGGCGTTTTATCCTCGTAACCGACGAGGCAAGCAAGGGTTCGTATAAGTTATTAGATGTTCTGCGCCAGTGTCAACAGAACCAAATCACAGTAGATGTAATCGGCATTAATCATACGACACATCGGGCTTTATCATCTAAAACTGGCGGACTTTGGTACCCGATTCCAATTCAGGAGTAGAATAATATGAAGTGGGCGTTAAATACGTATCAAACATGTCAAGATTGGGAACTCAAGCGGATTCTTGATGTCGCTGAGGCTACCGGCTATCACGGCGTTGAACTGTTAATGGATTACAAGCAGAAGCACGGATTTGAGTGGGATACACCAAAAGATGAATGGGATGAATTAAAATCACAGGTAGATGCGAGTAGCGTTGTGATCTCTTCGCTTACGAGTTGCCAAAATTTTCATTCAGAAAATGCTTCTGATCGCGAAGAAACTGCCCGCCGTGTTACACGTGTAATTGACATGGCAGAATTTATGGATTGTGACCATGTTCGTGTACTTGGTGACCGATATACGGATGAAAACCGTGATGCTGTTGTTGGCTACGTGATTGATGGATTAAAGAAACTCGGTACTTACGCTGCTGATAAAGATATTACCGTCTCTATTGAAATGCACGGCTCTTTCACTGATCCAGATTCTGCGATGGAAGTGATTGAAGGTGTCCATCTTCCGAATGTCGGTTTTGTCTTTAATTCGCAATTCGTTGGTTGTGATGCGGGAAGTATTGAACCGCTCTTTTCACGTGTAGCACCTCATATTACTTCAGTTCATACGCACAAGGTAGAGGTGCCAGAAACTTTTGAACTCTACCGACAAATGTTTGAATGGCTCAATCGTATCGGTTTTTCCGGCTACATATCCAACGAATGTGCTTACACGGGGCCTGATCCCGAAAAAGTCTTAGCACTCTATGTTGGCATTTTTGAAGCTTTTATTTAAGGGCTTGTACTGCACACACATTGGACAAATAGCAGAAAAATGGGTTTTTAAAGTAGTATGATATTGAGAGTATACTATTACAAATTGAACAAGATATATTCACGTTTTCTGTGAGTACACTTAGACATAATAATGGAGTTCACTAATTGCACTACAAACGTTTAATATTTATTTTAATTGATGGAGCCCCTTATGAAATTTTTAAATCTTTGGTGGAAAACGGAGATCTACCAAATATCAAGAAACACGTGGCTGATCAAGGTTGTCTAAAAAAGGCAATCTCTGTCTTCCCATCAACAACGGGGCCTGCTTTAATTCCCCACTTTATGGGAGTGTATCCTGGTACAGTGAATATCCCTGGTAATCAGTGGTTATCTAAATCGCATTATTATCACCCCTATCGCTTCAAGCGTCCCGGCGTCTGTAATTATTTAGGAATTGATAAATCGTATTTTGAAGAAGACTTGCCTCCCGACATGCCGACCCTGTTTCACTATTTCTCTCCTGCAAGTAATATTTACATTCGAATCACTCGCGGGTGTCCACCCGCTGGCAATTTGACACGAGGGATTAAACCTCTTATGTTTGCCTACGGTTATTTATCCAATCATTGGAGATACATTGATCAGGTTGCGGGAGATCGTCTATACAAAGCTGTTGAAGCGGGGGATAATTTTGTGGCGTGCATCTTTCCGACAGTTGATGCCCTCTCACACTCCATAACGACACAAGCACCCCGTATCATTCAGCTTTACCGAGAAATCGATGCCAGAGTTGGGGACATCGTACATATTTTACAAAAGACAAATACCCTGGAAGAAACGCTCATTCTGATCACCAGTGACCATGGAATGAGCAATACACATACACATATAGATATCCCGCAACATTTAGACGATGGTGGATGGCGGTGTGTGCATTACCCAAATGTCTGGAAGCAATTTGTTGAAGCCGCGAGTATGGTTTCAGGAAATGGAATGTCACATCTTTATTTTAAAAACAGTCATAACGGAAGAGGATGGGGAGAACCTATGACTTTTGAGCAACTCCACAAAATGGGGGTTGTTAGCTCTTTAATTGAACTTGAAGGATTGAGATTCGTTGCGGGACAAAGTGAAACGGGAAACATCATTGTCCAAAATAAAAACGGACAAGGAATAATATCTTGGCATTCAGAAGAGGCAAATAACAATAGCTCACCAAGTATAACGACAACTAATGAATGCTCAGATTCGCTGCGTTTTTCCTACAAATTTACAGGAACAGATCCCCTCGGTTACGGCGTTTCTTATGAAAATTTATCCTCCACAGAAGCATTACAGCTGACATACGACAGTCCGTCTCCAGATGGCATAGTTCAATTGTGGCAGATTTTCAAGAGCGACCGGACCGGCGACCTTGTTCTAAATGCCGAGAGTGGTTACGATCTTAGATCCCGCTATAAAATCATGGACCATCGCGCCTCTCACGGTGGTTTAATTCCGGAACATTTATACATCCCGCTTGCGTCAAACCATCCCTTAGATGAGCGTTACATACGGTCTGTGGATATATTTCCAACGGTATTAAATTTATGTGGGCACACTATCGATCACGCGTACCGAATTGATGGAAGAATTGTCAAATGATTTGAGATTGGAATCCAGAACAATTTAGTTTCTTAAAGTACTAAATCCACAATTGCGAACCATGCAAGCAGCTTCACAAATCCCCTATAGTGTTGTGTCAAGTTTCAAATTGTGGGTATCGGTGATAGTCGGGAATCGGAGTTCTGTCGGAGAATACATATCTTTTGTAGGGCGATCTCCGATCGCGACCTGCAATATAAATGTAGACACGCCACTTATACCGAGCTCACGTTATAGTAGAGGTGCAAAATTAGAAATGGCAAAAAAATTAAAAGCAGTTGTAGTTGGTGCGGGTTGGTCCGCAGAAGGACACACAAAAGCGTTTCAACATTACGGTGTTGAGGTGCTTGCTATCTGTGCGCGTAAACCGGATATAGTGCAGAAAGTTGCCTCTGGATTAGGCGTACCTGATGCTTCAATTGATTGGCGAAAAAGTTTGTTGGAGCATAAACCCGATATTGTTGCGCTTACAACACCCGCTATTTTGCGAACAGAGGTCATTGAATTAGCCGTGGAACTCGGCTGCCATATTGTATGTGAAAAACCGTTGGCACTTAACGCTGAGGCAGCAGGGCATATCTATAATCTCATCAAAGACACGGGACTAAAACACGCCTTCGCTGCAACACATCTATATGATCCAAGTGTTGCTTATGTGCGTCAACTACTGGCGCAGGAAAAAGTCATCGGTGATTTAACAGCCGTTGACATCGGATATACCCGCAGGCTTCCAGGAGGTCCGCCTTCAGATATGATTAAGCCGTGGAATTGGATGAGTTCACTGGCACATGGGGGCGGCGCTCTGAACAATGGACTTACACATCGCCTCGGCATGCTTGAACGGATGACAGGCATGAAAACCGTGTCTGCGGTGGGTGAGGCAAAAATCTATCCGAGGAAAGCCCCAATCGTCCCAGAAATCCGCGACTGGCGGGTGTGGCGAAGCACGATGATCACGCGCGAAGAAGCATCAAAACTTGAGTGGCGAGAATGTGATGCTGAATGGGATTATTCCGCGTTCTTTAAGTTAGCACATCCACACCCTGATACCGGCAATTCTATCCTTGCTACAACGCGTACACATCCGGGTGTGCCATCACATAAACCCACTGGCGGTTGGTTTTTCTACGGCACGCACGGAACATTGGTTGCCAGAGGCGGGCACATTCTACATCCTATTACAAAACACGTCGGTGAGGAAACTGAAGAGCTATCTGTTCCGCAAAATTTAACAGACGATCTGCCACAAATCGGAGATGAAATCCAAAACAAATGGACTGCACTTGTCCGTGATTTCCTTGCGGATATTGAGGGGCATCCGCACGAACCGTATTTGACGTTTCATGATGGGTGGCGTTACCAGATCGCTATTGATGCTATACGGGAAAGCAAAGGATGGGCTACAATGCCTGATTGAATGCAAAGTATAAGTGTTTTTCTTAGAGGTAGATATAAATGTCCGAAAAGCATGGGGAAACGATTGCAGCGCGAGAATTTCTTGAAATGTTAGCAGGCGATGCCTCACACATAACCCTGAACAATTGCACGATAGAAGGCGTTATTGACCTACATGCCACAGAACTTGAACGCAACGAAAACGATCAGATATGTATTGATAAAACGCTATCTTGTATCGGATGCACTTTCAAAAACATTGTCAATTTCCGAAGAGTCGTTTTCCAACAAGAAATTTCCTTCCGCCGCGCTGTCTTTGAGGCAGACCTCGATTTTGACGAAGCCACGATGCAACATCATTGCGAATTTAGAGAGGTTATGTTCCACGGTCGTGCCGACTTCCATAGTGCCGTTTTCCATAAAAGCGTTAGTTTTTGGCGTGCAAAATTTCACAATGTCGCAGATTTCCACCAAGCAGAATTTCACAATAACACCGTTTTCCATGAAGCACAATTCCAAAAGGAAGCGAACTTTAGCCGTGTGCTTTTCCAACAGACACTTGACTGCACAGGCACAAACTTTGCAGGCGTAGCTGTTTTTAATCGGGCAACATTCTTTGGTACCACCCGTTTTACAGCTGCCAAATTTGCTGCTGTTGCCTCATTTCGCGATGTTCAGTACACCTCTAACACAATCCGCCAATCAATTATCAGTAAGTTCACCAAAAATTCAAAGAAACTGACTGAATTCTATTTAGATAGCCAACATGTAGACGAAGTCGCCAACCCGTTTTTCAAGCGGTATGTCGCAGACCAGCAGTTTATCCGCGCCTTCAATAAAGCGAATCCGATGTTGGCGCGTTTATGGCGATGGAGTTCCGATTATGGACGGAATTTAGGACTTTGGGCGTTCTGGTCGATTTTCTTTGCTTTTCTGTTTGCGTTAGCCTATATGCCATTTCCATCGTGGATGCCAGAGTGGGTACAGGATTGGTCGCCACAATTTCATCAAGCAACAGGTAAGTATAGTGGGGAACCGCTAACGTTTTGGAATTCCTTCTATTTCAGCGTTGTCACCTTTACAACGCTCGGTTTCGGGGATGTTGTTGCAGACAATGCTACGGCGCGTCTGCTTGTAACGCTGGAAGTAATCTTTGGGTATCTGATGTTGGGCGGGTTAATCAGTATCTTTGCGAATAAATTGGCAAGTCGGAGTTAGGTTATATCTAAGGTTATTTATTGACAACTTTTGTCATAAGGATTATTATATTACCACAGTTGAAAAATTGGTATTTTAATATCGTATGTGAAGATAAGCACAATACCTCAAACATTTAATGGTATCGCAAAATAGATTTGTGTGAAAGCGTTTCAAACCGTCCCGCAAAGGTTGAAGATCAACTTTTAAAAAGGAGAGCTATGTGATAAAAAATAAAACAGCACTTTTTTTGATTCTATCCTTATTTATTGTTTCAACATTGGATTTAACAGCCAGTTTTGCCACAGGTTACCAAGGCTACCAACAATTGAACTTACCCGAAGGTGCAGTAGCTCATCTCGGAAAGGGCTTGATACAAGATGTAGCATATTCTCCTGATGGTAACAAACTTGCAGTGGCGTGCAGGGGCGGAGTTTGGATATACAACGCACACAGTGGGCAAGAACTTGCTCTACTCTCTCGTGGCTACAGCAACGAAAACCAATGTTTATTTTCTCCAGATGGGCGCACTGTTGTAACAATAGGGCGGTGGAATAGACAAAACGGTGGTACCAACTTACATCTGTGGGATACTACCACTTGGCAGCACAAAATGACCCTTACCAACAACCTGGAAAGTGCATATAATGCCCTATCTATAGCACTCAGTCCAGACGGTCGAACCCTTGCAGCTCATGGCGAGGTTAGGGGTGCAAGGTATAATGATGGTCGTTATTCAATATTGCTATGGGATACTACCACTTGGCAGCACAAAATGACCATAAAAGATCGCGATATTGAATGGGAGAGCCACCGTAGTATCGTATTCAGTCCGGACGGTTACACGCTCGCAAGTGTGGGGAGTAATGGATTAAAGATATGGAATACTTCCATTGGGCTGCCCAGAGCCACACTTACTAAATCTATTGGCTTCGGTTACCCCTCTGTTGCGTTTTCTCCAGATGGGCGCATCCTCGCATGTGCCCCGGACGATTCGCTGCAGCTGTGGGATACCACCACCTGGAAACTCATGACGACACTTGAATCGTCAGTCTCTGCATCTTACAGACCCGTTGCATTTTCTCCGGATGGTAGTACCTTTGCTGCTACAGTTGATGAGAAGGCGTATATATGGAATACTACTACTTGGATACGCATAGGTGTGACCGAACGCCAAGACGATGTGGTATCTCTTACATTTTCTCCAGATAGTACGACTCTTGCCAGTGCAAATAGAAATGGTACGCTGGAGCGGTTCGATTTTGCCATTGACACCTACAAAACCCCAACCATTGTCCACAATTTCGCCCGGGAGAAGCCTGTGTTCAGTCCGGATGGCAACAGACTCGCGACTTGTGTTGAGAGTGATTTAGCGATGTGGAATGTTACGACCAGTGAATCTACCCGATTCATAGGAAATTGGGGGCAGCTCAACGCTGTTGCGTTTTCTCCAGATGGTAATACGTTGGCAAGTGGAGGGCAGTATGGCAGAGTGATAGTATGGGATATTGCTACTAAGCACAAAACTATTTTTGAAGATAGGGCAGGGCATGTGATTGACAGTATTGAATATTCACCCGATGGCGACACCCTCGCGGCTGTAAATTGGAGTGGGAAACTGCTGCTTTGGGATACTACTACGGGAAAGATCAAGGACGAACTCACTGATGTGAAATTACAAAATGTCTTGGATGCTTATTCCAGTTGGATCAAAGGATTTGACATCAAATTTTCACCGGATGGGCGTACCCTCGCAAGCAGTCATTATGATAATAGTGCAAACACTGTGCTGCTATGGAATATTACGACTAAAGCAGTTGAAACCACATTCCCTGGCACTTTAATTGGATTCTCTCGGGATGGTAGTACAATAGCGATTAATCAAGATCCAATAATAGAACTCTGGGATACCGCTACTGGAAAACGCAAAACGGGATTTAATCTGGGATCTGGGCGGCGGTTGGTAGGGATTGCTTTCAGTCCGGATGGTAGCACTATCGCTACCAGTAGTAGGTTTCCACGGGGGGATACTGTTATTGGTTTGGAATTGTGGGATGTTGCCAGTGGAGAACTCAGGGCAACCCTCTCTCCAGAACCAGAACATCAGGGCAACATTATGTTTAGTCCTAACGGTGATATTCTCGCAAGTTGGAGTACACAGACAGGGTTTCTACTTTGGGAAGTGCCTGCTCTGTCAAAACCTTCGATCCAAACAAATCACTTTCAATATCCTCCGATGTATTGGATATCAGGGGAAATTGGCACATTGCACCGCTCCACAGGCATCAAAGTGGAAAACCTTGTACCAGATGTCCAAAATGCAACTGGTCTTGCTTTGGATGTGGTAGGACGAAAACTCTATTGGATAGAAAAAACAAGCAAAAAAACCGGTAGAATCCGACGCGCCTCTCTTGATGGGTCAAACGTTCAACTGGTTAAGGAATTGACGAGTGTGCCGCATGGCATCGCTATTGACACTGCCAATGGCAAACTCTACGTGACAAATTCTTGGGGAAAAATCCAGCGTCTCAACTTTGATGGTTCAAACTTTGAACCCAATCTCATTACAGGTCTGAATTCTCTAAAGTATATTACCTTGGATGTCCAAGGTGGAAAAGTATATTGGACAGAAAACCCGGGACGCGTTCGCCGTGCGAACCTTGATGGTTCAAATGTTGAAACGTTTACTACAACTGCGGGGGAGGTAGGTGGCATTGCCGTCGCGCGAGGCAAGGTCTATTGGGCAGAAAAGATAAATGAGAGTATAGGAGTAGTCAACTATGCAAACTTCAACGGTTCAAATGTTGAAAGACTCGTTAGAAGCACCCTTGTTCCCAATGTCCCACCCAGCATTGCTATTGACCCTGAGGGAAGCAAGCTCTACTGGCCACTGTACTACTCAGACAGTTCGAGCGGAGGAATTTGGCGCGTAAATCTCAACGGTGAAAACAACCAAAGACTCATCTATGGGCTTGAAATGCTGGGACCCATTGCTATTGACATCTCTCCAGCGAAAATCCGGCCCACTGATATTAATGAGGATGGGAAAGTTGACCAAAACGACTTGTTGCTGGTGGCAACAAGTCTTGGACAGAGTACGCCAGCTAACTCGCGTGTTGATGTCAACAGAGATGGAGAGGTTAACATTGCCGACCTGCTTCTTGTGATTGAAACTTTTGAGGGTGTATCCGATGCAGCTGCGCCAACGGGCAAAGCGAGACTAACACCGGTAGACAGAGAAACGGTTGAGTCTCTAATTCGCATCTTGCAGATGGAAAACGACGGTTCACCTACTTACCAACAGGTACTTACCTTCCTCCACAGTCTCTTGACAGCAAAACCCCCAGACAAAACACGCCTGCTTCCTAACTTTCCAAATCCGTTTAATCCAGAAACCTGGGTCCCCTATCACCTGGCGGAATCAGCGAATGTGACGTTACACATCCACTCTGTAAACGGTGCCTTGGTTCGAACATTAAGGTTAGGACATCAACCTGCTGGTGTATATCAGCGTCGTAGTCGTGCGGCATATTGGGATGGGAAAAATGAGGTTGGTGAGCCTGTTGCAAGTGGTATCTATTTCTATACATTAACAGCAGGTGATTTTACTACTACGCGAAAAATGTTAATACGGAAATAGAAGTTTAAAACGGATACCGAGGAGCGTTCTTGTCCCTCTCCCCGTTATGATTCTCAAATAAAAAACGTTGAATTGTGAGATTTAAAGGTAGTGGAACAAAACCATATAGAAGGAAGGATAGAAAATGAAAACAACTCTGTTTTCTCTATTAATCGTTGTAGTCAGCATAATTTTCTTGTTCTCGGACAGTAGTTTTGCTCAAGATTCGCCGCACATGGTACGCCTAATCTATTTTCTTCCGAATGACCGCTCGACGCAGGAGGGCGTAGGCACGAAATTGGATGCGATGATAAAGGATGTCCAGCGGTTTTACGCGGATCAGATGGAGCAGCATGGATTCGGCAGAAAAACCTTTAGGTTTGAAACGGACACAAACGGAAAAGCTGTGGTGCATTATTTTACTGGGAGGCACGACGATGCATATTATCATTCATCGCCAGGTAATGCGAAACCGTATGAAATAGTTTGGGCTGAAGTACAGGAAAGGTTTGACATATCACAAAATATCTATTTCGTTGCGATAGATACTGAAAAAAACATCCTTGGCTCCTCTAACTCTGTGGCTACAGGTGGACCTGTAGGAGATACGGGCGGATTGGTAGCTATCCCAGCCACCGGACGTCATTTTGATCACCGGCTTGCGGCCCACGAACTTGGGCATGCCTTCGGATTGGGACATAATTTCCGCGGCACGGGTCCTATTATGTCCTACGGACCTTGGTGGTACTGGTGGAACACACAGGACAAGGCAGTTTGGCTATCTAAATGCGCCGCTGAATCCTTAAATGTTCATCGATATTTCAACCCTATTCGCCAAGAGCAAAACGCAGAACAGAATACAACGATTGAGCTGCTTGAAAAAGCCCAGGCACCTCCGAATGCTATCCGTGTCCGCTTTAAAATGACCGACTCGGATGGCCTTTATCAGGCCAAATTATACGATGGTTCAAGAAACTTAAAAGCTTGCAAGCGATTAAACGGCACAAGTAGTACAATAGAATTTGTTACGTTTTTATTACCAAGGTGGGGTCATTGGACTGATGACAAGGGACGTGCCTTTTTCGGGGATGCGATTCCGATAATAATTCGTGTTATTGATGTGTATGGAAACAGTTCAGAAAAGCGTTATACATTACCCCATTCTTTGCTGCTGCCGCCTGAAATTGTGTCAATGCCAGATGCCAATTTAGCAGCCGCGGTACGGAAGACACTCAACCTGGATCCAGAAGTTGACCTCACGTCACACACGCTGCTAAGACTAACAGAACTTAGTGCCGCTAACCACGGAATAACAGATCTTACTGGACTCGAATATGCCAAAAATTTGGCGGTGTTGTATATTGGCTACGAATATGCTGGTGGAAAGTGGAATAACAACAATGTAGTATCGGATTTATCACCTATTACAAATTTAACAGAACTACGAGAAATTGATCTTGGAGGGAACTCTATTTCAGATCTATCTCCAATCACAAAATTACCTAATCTAAGAACACTATATCTTGGAGGCAATTCTACATCGGATCTGTCTCCACTCACAAAATTACCTAATCTGATAACTCTATATCTTGTACCAAACCTTGTCGCGATTGATATGGCATCCTTGCAAATGCCTTCTAAAGTTGTGTCAATACCTGATGCTAATTTAGCATCAGTAGTCCAAGAAAACCTTGGTCTAACCAAGGACAATATACTCACTTCACATTCAATGCTGGGATTGAAAGAACTATACGCACCCAACCGTGGAATAATAGACCTTACTGGTCTTGAATACGCAAGCAATCTGACAGAATTGTGGCTTGGACCTGAATATGTTGATGGTGAGTGGGTCAACAGCAATGCAGTATCAAATTTATCACCGCTGTCAACTTTGACACATCTGAAAAGGCTTGACCTTCAAAGGAACGCCATTTCAGACGCATCCGCCCTTGTGTCAATTCTATCAGGATTAACAGAATTGACATACCTGGATCTTAGGTATAACGCTATCTCGGATCCGTCTTCTTTGTCAGCACTAACACAATTGACAACTTTGTATATAGGGACAGGAAAATTAGAAGCATTAATCGGAGAATCCAGTTTTCCACCCATATATTGGATATCGATGGAAACTGGCACATTGCACCGCCTCATAGATGCTAAGGTGGAGAACCTTGTACCAAGCGTCCAAAATGCAACTGCCCTTGCTATAGATGAAGTAAGTCGTAAACTCTATTGGACAGAGAAAACAAGCCATAGAACAGGTAGAATCCGACGTGCCTCTCTTGATGGGTCAAACGTTCAACTGGTTAAGGAATTAACGAGCGTGCCGCACGGCATCGCTATTGATACTGCCAATAGCAAACTCTACTTAACGAATTCTTGGGGCAAAGTTCAACGTCTCAACTTTGATGGCTCAAATTTTGAAAACAGTCTCATCACGGGACTGAATTCTCCAAAGTATATTGCCCCGGATGTAGAAGGTGGAAAAGTATATTGGACAGAGAACCCAGGAATCATTCAGCGTGCGAACCTCAATGGATCGAACATTGAAACGCTCGCTACGAATTTGGGAGATGTAAGTGGTATCTTTGTTGTAGGGAACAAAGTTTATTTGTCAGAAAAGACAGGAAAAAGAGCAGGAAAAATCAGTCGATCGAATCTCAACGGTTCGAATCTTGAGACTCTCATCACATTCAATAGTAGTATACCACTTGGCATTGCTGTTAACACTGAGGAAAACAAGTTGTACTGGACAAGCTCGACGGGAAATATCCAGTGTGCAAACATCAACGGTGAAAACATCCAAAACGTCATTGCTAACTTAAGTACCCCAGGATACGTTGTTGTCGCAGCATCCATTGCAGATCGAACCCCCGTTACTGTAAAACAATTCGCTGATGTTGATGAAGATGGTAAGGTTGACCAAAATGACCTGTTATTAGTGATAAATTCTATAGGTCAAAGTAATCCCGCTGACTCTCGCCTTGATGTTGATGGGGATGGAAACGTTACTATTGCAGATTTGATCTTGGTAGCTGAAGCTTTTGAAAATACATCAAATGCAGCAGCGCCTATGAGCAGATCACAAGTAATATCCATAGATCGAGGAACACTTGAGTCTCTAATTCTCGCCTTGCAGACAAAAAGCGACGGTTTACCTGCTTACCAAAAGACACTTATCTTCCTCCAAAGTTTTTTGAAAGTAGAACCGCCTAATGAAACGTCATTGCTATCGAACTATCCAAATCCTTTCAATCCAGAAACATGGATACCCTATAGTTTGGCGTCCGGTACCAATGTGCAAATTCTCATTTACGATACAAAAGGCCTCATCATTCGTAGATTAGAGTTAGGGTACCGTCCCACAGGTTATTATATAGATAGAAACCGTGCAGCATATTGGGATGGTAAGAATGCACATGGCGAGCCTGTTGCAAGTGGTGTCTATTTCTATACATTAAGAGCAGGTGATTTCACCGCAACGCGGAAGATGTTGATACGGAAGTAGGTGCCTTTACTGAGTAGCCTGAGGATAGGGAGTGCCTATAGTTCTCCGTCCTCATGTCCGTTAGTGCTCATTTAGGCACTGAACGCAACATGCGCACTCGGCCACATTTTTGTTAATAAAAACGAACAATCAGAAACGGTATAATAAGACGATCAGCATAATCCTTCAATCTTGTAAATCCTGGTTCAGATAATCGATAATAAACCCTTCGCTAAACACATGGAAATTGATGATGCAAATTAGAATATCACAGATACTCCTTATTGTTATCCTTATTGTTGTGATGAGCGGAACAATATACGTTTTTGGGCAAGATACCTCTTCCAACGTTGTCCAAGATTACTTCGACCATATCACCCTCTTCTCCGATGGCAGAATTACCCGATTCACACACATGCCGATTCAGGTATACGTTTCACCCATCATAAAAGAGAGTCCATACTTGCCAGAACTCCGCTACGCAATGCGCGAATGGGAAACAGCCACCGAAGGACTGATCCGCTTCCAAGAAATAGAGACATCGCAAGACGCAGATATCCGAGTCAGTTGGGGATATAGTAGCCTTATGGATATCCATGACACGCGGCTCGGCAGTGCGCAGCTAAGGCGTCTGCAGGACACGGTGAGAACTTTTTCTGACGCTACCGGGGACAACGAGACAAAAGGGGACATAGAAAAAGAGTCCACAAACAATGATAATTTCAGAGTAGAAATAATACTGATGCTGGAAGGTGATGCGACCATCACGGAATTATCTCAAGAGGAGATGCGGACAGTGTGTCTACACGAGTTCGGACACGCCATCGGTTTGTGGGGACATAGCCCACACCCTGGCGACATCTGTTATCCCACTGCGACTACGCAGCACCCATCACAACGCGATATAAACACACTGCGGAAACTCTATAACACGCCAGTTGACACACCGCAGCATGACACTGCCATTGATGCTCTGAAAACCGAAATTTCACTGGCACCGAGGGAACACTATCCGCATTACCTGCTCGGGGCTGTCTATTATGACAAAGGTGATATGGAGTCCGCAATCGGTAGTTTTAAGGAGTGCCTTAAGCGTAATGAAAACTTCCAACCCGCTATTGAAAAACTGCTGCGTGCTTACCAAGAAATAGGACAGTTAGAGACAGCGATTGATCTGCTTGAACAGCGGGTGAAAGAAAAACCGTCGGCTTCAGACTATAACACACTTGGAATTCACTACTATCATCAAGGTGAAGTGAATAGAGCAATAATCGCTTTTGAAAGAGCCGTTAAACTTGAACCTTACCATAAAGCCGCGAAAAATAACCTATACCAACTTTTCAGAGAAAAGACGTTCAAGGCTTTGCATGCAAAAGATTTTTCGGAGGCAATAGACATCTATAATAAGATAATTCAACTTAACCCTACAAACTTAACGACATATATGTTGATGGGCGATGGCTACGCACGCGCCGAACTTTACACCACAGCAATTCAGTACTATCAGAAGGCACTGGAATTGAACCCCGTCAGTAGGTTGGCTAAACGAGGACTGGCACAATGTTATAATAATCATGGTGTCACCCTTAGAAATAGTCAAAAATGGGATGATGCTATTGCTGCCTATCGCAAGGCACTGGAAATGCAGCCGAAATTCCATATTGCACGTACCAACTTAAGTGACGCGTTTTGGCAGAAAGCGAACAGCTACCGCAGCTCAGGACAAGTGGATGAGGCTATCAGCACCTACCTTGAATTGCAAAAACTTAACCCAAAAGATACCCGCGTTTCCAGTTTGCTTGGTGAATTATATCTCAAAAAACGGAACTTTTCAGATGCTCTATCCGCTTTCCAAAAGGTTTATAAGGCAGAACCCGATGCTCCTCAGGCGCGACATAACCTTATCGCAGCATATCATCAATCTGCCCAAGACTTCATAAACCAGAAAAAATATCGATCCGCAATTGATCTACTTCAAAAAGCCGTGGCACTCCTTCCAACCGCATCTAATCTTCGTGTTCGTTTGGCACATGCCTATCAAAACATAGGAGATTATCAGCGCGCGCAAGCTGAACTGGCACTCGTCTTAAAGGATGAACCTAACAATCAGCAGGCAACAACTGAACAGGTGAACCTCTACATTCGACGTGGAAACGTCTTAGTGCAGCAAAAGAATTATCCTGCTGCGCTGGCACAGTTTAAAGCAATTCCCGAAACTGAAAGAGACCTCGTTATTGACAACATCATCGGTTACCTGTATCTCGTTCAAGGCAAATTTTCAGAGGCATTAACAGCGCTTGAAAAGGTTGTCGATAAGGATCCGCGCAACAGATCAACATACCTAAACCTCGTTTCGCTTGAAGCACAAGTTGCTAACCGCCTTTTTGACCGGGATAAAACAGATAGACTTATTCGTGCGCGATGCGCGCTTGCAATCTGCTTGTTGCATCAACAACAATTTGACGAAGCGATCACAAAGTACAAACAAGCAAAAGATAGCAAATCGGAAAAACATCAACAGGTTTTACTTAAGACGGGAATACAATTGGCAAGAGGGTTTGAAGCACAGAACGATACGGAACGAAGTGGGACAATTCGGCAGTGGCTTGGGGAACTAAACTACAACTTTGACGAGGAAGTGCTTGATGATCGTTAGGTCCAATCTCTTGGACCAAATTAACGGGATTATCCTATTTCCCAGGTGGTCGGAGCGGTTGCCTAACCGCTTTATATCTGTAGCACAAACTGTTAGTTTGTGCCTACCGCGGGAGGGTGAAAGTGCGTATTTATTTCTAAGCTTTACTATAAATATCATAAAAAAGGTCGGGTGAACTCACCCGACCTGATTGTTTGTTCTCAAACATTCGTTATTGAGAGGGACGCTGACCGCGTTGTCCACCCTGTCCGCCTTGACCACCACGAAATCTATTCCGGCGTTCCGCCTCGGCTGCTGTCCGTTCCTTCATCAATTTTGTGAGCTCTGTCATTTGCTCTTTAGTCAAAATCTCTTTAAGACCGCCTTGTAGCTCTTTGATAGCAGTAGTGGAAATAGTCTGCATCTCTGTCCGCATTGATTGAAAATCACCTGACTCAAACAGCGCTTTCATTTTCTTCTCAATTTTGTCGCGAGAAGCCTGATGAATGGGACGTGCCTTCACAAGCGTTTCATCATCAATTTTTACTCTAAATGACAAATCCAACCATGAATTATCAATAAAAGAAGTTGTATTAAACATTCCCATCATGTTTCTGCCGCCACGGTCCCCACGTTGACCTTGTCCAGGTTGCGCGTTCCGATCAGGACGTTGTGCTGACGTTACATGTTCAAAGACAAAAAGACCGACGACTGCTATAAGTGCGATTGCGCCGAGTACGAAAAATTTCCGTTTCATTTCTTTCTCCTTAGTGGAAACTTGTAACCTTGATTTCAGATAAGGCTACTATTCCAATTGTAGTAATTATGCTAACATTCTATTGACTACTAAAATATCGTTGCCAAAAGAGTATTCAATTTAGGTTCGTTTGTTTAGTCAAGTCTATTCAAAAAAGGTTCGTTTAATTTCTTACCAACAGAACAGACGCATTCTCCCACAAGCATAGGGAAATTCGCTTTTTTGAGAGGAAAAGCGTGCAATGAAAGGTGAATTTAGACTTGGACCTATAGTAAAGCCAACAAGGTCCTGGATATTAGCGAGGTTAGGAAACCTCGCCAGCAGGGATGGTGAGATAGGTTGTTTATCAAAATATCGTCATATCTTTAGATTAGACTATATTCAGAGGAGCAATTTTAAATCTATGATTGTCTTGTTCACAGTCGCAATTATTTACGGATTACTTCCATTAAAAAATCCGGGAAGTTTAATGTTAAACAATGCTTGAAAAAAAGCTGATAGTATAGACAAAATTACATAAGCAAGTGGAATATAAAACCAAGGTTTTTTTCCAAGATTAACGCATTTTTGAACGTATTTTTTGCCAAACCGCCTTGTTCGAGAAATAGTTTTAGAAAAAATATCTTTAGTTTTTTGTTGTAACTTATACAAAAATTCTTTCGATCGAAATTCAAAACTTTTAAATCCATTACCTGAATGTTTTTTTCTTCGTAATATGAAAGATGGAAATTTATTTTGATTATTCGATAATTCCTTAAATTGTGAGACCAATTCATCAATCTCTTCAATTTTTACTGAAATTCTTTCCCGGACTAATTTGAGAGTGTCTTCAGCTATTGTTGTATTTCTAAAATCCTGTAATAGAACTGAATTGAAATACCGAAAACAAGGAGTTTCCCAAGTTCCCCATTCTAAGTATACTAAGGCATCGCCTCTAACATATTCATTCAGGGCTTCCATTAGATCAAATATATCCGAGCTTAAAATTATTAAATGAATTAAATCTTGATCTGAATAATTCTTAAAAAGAATATCTTTTCTATTTACACTTTGTATTTTAAATAAACCGTTTATATATTTTAAAATAGATTCTTTATCACTTTCGATACTTTTTTCATCTATATTATGTGATAGAAATATATCATCAACTTCAAAAATTGCTTCCTTAGATTCTTTTGAATTTGATTGAGTTTTAATAGTACTAAAATAGCCTGCTTTTTCTCGTTCAAATAATACTGAGAAAGTATGAATTAGAATAAATTTAAGATCGGATACGATATAACTACTCTTGTTATTCTTAAGATATTTTTGAAAAACAACCTCTATTTCCTTAGGAAGAAGAGATTGCTTTTTATAGATTATAATAGATTTCTGTCTATTTTCTATAGAAGTTATGTCATTAGGATTAGGAATTCCAATTTTATAAAAAGATTTCGTTACATAATCTATTAATATACAATATTTATGTCCGTAACGAGGTCTTGTGTCACGCACAGAAAAATCATCACAATCAAATTGATCATCAAGAATTAATATCCATTTTTCTGAAAAGTTTTCAATTGTTTCATTAAATAAATTTTGTAATTTACTTAATGTTAATGATTCTTTATCTCCATTTAAGAAACCTCTAAAGATTGTTTCATTGACTTTATAAGCCTTATAAGACATTATACTCCCCTTTTTCTCTGGTACTCACCCTTTTACTAATCCTTGCTTCTTCAGTTTCTCCCATTCCTTTTCAAGATTACACTTAGATTTTTTCCCACCGTGGATACTCGGTTCGGCACACAACAATTCGCGGAGGCGATGGACAGCGTTGTGGGCATCTTCACTTGTGATGCCCAACACTTCATTAAGCAAAAGGCGATCAAGTTCGTGACGTACCGGATCATGATCTGACTCATTGAAAGGTAACATGCGCTGATGTTTCAAGTCGTGGAAAATACGTTCTGCGTTTGTCAATGCTTTGTCTGACAAGCAGCGTACATCCAGTGTAGACATTTGGAGTAAGGAAGTTCTTGAATTTGCACCTCTGCCTGGTTGTTGTTTGCTGCTATGTGTCCACTGCAGCATAAGTCCTAAAGTAGAATTTCCCCAGAGTGTCCAAACATAATCAAATATTGGTTTTTCAAAAACAATGTTGGGCAGTGAACTTAGCCCAAGAACAGATTTTTCAGTAAATAGAACACTGAGGGAATTAGCATTGAACCTATGCATCAAGTTAAAATGAACACGTCCACTACGTGTGAGTATCATCTGTGCTTTTTCGTGGCGATTGGGGCGGGGAATAAGATGGCAATCGGGTTTAACTACCATTGCTCGTTGTGCTGGCGCGTTAAGATGCCATAAGCCTGGATAGAGATCGGTCTCTGTCCAGTCGTTTTCTATATCAAATGCGCCACGCTCGCTCTTTTCAAAAATATCACGGTGACTGGCACTAATTTTTGCAACATCATTAACTAAGCAGATAGGAATTTCAAAAGAAGTTGCTTGTGTTGGCAGCCACATTTCACCGTTTGCTAAACGGTGCGCGGATTGGATTAACGCCATCTCCTTTATCCGAACCGCATCCCACGCGCTGTCTATCTGTAGCGGGCAATTGAGTGCATGTCCAAATATCTCATCACCAACTTTGAGAGATTCACCTCCGCTCGGTGCATCTTCCAATCTTCGTAGGTTATCGAACTTGTATGTAATATTGGCTATCTCAAACGCTTCTAATACACTCCGCGGTCGATGATGCAGAGATATAAACGTGCCGCGTCCTGTGTTGTCATTTTTCTTTCCTTTGGATGCCACTATCATGCACTCTGCCATATTCGTATCTGCAGAGAACGCGCAATCTGCAGCTTTAGCATCCGCGATGGTAAGGACAACCACGTCGTGGTATTCAGTCGCCCACATATTCCTCACTTTCTGCCAGTCTGATACAGCGAGACAGGTAATAGGTAAAATGAATCCCATTCTACTTTTGCCATTTTCTTTTAGCATCTTGTCTGCAAGGTCAACGAAGTCGGAAGCGAGTCCTGCATTGCCGTTGCCGACTCGCCACTTTTTTCGCTTGCGTGCTTTCCGCATGTTCTGTTCTTCTTCTTTGCCTCTGTACCTTCCTTTGAATACGGCTTTAGGTGTACCACTGCTTGCGTCAGAGTCCGGTCTGGTAAACGGTGGATTTAGGACAACAATATCAAATTCTTTATGATGAAATTCCTGTTGTGTAATCACTGTCGAGTCGTCCTCTCCACCTACTTGTTGAACTGCTGTGCCCATCATTGGGAGCGGAAGTGTGCCAGGGATATCAAACAGGTCGAGTGCACCGAGGGCATAACTTCCATCCTCTTGTTTGCCGTAGGGCATCGTATGGATTCGGGTATTACCGATTTTCAGGTCAGGATAGGTACTTGTCAAAAGAGAGGCGGTAAGGTGGCTGGCATTTGGCATAATATCGCATCCAACGAGGTTATTCTCTACCATCTGTGTGTGAATAAGGCTGCCTTTACCGCCAGCTTGTTCGTGAAGTTCAAGGATACGTTGGTATGCCCGTTGAGAAGTGAACCTGTTCCGCAAGCAAAATCAGCGACTTTCAATCCGCTTACATTCTCTTGTGTTTTCGGCAGTACCAGAGCAGACAGCAAGGAAACGGATTCAAGGCGCGTATAGTTTGCTGCGACATATTTTCTATCAACAATTAGTCGTTGAAAAACAGTTCCGGCGAGTTCGTGTACCTGCGTGAGTCGTTGGTCAACTAATTCCTTTGCTGCACGGCAGAGCGTCCCTAACACTCTATCAACCAGTTCATCATCGGTTGCGATTGCCTCTATGAGCCGTTTTGCAACATAGAAAATTGGGCGGTAATTTACCTTGAGTATAATGTTCCACCCTGCAAGGACTTGATCGTAGCGGAGTCGTCTCGCGTTGTCGGATAGCATCCGTTTGAGAGATAAGACAGCTTCCATTTCGGATTTACCGGCAAGGGCACTCTGAAACACAAAGGCGTTGGTGATAATAAGCATTGCCATCCGTGAGGTTTGTTCACCGGATTTTTGAAAGAGAATCCCCTCAATTTCCTCGCCGATACCGGGGCGTTCTGTAATTGCTGCATCAAGCTGCTTCGCGGCAATTTCTATCCGTGTCTCTAACAAATCAGCAGCAGCGTTGATTTTAGAGATTGGCGTTGCCCCGACACGAATAGCAGTTGCGATATCGGCAACACTGCCTTTTAGCCATCCATTTTTGGGAAAACGTTCCGGTTCTGGTTCGTTGTTTGGTTCTGTTTCCTCTGCTTCATTGATGAAAAAGGTTGAATCGGGTGCCGCTTCGCTTTCTGGTTCCGGTTTATTGACAAGCATGTAGGCGATATCTTGTGCCTGTCGCATTTCAGGGTCAATGTTTCCTTGCGGCATCGTTTTGAATCGGGCAGGCATGCGGACACGGAGAACATTCTCAATGGTATCATAAGTGAGACCTGAGAAAACGCTGGGATCAAGCAGCATTCCAAAATGTGCCTCTGCCTGTGCCATGCCGGAAAGATTTGGTGTCGGACCATCAATTTTCACTTCAATGACGATAGGGTTTCGTCCTGTTTCGGTGACAATGACATCAGGTTTTTGTGTAGCGTTAAGGAACGGTTTCGTAATTTGTTCATCAACACGCCATGCATCTCTCATCGGGCGTAGCACGTTTACAAAGGCACTGGTGATGGTGTTTTCGCTGTTTGCCATGACTATTAGACCTACATTATTCGGGAGTCCAAACTTTACGCAAATAACCCAGCATTAGGTTGCCCGCGATAGAGAACAACACGATACCGCAACGTCAAAGTTTCATCAGATGCAAGATGGAACGGTTCATAATAGACAGGTGAGGGATGGATTAGGCAGTAGTTCTCTCGGTTGCGTACCCACCACGTTGTCGGATAACGGGGATTATCGGGATGGTCTATGATAGCGACACCGTAGGTTTCATTGTCAGCAGGATGTTTAGTGGTGAAGCTGCACCACCGACTCTGTTTACCGAAGATGTCCATCGGTTCGGTGCGTCCGTCAGCGTCTAATAGGTTGCCCGGCGTGATGATATTGTCAAATCGGATTGCCATGCCGCTGTAGTATCTGCCATCTGCACCGGGTTCGCCGCGCCGTAAGTCAAGCACAACCTCACGTTGATTTGGACGAAGTGTTAATCCTACAGAAACCTGCATGGTGTCGGCAGAAGGCGCATGAACGGTTATTTTTCTGTGCTCAGTTAGATGTGTTGTCCCTTGCCAATCTATCCAGGCATTTTCTGATAATAAGCTGGCACTGTCGGCAGTGGTATTTAGCGAAACAATCTGCTGATGAACGATTTTACCAAAGCCAGTCGGATCGGCACCTTTTGCGGGTTGTTCCCAAAAATTGACATCGTTGACCTTTTTCCATGCAACCCATAGTCCTTGATGATGCACGTGATCACCGGGTTCGTTCATTGTAAGCGGCGGTGCACCGGGTAGATTCAACGGGTGACAAAAGGGACGGTTGCCATCTTCAGGAAAATGGTAACCTAAGACATGTTGGTCGTTCCAAGCAATAGTTAGACTTTGTGGTGTTTTTGATAGTGAAAACATATTATATCCATTTGGTAGTTCTTTAGAATTTCGTAGACGCATTTAGATTAACACAGTAGGTTCTATGCAGCGCAGTATCATGAAGTTTTGCTGAGATAGAGCTGTCATTTCTTACGCTTCCCCTTTTTCAACTATATGTCTTGCTCTACATGATAACCGTGTTCTGTGAGCGCAGTAGACACAGATGTCCAAACGGCGCGTGCTTGTTCAACAGCCTTGGATGCGTCTGCTTCGGTGGCTTCTCGCCTGTTGGCTGGATAGCGAGCTTCAACCGCCCATCTGTTTAGGTCCTTCAAGTTTGGCGGAGCGGTTTTGAGTTGCCAACTATCAGGTAACAAATCCTGTAGAACATTCAAGTCATGCGTTCTCCGAAAATCGATCTGTAAGAAAATTAATGCTGCCTTTAACGCCTTTTCAGCAGCTTGTTGTGCAAACCAACACGCTTGGCGAGGTGGAACGTGTGGCTGTCTTAAAAGAGTTTCAGCAGTTGCCAAATCTTCTTCTGCATAGCGGAGCCAGCGGGCAGTGTCTGCGAGTCTATCAGCTGTTTGCATAGAGGACTTTATCTGCTTGTTGGGCATACCGCAGCACAGATCCGATCCGCGTGAGGCTGCGTTCAAGTTTTTCCAAAGGATTTTACCCTCTTGTTGGGCATACCGCAGCACAGATCCGATCCGCGTGAGGCTGCGTTCTAATTCTTCAGGCGTTGATACAAGGATGTCTTTCGCCACAGGCAAATCGTCCAGGACGCGCTGAATATCAACAGCAGTTTTCCGCTTATCTGTGAGTTCCGAAAAAACGACCAATAGATCTATGTCGCTATCTGGATCCGCGTCCCCTCGTGCCTGTGAACCGAAGAGGATAATCTGTAGCGGGTCAAACTCACGCACAATGCGGTCTGTCATAATTGAGATAAATTCGTTATTCATCCGATCTTACCTCCCAATTCCCTAACTTGGTGCTTCCGCACGATTAAGCAATTCGGTGAGGTTATAGGATTGTAACATCCATCATGTGCAAGCGAGAACGTCGTCTCTAATTGAGATATGGATTCACAACCTCGCGTTCAATAGCTAAACCTTCCCATTCGTCATCACCCGGCCCATCATAAATGAGGGTATGCGGTCCAGCAAAGCCAGCTTTCTGGGTGAGTTCAAGGCATTGGATGTAATCTTCTTTGTCTATTTCGCGTGGAGCATCAAAATGTGCTTTCGTATGACACGATTCTGCCTTCGCTGCGATTGCAGCAAGGTCAACGTATTTTGTTTCACCACGCCAGTTGCCGAAGTCAAGACATAAGCCGACTTCACCATCTAATCCGTCTAAAATCGTATTAACATTTTCAGGTGTGGAGAAGATTGAGAACCAGTTTTCGGTCATCAAACGGATGCCCGCAGTCCCAGCGCGTTCGGTGAGTCGAGACAACGCACGTTGGCTTTGTGCCAAGGTTTCTGTGGAGGGTGCTGCTTTGCCGCCGATGACACGGGC
Organism: Candidatus Poribacteria bacterium; assembly: GCA_022825825.1. Taxonomy (GTDB): domain Bacteria; phylum Poribacteria; class WGA-4E; order WGA-4E; family WGA-3G; genus MSPOR6. The sequence goes on from JAJDWA010000042.1 coordinate 101,293, forward strand.
ACACTGTGCGCCCAGTTCACCAGCGATGTCAATCCATTTTTCTATCCATGCAATATCACGTTCTGCTTCAGAGGGGTGCGTGATGTCACCATCGTCAATCAACAGAGAGAAAAGTTCAACATCTGCAGCGTGGAGTGCAGCGCGGAGTTCATATAGGTAACTTTTCTCGACCGATGGAAGGTGGAAATGGCAAACCTCCACCGTGTTAATGCCGAATTCGGCTATGCGTTCGGGGAACTCCAAGAGTGAAATAGGACCTTTGTTATGGGTTTCAGTAGGGATTTGCATGTCGTTAGCAGGTCCGGTAAATCCGGGTTTTCCGAGTTGACGATGCAAACTCCACGTTGAGACAGAAAGGCGAGGTATTGACATGAATTACTTCTCCAAAGTTGGCAATTATAAAATCGCTGCTATAGTTTCTGAAAACATTCTTACTTTTTTGTGGCTCTTCGTACGATTCGTCCTAAGGTAATGAAAAACGCTATAATCACACCAGCGATGACCCATTCCATCCAATACATCACAATTCCTCCAATGCATCAACCTTTCAAATCAAGGCGCGAAGAAACTACGGATAGTAGTATGTTAGTCCGTTATGTTGTTAAGCACTCAATTCTTTTTAGCGTGCCTTATAGCGGTGCCTACAACTATACCGAGGCAAACAAAAAACACTATACAAACGCCGAGGACAGCCAATTCTCTCCATTCCATTACAATTCCTCCAAGTTATTAATCTTTCTATAGGTAATATTATTAATCCAAACAATTACAAGGGCAATCAGTATTGCTACAATCAGTCCTAATAGAAAAAGAAACGGATTCGCTTTTCCGTAATTTTCAACCATCCATGCAATTAATGAAATATCTGTGGCAATTAGAATTGCGAATATAACCTTTAGCCAACCGATTTCTTCCTTGAGTTTATCAATACGTGCCATGCTGAACTCGTACCTTATAGTTTTTGTTCAATCCATGCGACAACTTTTTCGACCATAACAGCAGTGGAATCACCAGAGAAAACATGATCAGCACCGGGTAGGTCCAGGAGTTCCGTTGGTTCATTTGCATAATTCAAGATATCAATGCTATCTTGAATTGGCACAATATCGTCTTCAGAACCGTGAACCAAGAGCCATGGACCTCCAAATTTACTTGCCTGTTTTGCGACACTATCGATCACTATCATGTCATCCATATAGGCTTGTGAGAGGGGACAATCGGGTTCATCCCACATAAAGCCCTCATCAGGTGTTACATCCCCAAATTCACGGTCAGCAAACGCTTTTGTATGCACCATCCCCGCAAGCGAGACTAGTACTTCAATGCGTTCGTCGATGGCGGCACGTAGCACACCGACAGCACCACCCATACTATGCCCAACATAACAAACCTTGTAATCATTGAGATTATCAAGGACACTACCGAGGTCTGCTACCTCTTTTGTGATAGTGGAGTCTAAAAATGCACCTTCTGATTCACCGTTGCCAGAAAAAGAAAAACGCAAGGCAGAGATACCCGCATCAGCGAGTCCCTCCGCTAAGGCAACGAGAGCAGGTCTATCTTTATTGCCAGTGACTCCGTGCCCAATCACTACGATTCTGTTGTCTTTGCCCTTGTGATATGTCCAATCAAGTTGTTCACCGTGTTCGTTTCTAATTTCGCCAAACATAAGTTTTGTTTCCTAATATGATAATTAAAAAATGATGTGTAAGAAACAGGTTCAGAACTATTCATCAGAAACTTTGCCCTCAGGTTTCTTTACGATACCAAGTTCTTTATAAATTTTTTCTATATTTTTTTCAAAGTCAGGCGGTAGTGGTGGGGCGGAGATATATTTTCTACCGCGTGCTTTCTCCCTTTTATTGACTTCTTTTAAATGTGCGGTAAGTTCCCCCATTGAATTGAATTTGGCAGCGAATTCTGCTTTCATCCGATAGATTTCCTCAAGGATCGGGTCGGTTGGTGGATCAGATTTCTCTTTCATCTTAATCTCCTCAATAAGGTCTATAGGTGTGCAAATGGTTGTGGGTTGAAATCCCGCACCTCTACAAACTCTGTTGATGTACTGCCGCTTGTTTTCATTGACAATATGTTTAAAATTCCAAGAAACAAGATAGTCAAGACTATAAACTGTGGCAATAGCGATATGTTGAGCGTCTTGAGGCGAGTTCTGTGGGACAGCACCAGCATCTATCAAAAACTGTGTGAGTCTATCCGCTGCCGGTGACATATCCAATCTTATAAAGTCGGCAATCGCCTTAAGCCGAAGTTGAGCTTCTTTTTCATCCCCACCTCTAATTTCGGTAATAACTATATCAGAAACAATGAACTCAAAGTTATCAAAATACTCATTCCATAACTGCCGAGTCGCTTCTTGTCGAGATAATACAAGGCTATTACGACTCGGGAGTGAAGTTAAATAACTGACTACTGATGTTTCAACATAGACTGTCGGTTTTATTGCAGCGTATTCTCTCATCAAGTAATGTTTTTATCAAAAGCGATTTTGTTTGCGAGGCACGAATGCCCCGCAAGACTTTTTTAAGATAAATTACGCTCCGTGTCCGTTATTCTTCAGTGCCTCAACAACCTTTTCAGGTTTGATCGGCAGTTCGGTAATACGGACACCGATGGCATCTCTAACGGCATTTGCCATCGTTGCCAATGTAGGTGTGATAGGTGGTTCACCAACACCTTTGGCACCGTAGGGACCATTGGGGGCAGGGACTTCAACGATAACAGATTCAACTGTCGGAAGGTCAGCAGAGGTTGGTACACGGTAATCAACAAACCCAGGATTGATGTTTCCGTTTTCACCGTATTGCATCTCTTCCATCATAGCCCAGGCATAGCCTTGTACAGTGCCACCTTCAATCTGTCCTTCAACCGCCATCGGGTTAATAGCAAAACCAACATCTTGAGAGGCAACAAGTTTCAGCACTCTCGTTCTGCCAGTGTCGGGGTCCACCTCAACTTTAGCAATTTGCGCTGCAAGTGCAGGCGTGCTCGGTTGTCGTGCAAAGGAACCTTTACCAACGATGGGACCGCCTGTAGTAGAGAGGCTATACGCTGCAAGTTCCCCTAATGAAATAGATTTCGGCGGGTCTGCAGTGATAATATGAACAGCACCGTCTCTCAGTTCAAGGTCATCCGCATTTGTATTAAGTCTTTCAGCAGCAAGTTCAAGAATACGCCTGCGTGCATCTTCAGCAGCGAGTTTCGCGGTGTTCCCCATTGTAAAGGTAACAACGCTACCGCCTGAACCAGTAGAATACGGGGCTGAATCTGTGTCACCACGGCGGATTGTGACATTTGCATACGGAATAGTCAAAATTTCAGCAATAATTTGTGTGATTGCTGTATCCGTCCCTGTGATGTCCATAGAGCCGTGGAAAATTCGCGCGCTGCCGTCTTCGTGGACAGAGACATAAACACCACCGGGACCACAACCGTTCGTCCAATCACCAACTGCCACGCCCCAACCTTGATTATCATTAGCTTCTCGATCCCACCATCCAGCTGCATCCGCAACAGCTTCCAAAGTTTCCTTGTAACCAACTTTAGGCTCACTCCCACCAGCGGGGACAGAGTCACCCTCTTCGCGCATATTCATCAGGCGGAATTTGACTGGATCCATGCCAATCTGCTCAGCAATATCATCAAGCTGCGATTCGCCTGCGAAAATGGCTTGCGGTGCGCCCGGTGCCCTATAGGCAGCGGTACCAGATTTGTTGGTGTGTACGCCATAAGCATCTATCTTGATATTTGGAATCTTATAGACACCGCGAACTCGAATTGTACTGCCGATAGATGCACCTGAGACTGAACCGGAATCCCAGAAAGCAAGTGCCTGTCTTGCAAGAATATGTCCGTCTTTGGTTGCTCCGGTTTTCAGTTTGATAACGCATCCAGGTGCGGGTCTACCGTCAAGAAATTCCTCTTCACGCGTCATCTGTACCCGAACTGGACGTCCGGATTTCTGCGAGAGTAGCACGGCAGGAACATGCGTAATAATTACGCCAAAACGACCACCAAAACCGCCACCCATTGTTGTACCGATAACGTTAATCTGCGTCAATGGGATGCCGAGTGTGCCAGCAATACCTGAACGGATAGCAAACGGACCCTGCGTAGATGCCCAGACAGTTATCTTACCGGATGAGTCTGCACTGGCAACTGAAACGTGGGGTTCCATGTAGGTCTGATGAACACGCGGAATAAAGTATGTATCTTCAACGACTATGTCTGATTCAGCAAATCCTTTTTCAACATCACCTGCTTCGGTATGGCTTTCAGCAGAAATATTATAGTAAACTTCATCGGCATATTTTTCTAATTCTGCTTCAAGTTCACGAATTTCATCGGAATTGCTATCCACTTCATCAGCTAATTTCTTGATTTCGGCATTGATGTTTCTCCGATTTGGACCATCTTTTGTTGCATCACCGTGTAAGCGCGGAGCAGATGGCTTAATTGATTCCATAACATCTTGCACAACAGGTAACACTTCATATTCAATCTTAATGAGTTCTGCAGCTTCTTCGGCAATATCGGGGTCGGTAGCAGCGACAGCGGCAAGTGGTTCACCTAAATAAAGCACCTTATCAGTCGCGAAGACACGACGTCCACTCGGTACATCGTCTTGCGTAATTATTGCCCTGACCCCAGGCAGTTTTTCTGCTTCGCTTGTATCAATACTGAGGATATTAGCGTGGGCATGTTGACTTCGGACGATTTTGCCGTAGAGCATTCCAGCGGGGTGCACATCCGCGCCGTATTGTGCGGCACCTGTCACTTTTTCAACTGCATCAACACGCGGTAACTTTTGACCGACAACACTATATTCTGACATGCAATTCTCCTTTCACTTTCGTTAAGTTGTATCTATGTTAGCACTTGGTACATGTTATTCTTCTGCAACTTTGCTTGCAGCTGGGAGTTCTATTTTCCCTCGTCCAATAGCGGTATAGCATCTTTTACAAACTACGACGGTATCCTCACCTACCTCTATGCTATAATGATCAGGCAGTACTTTGACACCGGTCCGCTTACAAGCGGGACAAGTGCCGCGTCCATTATTATATATACCTTCATGGACGGTTCCATTTGGATCAACGTATAAATGTCTTATACCTGATCCGCGACGTGTTTTTGCCATGTTTTCCTCCTTTTTAACTTATAACAGCATTTGCTGTTCTCTATGAAGTTGTACGTATCTCTTCTGCGGCTTGTAACACTGCTTCGAGTATCTTTGTGTACCCGGTACAACGGCAGATATTTCCACCAAGTGCATGTCTGAATTCTTCTTCAGTCCGGTCAGGATTTTCATCTACAAGTACTTTTGATGCCATGATAAAACCGGGAGTACAAAAACCGCACTGATAGCCGCCTGTGTCAATAAACGCTTGTTGAATAGGGTGTAGTTCACCATCACTGGCTAACCCTTCAATAGTGGTAATCTCTTTCCCAGAAACGGTAACACCGAGCACCATACATGACGTAACGGCTTTGCCATCAACGATGACGGTGCATGCGCCGCAGTCCCCTGTGCTACACCCTTCTTTAGTACCTGTCAAACCGATTGTATCGCGAAGCACTGCAAGTAACGTTTTGCGCGGTTCAATCAGTAAATCGTGTTCATCACCGTTAACTGTTAAACTGACGGGATGTTTTGGCGTAGCTTGCAAGCCAAAACTTGTTGTAGAACGTGCCATATTTTTCTCCTTGACTTAAATACGATGCGAGGTGAGAGCCAATCCTCGCGTAAATATGAATGCTTTTACCTTGTTGCTCTGTCCAAAGCGTATTGGAGGGTTCGCCTTGTAAGGACATCAACCATCTCCTTGCGATGTTCAGCGGAGCATCGTAAATCAGAGATCGGACTGGTTGCGGCAGCCGCTGCTTCACCTGCTTGTTGCAGAAGTTCAGGTGTGGGTATTTTTCCTTTTAGTAGATTTTCTGCTTCTGTTGCGCGAATTGGTGTGGGGGCAACAGCAGCAAGTCCGATTCGTGCATCTTTAATTACACCGTTCTGCAAATTGACTGCAGAAGCCACACCGATAAATGCCAAATCCATGACTTCACGGATTTTATGTTTGATATAGTGGGAACCAGATGCAGGACTCGGGAGATGGAATTGTGTAATTATCTCACCCGGTTTTAAGACAGTCTGTCCTGGACCGGTGAATAGCTCATTAATAGGTACAGTTCGTTCGTCATCAGCACCTATGATGTTGACCTGTGCATCAGCAACGAGCAACCCCGCAACCGTATCTGCAGCAGGGGAGGCGTGTGCAATGTTGCCACCGATAGTTGCAAGGTTGCGAATTTGGATAGAGCCGATTTCTGATGCGCCTTCCGCTAATGCTGTGTGATATTGCTGTATATCTTTGGACAATTCAACTTCCCGCACTTTCGTCATCGTACCAATGGTAATGCTATTATCAGCATCGGTAGTAATGCCAGCTAAGTCTGGAATTTTCTGTAGACTTATTACAGATTGTGGCGTCTCGGTATATGCCTTCATGCCGATAACAAGGTCTGTGCCACCTGCAAGAAGCTGCGCGTGTTCTTGTGCAAACAAGCGGGACGCTTCTGCAAGGGTGGTCGGTTCAAAATACTCAAAATTTTTCACATCTGTTCCTCCGTTTCATTTATCTCTTCAGGGTGTGGTGTCCCGTTTCTATCTTTTCTCGCTCCGTGACTACTTGATTATTTCCTATTATAAGGATACTCAATTATAGTGTAATTGTCAACCTAAATTCCTTGAGGAATTCAGTGAATTCGGTTTGTTGGAGGTTCAATTTAGAATGTAATGGTTTAGGATAGTTTGGACAATTTCTGTCCGTTTGCTGTCCTTTTATCCTTTTCTGTGAGTCATGGATGGATTCATTACTCACAAAAAATAGAAAGGAACACATATCTGCACAAACTTATGGCACCGTGTCGGTGTGTGCTGCCATTTCTATAGCACAATCTGTCCAAAGATTAAGCTCAGGACAGACGCAAATTGAATAAAGAATAGGCATATTTGCTGAAAAAATCGTTATTTTAGCTATTTAACCCCTTATCAGAGGAATTTTACGAAAAAAATGCATAATTTCGTTATTTTTTGTTGACAATTTCCGTACAATATTGTATAATTGCTTGCAACGTTGAGAAATTTACGTATTCTACGCATTTTTTAACGTTTAGGGGGTGCTTCCAATGCACCGACAGTGTAAAATCCAACTCCACACTGCCGATGCTGAGCACTGCCGTATATTCAGAAGGTCTACGACAGCGCTGGTTTCTATTTTATCACGGAAATTCCGTTTTAATCAATGTATAATAGGGACCAGCTACCCCTACAAGGATAGCAAAACTTTCTCATTTTTACCTGCCCTTGTAGGCCTGTCTAAACAATTAACCTGCTTCATAATATGAATAAAGGAGCACAAGATGAGACAGTACTACAACCCACTTCTCATTTCAATTATTATTGTTACGTTTATGATAACAAGCGGTTTGCTGCTGTTTGGCACAATAGATGCCACGCAAATAGACACGTCTGATTGTGAAGAACAATTCAAACGCGAATGTCCACTGAAAAAAGAAGTACCGAAACCGCACCTGATTTGTCCCAATCCGAGACAGCCTTGCACGCTGGATGAGACGGAAACAGTGACAACACAGTAAAGGAGAGATTGACATGTCAAAAAGAATGTCCTGGGGACTTGGTGTCCTCATAGTACTCGTGATTGCCGGCATCTCTTACATGTTCGCTGTGCAACACGCAGAGATACAGCGGCTGAAAAAAGATGCTGCCGTAGCAGAAAAACTTTTGGAAGATAGTAACAAGCATCAAAACCAGGAACCCGACGTGGGCAATAAACCGCCCGGTCCTGCCCAAGCGGGTTTTGAATGGGAATGGCACGGAGACCACTGGTGCGAAGTGCCTGTGGCACAAAGCGATGCACCGCATCAAACGCCTGAGTCAGAGAAAATCGTATTTACACCAGCGCGGAAATTGAATTTTCCAGATAAAACCCCTGAAAAGTTTCCGACAGAGGCAGAATTGCAAGAGATGGACCCAGAGGAACTCCTGCATTTGTCGAGACTATACACAAAGGCATCTAATGAATTGCGCAAAACTGATCCTGATCCTGATGCGGGAACTCGGTTGTATAACGCAACGATTCCTATACTGCATAAAATAATAGATGCAAAACTGGATAGAGCAGCCGCAATATCAGCAGAGCAGACGAGAGAACATAGGAAGGAATTTCCGGTGCCTTGGAGTCGTCCAGCAACGGAAGAGTTGCCAGCAATGCGTATTGACACAAAACCGCCTAAAAAGGCATCAAATGAAGGAGGGAAACAATGAAAAGACGACATTTTCTTTTTCTCTCTATCCTTGCAGTGTTATTTGTTCTGTTCAGCAGTGGTGTTTTTGCCGAGGGTGATGGGACCCTCTTTTTTGAGAACAAACCCACTGATGAGCAGCTGGAAAGAGACTCGATGTATGTGACTCCATCTAAGGGCACTGTAGAGACACTTATCCAGTGGTCTAACAGTTGCAAAGACAACATCATAGACCTTCGGATGGAAAAAGAGTTTTTTACAAGAAAGCGGGAGGCAACCCGTACGGCGGCATACGGTGGTTTGACTTGGAAAGGTAAGACCAAAAAAGTTCTTACTGAAGCTGAAAAGGTTCTGACACAAAATTATTCGGGGATACTCACAACTGTCGTGAATGAACTGATAGACTTGCAGGGCAAGATTGATAGAGAGCAGAAGTTTGCCTTAGCATGTCAGGAGGCCAATGCACATATACCGAAATTTAATCGGGGACTGGATCAGTGGGCAGATATGCATCGCATGGCGACTTTGGTGTTAGGTCGTTGGAAGGCACTACCAACAACTTCAGGTTCCGAGATAATTAAGTACTTGCACGAATATACGTATTACCCGCCCCTGGATCCTGAGTATCCCACTTGGGATTGTAAAGGGAATTCGTTGCTTTCAAAATCGTGTAGTGCGACGTATGATACGCCCTATCAAGCGTTGAAAGATCACCAGGTTATTTGTGGTGGCGAAAAAGACCCGAATCCGAGTGTATTGGGGTGTAATCAGCCGTATTACACGTGCCAGTCGGATCAAGTGGAGACGCATGCTGTGAAGTATTGCGATAGTAATATCGTGTATTATTCTGGCTTGATACCGAAGCAGCTGGGTACCTGCGGTGCGCAGCATCGCGATTGTCCTTCCTCACAGAGTCGGTTAGGCGTTCACAACTATGAACCTATGTATAGTTATAATAATGGCAAGAAATATGCCAGTAGCTATCAAGCCAAGAATAGTGGTTATCCGTACTATACGAATTCAGAGCATCGTGGGGATACGACCCCGCCGTCTCAATCTTTTTATGGTCCCACCAAATATAGCCAGAGTATCGGTGACTCTATAGACACATCCTCGACTTGCAGTTCATGTATAGATGGCAGTTCAAACTGTCCGAATGCAAGTAACCATAGTGCTGGTGGCGGCACAGCGAGTTTATCGCCTTCGGGTGGCAGTTATACCGCTTCTGCTGGTGGAACCCACACAGCAAGTCTGACGTTACCATCGGCATACAGCAGTATTTATTGGTATGTGAAGTCTCCGAGTGAATCGGGTTTTGGTACGTCTGTTTCGTACGTATCGGGCGATGGTAGCAGCACGAGTGCGACGTTCAGTTATACCTTCCCCAGCAATGCGTCTGGTGATTATGTGATTACGGCATATACGTATCTGCCGTCAGGTTCCATTGTTGAGCCGAGTTATACGGTCTCTGTGGGGAGTAGCACGCCGTCCACGCCGTCAACACCGTCCACGCCGACTTACCATGCGTGTG
>JAJDWA010000023.1 GCA_022825825.1 Candidatus Poribacteria bacterium
AATTGCAATAAAACCTGGCGTAGATGTCGCTTCGCCGCTGACCCCATAAGCGGCACGGCGCTTTCGCACATGTCGCCGAGGTGTCTCACCGATCCGAATGGAAATCGCCGTTGTGCCGAGTAAGACGGCATAACTCTCAAAAAGGCAGGTACCCTTTATGGGTGTCTGCCTTTTTCTTTATGTGCGCTGGGGTGTGGTACCTCTTTGTACCGCAAACTGTTAGTTTGTGTATCAAAAGAACGCAAACTATAGTAAACTTTAGAATTAACTGGACATTTTGATCTGTAGGAGGGAACTCCGATTCCCGACTATCAGAGAGGTGCGTCGCGATTCGGAGATCGCTCGGACAGAAAATGTGTATCACTGTTTTCAAAGTTCACTATAATGAAGTTTAATTTATTAATTCGGTAGTTTCCTATTATACCCAATTAACGGGATTTATCTTATTTTGTCGGTAGGTGCGGTTTCCTAACCGCACTTGGAACAAAGAACTGTCCGTCCGGGTGAGGTTTTCCTCACCCGTGCAAACAAGACGAATCAGGTTAATTTGGTATTAGGCATATTCGGAATATGTCAAACCTTTTTTAGTCCCGTGAATCAACGCCAAGTACCCCAAACAATTACGGATTTTACTATAAAACAACAGATTGAGTGTAAGCAGTTGAAAATCGTCCCTAAGTAAGAGCACAGAAAATTGAAGGGATAGGATATACAGTTTAGGGAATTGTAACCGGCAACTTTCCTATCGCCTCTCTTTTACCCAACAACACGTCCACTGCAGCGGCCATAGAGAAGTAGTTTCCATCGTAGGCAGCGATAGCGCAAGCAACATCTGGGCATCTACTAAATAGATAGGGTGATTTAAGCGAAATTACGATAATTGGAACATCGGTTTTTTGGCTCAATAGGTGAATAAGGTCGGCTTGCTGCGCATTGACAATTCCCGCTACGATGACCGAAGGTTTTGTTATTAACAGTTGCGGAGCTAACAGTTCCGCGTCCACTTGAGCCGGAATAAATACAGGTGTGATATGGGTAAGGTCTGTATGTGCTTTGAGGAAAGTATTTGAAAAGTCCCGTGATGGACTAATGAGTAAAACAGGTTCTTGCGGTTCTTCACTTAGCGGAAGTAAACCCTTTGTGTTTTTGACGAGGGTTATTGCCCGTGTTGCAATAGTTTGTGCGATTTCTCTGTGTGCGCTGCTTCCCACAACAGAAAGAGGCGAGTTTATAGCATTTGGGTTCTCTATAGGGTTTATCGGTTTCTCGAAAATACCGTAAGCATTTTTACTTTTTAAGATGCGGAGCACAGATTCGTTGAGACGTATTTCAGAGATTCTGCGATTTCGTACTGCTTGGCGGAGGGCATTATAGACACGTTGTTGTTTTTTCAGGGTCGACGCGACTATCACCATGTCTGCCCCAGCTTGAATTGATAAGACGGCCGCTTCACCTATTTCGTATTGGTCATCAATCGCTTTCATTTCAAGGTCATCGGTAATAATGAGACCGTTATAGCCGAGCAGCTGGCGGAGATATCTTGTGAGTATTGGGTATGAAAGCGTTGCTGGCATCTCATTGTCAAGCGCGGGATAGAGAATATGCGCTGACATAATAGCCGCTACATTTGCCTTTATCGCAGCACGGAATGGTGCTAATTCAACGGTGTTGACTCGCTTTTTATCATGCCTAACAATAGGTAATTTTTTGTGCGAATCGACGTTGGTATCACCGTGTCCAGGAAAGTGTTTGGCTGTCGCAAGTACACCGTTCCGTTGCAGACCACGAATATAGGCTGTTCCTAACTCAGAAACGAGGTCAGACGATTCACCGTAAGAACGCACCCCGATAACTGGATTGTTTGGGTTGGTGTTAATATCCATGACTGGGGCGAAATTGAAGTTTACACCTACCGCTGCTAATTCAATAGCAGTGAGTTCTCCTGCTTTTGCTGCTAACGCCTTAGACCGTGTCGCACCTAAAGCGAGATTACCGGGTAGAACTGTTGCTCCTTTACGTAATCGCGCTACAGTTCCTCCCTCTTGGTCAATTGCAATGAACAGTGGTATAGCATTGGGCGTTTGCTGAGCGACCTGTTGCAGTCCCACTGTTAACGCTGCTACCTGTGCTGGGACCCGGATATTCCTATCATAAAGGATGAGCCCACCTACAAAACGTTTGGTGATATGTGCTTTGGGAACAGAGCCTACTTGCCTACCGCCTATTCCGAAGATGAGAAGTTGCCCAACCTTTTCTTCTATTGACATCCTGCCAATGAGTCCTTCTATTTCTGTATCAGTAAGGGCACGAACAGGGATTGTAGAAAAGAAAATTAGAAATAAATATAAGAGGGTTTTGTAAATAATACGCACTTTGAACTCCTATTATGATTTTGTTTTATTCATCTACTGTTTTTTCTGAAAGTGCTTTAAAATACTGGCGAAGTTGTTCACGATATTGAAAGGGTATGTTTTCCAATTCTTTGGCATTTGGTGTGATTTCAAGCTTTCGGACAATTTCCAAAAGATCCGGATGAAGTGGTGGTACATCCTGCGGTGGAGCAGCAGATTTTTTTGCCACTTCCGCTTTCCGCTTTCTGCCGACATCGCGTTTCTGTAAAGATTTTAAACTGTCAAGCATTCGTGTCAAAATGCGTTTTTGTTGTTCAACAACTTGCTCATTGAGTGTACCTTGCTCAAGTTTTTTTTCAACTTCTGTCATCTCTTCAGCAACATTTTGTAAGCTACCGAGCATCTCCGCAGCGTTTTCAGCAATTTCTGAGAGTCTTTCTGTTGCCTCACGGATGAGTTGTTGTTGTGCAGCAAGCCTTTCGAGCCTTTGTTGTAAGCTGGGAGTTTGTCCCTGTTCTCGCATCTGCTGGCTGAGGTTTTGTGCCATTTCATTCAACTGTTCTTGGCTTTGCGCAAGCTGTTGCAGCTGTTCCAACATATCTTGTAGTCCACTTGATCCCATCTGTTGACTCATCTGTTCCATAGCATTAAGTAGATCAAAAATCGCCTGATTGATTTCAGCAAGTCCTGTTCTTTGAATAGGAAGTGCCAGATTTGTTTGTCTATCTTCCAGTGCACGGGCAGCACGGTTGAGCGCATCGCTTGAAGCATTCAATCGCCATACAATCTTCGGATCTATCTCCATCTGCTGCTTCCCGAGTTCCCAAAGCTTATTGGCAAGCATAGATATACCTTTGGCAGCACTAAGTTCGTCAGCGGCGAGTTGTTGCAGTTGCTGAATTTCACTCACGATGTAGTCATCCACATTTGTAATAACCAACTTGTTTGTTTGATTGATAACCTTCTCATGCAGATGTGAAAGATACAGACTGCTTTTAACTGCCTCTCGCATCGCAGCTAATGCTCGGTCAGCGTTTGCACCTTCCATAAATTCCAATGCGTTATCTAAACCTTGCGCTAATTCTGTTAAGGTTTGTTCCGCTTGTCTACCCGTTTGTTGTGCATCCTGTTTCTGGGCATTTCGCAGACTTTCACTGGTACTTTGCAGATTTTCGGAGAGCTGCTCACTCTGTGCATATTGGTTCAGACGTTTGACTTCATCAGCGACTTTTTGAATTTGTGGGGCAGCATTTTCTTGAGATTTTGCAATATCAGACATTTCGTTACCGAGTGTATCCAATTTTTCACTGAGTTTGTCAGATTCTTGCGTAATCCGATCTTCCTTTAGTGCTGCATCATTCAGTTCTGATTTTGATGAGTCTGCTGTTTTTTCTGACACAGATGTATCTAATGAATCCATCAGCTGCTTTTGCTGTTCCGCGAGTTCTTGAGCCTGTTTTGCAGCTGCTTCAAGTTTCTGTTGCATTATCAGCTGTTCATAGAGCGATTTCATTCGTTCAAGATACTGCTGGAACTGTTGCTGATTAAAATTAGCTTGCGCCATAGCATCTTCTTGTTCGGTCAATTGCTGCTTTGCTAATGCTTCACTCAATTTTTTCAAGAGTTCCTGATGCTCTTCAGATAGTGCTTCCTTCATCAACTCTTGCAGTTCTTGGTATTTTTGGATAGTTTCAGGTTCAAAAAGTTGGTTTTTCTCCATGTCAGACGTTGTCTGTTCCATTTCAGTGATGAGTTCATTTGCCTTTCGCTCAATCTCTTTTTGAGATTCAACAACCTGCTGCATCAGTTTCTTGTCTGAAAGCGTAAGTTCTTTGAATTTACGGATTTTCTCCAAAAGTTGGTCTACCATAGCGGTAGCCTCTGTCTGTTCATCAAATATCTCATCAAGGCTAAGTTGTTCTGTCTCTTGTTCTGCAGCAAGTTCATCATATAATTCGTCAAGTGTCGGAAAACGAAGTGTATACGTGCGCGATTTACCGATATTGGGACCAGAAACATTGTCGGTGTCAATTGCCTGCATATAATAAGAGAGCGCTTCCCCTGGAAATAGTCCGATTGGGTCAATATCCCAAGTATATGTGAGAAAATGCGATTTTTGCGGTGGTGAAGTAGATGTCGGAACCTGTTTTAGCGTGACAGTAACGTCATCAGCATTCTCTTTTTGAATGTGATGTACCAATTGAAGTGCCTGAATACCGTAATCATCAGCCGCTTCAACTTTGAGTTTGACGAGCATATCGTCATCTAAAACAAGGTCTTTGCCGGGTTCAACAATCTCTACTTGAGGGGCAGCATCTTTGAAAACGTTGAGCGTATATGTAAGTGGGGCAGTATTTGTCAAACCCTCCGTATCTTGGATATGAATGTGGTAAGTTCCTGCCTGTTTTGCTATAAAGCTTCCTTTTATTTCAGTTTCCGATTCCACTTCCAGCTTGACCAGATCAGCTTCTTCAAAAATCAGATGTGCTTCTGTAAGCGGCTTATTGCTTTCTCCAGTAAGGACGACTTCTGTACCATACAGAACTTCGGCATCACCTGTGTTTGCTTCAAGCGTTTGGGAAGGTAGTTGTGTGTATGCTGGATAGTTGAGTTGAAGTTGAAATATTTTGACAATCGGTTCATGGCGGACCGTAATCTGATAAAGATCAGATGCAATGTCTTTAGTTGAAATATAGTATTGCAGTGATCGGTCAATGTTTTCAATTGTAGCACTATAGGGAATGTCAGTAAGCTCACGATTCATCAGTAAAGATTGCCATGTTTCAGTATCAGATAAATGCGGTAATTGATTTTCATCATTTATTACGTTTTGGTCTGTATTTAGAGATTCCTGCACATTACTTTCGTTTTTTGTCTCACTATCCGTTTGTGCCAAACGATAATAAACATAAACTGGTGCTTCAAGGTGTCCGCTGACTTTTGCTGCAATGGTAACATCTTCAGCTCGCTTAATTTGGATATTTCCCGGTTGCACTTCCTCAATCTGGGCTGTAAACCCTTCCATCGGTGTTTTCGGTAAAGTCTCGAATGTTTGGGTAAAACCTTGTAACGCAGAAGGTAAGAAAAAATTAGTAAGCGTCAAAAGTCCTAAAGCAACAACAGCAATTCCCGCATGCCGCTTTATTTTATTGAATTCGTTCTGAAATATCTTTTTCGACTCAATCTTCTCAACATCGTGTTGCGTTTGAGAAATCAGATGCTCAACAAATTCTGGTGCGTACCCCAATCTATTATTTTCTAAAGTCGGTTTGAGTTGGACAGTACTGAGTATCCTGTTTTCGATATTTGGATATGCTTTCTCAAGATAAGCGGCCACCGTCGAATGAGGTAATTTGCGTAATAGTGGGCGAATAAGCATCTGAATTGTAATATAAATAGCAACGCCTATAGAAAGAACAACAATGCCGCTACGTAAGATATGGTGGAGCGGTAACTGAAAACAGAGAAGCACTGCTGTCATTACATAAGCAAGTGTGCCGAGCCATTTGAGGAAACTTTCGGATAAAATGAGCCATCGCCACGTTCTGCGTACAGCATTTAGTTTAGAGATGATAGATTGATATATCTGATTGATGTTTTGATTTGACATGCTGATTTCCTTATTGTAGAGGATAGAAAACTTTACGCTAACGTGAGTTTGATATTTGATTCCGAGTTAAGTATAGCATAAGTTACCACATAGTAGCACAAACTTTATGAGATAAAAAAATAGATTCGGTAATTTCTTTAGTCCCGTAGGGACGCAATGTTTATAGAAAAACGTTGCCGACATGCTCTTTAGTCCCGTAGGGACGGCATATTTATATTGATGTGCTGCTATAAACATATCGTCCCTACGGGACTGATGAAATGAGAATAATAATAATAATAATTAGATATTTGACGATGCGATCCATATTATAAACTCCTTTCAAATGTTAAGATACACTCAATGGGTTAGGACATACACTGCTATGTTTACAGCCATCTTTGCGGCAAGTTCCCGAACCTCAGGTGTATCATCAGGATGTACCCTTGCGTCTTCTAAACCGTCGCCAATATCAGCGCTATAAGCGTAAAAAAGCACCATTCGCCCATCATGAAAAATACCAAAACCCTGTGCTGGTTCTGAATCGTGTTCATGGATTTTTGGGAGTCCCGGTAGATCGTAAAAACAGTGATATATCGGATGTGAATTGGGTATTGGTTGAAGTTCCTGCTTCGGAAAAACTCGACTTATTTCACGGCGAAAACTTTTGTCTAATCCGTAATCATCATTGACAAAGAGAAAACCTCCGTTTGTGAGATATTGTCGTAGTGCTAAAACCTCCTGTTCTGTGAGACGAATATTTCCATGTCCTACGAGATAGAGCATCGGATATTGATAAAGTGTATGGTCGGTTAACTTGAGAATTACGCGATCATCTGCCGTTTCAATCTCTGTCCGTTCCCGGAGTAGGCGCAACCAATTGCTGATAGTAGAAGGATCACCGTACCAATCGCCACCGCCACCGTACTGAATTTGCGCGATTGTAAAAAGCTCACCTGCTTCTTGTGGACTAATTGCGATGCAAAATAGTAGGCAACAATATACAAAAATTTGTAGTTTTGAATTATTTACTCTCAATAGTTTCCAATTTTTTTCAAAAATAGACATAAGCGGATTCTCTCAATTATAGTTGTTTTGTTGGGTTTCGCTTCCGCTCTAACATAACAGTAAACTTAGCGAACACCAACCCCGGTAGGATCGGTTTCCCAACCGCATCGGACTCATACCAAACACTATTAGTCATAGTTTTAGTTTTTCCGTGCTGATACGGAGCGGTTTCCAAACCGCTCCTACCGCGCAATGTAACGTATTCTGCATTCTTAAATTGACACTTATGGGTTTGCAATGTTCTACCCGACCTACAAACGCCATAAACCGAAAAATAAGGTCTTATACAAGTCCGATGCGTTTCCGTATCAACCATTCAGTGCCTAACAATCCCACAACTGAAATAAGGATGAGCGGATGTGCCCATAAATCGCGTTCAGTATCTACAAAGACAGGGTTTTGCACATTGTTAATTTTGTCAGGAAGCCTGTGAGCGTTCTCCATAGTAAGATATGCCCCGCCGGTCTGCTCTGTTAGCTCCTTGAGCAGTGTTTCGTTGAGTTGTGGTGCCTCCAATTCAAGTAGTTGAGGGTGTACGAAGACATCAATT
Organism: Candidatus Poribacteria bacterium; assembly: GCA_022825825.1. Taxonomy (GTDB): domain Bacteria; phylum Poribacteria; class WGA-4E; order WGA-4E; family WGA-3G; genus MSPOR6. The sequence continues at coordinate 7,559 of JAJDWA010000023.1, forward strand.
TCGTCTTCTCCCAAAGGTATATTGCCTGCTATGCCGACAGCATGAATCTTATAAATTCCTTTTTCTTCTACCTTCAACTGAGCAAAATAAGCGCCTATATTAGTAGTTTGATTTTCTGTAGCCTGAGTGCGCGTTTTAAGCGGAAATGTAGAACCATTTGGCGATGTTACGGATAATTGAATTTCAGCATTATCTTCAGGCTGCAAGGTATGAGAGTATGCCCTAACATTTATCTGGACAGTTTCGCCTTGGGCATACGTCGGTGATGCGGTTGTGATATATATCCGATTTTCATCGGATTGCTGCGACATCCAACGAAGCACTTGTGCCCAAAAACGAGGGTATGTTGTTTGATAAGTAGTGCCTTTAAAAGCGTTAACACCAAAGTCCCAATTCCATACACCTTCAGCAGTTAAGAGAAGACTTTTTCCCAGTCCAACTCGCTGAAAAATTAGTATTGGTTCTCCATTCTGTTTTTTTATAAGTGTTGTTGCTCCCGCTCGCAGTTGAAAACCTCGAAATACGCGGGAAAGTGCAGGAAGATTCTGCCAAATTTCGGTATTGCGTTCTAAATTGTCAGTAAGCTGTAGCATCGGATGAAACCTGCCAGCTTGTGTAAGATCAAGTGAAAATTCTGCCTCCTGTGCCTGACACCCATTAAGTGGAATTTGAATAGGTAGGACCCTCGCGAGTTTAGTATCTCTAAATCCGTTTATGCCTAATGCGTTGCGCGAAGGGAGAAAAATGACCGCTTTCCCGCGCTGTTCCACAAAGTCAACAATTGCTTGTTGTTGTCCCACAGTGAGATGTTCAGCAGATAGGTCTCCTAAAATCAACACATCATATTTGAAGAGTTGTTCACGAGTCTTAGGAAACTGCAAAGGCTGCGCATCGCGGTTCTGTGGATAATATCCATCGCTGCGTGCAAGAATTGAGTCTGATCTTGCTTTTTTCGTCAAAACGGCAAAAGTTGCTTCAATATTTGGGTCGCGTTCCAAAGTGCGTTTGAGAAATGCATATTCCCATCGTGGTCTGCCTTCTAAATAAAAAACATTGAGCTTTGCTTTTACGACTTTTAAAGTGAACGTTTTTTCATTATTAGCATTTGTTAGTTCACCTTCAAGGGGCGGGAGCATCACCTTATACCGAAAATTACCCTCGGTTTCAGGAGTCAATTTTAGTTCAACAACATGTTGCGTCCCTTTCGTAATCCGTTGTCCATTCAAAGTAACCGATTGCTCAGCACTATCTTGAGGAAAAGTAAGCATTGCAGCATCAACGAGACGATTGGTGCCGGATTCGCGAAGCGAAACGCGAATTGATTCCGTTGCATATCCCGTCTGCGCCACAGCTACACGGACGACAGTTTCGTGTCCCGTATAGGCAATAGGCAAAACATCAACGTTTTGGATTTGTATATCTTTTGGTGGCTGCGGTGAACCAACGCCGATAGCATAAATTGGTGTCCTCAAAGCGGCAATATCTTCTACTGATAACATGGAGGCATTATGCGCCCCATCAGTTAGCAGCACGATGCCTGCGTTCGGTTGTCCTCGCCATGCCTGGGCAGTTTCACGGATAGCTGATGCAATATCTGTAAGTGTGCCTTCCGGTTCAGAATTTTGAGTTTCGCTTGTTCCTTCATAGAGAGCAGAATCAAAACGGTAAAGATGAACTTGGTATTCACCTTCCAATGTTTCTAAAAATTGGCTTGATTCGTCGAACAGCAGTTGATTCACCTGACTCATACGGGAAGTTTCGGCTTTACCAGCGTGATTGTCTTTTAATTGCATACTCCGCGAGGTATCAACCAGAATAGAAAGATGGGAAATAGGGGTAATGTCTTTTTTTTCTATAATTACGGGTGCTAATAGACAACACAGTAAAATTGCAACGACTAAAAATCGCAATACAATAAGTGAATAACGGAGTAAACGGCGTAATGGCTGCCCTACCCTGAGATACCCATATAATGTAAAACCAGCTGCGACGATTATGCCAATTATAACCGCCCACACCGGCCAATAATATGTGAACTGCATGCTGTGTATGCTTTCTCAATATAATCTGTTCAAATTATATCCTGCCACCGTGGTCACTGTCAATAGATTTTTTGTGAGTAACTCAGAAGCATAGCGTTTTGAAGAAGGCAACATCTCTGTTACTATTGAATTTGAGGTTGACAAACATTTGTATCTTTCGGTAGAATACAATAATAAATCTATTTTTATAAAGGAAAACTAAAATGGCAGACGAAAATGGTATGAACGAAATTGATGAAAATACAGATCAAAATACTGTAGGAAGCGGATTTGTTGTTAATGTCAACCAGATACAATCCATTGATATTCCGCTACGATTTAACCGTGTTAAAACAGATAATGGCTGGGTGATCAATTTGCTTGAACCCGGACGAATAATAATTAATTTCTTAACCAGTATGAGAAAATTGGAGACTGCCCTTGTGGCTGGTGATAGGATTGAACGGGATGGAAACGACCTTATTATCATGCGAAGTCAATCTGCTGATACATACCGCTCCCAGCGAAGCACATCCACGTTAGCACTTAGTCGTGAGGAGTTGTTGTCAAATACTCCATCCGAAAACTAATACGGAATTTTAAATAACCTAAGTTACTACTTACAAAATGATTCAGCGCCTATCGAGAAGAATTGAGTTAATTCGGTGTAAGCCATATTAATTTTTGTATTAGGAGGTACCAGACCATTTTAGAACGCATTTACAGACTTATCTCAAGTTTAAAAGGAGGAACAATGGTACCGACTGCTGTTGTGTTAAGTCCCGAAAACTACGCAGAAGTATTAGCTGAACTCCTTGAAACATCGGAAGCAGAAAGCGATGGCGCTTTGAGGATTGAGCATCAACTTGCATTACCTGTCTCAGTTCAGTCGGAAGATACAGATATTATCGTTGTGAAGGAATTGGTGCCGAATCCGTGTCCAATTTGTCACCATCCGCTGAAGTTTCTCCGCGAATTGATTGAACGTTTTGAGAACGAAGAAACTAATCTAATTAGATGCCCACTCGGACACCGTTACTCAGGAATGATGAAGATTTACCATCTTAACATTTTTCAGCAATCGGAAAACCCGGAAACGACACAAAAAGTCACTGAATGCCCAACATGTGGAGGCAAAAATATCCAGTATTTAGGTCCAGCGGAGATGTTCTGTTTAGATTGCGATTGGGATAGTGGTATGGTTGCCCAATACAAAGTGTAATATTTTCTGGACTGAAACAATTGGTAATTTAGAAGCTTAATCAGTTTATGCGAATGTGAACAAATCGCGAGTATGATAGGATGTCAGCGTGAGTGTCTATGGTGCAGGGGCCGTGGGTAGTACAGGAGAGTTTTGTCTCGAAGGTTGATGGAATGTGCCCGTGCCATCGGTAGTATCTATCTTGATGAGAAATTTCCAGTCGACCGTGTTCACACGGAAGGGTTTAAGATTCCCGCATCGGATTCACGGTTCAGCACGGATGGCACTGACAAAACGTCACAAATCGTGTCCCCTCACGTCTAATTATACTGCACGATAGGTGTTCTTAAATCAAAAGACACAGCACCTACAACTTTTATGGGTTAATACATTTTAAGACAGAGCATTCTCTGTCACAAATAGATGAAAGGAAAAATTATGGCAAGAGTACCAATAGGTTTAGAGTTATTTTCTGTCCGCAATGAGTTAGCAGAAGATGCGCGCGGCACAATAAAGGCGGTCGCAGAAATGGGATACGAAGGCGTAGAATTCGCAGGTCCCCCACGACATTCCGCGGAAGAATTGAAAGGTTACCTTGACGAATTCGGGTTAGTTTGTTGTGGATGGCACACGCCGTTCAACCTCGTCCAAAAAGACACCCTGGCTGACACGATTGAATTCAATAAGGTTCTTGAAAATCGTTATGTTATCATTCCGGGGATCCCTGGGGAACTGCGTCAATCGCGGGCAGATTGGTTGAAATTAGCAGATTTCTTCAATGACCTCGCTGACAAACTGGAACCGCACGGCATGGTAACAGGCTATCATAACCATCACGTTGAGTTTTCACCTATGGATGGTGAAATTCAGTGGGATACCTTCTTCGGTAACACAAACGATGGTGTTGTGATGCAGCTGGATATGGGGAATGCTCTCAATGGAGGTGCCGATCTTGTTGCCATTTTGGAGAAATATCCTGGTCGTGCTGGTACGGTGCATCTTAAACCTTATACCATATCTGATAGTGAAGAAGATGGGCATGCCGGTTTTCGCCCTATTATTGGTGAGGACAGCGTGCCGTGGTCAGAGATTTTCCGGGTCTGCGAAACAACCGGCGGCACGGAATGGTATATCGTAGAATATGAAAGTGATGCCTACCCACCATTAGAAGCTGTGGAGCGTTGCCTGAAAGCACTAAAAGGAATGGGCAAGTAATTGATAGAGCGCAGCGAAACCCTTATGCGTCAATTTAGCGGCCCACACCCCTGGTAGGCGCGTTTTCTAAGCGCGCGTTAGGTCCTCTTCAGCATACGGATAGGCGCGTTTCCATGAAGATTAATTTATTAATTCGGTAATTTTGGAGGAAGTTCCAGCAGAATACGCGTGTGGTATTCTGCATTGGTTAGGAAACCGCACCTACCAGGAGAGTGTTCACATATTTTTAAGTTGGACTATAAATTCTAATCAGGGTAAAATCATGAAAACCTATTGTGCAAGCACCCTCCCATTCTCCGCTTTTTCTTTGACCGAGTTTGTCGGCGAATTATCCAAGAGAGGGGTTTCTGCTATTGAACTCGCCCAACCCCATTTTTCGGATGTAGACCCCAAATTGATCGCCGTTCTCCGAGAAGAAACTGGACTCCATTTCAAATCTCTGCTGAGCACGGTCCGGATTGACGCGCCAGATGGACTTGAGACACAAATCTCGATTCTTAACACGGCACAAAGGCTCTCCATTCCAATAGTTAGCATCGCGAGTGGAGGAAATGAAAACGCCACTGCTCGCGAGATCGATACGATTATTGCGCATCTTAAAACAGCCACCGCAGAAGCACAGGCTCGCAATCTGGCTCTCGCCCTCTATGCACACGAAGGGAGTTTGGCTTACAACCTTGAACGTACACAGCAAATCTTTAATGCAATTCCCTCTGATAACTTCGGCTTTTACTACAGTCCGTATCATTTTCATCGCGCTGGGGACAACCCAGTTGTCGCCTTACAAGCTTTATCAGAACGGCTAAATAGCGTCTATTTCAACTGTGGTGTGGATTCAAGGACGGGGAGCAAGCCGTTCTGGGCACCAGAGATGGATTTTCCTGCCATTTGTAAGGAAATAGAACGTGTCGGCTACGATGAGGAGATCATGATCATCTATTTAGGATTGAAGGCGGATACACCCCAACCAATTATTAGAGGTGTTTCAAACGCACGTGCAAAGTTAGAAACCTATTTTAGTTAGGGACAACATTGTTCTATCTCTCACATCGCACCGTAGGTGCTTTCCTCCAAACACTGAAATTTATCCTCACAGTTCCAGAATAGCATCGATGGGTGTATAAAGTTTTTCTCTTATTGTAGGGGCCAAATCAACGCTGAATGCGCGTGTGGCATTCGCAGTGCCAACGCCCTACAATATCCGATTATTAAATCCAGCTTTTTAAAAAATAAACCGCATAGATAAAAACAGATATCGACTACAGAACTCACCCAAAAATGCAGTAATTATTGCAATAAAAAGGAAACCTGTTGCTGCCCGCGTTGCCCCAACTTCATCCTTCGCAACAGATTTTGGACGCAAACAATCCCAAGAAATAAAGTAAAGAAGTAGTGTGCCACCAAACCCAATTCCTAACCGCATCCAAAAGATGAGTTGATAATGAAAATTAAATGGCACAACATCTTCTGCTTGCGACCTAAAAAACATATTTATACAGAAAAGAGAGATTATTATAAAAAGCGTACACAACAGAGCAGTGTTGAACCGTCTTAGATAATGGACAGGTAATTCCGGGGTTACAAGATACCAATGTCCAAACCACATGCCAGTATGAACTGTTCCAAGTAGCAATGACGCTACAAGGAATTGAAAAATTAATAGAAATTTCCCGCCGGGAAATTGGATTACTTCAAAATAGGCGAACGCGCTGAAAAATATCCAAACGCTACCACAGAGTATTCCTAAAAAGAATAGTATATCGGTGAAAATAGACGATTTGAACCACCAACTCAGTGTATAGGCAAAAATGAGTAGAACAAAACCGATTACCAGAATGGCCTCAGTATCTTGCCAAAATCCGAAAAAAGTGGAAAAAGTGATAGGCTGCTCTTTCAGGTATAAATTTGCACAACGGGCTAAGCCGCTCACAAGCAGATAGATGCCGCCCATCAGGCGATAAAAGTTCGCACCAACCAATCCCTTTGGAATAAGGAGCATAGTCACAAACCCGCCTACCGCGAGTTGACTGAAAACGAGATAAAAAATTTCTGCGATACTAAACATCTGTTTGTAAGAGAAACCCCATTATAGTTTAACACCATAATGGGGTTAGCGTCCGTTTACTTTGTTAAGTATGCCTCAACGATATGAAGGCAATAACTTAACGTGAGTCCGATATAAGAATAAGAAATTGGTTCATCACGGGGATTCAATTGAACGAAAGACAGTACCAACGCAGCCTTTGCTCCAGCGGAGCGGTATATAAGATATCACATATAGCACTCCGCTGGAGTGCTATATGTGATATCCATCATCAAATCTGTGATAAACATAATATTATGTCAACTTCTCTAACCTTTATGTCTAACTCACGTTAACTTAGGTTAGATAATTTCAACAACTGCGCCAACGGCTTCAAGTTGTTCTTTGCTTTTTTCAGCATCTTCTTTGCTGATACCTTCTTGGATAACAACTGGTGCTGATTCAACCTTTTCTTTCGCTTCCTTCAAACCGAGCCCTGTAATGGAGCGAACTTCTTTAATAAGAGGAATTTTCTGTCCACCGATCTCTTTAATCTGGACATCAAATTCGGTTTTTTCTGCAGCTTCCTCAGCTTCAGCTTCTGCTGCACCTGCCGCTGGAACCGCTCCCGCTACTGCCACTGCGGGCATTGCTGAAGCACTCACACCAAATTTATCTTCCAATGCTTTTACCAACTCGGAGAGTTCCAGAACAGTCATCTCACTAATTTCATCAATCAATTTTTCTATATTTGCCATTTTTACAATCCTTTCTTATGATAATAAAAGTTATGCCTATTCGGCTGCTTTCTTCTGTTCACTAATCTGTGTTAGAACAGATGTCACTTGACCAATTGTCCTACTCAGTACGTTAACAAACCGCGGCATCGGCGACCCATTATTCAAAACGCCGACAAGCCCGGACAGCGGCGCACTGATACCCCCAATAGCCTGACCAATCAAAATCTCTTTGGAAGGCATCTTCTGCAGCGCTTTAACACCGTTCGCGTCAATGACCTGTTTTCCAAGCACACCACCTTTAATCTTTAAGCTCTCATGCTCTTCGCTAAACTCAAAGAGGATTTTACTGGAGGTAGCAGGGTCATCGCTTGCCGCAAGAGCAGTGTTACCTTTTAAATATGGCGCAATTCCTTCGATCTCTCGTTCTTGCGCAACAACGTTAATTAATGTATTCTTGCAGACTTTATATTGAACATTCGCCTCACGTAACTGCTGACGCAATTCGTTTACTTCAGCAACGGTGAGTCCCTGAAAATCTGCTAAAAGAATTACATCCGAACTTTCAAAAAGTTCACGAATTTGTCCAACCTGCTGAATATTTGCTTCATTCGGCATAGGTTAGCTCCTTTCACATATTAACCACTCCGCCCAGAAATAGAAAAACCCCCAGAAATCTGGAGGCTTGACCTAACTACGGCAGTCAAAAATTTGCTTCGGTGCATAAGCACGAAGTGTTTTTCAACCTTATCCGAGTCTCGGTAGGTAATTAAGCCAAAAGCCCCTACTTTCTACAACTCTATTCTGTTTTGCGGAATTTGTCGTTTAGTATCTGATAATTATGTTCCGTTCACTTTGTAAAATCGGTATTCCACAATATGTCCGATTTTATGGATTATAGAAATTGTTGGGGATCAATTCGGATGCCTACGCCCATCGTTGAAGAGATCGCAACACTTCTGAGATAACGCCCTTTTGCAGACGCTGGACGTGCCTTCACGAGCGCATCCATGACAGTGTTAAGGTTGTCCTTAAGTTGTGCCTCTTCAAACGAAGTTTTTCCTATCGGCACATGCACAATACCAGAATCTCGCTCAACACGGTATTCAATCTGTCCCGCTTTAATGTTCTGTAGTGTTTCTGCGATATCCATTGTCACGGTGCCAGCTTTCGGGTTAGGCATTAAGCCCCGCGGTCCGAGTATCCTTCCTAACTTCGGCATGATGCTGCGCATTAAATCCGGTGTTGCGATTGTTGCGTCAAAATCAAGCCAACCGTCAACGATTTTATCAACTAAGTCATCAGTTCCGACAACGTCTGCCCCAGCTGCCTCAGCTTCTTGTGCCTTGTCACCTTCAGCAAACACAGCAACACGAACAGATTTTCCAGTGCCGTGCGGAAGTGCAACTGTGCCACGGATATTCTGTTCAGCGATACGAGCATCTATACCGAGGCGGGAAGCTAAATCTACTGTTTCATCGAACTTCGCTGAACCCGTTTTTTTCAAAATGGAAATAGCTTCGTCAACAGTGTACTGATTTAATCTATCAACATGCTGCTGAATATCGCGATAACGTTTTCCTTTTTTCGCCATTTTACTCTCCAAGTTTTATAACATCAATCTTACTCATCTGAAATTTTGCATCAAAATCTATAGCACTATCCAAAAATTTTCTAAAATGAGTTAACTTAGTTTTTAGTTGATATTTAATCCCATACTTCGCGCTGTACCTTCAACCATTCGAATTGCTGCTTCTATATCCTTGGTGTTGAGGTCAGGTAATTTCGTTTCAGCAATCTCACGTATCTGATCCTTGCTGACAGTGGCTACCTTATTCCGATTCGGTTCTCCAGACCCTTTAGCAATTTTCGCCGCCGATTTAAGCAAGACAGCTGCAGGTGGAGACTTCACTGTGAATGTAAAGGATCGGTCACTATAACATGTAATAATAGTGGTGACAACCATGCCGCTTTGTTGCTGAGTCTGCGCGTTGAAGGTTTTTATAAATTCCTGCAGGTTAATCGCATAAGGAGCAAGACTAGGACCTACTGGCGGTTGTGGAGTAGCCTGCCCTGATACTAACTGAAGTTTGACTTCACCTGCCACTTTTTTTGCCATTTTGTTAACATCTCCGTATCTTTACTATAGTAGATTTTAGAAGAACTTGGACACTCTATCAACAGCGAGGTTAGGAAACCTCGCCTACCGGGGGATAAAAGCGTCTATTTATTTTTATAATTCACACCATAAATTTTATAGCCTTTCAACCCCAAGGAACCCTAATTCAAGCGGTGTTGAACGTCCGAAGATTGTAATTGAGAGACTTAATCGTTGTCGTTGCATATCTATTCCAAGAATTTCAGCGGTAAAGGAACTAAAAGGCCCTTCAATAACGCGAACTTTATCACCAACAGAATATGTAACCTCTGGTACCGGTTCTTGTTCCTCAACAGTTGAACTTTCCAACATCCGTTCTACATCTTCCGTACTGAGAGGAATGGGATTTGCATTTCCAAGGAATTGCATCACCCCGGGGGTTTCCTGAACAAAAGCCCAACTTTTCTGGCCAATCGAATTTTCCACATGTGGACCAATTTCATGCTGAGAATTGATAAGAACATAACCTGGATAAGTAGGACTGCTTCTCACCTTGCGTTTGCCGTCCTCATTCTTTACGGTAGTGGAGATAGGAACGTTAACTTGTAAAATTTCGTCCTGTAGTTCCTTATCAGCATCCGAATCGGACGCAAGGCGTCTTTCAAGATTAGACTGAATTTTCTTTTCGTGTCCAGTGTAGACCTGAACAATATACCAGTAACCTGTCATGATCAATTTCCATTACTTAAAAATATGCGTAAGTAAAACTTTGCCAATTCGCTAGCACTTAATCAAATATTTTTGACAAAGGTAAATTAATAAGCGCGAAACAAATGTAGAAGTTTACCAAGAAACTTCACTAATTTTTTATGAAGTCTCGTTATAAATTAACGAAGAAATATATTCCTTAAAAAGGACATCCCGAATCCTTTAAGCGGATCATCAGGCATAATAATGTATTGACTAACAAGGACCACAACTAAAGGAATACATGCTATAGCAGTTGCAAGTATCCGTCGGTTTTCTAAGCCTTTACCAAGGAAAAACACAACGATAGGAATTGCAACGAGAATCAATTCAGCAGGCCACTGCCACGTAGGTTGCGCTGAACTACCATCAACAAGCCAGATGAAAGCCCCCAAAATTCCAGAGGCAATCAAAACGACGACTGTACTACCACGTACCTGTTCCATGTCAGGTTTAGATACTTTTTGCCATTCTAAGAGAATATTCTGAATGTAATTTTTAATCCGTGCTATCATGATAAAAGGCAGGCCAGGAGGGATTCGAACCCCCAACATCCGGTTTTGGAGACCGGCGCTCTACCAGTTCGAGCTACTGGCCTGTGGACATAAAGTCTACCGAGTCTCCTTATGCTGCGTATGTTTCCGGCAGAAACGACAATATTTTTTTCGCTCTAACCTGTCCTGCTGTTTTTGTCGATTCCGCGTTGTTGTATAATTCCGTTGTTTGCAGGCATCACATGCTAATGTTACAATGTCTCTGGGCATAATTTTCCACCTTTGTGTATAACTGGAGCCGACGACCGGGATTGAACCGGTGACCTCGTCCTTACCAAGGACGCGCTCTACCGACTGAGCTACGTCGGCAAATCAGAGTGTGTCACAAGCGGGAGACGGGATTCGAACCCGCGACGCATGGCTTGGAAGGCCAATGCTCTACCAGCTGAGCTACTCCCGCATAAACCGAATGGGGGCGGACGGATTCGAACCGCCGTAGGCATTGCCAACAGATTTACAGTCTGCCCTTTTTGACCGCTCAAGCACACCCCCTAATGGGAAGCTGACGAGAGGAATCGAACCTCCAACCTAGTGATTACAAATCACTTGCTCTACCATTGAGCCACGTCAGCACGCAACAATTACTCTCTTCAACTCTTAAAGTATATACATTTTAAGAGCGTCTGTCAAGAAAATCTCCTTTTTTCATCAAACTATTCAATTCTTTTATAGTTTCTATCTTCTGTCTACAGTTTTTACTGTGAGGGGCAACCCATCAAATGCGGGACGCGCATTTGACATTAATTCACCGGCCACGACACTGTCTAAAATGATGAGAAAATTCAAACTGAATGCTCTAAGCATTATTTCTTAATCTTCATTATCAGTGCCACTGTCTTCAGCATCCACTTCATCATCAGAATCAGCAGCACTGTCTTCGGCTAAACTTTCACCAAAGAGTTCTGCATCAACTTCCACTTCGTCATCAGAATCAGCAGCACTGTCTTCGGCTAAACTTTCACTAAAGAGTTCTGCATCAACTTCCACTTCGTCATCAGAATCAGCAGCACTGTCTTCGGCTAAACTTTCACCAAAGAGTTCTGCAATCTGTTCATCTTTATCTTCTGCATCATCAGATTCAGTCTCGGATTCCGAAGTTGTTGGATCAACTTTTTTATATACCAGTTGACCTGAAGCCAACTCTTCAGTCGCAACAGATACAGGTTTCTGCTTTTTAGATAAACCGGCTCCGAGAAGTTCATCATTTAATGAACGAGCCCGTTTGGCAATAACGTTAACTGCCAAGTATTTATTTGACACATGTTTTCCCAACTCTTCTAAGTAAATAATTGCCATCGTTTTCTCCAATTTTTTCAAGACTCAACTTATAAGTATATCTGATTTCCTCAGCGAAGTCAAATTAATTTTGACATATTCCTAATAAAATGTTAGAATTATTTCATTTACGTAAAGAACCTTAGAAGGATAATAAAACTAATGGATAATACCATTCAACTCATATTAGAAAAGGCACTTGTAGGAAACCGTTTAAACTTTGATGATGCATTGACACTTTTTAAGAGTCATGATCTACTTGCGTTGGGACACGCCGCAGATGTTATCCGCCACCAAAAACACCCTGAAGGTAACGTAACCTACATTGTAGATAGGAATATTAACTACACAAACTGGTGTTATGTTGATTGTGAGTTTTGCGCCTTCTACCGCCACCGAAAAGACCCCGATGCGTATGTGATGGAACGTGAAGAACTCGGACAAAAAATCCAAGAAACCCTTGATTTAGGCGGCGAACTTATTCTGATGCAAGGCGGACTACATCCTAAACTCAAATTGGAATGGTACGAAGATTTACTGCGTTGGATAAAAACTAACTACAAAATTCATATCCACGGATTTTCGCCACCAGAATTAGATTGGTTCGCAAAGATCAACCGTATGTCATTGCGAGAAGTTCTTACGCGCCTCCGCGATGCTGGGCTTGATTCAATTCCTGGCGGTGGGGCGGAAATCTTAACCGACCACGCTCGCAACAAAATTAGTCCGAAGAAGTGCACAGCTGACGAGTGGCTTGAAGTCATGAGGCAAGGGCATGCGGTTGGACTCAAATCAAGTGCTACCATGATGTATGGACATGTCGAAAGTTATGCTGAACGCGTGGAACATTTAATGCGGTTGCGCGATCTACAAGATGAAACCGGAGGATTTACAGCATTTATCTGTTGGTCTTTTCAACCAAGTAACACAGAACTTGAACATATTCCGCCCGCGGGAAGTTTTGAATATCTAAAAACTTTAGCGATCTCCCGATTGTTTTTAGATAATATTGACAACTTTCAATCGTCGTGGGTAACACAAGGGCCTAAAATTGGCCAACTCTCACTCAAGTTCGGCGCTAACGATATGGGTGGCACAATGATAGAAGAAAACGTTGTCAGCAAAGCGGGTACCGTCTACTGTATGCCGATAGAGGAGATCGAACGAACCATTTCGGAATTAGGATTTGTCCCGAAACGTAGAAACTTTTTCTACGACATTCTTAATTAACGATAGTCCTCGTGAATCCAAGGATTTGCTAACTTTCTACGCGCCGCAAACCAATTATCATACGCTTTCCCTTTCTTACCTTGAAGAAGTGTCTGATAACGTTGTGACTTTTGAACAGGATCCGTTCGGAACAACTCTACATCCGGTTCTACGCGTTCAACTAATTCAATGATGTAAACTGACGAATCACCTGTAAATGGCCCACGGACATCGCCGACAGACATATTAAACGCAGCGAACATCACTTCCTTTGAATTGCCTACACCAGAAACGTAGTGGCTTCCGGCTGTCCGATTAAAAATCCCACTTTCTTGAACGGATTTTTGATCGGTAGTTGTCCCTTCAGGTGCTTTATATTTTTTGATTAAGTCATCCAACGACTCATTGTCCTTACGTTGGTTGAACAGGTTTTGTGCATCCGCTAAAGCACTCTCTTTCGCCTTTTTTTCCCGCAAGCCTCCTACGCCATCAATAACCTCTCCTTTAACGTCCTCGAATTTAGGAATGGCAGCAGGTTTTTTTCCAAGCACCGTAACAACAAAATAAGCTGTCACACCTCCCTGGAAATTTTTCGTTTCAATTGTTTTTGTTACACCGACTTCTATGTCAAAAACTTCTTCAGTAAATCCTCTAAATTGAAACGATGATCCGATATTCGGAATTATGCTAACATCTTTACTGAAAAAATCTGTTTCCGACACTGCAAGTGACAGCTCCTTATACCTATCAAGTCCGACAGCAGTTTCATAATCCTCAATTTCAATGTCAAAGAGAAGGTTTTCAGCAACTTCTTTTGCATTGTCCACGCCATTGAGCTGAACCAACTTGGTTCTGATTTCGCTTTCTACTTCAAGAAAAGGTTTAAGAGTTGGTAAATGCTTTTCTTCCAATTGGATAATATGATATCCGAAAACGGTTTCAACAAGATCACTTACTTCGCCAGGTTTTAATATATCAAAACACGCTTCTTCAAAAGGTTTTACCATTTGCCCGCGCCCAAAATACTTGCCAGGAGGAAGGTCTGGGTTGCTATTCCCTAATGCACCGCCATCTGCACCAGAGGGTCCCTCTGAATGTGTTTTCGCCAAATCTGCAAACGATGTTCCAGCTGCCAATTCAGCTTTGACGGTTTTGAGTAGTTCTTCTGCAGCAGTTTTTGTTTCCGTTTTTTGTTCATCAGTGGCGTCATCTGGGAACTTTTTCAAGATATGCCGCGCTTTGACAAGCTCCTGAGTCATGAATTCGCTTTGATTTTCATTATAATAAGTTTCAACATCTGATTGTGAGACGAAGTCAGCAGGATTAATTTTAATGAATTTAATCTTTATCTGCTCATCGGTTTTATAATCGTTTGCATTTTCCTGAAAAAACGTTACCGCTTCTGCATCATCTACATTAACAGTTGAAAGATAGTCGTTGTACCGAAATTCAATATATTTTACTTTTGCCTTGTCTGCCTCAAGCCGATAGTCTTGTTCTGCCTCTGTGTCGGTTATTAACTCAAGATTCTCGACATTATCCCGCAGTGCCGTTGAGCTAAGTTGGAGTTGTACATTCTGTTTATAGAACTCTGTTGCTCCCAATCTGTCATATTGGTTATACAGTTGAACTCTGCTTGCATCACTTCGGATATAATGTTCAACCTCTGCCTCACTAATATTTGCACTGCCTTCAATTGCCCGTTTGATCAAGAAATTAATAATAACCTTTTCTGTTTCTTTCTGGTCGGATGGACCGCTAAATCTTTGGTTCTGTTGGCGCCGCATCTCGTCTGAGACCATTCTTTCAAAAGCACCTCTTGTCACTTCGAAAGCATCGATTTTTAGAACGACTTCTGCCTCAGTTCCATCTCTGCGTCCTCCACTTGAGCCGCTGTAAAGCATAATTGAGCCAATAACGAAGACAACCGCGATAACCCACATAAAGATTTGTGCTATAAATTTTTCCCGTAGAAAGATAATCATCCGTAATCTTTTCTCCTCAATTTGAATTATACTTCTATTAATGATACTCTATAGAAGTAAAATTTTCAATAATTTTTTAGGAACATCAAAGGTCGCTCGGACAGGAAGAGAATTTTGATAGAAGATCAGGACTATAGGGAATTGAATGGCTCTGATTAAATTTTGACATTAACCATCGGATATGGTATCATTTATAATGTAACGACGTGCTAAACAGTGAACTCTTAAAATAATCAGTTTGTTGTTTTAAAGTTAGCTAATAAAGTCTATACTTTGGTTTATATTATTGAAGTAAATTTAAAATAAGGAGTATATTGAATGACAAAATTTCGAATCCTCTTAATTGTTTTTTTACTTGGCTGTGTTGTATTTGTATCTTGTGAACGCGTGCCACAAATGTTGGAACCTCCTCCAATGGATCCCATAGATCCTCCAAAAATGATGGATCCCCCAGAAATGACGGATCCCGTTATAGACGGATCCCCTGTGGTAATTAACGAACTGATGGCAGATAACGACAATACCATCGCTGATCCGCAAGGCGACTATGACGACTGGCTTGAGCTGCACAATCTTACCGATATGGCGTTACCGTTAACGGGACTGTATCTGAGTGACAAAGAAGACAATCCTACAAAATGGCAATTTCCTGAAGGCACAGAGATTCCAGCAAATGGATATTTAATCGTGTGGTTAGATGAAGATCATGATGACGAAAATGCTACCGAAGGCCTGCATGCCAACTTCAAATTGTCTAAAGGTGGTGAAACGGCGATGCTTGTAGATACCGACGCACGCGGCAATCAAGTGCTGGATAGCATTACATTTGAAGAGCAAGAGACAGACGTTGCCTTTGGGCGCTGGCCAAATGGCGCTGGCGATTTCCAAGTTGTACTGCCAACGCCAGGCGAGGCAAATAAAGCAGAATAACGACTAAGCTTGAAAATAAGACTGGGAGATTGGAAGAGACAAGATCGTTATTTTCCTTCCTTTCTTTCCGGTCTTTTTAAATATAGAATTGATTTGCTAATATTGACTAAAGAGGATGAATCAATTGAGATTTTTGGCACATACTGGATCAATACATGTAAGGGACCAAAGGTTAAATTCTCGAATTATCCCAATTATCAGTCTGATTCTTTTTACATCTGTGTTCTTTTTTGGGCATCATCAGATTGCATTTGCTCAAACCGTCCATATTCCTGACCCCAACCTCCGTGCTGCCCTTGAATTGGCTTTGAACAAAGATGTTGGCGCTGACATAACCCAGGCGGATATGGCAAGTTTGGAATCGTTTGATGCGTTTAATTCCGACATTCTTGATCTGACAGGACTTGAGTTTGCTACTAATCTGATAGAATTACATCTCGGTCTCAACCAGATATCAGACATCTCACCACTCAAAAATCTAACAAAGCTGACATACCTCGATCTTCATCGTAATCGGAATATATCTGATATATCCCCGCTAAAAAATTTAACAAACTTGATACACCTTTCCCTTAGAGGCAACCGAATATCTGATGTATCACCCCTAAAAGACTTGGCAAAACTTACATACCTGCATATCGGGTACAACATAATTTCAGATATATCACCTTTCAAAAATTTGAAAGCACTTACATTTCTCAACCTTGATCAAAACAAGTTATTAGATATATCCTTACTCAAAAATCTAAATAATCTGACAGAACTGCACCTCGATGACAATAAAATCTTTGATATATCCCCGCTCAAAGATTTGACAAATCTCACATTTTTGAATATTAACGATAATCAGATATCAGATATATCGTCACTCAAAAATTTGACAAACTTAACAGATATGAATCTTCACGGAAATCAAATTTCGGATGGAAGTCCACTTAAAGGCTTGACGAAACTGAAAGTCCTGAGATTTCATGAGAACCGAATATCAGATATATCCCCACTCAAAAATTTAACTAATCTGAAAACCTTGTTGCTATATGCGAACCAAATTTCTGATGTGTCCCCACTCAAAGATTTGACTCAACTCAAAAAACTTGATCTTCATGACAATCAGATATCAGATATATCACCACTCAAAGATTTAATAAATTTGACCTATCTGGATATTAGTAGAAATTATATTTTGGATTTCTCGCCCATTGCAGGCTTAATAGGAAACTTAGTAAAATATTATAACAGTAACCAAAAAGAACCAACTACTGAACCTGCAGACGTCAACCGTGATGGAGTTGTAAATATAATAGACCTTGTGTTAGCCGCATCTCACTTTGGCACCTCCGATTTGGCGTCACTTGCACAGATAAACATCTATCCGGATGTCAATGAGGATGGGGTTGTGGACATCAGAGACTTGGTCGTTATCGCTGCAAAGATAAGCCCCGCAGCTGCACCAACACTCAACGAAAACTCCGTGGAAACCACGAATGTAAATTAAAAGGAGTATAAATTCTTGAAACCTTACATACCTAATAAATTAACATGCACATACCCTTTAAGCTGGAACTCGGTCCCTTTCTATGTCATTATTCCTATTTTCGCAATGTGCGCGATCTTTTTCGTGCCGATCAGAACAACATCTGCACAGACTATCGACATCCCGGACCTCAAACTCCGTAGTGCTCTTGAGTTAGCATTAGACAAGGAGGCTGGTGCCGACATAACTCAGGCGGACATGGCGAGTTTGCAAATATTTGATGCGTATGAATCCGGTATTCGCGATCTAACCGGTATGGAGTTTGCTATTAATTTGACAGAACTACATCTTGCTCGAAACCGTATAGTCGATGTGTCGCCCCTCAAAAATTTGACGAATTTGACAGTTCTGGATCTTTACCGCCACGATCTTACCCGCACATATAGAAAAATTTCCGATGTGTCGCCTCTCAGTGCTTTGACAAACCTGCAAGTGCTAAATCTTAGAGGTAATCGTATTACAGATGTGTCGCCCTTCAAAAACATGCCAAACCTGACATATCTGCGTCTTGGATACAATATCAATTTATCAGACATCTCGCCACTCAAAGATTTGACAAACCTGGAATACCTTGATCTTGAAACAAACATGGTATCTGATGTGTCCCCACTCAAAGATTTAACGAATCTCACTGAACTGGACCTTGATGAAAACAAGGTTTCGGATGTATCTCCGCTCAAGGATTTAATTAAACTGATAGTACTGGATATTTCCGACAACGAAATATCGGATATATCTCCGCTCAAGAATTTGAAAAATATGGGGAATTTTGATCTTGACGACAATCAGATACCTGACGTGTCTCCCTTAAAAGATATGACAAAACTTTGGCGTTTGGATGCCCATAACAATTTGATTTCGGATATATCTCCGCTCAAAGATTTGAAAAATCTGAGAGTGCTAAAACTTCATAAAAACGAGATATCAGACATATCGTCAATCGAGAATATGGTATTTATGACAGTGCTGGACCTTGATGGTAACAAGATAACAGATATATCGCCACTGAAAAACATGATAAGAATGCGAAATCTGGACCTTGATGAAAATCGGATATCTGATGTATCCCCACTCAAAGACATGACAAGAATCCTAATCCTTGATCTTCACGAAAACAGCATATCGGATATTTCCCCACTGAAAAACATGACGAATCTTACAGAATTGGATCTTGACGACAACAGGATATCAGATATATCCGCACTTAAGGATATGATAAATCTGGCAATCCTCGATTTAGATGGTAACCAGATATTAAGTATTTCTCCACTGAGAAATTTGACAAATTTGGTTGAACTGGATCTGCACGACAATCAGATATTAGGTATTACTCACCTCAAAAACATGATAAATCTACAAATCCTGGATGTTTCCGATAACAAGATATCGGATGTGTCTCCACTCATGGCTCTGATAAACCTGAAAATGCTTGATCTTAGTAGCAACCATATATCTGATTTTTCTCCGATTGCCGGGTTGATAGAGAATTTACTTCAATATGATAACAGCAATCAAACGCTTCTGACCTACAAACCGGCGGATGCAAATCGCGATGGTGTTGTCAATATAATAGATTTGGTATCAGTCGCATCCAACTTTGAGGACCCCGACTTAGCGGCACTTGCACAGATGAACATCTATCCAGATGTCAATGATGATGGTGTTGTGGATATCAGAGATTTGGTCGCTGTTGCGACAGAGATAAATTCAGCTGCTGCACCGACACTCAGCAAAAACTCCGCTGAAATCGCTAATCTGACAACTGAGCATCTCACACAGTGGATACAGCTTGCCAAGCAGCTTGATACGCACGATCCACAGACACAAAAAGGGATTACTGTCTTGGAGCAACTCTTAGCGAACCTTACTTTGACAGAGACACTACCGAAAGAGACAGCACTGTTGGTGAACTATCCAAATCCATTCAATCCTGAGACTTGGATACCTTATCAGCTGGCAAAGCCAGCATTAGTTGCTATCTCAATTTATTCTGCAGATGGAAAACTCATTAGAACATTGGAGTTAGGACAAGTACCTACAGGTGTATATCATCGCAAATCTCGTGCGGCATATTGGGATGGGCGGAATGAGTTGGGAGAACCTGTAGCAAGTGGAATATACTTCTATACGCTCACTGCTGATGATTTTACAGCTACCCGAAAAATGATCATACGGAAGTAACCTAAGGGAATACTGAAACCGTATAAATTCATGATAATTGAACAGTGGATTTGGTTTGGAAAAGGATCAAATCAATTCTCTACAGACATTTAGTCTGCGATTTTTTGAAGAAAATCTGCAGACATTACAACAAACAAAACGACTTGCAGTCCTGAAATAAAAGGCAGAGAATATGAAAAAAAACGCATTGGTTACTGGTGGAGCAGGCTTCATGGGTGCGCACGTCGTCAATGAATTGCTTCGCGACGGTGACCGGACAGTTGTTGTACTTGACGACATAAGCGGTGGATTTCGTGAAAATGTCAACCCAAACGCAACATTTGTCGAAGGAAGCATACTTGATGTGCCACTAATAAACCGACTCTGTGAGCAGTATAATTTTAACTATATTTACCATCTTGCGGCGTATGCAGCAGAAGGATTAAGCCATTTCATCAAACGATTTAACTATCAAAATAACCTTATCGGTAGCGTCAACCTGATAAACGCCGCAGTTAACTATAATGTGAAACGTTTTGTATTTACCTCTTCCATCGCTGTTTATGGCGAAAACCAACTTCCAATGCATGAAGGACTCATACCGATGCCCGAAGATTCTTACGGTATCGCCAAATATGCTGTGGAACAGGAATTGAACGTTTCTAAACGACTCTTTGACTTGGATTACACCATTTTTCGACCACACAATGTCTACGGAGAACTTCAGAATATTAGTGATAAGTATCGCAATGTTATCGGCATCTTCATGAATAAAATTATGCAGGATGAACCTTTAATCATATTTGGCGATGGAGAACAGACGCGCGCGTTTACACATATTGCAGATGTCGCACCGCATATCGCACGCTGCGTAGATATACCAGAAACCTCATGTGAAGTTTTCAATGTCGGTTCAGATAAACATGTTTCTGTCAATGAATTAGCACATCTCGTCATGACAGCCATGGAAAAGGAGGCACCTGTAAAACATCTTCGAGAAAGGGAAGAGGTGAAGCATGCCTATTGCACACATGAAAAATTCCACAAGGTTTTTGGGGAAACGTCACAGGTTTCACTTCCAGAAGGTTTAGGTAGAATGGCAGCATGGGCAAAATCTGTCGGTTCGCGGGATTCTACCTTATTTAAGGGCATTGAAATTCGCAAAAACCTACCTGAAGGTTGGAAATAACCTTCGTCTCTGACCTGAATTGCCATGGTGAAAAAACTCCTACGGCACAATACCTTTTGGGTAATGGCGATTACCTCCGCTGGAATGGGATTGAGTCTACTCGTCCGTGCTATCTTGATTCCGAAACGGTTCGATATTGGCATAACATCAGACGCACTCATTACCGCATTAAAAGTTGTCCTGTTAGTCGATACAGTGGTACGAGAAGGTGCTAAGTTTAGTCTTGTTCCACTTTTTATCACATGTGAAAAGGAGATGACGGATACAGAATACCAGCGTTTTACAAATAGTCTCCTCAATTTTTTGCTCTGTGTTGGCTTAGGCATATTTATCCTAATTGAACTGTGCGCCCCTTGGATTGTGAGGGCATTATCGTCAACTATTGATGGGCAGAAGACGACGGTACTGTTGCGATTATGTGCGCCATTGATTATCTTTGGATTCGGCAGCACAGTACTTGGGGCGTTGCTAAACAGTCGGCAACATTTTAAAACAGTGGCACTCCGAAACGCACTACCCCCTGGTGCCGCCGCGGCAGTATTTCTACTACTATGGAATACAGAGAACTTGGAAAACTGGATTGCAGCCGCATATACGGGGGGTTTTATCTTATACTTTGGATGGTTGTGTATCGGAATGTCCCGAATAGGATATCGGTTTCAGTTTGAAGGAATCTCTTTGGACACGCTGCGTTCTTTGAGAAATACGGTTACTTTACCAACGCTCGGTTTCACTGTTAGGCAAGTTACAAACCGCTTATTGGTTGAAGTGTCCCTTGTCTCACAACTTGGAAGTGGAGCGGTTACGCTCTATGAATGCGCTTTTAGGATTTTCTCTGCATTACAGACACTCATCGGGATTAGTATTGCTACAACTGGTTTGCCCGATATGTCAACTCAGGATGTGGAAGATAATCAACTCAAATTGAGACGCACACTCAATCGAAACATAGCAATAGCATTTTGCATCGCACTTCCAGTGACATTGCTACTCCTTTTGAGTCACACAAAAATAGTCTCGCTTTTGTATACAGGAAATAAATTTGATCAGGCGTCAATTCAACAGATAGCCAAAGTGCTTTTCTGGCTCAGCACAGGTTTGGTATTTTCTTGTTTAATACCAGTACTAAATGCTGGACTCTATGCCCAAAAAGCGTATCGTCTCATTTTTAGAAACATGGTAACAATGGCAGTTTTGAATTTTGCCCTGGCCTATGGATTTGTTAAAGCATGGGGACTTCTTGGTATTGCTTTAGCCGTTTCAGTCACAGCAGTTCTTGCTGTTGTAAATTTGACATATTTACTTCGAAAAACCAAAATTGTCTTGCTACAACGAGGTTAAAACATGACTTTAGTTGACTTGAAACCTAAATGACGGCAAAATGCATCGGTTTTAATTCTGGGCGAATTTATGAACACTCCTACAAAAAAAGTCAGCGATTACCGTTATCTCATTGTAGGTGGGACAACTAAGGCGGCTACTACGTCCTTGTTTGCATATCTCGCAGACCATCCCACAATTTGCGGAGCTACATATAAAGAAACACGATTTTTCCTCCACAGTGATTATCCGCTACCCTCAAAATACCGATACAGTGGAGATTTAGAGGAATACAATCTTTTGTTTCCGCTTTGTGATGAAGATCAAGTCCGCCTCGATTCAACACCGGATTATCTGTATTGCCGACATGCGCTTGAACGAATTGCGAAATTTTTACCGCATACCAAATTAGTCTTTAGCCTTCGCGAACCAATTTCACGGTTAATCTCATGGTATCGGTTCGCGAAACAGATCGGAAAATTGCGACAAGACCTCAGTTTTGATGCTTATGTAAAAAAACTTTTTGATGTAGAAAAACAATTTCAAATGGACAGAGTGACCACAGATGAAAAGCCTATTCATGAACAGTATATGCAAGTACTTAGGCAAGGGTGTTATGCAATCTATCTGAAGGATTATTTTAAAGAATTTGGGGCAAACCGTCTCTATATCCTCTTTTATGAAGACCTTGCTGCGGACCCTTCAAAAGTTCTTACAGACTTATGCCACTTTGCTGGTATAGATGCTAAATTTTACGAGGACTACGTGTTTAAAGTCGCGAATCGTACCGAAACGATGAAAAATGCTGAGTTTCATAAAAAGTATAGAGACATAAGATTTCGTTTACGTCAGTGGACACATAATAAACCGGTAATTCACAATCCATTAAAATTATTGAGACGAACAATTGAACCGCTCTATCTCAGATTAAACACACGTCCTACCGAGAACGTCCACATGTCAGAAGGGACACGAAACCAATTGACAAATTACTACAAGAGCGATGTTAATAACCTTGCAAAATTAATCGGCAAAGCACCGCCTTGGGAACCGTTTTCTTAGGTGTTGTAAGACAATTCATCCTGTTTTCTGTTCGAGGAGATTCGTTTTGGCTAATAAGTTAATTCAACTCATGATTGTAGGGACACAGAAGTCAGGCACGTCTTCGTTGCTGCGTTATTTAGCACAACATCCCGATATCTATACACATCCACAACCTGAGATGACTTTTTTCCTCCAAGATCATGAGTATATATGCGGGTACGAATCAGCATTCGCAAAATACTTCCCTCAGTGCCCGGAGGACAAAAAGCTTATTGCCAAAAATGTGATGGTGATGCACTCACCAGAAATTATGCAACGAATTTATCAGCACAATCCAGAGATACATCTCGTTGTCCTTCTGCGAGAACCGGTAGCGCGAGCGTATTCTGCTTATTGGTGGGCAAGACGTAGAGGTTGGGAAAACATCAAAACATTTGAAGAAGCACTCACTGCTGAGGAAGCGCGTCTAAAGGAAGATTGGTTTAAATGGCGACAGTGTGGCTATCGGCATAACAGCACTTACTACCCACACGTCAAGAATTTAATTAGCCAATTTGGAGAAAATCACGTTCATTGCATTTTGACTGATGAATTAAAAGAAAATCCGCAGTCTGTTTGTCAACGGCTTTTTAATCTTCTTAATATCCAACTCGATTTTGAACCTGTAGTAGAAGAACGGCACAACCAAGCAGCAATGCCTCGGTCTGAAAAGTTTAGTTTTCTGTTTACACAATTTCTATCATCTCACAATCCGCTGAAACGTGCGATTCGTAAACTTGTGCCAGATGCTGCTGCTTACAAATTGAGAAAAACAATCCTGAACTTAAACGATAAGTCTTTCACACCGCCGCCAATGAACCCGAAGACACGCGAACAATTGGAAAACTATTTTAAACCTTTTAATCAACAATTATCAGAATTATTAGGACAAGATTTAACACATTGGGATACTCACAATGTTTCTATTTAAAGTCCAAAAACGATCTCACCCAGTTTGTGCCTGAAAAATGTTAATTATCTATTTTCTCACAGGATACGTCGCTTTTGAAGAGTTTGTACTCAAATTTCTACCTGTCAGTGATGCTGTATACTCCTATCTCAGATTCTTAGGGGAACTACTTATCTATGCAGCATTTGCCAAACTTGTTATTCACAAACTCTATAAAGGAATTCCTTTTGTCAAAACAGCAATAGATATCCCGGTTATCGGCTTTTATGTCGTAGTTTTTATTTCTATGGTGATAAACCGTTCACCATTAATTGGGAGTCTTTATAATATCCGTCCATTCGCGCGGTACATAGTTCTCTTTTATCTGATTGCTAATTCACCTTTATCTGAAAAACGTATTGCGACTCTTCTACGGATAATTCTGTGCGTTGGCATAGTCCAACTCTTTACAGGTATGATTCAATGGGCTGGTGGTCGAAGTGCTTTTGACTTCTTCCTCCCGCGTGCATCAACGCTTGAAGTGGGTGGGTTCACAAAAGAGTACAGATTACTTGAACTTGGTCGCGAAATTGGAAGTATCTACGGCACTTTAGGTGACACGGTTATTTACGGCGTGTTTATGATTCTTGTCCTTGTCATCTTTCTTTCACGTGTAAAACGATTAGCGTATCTGAATCTACTCAGTATAATTGTCCTATTAATGTTTATTGCGCGTTCTTATTCACGCGCGGCTACTTTTTCTGCGATTCTTGCCTGTGCTGCATGGTACTTCTTTCAATACGGTTGGAAAAAAACACTCCGTTTATCGTTAGCCATATTACTTGTCTTCGGGGTTGTCTTGGCAATAGTGAACCCATTTGGCTTAGAATATGTTAATCCCAGAAAAGCGAAAGTTGGTTTGGTTGGGAACGTCACAGGTGTGTTCTCTGGTTCTTATGTGCGTGTTGCACAAAAACAGAGACTCGGTGCTTTAATTGGGAATGTGCCCACAGTTCTCGCCAACAAACCGATTTTAGGATATGGCGCAGATCAGAACAGCACGATTGAAAAACTGAATATGAGTAAACGTTCATTTCTCCTAAAAGTACTCAGTAAAAAAGGATTTAAAGATGTGTATTGGGTCGCTATCCTCTGTTTCTACGGGGTCCTAGGATTAGGCTTATTCGGCCTAATTTTCCTCCGTCTTTTTATAGCGGCGTTAAGTCTTTACAAGCGCGCTGTTAGTAAATACGCAAAAGAGATCGCAATGATAATGCTTTGTCTTGTTACAGTTACCGTGTTCCTACTCTTTTTTAATCGAACACTCGAATTTCGGGGTTACGGGTTCTATTTCTGGTTGTGCGCGGGGCTAATGTTTGCAAGTGATGCTTCTCTTAAAACCTATAAACCGCTCAGGATTACTTTATGAGACATATTAACCAGGCTCGAACTGAGAAACGAAAATTATTTTCATCATTGACATTCTTATTTTCCATCGTTTTAGTGGTATGTCTGCTACTCTTAGTGATAATTCGTGGCTGTGAAAACACATCGCTAATTTCCGAGGGAGTACGCTTTGAGGTTAACACGCAAGCAAAAACGCGTTTGAGAAAAGAACTTTTTGGCTTCAATACAAACATGATGAGTGGAGATTACGGCTATCTTGACGCAGATTTTATTGCTTTAACAAAAGCACTTCAACCAAAAACATTAAGATTTCCCGGTGGTACAGTCGGCAATTTCTATCATTGGAAAATCAAGGGGTTTATTGAAAACGAGATGGGGTCAACTCTATATCCTCAACTTAATAAACGAAACAGAGGGAATTACGTGAAGCTCCAAAAGCGGCGGAACGGCATAATTTCATTTGACGATTTTATGCAGTTATGCCAAGAATTGGATATAACGCCTATTGTCGTTGTTAATTTGTGGACGGGAAGTCCCGAAGAGAGTGCCGATTGGGTGCGTTACGCCAAAACTAAAGGATACAAAATTACACATTGGGAACTTGGCAATGAGTATTACCTTCCGCATTATGCAAACAAATTTCGTACTGCTGAAATCTATATGAAGGAAGCCAAAAAACATGCCTTAGCGATGAAAGCGGTTAATCCTGATATAAAAGTGTCTGTATGTGCAACTCCTGTAGCTTTCCACAAAGAGGGTTGGTTAATAAAAACAGCACAACGTAAATGGGATGAAAAACTCGATGAGAACACTTATCCCTCAACAAACAGCTGGTATGATGCCTACACTGTTCATGTCTACGCCTATAAAGCAGTACGAAAAATAGATATTGAGATGATGCGAGGTTACCTCTTTGGTTGGATTCACTTCGGCATAGATGAAGCAATGGAGTACTATGAGCAATTATTTCCAAATAAGGAGATGTGGGTAACGGAGTGGAATATTGCTAATCCCGCGAACCGCGTTGCCAACACACAGCTTCATGCTATGTATGTCGGTGATTTCTTTCTGAAATTGCTCAGTATACCAAACATAACACAAGCAAACTTTCACGTAATTACTGGGCCGGGCAAGGGATTTCCAGTTTTTTCGCGGATTACGCCTGCATCAAAACGCACTTTTTGGAAATATGGTGGGGAACCAGAATCTGATTATGGAGACACAATTCGCCGCACTGCCTACTACTCTTTTCAATTAATTGGTGAAGCATTTGCAGAATCAGATACGCAGTTTGCTGCATTACTACAAAATGAACCAACACTTGAAGGGCAATTGGAATATAAAGGTAAACAGATGACGGGGATTCAAGTTCAAGCGATCGGAAACACTGAAACTATCTACATTTTAATCAGCAATCGCACATCAGATGAACTGACACCACAACTTGCTATTGATGGCAAACGGTTGAAAAGCGAAGTCAGATATCGTCATGTTGCAAATGAGAGCCTCATCGCGACCAACGGTGGTAATGCTGAGATGGAAGGTTCTGGCAAAATTGAGGTGCAAATTCAGGAATGGACAGGAAATTCTGCAGAACTTACAATTCCTAAAAACAGTTTCGGTGTGATAGAGGTCAAAAAGTGAAATTGGAAAAAATGCTATTTGTCGTAGGGAATAGTAGAAGTGGAACTACAATGATGGGACGTATTTTAGGTAGACATTCTGACGTTT
Source organism: Candidatus Poribacteria bacterium (assembly GCA_022825825.1). GTDB lineage: Bacteria > Poribacteria > WGA-4E > WGA-4E > WGA-3G > MSPOR6. The sequence goes on from JAJDWA010000023.1 coordinate 34,867, forward strand.
ATACTTTTGGTGAACTCCACTTTTTTGGGCAGTTATGGTCTCCTGCCTCCTCATCTGAATTACATAAACAGGAAGCAGAAAAATTGGCTTCACAGTTATTTTGTATCCAACGTGAAGGTTACCGCACACACGGTAAACCAAATAATTTTCTGGAAGAATCTCAGCGTTTTCTCAGTGAATTACCCGAATTTCCAGCAACACCTGACAGTCTCTTTTCAGCGTTTCTCCAATACGAGACAGGACGAAACAGTAAAACCATCCCGTGCGATCAGACGCCTCGTAATATATTTTATATTGATGACATCCTACAATTTTATCCACAGGCAAAAATTATTAACATGATTAGGGATCCGCGGGATGTGCTCCTATCCCAAAAGCAAAAGTGGAAACGCCGCTTCCTCGGCGGGACTGATATGCCAATGAAGGAAACGCTTCGTGACTGGATTAATTATCATCCTATCACTATCAGCCGAATCTGGCGGACCGCTGTTACCGCCGCAGATAGATTTGTTAATAATGAACGAGTTACTTCAATTTATTTTGAAAAACTACTTGCACATCCTGAAGTCACTGTTTCTCACATTTGTGATTTTGTAGGTATTGAGTATGCTACTGCAATGCTTCAGGTGCCGCAAGTTGGTTCTTCTGTAGACACAGATAAACCTGATCAACTCGGTATAAACCCAGTTCGTGCAAACAACTGGCAGGTTAGGCAAAATATGGAGAAAAGTCCCGATCTTCCTTCGACCAAAAACCAAAGAGCACTCAGTAGTACTGAAATTTACATATCTCAAAAAATAAATAAAACACTAATGTTAAAGCATAACTATATTCCTATTTCAATTCGTCCAAACATATTTAGTTTAGCTGCCAATGTCCTCTCATTTCCAATGAAATTGGCAGCGGCATTTTTTTGTAACTTGGATAGGATTAAAAACATCCGCGAAACTTTAAAAAGACGTTTGTAACCCTAAGCTTGATCTGTATGAAAACATGATTGCCCAAATTAATTCTGATTATATCAAAACACGCCCAACAAAAGCACTAACTCGTCTTATGAGTTATGCCTTCTTTGAAGGTCGACCTGTAACAACAAAAGGTAGATGGATAAATCCGATCGTATTTTCTATCTTGAAAACGGCTGCGAGAAGTAATAGACGATTTACACCTATTGAAAAACCTATCTTCATTCTTGGTACGGGGCGAAGTGGAACAACAGTCTTAGGGATTGTACTTTCTATGCATAAAGATGTGGGGTATTTAAATGAACCAAAGGCGATTTGGCATCTCATTTATCCGCATGAAGACATCATTGGGAATTATAGTCTTAGCCCTGCAAAGTACCGCCTCACCTCCGAAGATGCAACAGACGCAATGTGTCAACGTGCTGCCCAGATGTTTGGGGCATACTTGTCGGTAACTGGGTCGAAACGCTTGGTTGATAAATATCCTGAACTGATTTTCAGAGTAGATTTCGTCCGCTCCGTATTTCCCGATGCGCGGTTCATTTTTCTTGTACGAAATGGGTGGGATACGTGTCATTCAATTGCTAATTGGTCAAAACGACTCGGTGTTCAAACCGATGGCGAGAGACACGATTGGTGGGGAGTGGACGACCGTAAATGGCAATTGTTAATGGATCAGTTGGTTACTGCAGATGTTGACTTAAAAAATGTTATTGAAGATGTCCAAAATTTTGATAGGCATTTAGATAGAGCAGCCGTTGAATGGGTGTTGACCATGCGTGAGGGGTTACATCTAATGAAAAACTTATCCGATTGGACCTATAAGATTCATTTTGAAGAATTAACATCAAAACCTGAAGAAACACTTTCACCGCTATGTGAATTCTGCGAATTGCCAACTGATAGAACATTTCTAAATTATGCGCGACATACTCTAAATCCTGTGCCGCCAAGAGAACCTTTTGATTTACATCCGAAAATAGCACCTATTTTCTATGACACGATGGCAAGATTAGGGTATAATACGTAAGAAAACTTTCAAAGTATATTAGTAAAAAATGTTCTACCTGATAAAAATAAATTATTCTATAGCAAATAAAAATTAACTTCAGCTGATTTGTGTGATTTTCCGGAGGCAGAAAACGTATGATTTTACGCATTTTTCTACTATTTTGCATAGTTACATATTTCTGGTGTTTACCGTGCGCCGATGCCGCATCACTTATAAACGTTCCACTTAACCCAGATATAACCGATTTTAATAGTGAAACCTACCGCTTTATTCATCGTTTACTTAATAAACGTGTAGTGTCCGGTGTAGCGCGAGGTTCTTTACCGTTTACGCGAAAACAGGTTGCATCTTTTCTGGTGGAGGTGTCTCAAAAACTTGAGAGTGGTGAACTAACATTGAGCATCAACGACCAAAAACGCTTGAATGAATTGTTAGCCTTTTATGCAGAGGCTGGAACACAAACGCCTCCGAATCGGCGATCACATTTATTTACTCTCAGTGACGACGCCACCTATCGCTTTTCATTTGATTTAAGAGCAAGACAACGAACAATCACCAGATTAGTGGACAACATGTCCGAAAAAGAACCTGTTGAAGGTACTATGTTTGTGACAACATGGTTCCCACATCTTTATGGACAAGTCAAAGAGGGATTTGCGTTTACAACAAATATGGCATATAGGTGGTTATACGGTGATGTTTTTGACGATTTTTATCCTGATGAATCAAAATATCGGCAACTGGAGGGTGAACTGAAAATTGGGCAGAAATATCGAACGGCGATCAATGCTTACCTAAAGTTCAACTTTCCTTGGTTTGAGTTACAACTTGGACAAGACAATCTTCAGTGGGGACCTGGTTATCACGGCAATCTATTGATTTCTTCGAACCCTATTGCTATAGACATGCTGAAGTTGCAAACTACATACAAAACGACTACTTTCACCGCGTTCACCGGTATTTTAGAAGACAACGCAGAAGACATCAATGAGAAGTATATTTCTGGACATAGGCTTGAGGGATATTACTGGGATAGGATTGGATTTGGACTTTCCGAAGTAGTCGTGTATGGGAACCGTTTTGAACCAGGATATCTAAACCCGATCAATATCTATCTGATTAACGAGCAGACAATTTCGCGGGCGGATGGCCGTGTCCCTGGCAGTGGCGACAATCTCTTTTTAAGTGCTGATATACGGGTACGTCTAATAGACAATTTTGAAATATATGGTGAGTTGATGGTTGATGACGGAAATCCAATATCCGTTTTTAAGCATTGGGATACGAAGTTTGGGATCCTTGGAGGAATTTATATTACCGATCCATTTGGACTGTCGGATACTGATTTCCACGCCGAATACGCTTTTATCAACCAATATGCATATACACACGTCACCCCAGTAAATGTTTACAAACACTTTACGACACCGATTGGACATCATATCGGTTCTGATGCAGATAATTTGTGGATTGAACTACGGCGGCGATTTACCGATAAACTTGAAACTGTTTTTGGCTACGAACTTGAACGCCACGGCCAAGGAAATATAGACAAAAATCATTCGCCTGACGCCCCGAAAGATGATGTGTGGACTCCACTCTCCGGGATTACACAAAGTGAGCATCGCTTAAAGATCGGTTTTAATTGGGTTACCATTGGTCATTATTCATTCTACGGTGAATGGGCGAGGATTTGGAGACGAAACATTGAAAATCGTCAAGATGTACATGAAACTGGGAATGAAATTCAAGCGAAAGCATTATATAGATTTTAAGCCGTAACATAAGGATTCACTTTTATTTTCTCTTGCCATTAGGGAATTGCGAACTTCAATTGGAACAACATTTTAAATGAAGATTCATAGTCGTTAAAGCATCAAAGAAATTGTTTTTTTAGATACATCTTGGTATCATTTTAAAGGATTTAAGATGAAAATTCGCGTGTTAGGTATTCGTGGGCTTCCGGGAACTTATAGTGGGTTAGAAACCATCATGGGGGAGCTTGCACCGCGCTGGGTAGAAGCAGGGCATGAGGTCACCGTCTATTGTCGAAAAGCAGTTTTCAAAGAGAGGCCCTCCGAATGGAAAGGCATCAAGTTAGTCTATCTACCCAGCATTGAACATAAAGTATTTAGTACCCTCAGCCACAGTTTTTTAGCAACTTTACACGCTTCGTTTTCTCCTTCTGACGCTATTCTTGTATGGAATGCTGGCAATGGTCCGTTTGGTTGGTTTTTCCGTATTGCTGGTAAAAGTGCTGTTATCAACGTTGATGGAATGGAATGGCTTCGTCCAAAGTGGAAAGGTATAGGTGCTGTTTATTTTAAATGGGCAGCTAAAATGGCTACTTCCGCTTTTCCAATTGTGATTACCGATGCCGAAGAAATGAAGAGACTTTACCTTGAAGAATTAGGGGCCGAAACTACATATATCGCTTACGGAGCAAACATTGAACCGTCTGAGCATCCTGAAATCCTTGAAAATTATGGGCTTGAATCACGGAATTACTATCTGATCGCGAGTCGTCTTGTACCCGATAATAATGCGGACCTGATTTTGGAAGCATTTGTTAACTCAAATAGCCAGAAAAAACTTGCTATAGCAGGGGGGGCAGACTACAAAGGCAACAAACTTGAAAATCAATTTTTAGATAAATTGAAAAGCATTGCTAATGAAAACGTCATGTTTCTCGGACACATTGATAATTCAGAACATATAAAGGAACTGCACCATCACTGTTTCGCTTACATTCATGGACATCAATTCGGGGGTATCAATCCTTCCATTTTGAAGGCGTTAGGGTTTTCTAACTGCATCCTTGCTCTAAATACACCATTCAACCATGAAGTCCTGGAAGGCGGTACTTACGGTGCACTCTTTGATAAGAATTCAGAATCTCTCAAAACTGTGATAGAAGCATTAGAACAGAATCCAGAAAAGGTCGACGATTTTCGCCGCCGCGCTCCTGAACAGATACGAAAACGATTCAACTGGGACCATATTGCCAAACAATATATTGATGTTTTTGAAAAACTACAAAAGAAAAAGTGAAATCTACTAATTTGAGTAGGGTAAAGGATAATGGCACATTTGCCAATAAAATTTAGTGTCTCCAAACCTGACTTTGCATATATGAATGACACAGCACAGCCTTCAGTTGAAAGACTTTCCTCCTTCTACGCAAAGCGAGGAAAATATTTACTTGATTTTGTGGCAGCATTTTTATTGATACTTATTTTTGCGCCACTAATGATTCTAATTTCAATATTGATTAAATTATCTTCGCGTGGGCCAATTTTTTTCTCACACAAGCGGGTTGGAATAAATAATAAACTTTTTATTATTCACAAGTTCAGAAGCCTTCATATTGATACGCCCTCCTATTCAGAAAAACCGGATTCAACAGAAGATGTTCGCATTACATCAATCGGTAAATGGATTCGCAAAACAAGTTTAGATGAATTACCCCAGTTATTTAACGTTATTAAGGGGGAAATGAGTCTCGTCGGACCTCGTCCAGAAATGCCTTTCCTTGCTGAAAATTACGAGGAATGGGAAAATAAACGCCATCTCGTGCGCCCCGGCATGACGGGACTTTGGCAATTAAGTCCACGCCGCCGTGGTTCAATACGTGAAGGTATTCCTGTTGATCTGGAATACATTGAGAATTTGTCTCTGTGGAACGATTTTAAAATATTGCTACGGACGTTCAAGGTTTTTTGGGATGACAACACCTACTAACTTATAGCAGATTGATTCTCACCTACAATTGAAACAGATATGAAACTAACTCTTACGAATCTCAGAAAGATTTTACAGTGCAGTTTTAGACTCAAGTGTCCACGGTGTAGCAAAGGGACACTCTTTCAAAAACATTTCACGATGTTTTCCCATTGCACCGAATGTGAGTTAAAGTTTGAACGTGAGCAAGGATATTTTATAGGTGCGATGTATATCAACTATGGTGCAACAGTTCTCCTCACCTTTCCAGGCTATTTTATTCTTGATATTTTCACATCTATCCCTTTCTTATTCAACTTTGGCGTGTGGGGTTTAGTTTCCGCCGTTTTTCCGATCTTTTTCTATCGCTATTCAAAAAGTTTGTGGTTGAACTTTGACTATGCGTTTAACCCAAGCAGTTAATAGTTTCCAAATACAATTTTTCATTGAACTACCTTGTGAAAATCTGTCCTCGCATATAAGACCCCTCATCTGAAGCCAAAAAAGTAAGGATTCTTGCAACACCTGCTGGATCACCGAGCGATTTCTGTGCGTTTGCAACAGCAGCTGCCGGATCATTTCCATCTCGCTTTGCTGACTCCGCAATTTGTCCGAGTTTAAGGGGTGTAGCAAGTCCACCGGGACATATTGTATGCATGCGGATGTTAAGCGAAGCGACTTGATTTTCTACTGTCATCACAAGACCATTAACCCCGCCTTTACTCGAAGCATAAGCAACTGAGGAACTTCCGCCACGAACCCCTGCCCCCGAAGCAATGCAGAGGATAACACCGCCGCCACTCCTCCCCATTACAGGAACAGCATGCTTAAGGGTAAAAAAAGTGCCTTTAAGATTGACATCAATCACTGAATCAAAGGTAGCCTCCTCAAAATCTTCAATTCGGACGCTTGGACCGCGTAAGACTCCTGCAGAAGTTACCACAGTGTCAATTCTTCCATACGTTTCGTCAGCAGTTTTTATAAGCTTCGCCACTTCAGATTCAGAGGTGACATCGGTTCGACAGAACTTCGCTATCCCACCATTTTTAAGAATTGTCTCTAACGTTTCTTGTCCATCAACCTCGTTAATATCGCCAAGAACGACTTTCGCACCGGCTTCCGCATAAGCGATGGCAGTTGCAGCGCCAATACCTGTGGAGGCACCCGTAATAACCGCTACCTTGCCTGAGAGTCCAATATTCACAGATTATTCTCCTTAATGAGTGAAAATATAAAAAAGTATAAAACGAATCAGTTTACAAGGCAAGCGATATTTGAATGGAAGAGATTAAGACGAGGTTGTCTGATTATATAGATGACAAAGTTAAGCGGATAAATTAACTCTTCAAACTAAAACGATACGGAATACGCAGACGTTGGCTAACGGCTATTTTTCCCTGCATCGCTGGTGTGAATAACGAGGATTTGAGTGCTTGAATTGCTGCTTCTTCACATCCAAGACCGTTAATTTTTCTCACCTCAACGACACGGATATTTTGCGCTTTTCCATCTATGCCTATAGTAGCTTCAAGGACGACTAATCCCTCTTGGTGCGTGGATCGGGCAGATTCGGGATATATCGGCTCAACTTTTTTAAGGAAGGTAGCGTTTTGGGTCGGTTCACTGGTAGTCAGAATGTTTAAAGGAATAGTATCTATCTGTAAACCGTCTGTTTCTGGTGCTGGTAAATCCGGTACCCGATTAGTCCGATGCGGGGCAAAGTTTACAGATGACGTAAAAACTGGTTTCGTTCCAACTGATACTGCAATTAGATGTTCAAAATCCGATAAAGAATTTTGCGGCGCATTCAAAGTGAGGTTTCCAGTTAATGTCGTAGTTTGAGTCAGTGTAGTGAGTGCAGGTGTTTCTGTCGTCATTACAGGCGTAATCGGACGTATCGTTTCAGGTTGTTGACGAGGCATACGTACGGGTTGTGGTGCAAATAATTTCGGAATACGGTGTTTTGTAGATCGAATCGTTGCAACAGGTTTCGGGGTAGGCATTGAAAAAACATCAATTTGCATAGCATTGCTATTACCATCTGTCATGTTGACGGAGGATAGACCGATAATTGATATACCTATTAGATGCAAACAGACTGACAGCATAAGTGATGCATTCGGCAAAAAACTACCGGAAAAAAGTTTTCCAATGCCAAAACCGTTATGTGAATTCTGCTGTTGATTTTTTCCTGCAAAATATAAGAGTCTGTTCACAAAATGGACAACGGTGTTCATTTTCTATACACCTTACTATCTTTTTCAACAAATCTTTTTTCAAAAATCCCTATAATACCCGTTGTATAAACGCAATTTCACTTTTTGCTTTCATACCTTAACCTTATTATGCAAATTCCGTGCCATATAATGCAAATTAACGGAATTTATTTTTTCGACGGTGAATCAACGCCAAATACGCGTTTGGAATTTGACACCTCGGACATTCTGTCCGAGCGAGCTTTGCTCACTCCATAGCCGTCAATTTAAGGAAAAACCCGTCACACCTTTCCTGTGCGCCGCCACTGTTGATATATTTAAACAACGGGCGGGCACAGGGACCCGCTCGGACAATATGCGATAAGAATTGTTAATGTTGAGATTGTAGATTACATGCATGCGAAATCGCATCTGTCCGAAGTGGCAAAAGTTGCCTTTGGAGAAACTGAGATTGAAGTTATCGGGGCTTGGATAAAGAAACGGAACCCGGACTTTATGATGGCAACATCACAGAAGTGGTCGCACGCATCCGTGCCTTAGCCACACAGCAGTCGGAAGTTTCGGATAGTTTACAAAAAAGAAGTAAGGTCCTTTGAAAAACACGTTGATCGTCCGCGATATAAAGTGTTCAGAGAGAAAGGTATCAATGCAGTGCTTACTTTACGGTGTTTAGTGAAAAATGGGGACTGGGACAGATATTGGAATGAACTTCCACATGCAGCATGACATTTATAACCAAAACTTTACACACCCTATGCCTTTTGTTCCACCATGCTGGAAAGGATACCGAGGATTTTGTCTCCCTGCCCAATTGAATAGAGTGATCTATCAATATGGAGACGTTGCCCTTCCAATTTGAGAAACCGCCAATCTGTTCCAGAGGTTGTAGCTCCATAAACGCAAGGGATTTCATTACCTTTTTCAGCGTTAAAGTGCTGGGCAGCGAGCATTTCTGCAACGCATTGTCCAAATCCTGCTGTTAAATCTTCCTTCTTTGCCTCAACAAGAATGATAATGGGTGCCTCTAAAAAAGAGAGAATTGGGGACAGACTCACCAGAAAATCGCAGACCCCGGTTAACCCTTTATCATCATCAACGTTAAAGTCAATCCCCGAAAAAAAACTGATGCGGCGATCTAAATGCTCTCGGAGCTCAAACAGAATACCAGTTACAATTAGTTCTGACCGAGCTTTCTCTGTACCTATAGAGATGGCTAACTGCACCTTTTCCTCTAATTCCGCTATGAAATGTTCTCTTGGTACAACCGTTTCTATTTCAGAAAATACACCCGCAGATTCTACGATTTCAAGTTGAAATTCCGTGAGTACTGTGTCTAAGGTGAAATTGCTATAAGCCATTGCGTCAATCCTCCTTCCACAGAATTATTATAACAAATTATGCCGCCGTATGTCCAATTTTACGGACGCATCCGTGAATGTTTCACCTTTGAGTCAGATAACAACTGAAGTATGTGCCGCATTGGAATAGCCGCTGCGTTCATGAGTTGATCGCTTCGTGCCACAATGCCGATTAGGATGCCCTATTTGTTAAGCACAGGTCCGCCGCTGTTGCCACCGAACACATCTGACTGAATATGTAAGAATTCACCGTGGTCGTTCAGAAATTCACCAAGTGTCCAACGCCAGAGGTCCTGTTTGGCAGGATTGCCGAGGACGTAAACAAGGTCTCCTGCTTTTGTTGTAGGTGATGTGAATTTCCAGTCAATTTGGCGGGCGGTTTCTGGAAGTCCGTCAAGTTTGATGATTGCCAAGTCCGTTTTCTCATTTTTTGCGATGACGTGTCCTTTGGTGTAATAACCGAGTCGTTTTAGCACGCCGCTACTTGTTAGGTAGAAGTTTCGATCTTTAATGAGTTCGCCTTTTTCGTCTGGTGCGGGGAAGTATACGTCTATTATGTTTTGTTTATCTGTGACGTGTGCGTTGGTGATGGCGAGTTTGGATTTTTTGTCTATTAGCACGCCGCTGCCTTCACCTATTCCTGGGTTGACTATCCACATGACTGCGCGGATGGCTTTTTCGTAGACTTGGTTTGCGGTGGGTTTTGGTGGGTGAGGGGAAGTTAATTTCCATAAATGTATATTACGACTACGAATCGTCGGAGAAAACGCGCTCCCAATTGCAAATGTACTCCAATCGGGACTAATAGCAAAACTAGTAAATATCCCTAATTTACTAGTACTCTTAATAAACATTTCATGGAATTTGCCTGTGGTAACATTCCAAAGACGGATCCCATCCATGCTTCCAGTTGCGAGCATACTTCCATTGGGACTAAAAACCAGGCTATAAACATGAGACTCAAAACCCACAAGCGTTTCCTGATATTTGCCTGTAGCAACATTCCACAGGCGAATAGTGTCGTCGTCGCTTGCACTAGCAAGGGTATTACCATTTGAACTAAACACTACCTTTGTAACACGGTCTGTATGCCCCGTAAGCGTTTTACGAGATTTTCCTGTATTAGCATCCCACAGTCGTATAGTTTTGTCACGACTTCCACTAGCGATCAGAGTTCCATTAGGGTTGAATGCAACACTCAAAACATCATGCGTATGTTCTAAAAGCCTTTTTCGTATCTGACCAGTTGCAACATTCCATAGAAAGATTCCTCCCCAACTTGCACTTGCAAGCGTACGCCCATCAGGGCTGAAGGTTAGATCAGTCAGACCAGTTGTGTGCCCGATGAGGCTATTTTTGTGTTGTCCTGTGGTAGTATCCCACAGGTCAATGTTTAAAGCTGCCGATGTTGCGAGCGTACGCCCATCAGGGCTGAAAGCAAAACCTACCTCCGAACCTGGCAAAAGTCCTTTAAGGATTTTTCGTTGATGTCCAGTGGAAACTTCCCATAAACAGACGGTCCCGTCCCTACTTCCACTTGCAAGCATCTGTCCATCAGGACTGAATACTAAACCCCATATATTGTCTGTATGGCCTGCAAAGGTTGAATAGTGAACTTTATCTTGTGCAAAAATGTTTGAGGAGAATAGGACTGTGGCAAGCAGTAGTGTTGAAATAAGAGAACTAAAATGTTTCATAAGATTTATTCCTGCACAACGCACTACTTTACCTCAATATGCTCAAGTACCCACTCCCGAATTAGATTCGCTGGAGAGATTCCACGCGACTTGGCAAGTGTTTTAATAATCTCAAGTTCATTTTCAAAGTCGGTTAAGTCGTGTGTATCCCAGAAATCAGCGAGTTCATGAATTGAATCGGTCTGTGGAATGTTTGCACGATTCATCGGTTCCTCCATTGTCTATATTGAGAGTGTTTCCTCACGGACCTTACACCTCTTGCCCAACCATACTCACGAGGATACCGAGGATTTTGTCACACTGATCGATTTGGTAGGCTGCAATATCAATTATATGTGAATTTTAATATCATATTAAAACAACTGATACAAGTCGTTATTTTTAGAGCGTATCTCATAAATCTGATTTTGTTAGATTTCGCTCTATCTTATCCAACTCCCACTCCTATTGTAGGGCGGGTCCCTGTACCCGCCTGCTATTCCACCATTGAGGCATGGCGAGGCACAGGGACCTCGCCCTACAAGTGATTTATGAGACGGGCTGTAGTTAATGTTTTGGTTTGGCAAGTGCTATTATTGCAAGTATCGCACCTACAAAAAATAATCCGCCAACTAATACGATACCAAGTTCTAAAGGACCTATCGCCATGATTTTTATTCTCCTTTGTAGTTAATTCTGTGTAAACTTAAATGCGCCTCCGTTAGTTCTCTTTCCAACGTTTAACAGCATCTATTTTTGTTTGTTGCCAATCTGTCCAATCTTTTTTGCCTTCATACCGAACAACATCATGGATAGTAGCACGCGGTTGGTAAGTAATATAGTTGCCGGTATGCCACGCAAGATTTCGATAAATCATGAAATCTCCCGGGCCTAAATGTACTTGAACCGCACCGGGAAATTGCTGACAATGTTCTAAGTAAAGCCGTTCTGCCTCAACATTAGACTGGCCCTCAACAGGTTTGCGCAATGTAGGATCACCTGTTGACTGTTCTTCGCCGGGCATGTCCCACTGCCGAAGATGGCTACCCGGAACAAACCATGTGCAGGAATCCGCATAAATTGCACAGTTGACCTGATTGAAGTGACGCAGGTCGTGCCACACTTCTGCGAGTTTTGCGTTTACAGTTTCATCACGCGCTTCAGGTGGTACTTCAACCACACCATCACGGTGCCAACCGATATGCCAAGGGTGCTCGACAGGTTCAACCAATAATCCCATAATGTCAACATGTCCATGTGTATAATCATCGCCAAGCAACTTCTGGACAGCATCTCGCAGTTCCTGCAATTCTGTGTAATCATAAAACGGTTTCAAATCCAAATCATCGCCATAGTTTGACAACGGTTGAATCCGCTGTGTCTGTGGTCCATTAAGCTTGTGCGCTAAGTGACGTGCTTTTTCTGCTTCCCTACGTAAATCGGTAAGCAGGGCTGACGGCACAACCCCTCGAAAAACCAGAAATCCTTGTGAGAGATATTCGTTGACCATATAATCTTGAAATTGGAACGCCATTGTCTTTCCTAATTAATAACGTGAGTTTGATAAATAATTCAATAATTTTGTCTAAAGAGAACTCTTTTGGTCCAATAAAGTCATTAAAAACAATCCAAAGAAGTTCTCTAATGAATATTTTAGCACTTTTCTGCGAAATAGACGACTTTTTTTGTCTATGAAGCAGCCTGGTATCACGATCACTTCAGGACGATAAACCGATATGCCTTAAAACTAAGGACGAATAACCGTGCCATCCATACGCCGCACTGGGGCCCAACCACCGTTGAGTGGATGTTCTGGAAACGGGAATTGTGCAGCGAGTTCTTCGTTGACATCAATACCGAGTCCTGGTGCTTCATTTGCCCAAAAACAACCATCCCGAATTTCTGGACAACCCGGAAAAACCTCTTTTGTGTTTTCACCAAATACATGCTGTTCCTGAATCCCGAAGTTATAACACGCTAAATCTAAGGCAACGTTTGCGGCATGTCCAACTGGCGAAACATCCCCTGGCCCGTGCCATGCGGTGCGTACACCGAAGAATTCACAAAACGCTGCGAGTTTACGAGCGGGACTAATACCACCAATCTGTGAAATATGCACCCGAATAAAATCAATAAGACGATCTTTAATAAGATGCACATACTCATTTGGATTGTTAAACAGTTCTCCCATTGCGATCGGGATGCTTGTCTGTTGGCGCATCAGTTGGAAATAATCAACATCCTCTGGCGCAAACGGGTCTTCAAGGAAAAAGAGGTTATAAGGCTCCAACCCTTTGGCAAGATTAATCGCTTGAATCGGTGGTATCCGCTCATGCACATCGTGCAGCAGCTCAACTTCGTCCCCTAATTTTGTCCGCAGATGATCGAAAAGTTTAATGACTGTCCTCACATAAGGCGTCGGTTCGAAAGCAGGAGAACTCCGCTTTCCACCGCCTGCACCATAAGTTGTATAACCGGGAATAGCAACTTGTGCACGTACATACCGATATCCTTGCTCCATATACCGCCTGACGCTGTTCTCTACCTCTTCAAAAGTTCCACCGCCTGCGTGTCCGTAAAGTGTGGCTGCTTCACGACACTTGCCCCCAAGCAATTGGTAGACAGGCATATTCGCACGTTTACCCATAATGTCCCACAGCGCAATATCCACACCGCTCAATGCGTTGTTCAGCACAGGCCCATTCCGCCAATACGAACTGACAAAACTTGTCTGGAAAATATCCTCTATGTTGGTCGGGTCTTTCCCTATCAAGAAAGGTTTTAGGTACTCATCTACAGCAGTTGCAACGGCAAGTGGACGTTGTGTGAACGTAGCACAACCCACACCGTATAAGTCGGGTTCACTTGTTTCAACTTTTACAACGACAAGCCGAATCCCATCGGGCGCAGTCAGAATTGTTTTGACATCTGTTATTTTCAAAGTAGCAGTTCTCCCATCATCTTAAATTATTAATAGGCTATGTTGTGTAGCACTATCATCTTTTGATGATAAAGTTTACCAAACCCAACATGAGCTGTCAACAATACTTTCTATTGGATTTGATACAGCCCTGGTAGGCGCGTTTTAATGAAGTTTATAGTAAAGCTTAGAAATAAATACACATTTTCACCCTCCCGCGGTAGACACGGTTTCCTAACCGTGCTGGTGCAAAGTGTCTCATTAATTCTAAGACCCACCATAAATAAATATTTCGGTAATTCCATAATTATATCCAGCAGAGGACGCCAAATCAACAATACGTCGTGACAGAGGTGTTTACAAGGCACTAAATCAATACTGATTCACTACAGAAATCCATCTGAATCTTTTATCGGAATCCGGTAAATTAAAGAAACTTTTAATCTATAGTAATCGTTAATGAATTGTGTAAAATGTTGAGTTCTTGTAAGAAGCAATTCTCTTAACACATAACATTAAACACATTCAAAACGAAACCGCTTTACAAAACTCTTTCCTATGGAGATGCTTCTGAATGAACCCTAATGAAAAAATTGAAAAACTGACCTCGCTTCTCAATAAACATCATGAATATCGCGAAACCTGTCTAAACCTCATCGCTTCGGAAAATACGCCATCACCGTTAGTAGAAGAACTTTTTGACGAGCGGTTGGCGCGGCGATACGGAAATTATGCTGGAATTGAGCTTTATCAGCGGAACTATAAAGGCAACCGCTATATTGCTGAAATAGAAGCGTTCACGCAGGAATTGGCAAAAGAACTTTTTAACGTATCACACGTTGATTTCCGTCCACTTTCTGGAAACATAGCGGGAATTGCCGCTACATTCGCGCTTGCAGAGCCGGGTGATATTGCATTAGAAGTTCATAACGGCCATCGTTATGCCCATAAACTCGCTTCGTCTCCGCTTAAAGTAGACTTACAGTCAATTCCGATTCCTTGGGATGGTCTCCGATCAAACATTGACCTTCCTGCAACGATTGAACAGATTGAACAACACAAACCGAAAATCGTGAACATCGGTTCAGGTGTATTTCTCTTTCCACAACCCGTTTCGGAACTGAAAAACGCTATGCGTCAAGCAAATCCAGACTCATATCTCATTTATGACGCTGCGCACGTTATTGGACTCATAGCAGGTGGGCGGTTTCAATCGCCATTTGAAGAGGGGGCGGATGTCATCATCTCCAGCACACACAAAACGCTCGCAGGTCCGCAAGGTGGCATGATTTTAACCAACGACAAATCTATTGCAGAACGAATTGGGAAAACGTTGTATCCACTGCTGATGAGCAACCATCACTTGAGTCGATTGCCAGCATTAGCGGGAACGTTTGTGGAGTGGATGGCGTGCGGTGCAGCACATGCAGATGCAATTGTCGCTAACGCGAAGGCTTTGGGACAGGCGTTAGCGGATCGCGATGTGCAAATGCTCGGTGCAGAACTCGGTTTCACGGAGTCGCATACGTTGATACCGATTGTAGACGTTTTTGGTGATGGAGGCGAATTAGCAAATCAATTAGAAGCATGCCATATTATTGCGGGTGCTGCGGGCTTATCTCCTGAAGTCGGCACCTCTGGACTCCGTTTCGGTGTGCAAGAGGTTACCCGATGGGGCATGACACCAGAAGATGCACCGGATATCGCAGATTGTGTTGTTGCCGTGCTCTCAGGAGAATCGCCGGATACAGTCAAACCCAAAGTTGCGCGAGTCGCACAACGTTTTAGGACGATTCAGTTTACAGTAAAATAAATGGCAATGCATATTCAACATAGCAAAAAAATTTTTGTAACGCTTTATATTATTGTAACGTTAAATATATTATAGCACTAATGTTTTATAGTTGTATAGGTTGTCATTAACATTTTAGGTGATGTTAATGTACGTATTTTAAACAGTAAATAACAAGAAAAGGAATATTTACTATGGAAAATAAAGCACCCGATTGGGTGAAAGTAGCTGATTTAAGCGAAGTGCCTGAGGGACAACCGAAGGCAATTAAAATGGGAGAGGGGCGTAGTATTGCCCTCTTTAATGTTGACGGCAAAATTTATGCGACTGATAATCAGTGTCCGCATATGGGCTACCCGTTAACACGAGGCACAATCCGAAATGGCATTCTGACATGTGATTGGCACCGCCGCAGTTTTGATTTAGAGGGTGGCGGCTGTTTTCACGTTGAATGTGATGACTTGAAGGTTTTTCCGGTGGATATCCGAGGCAATGAAATTTGGATTGAACCGGGAGATATGATCTACCGCCGCGCAGAAGAACATAAGCAACTGCTCCGAGAAGGTCTTTTAAGCGAAGACCGATGGACAATGTCCAAAGCAATTGCCCTGTTACTTAAAGGCGGTGTACCAGAAGAAGAGGTCATGGGAGCGATTCTGGAACACGTCGCCCGACACATTCCCAGTGCTCACGGGTCAGAAGGTGGAGAAGATGTCTCGAGACTCATCAATGGACTCAGAGTTGGAAGTCGGTATGAGGGAGAGGATAGACTCATCGCTGTCACTACCGCTGCATGTTCTGCTGCAGGAGAAGCACGTCAACGGCTTGAAGTTGTACCGCTGCCTGAACCTGTCAGTTGGGAAAAGATTGAGCGATGGGTACGTATCTTCTCCTATGAAGGACAAGCTGGTCGTATTGAGCGCTGCTTGTTTACAGCATACCACAAAGGTGATGCAGATAAATTGCGTCCATTATTGTTTGAATGTGCTGTCGAACCCAATTTTATTGATAATCCACAGATCCCGCTTTATGTAAGTTATCTTTCTGAAGTGGTTGATGAATTCGGGTGGGACCGCACTGCGGATCTGTTTTTCTATCTCGGTGCAGACCTTGTCGGACATCATCCCTCGGATCCAGAACGGTATCGCAGGGACGCGATCAATCTGATGAGAGAGATGCTACCAACAGTTGAAAGTGCCGCGTTAGAACGAACGAATAAGTTTGACGAGGATGCTTTTGTTGAAGCACTTACCAGCGTCAATCTCGAACGTTCCTTTGAGGAGGTACAGGCAGTCATAGTTGATGGTGTCCAGTTAGATAGGGTTATCACATCACTTGTTCTACTTGCAGCGGATCGTATGGCAAACACACCTGTGAATGTAGATGCGGGTTGGTGGAACTTAACAATGGAACTCAACCTTGCGGCATCTTTGCGAAGTGCGCAACAAGTTGGTGGAAGCCTTGTCGCAGCGAAAGGGCTTTTCCACGTTGCATGGCAAATGTTCGCTGACCGTTGGATAAATATCCCTACACGACTCCTTAGCGAACCGTTGGGTGAAGAAAAACTTGATGTAGCAAATGAAGCAGAAGGTATTGAATTGATTATCGGCACAATTGAGTCACTCAATGTTCAAGATGTCGGACCGCAGGTGCTTGGATATCTAAATGCTGGCTATTCTGCTGAGAATTTACTCCAAGCCATCGGCCATTCAGTGCTATGGGATGATACCGGAAGTGAAGTTCTGCCGACATTGCGCACCGTGTTTGAAGAATGGCAGCACGCCGAAGGGCATCCCGCGCAACCACAACTGCTGGTCGGTTTGGCACGATATGTTACAGATATCCGATCCAATACGGATAACAAATCTGCAGCTACCACAGCGATGAATTTTGCTGAAGGCAGAACTACAATTGAGGTCTTTGAGGAGTAATCTCTAATGAGCCAAAATGCTTGGCACCTGCAGCGAACGGCATTTATTGATGCAGTGAGAAACGGGGACGCGAATCGAGTCAAATCCTTGTTGGCTGATAACAGTGAACTTAATGCTTACATTGATGAACCTTGGTTCTCCTTTGATGCGCCGGCAATTGTGTTTGCCGCTGGCGAGGGTAATCGCCCGCTTGTGGAGGTGTTGCTTGATGCGGGGGCAAACATTGATGCCAAAAGTTCTTGGTGGGCAGGTGGCACTTCGGCACTGCAGCACGCGTCCGGTTCAATGCTCGGATACAACAGGGAATTAGCTGCGTATCTAATTGAACGCGGTGCAACGATTGACGCACATTCAGCAGCGGGTTTGGATATGGTGGATACACTTGAGGCGTTGATTCGTGAAAACCCGGATGTTGTTAATGCACCTGGATGCGATAGCATGTCTCCGCTTCATTTCTCAGCGACACCCCGAATTGCAGAACTGCTCCTCAAGCACGGCGCGGACATAAATCTACGCGATCGGGACCATAACGGAACTGCAGCGCAATGGACGATGCGGAGACGGCCTGAAGTCTGTAAATACCTCCTTGACCAAGGTGCCGAAGCGGACGTTGTCCTCTATTGCGCGATGGGTGACGTTGAACGAGCAAGGGCAGAATTTCTGAAAAACCGTGAACTCCTCACGCTCAGGATAAATATGAAAGCGCCTGAAGGTTTCGTTATCCCATCGTCAAAGGTTAACGATGAGCAAACAGAGGTTGTTCCTGGTGGACATGTGTATGTTTATCAGGTCGGACCGACCATGCCGCTGCTTGAGATAGCACTTCAGTCTAAGCAGCCAGCAATCGTTGATCTGCTCATTGACTTAGGTTATGAGATCAACTTGCGAGACTGGTATGTACTGGTTGGACAGGGACCGAAACGGTTTGATGCTTTGGTGAAAGGATTCCTTGCTAAAGGTCGGGATATTAACGCACTTCAAAAGCATCGGCGTGGCATGTGGTCGCCTCTACATTGGGTCGCACAACGCGGTTTGACAAACGGTATCGTCTGTTTATTGGCAAACGGGGCTGACCCGAATGTGACCGATGACAAAGGGCAAACACCGCTACACTTCATTGCACAGAAGGGTGTCGGCAAAAACCAAGCAGAGTCACTAATTGAACATGGCGCTGATCTCAATGCACGTGATGATGCTGGACACACACCGCTTGATTACGCTAAGAAAGCAAAACGTAAATCGCTTGCGGATTTCTTGATAAATTTAGGAGCGAAAAGCGGCAAGTAACCGACAACTGCTAAATTGCCATTTCCAACACTTTTTGGCTAATTAAGTGTTAAGAGGATTCAAGCATGCAATACGATGACAATTCACCATTCTATAAATTGCTTGCTACGAAATATAAGCAAGAAGAGGAAGCTCTTGGTATTACTATCGTTGAAACGTATCCAGAAGTAGCGAAATTGGCGTGGCCTGGTCCTGATGAAAAAGGACAACCATTTGTCAAAGGCAGTACAGCGCTGCATTACGCTGCCAATGATGGGAAAGATCAACTTGTTCTTAAGCTTCTTGAATATGGTTCGGATGTTAATGCAAGTGATGCAAACTGGTACCGATCTGTGCTATCTTGGGCTGCTAATAATGCATGGACTTCAACGATACGCTTACTTCTTGCAAATGGAGCGGATCCTACGTCTTTAGATGCAGTTCATGCCGCTGCGTTTGGTGGTTCTTCATGCGGTGAAGGGCAAGAACAAGAATACGCAGAAACACTGCAAATCCTGATTGATGCGGGTGCTGATATGAACGATCGACGCCATTATCAGAACCAAACGCCACTTGGGATTGCTTTAAAAAGCGGAAACAGAGGTGCGATTGCGTATTTGCGCAGCATCGGTGCCGCAGAAGTATAAAATTTGCCGAATATGTAGGTTGGGTAGAACGGCGTGAAACTCCTAACTGTCAATTTAGCGTGAGAATAATCTCAAACCCGGTAGGTGCGGTTTCCTAACCGCACCTACCATTCTGAATGTCCGAGGCGCAATGAATTGCGATTAAACGCGTTTTTTCCTAAGTTGACAGTTACGGTTAGAACGGCGTGAAACCTAACAAATTGAATTTATGAGATACAAATTAGTCTTCGGTAAAGGCAATCGCCTCCTACCGTTGATGTAATAGGAGAAGTATAGAATGTTATCAGAAAATGGAAATTTCGTAAAAGTCGCTGCCCGAAGTGATATAGCAGAGGGAAAACCGAGGGCAGTCAGAGTTGAAGGACATAGTATTGCCCTCTTTGAGCATGAAGGCAATGTTTACGCCACAGATAACCAGTGTCCACACATGGGCTATCCGCTCATAAGAGGGCATGTCAAAAGAGGTGTTTTGTCGTGCGACTGGCACGGTTGGAGTTACGACATGGAAGGTGGCGGATGTTTCACCGGTGGTTGTGATGACCTCGCTACGTTTCCCGTTGACGTTCGCAATGGTGATATCTATGTAGATGTCGGCAGTGGTGGAAAGAAACGGGATGACGCACATTTTCTTTTGTTGAAAGAGGGGTTATTTTCGCATGACAGTTGGACGCTTTCCAAAGCTATTGCCATTATGTTAGCAAAAGGCGTTTCAGAAGATGAAACGTTGGAGATAATGGTTAAACACATGGTGCGGCATATTTCGACAGCCGAAGGTGCGCGAAGCGGCGGCGGGCGTATCGCAACACTGATGCACGGAATTAAGGTCGCACACATGTATGAATCCGATGATCGACTTATTCCGCTGATGATGGCGGCGACACATGCTGCTGGTGGACACAATGATCGTCCTGACCGTCAACCGCTTCCACCGCCAGTTGACTGGGAAAAACTTGAAAACTGGATTAGAGTGTTCACCGCCGATAAAGAATGGGAAGGTATAGAAAAATGCCTTATCACAGCAAGGCAGTTAGGTGGGCATGAAGACAAATTTATCCCGCTCTTCCTCGATTGCGCGTCCCAGTGGTTCTTTCTCAGCCACTCCAGAAACTTAATTGACCTTTGCCATTTGGCTGAAGTACTTGAGAAATGGGGATGGGAGATGACTGGGGAATTAGTCTGTAACCTCGGCGCAAAGATACTTGGGCAAGGCCGTGGCAGACCCGGTGAACGTCTCCGTGAAGCACTCCAAAAACTGGAAGAAATTGATCATATCTTTGATAACCTTCCGCAGGAAAAATCACCTGACGCAGACGTTGATTTTGACGAAGATGAATTATCTGCCGATCTGGTCAGTGGGGATATAGACACAATTTTTGATGCTATAACGAAAGTGCTCACAGCAGGTGCTTCCATTGACAAGATCGCTACAACCATGGTGATGACATCTGCTGATAGGATGGCAAGAACACCAGTTAACATGAGTCCCGGTTGGTGGGATTTACAAGAAGAGATGGAATTAGCGGCGAACATTAGAAAGGTCCTCCGTTTTGGTGGCACTAAAATAGCTTCGAAGGCACTCTACCACTGTGGATGGAGATTTTATTCTAACCGCTGGTTAAACATTCGTCCTCAACCGATTTCAGAAGCGAGAACGACTTCAACCACTAAAGTCCTTGATGAAGATATGGCAATTGACGCAATCGTTGATGGAATCGAATCTGTCCGAATCCAAGAAATTGGTCGACGCACTCGCGAATATCTTAACTCAGGGTGCTCCGCTGAACGATTATTGGCTGAGATGGGGCAATGTATCCTCAAGGATGATAACGGTGATTCTCTCCTCAGCACGATTCACATTGTGGATAGAGAGTGGCATTACTGTGAGAAGCATCCTGCAAGGAATCAACTGATTGTTGGGTTAGCCCGATGGGCAACGGATGTTCGCAGAAACGCGGGGAACGATTCCGCCGTGCAGACTGCACACCGTTTCGCAAAAGGCGAAACCGCTACGGAACTCTACGAATAACACAAGTAATTCACTATTGTAGGGCGAGGTTTTGTGCCTCTGCCCTACTTTTTTATTAAATGAAAAAAATCGTTCTATCCCTTCTTTTTAGTCTATTATGTTTGTCAGCTCATGGGGCATCCTTGGAGTTCGTCTTTCAACTCGGCGAAAAACAGAACCCACGACTTGATAGATTACTCCCTGATGTTCCACGATATTTGGCTTTTAACAAGGATAGCACAAAATTCATTGCTAAAGGAATGGGTGGCATCTTAGTAGAGTGGGATATTCACTCACGCCAAAAGCGAGAAGTCGGAAATATCCAAGCAAAGCGGTTGTTTGTTTATGCTGCTGGCACTAATCAACTTTTAATTCAGAAAGAGGATAATGTCACAATTCTCAATCTTGGAGGTAGCAATGAAACACAAGTAACAAAGGGGCAGTATGAAAGTGGGAGTCTATCAGCAAATGGCGACTTGGTAGTGTTGTCAAAAGGCGAAAAAGAGTTTGAATTTTGGCAACTCGTTAAGAAGCGTCCGAGGCAGGTGAAGACTTTTCAGACAACTTTGCCGATTAGGAATGGTCTTACGCTTTCTAACGATGGTAAATATATTGCATCTGCCGAAGGCAGTTACCGTGATGGTGAAGGACATCGCACAATTGTTGAGATTTGGGATGCAAACGATGAAAAGCAACCTATGCGTGTTTTCAACACCGGTGAAATTCTTGGTGTATGGAACTTAGTATTTTCAGATGGCAGCGAGATGCTTGCTGTTGACACGCAACTCAACGCTAAATCTGGAGTTCGCGTATGGGATGTCCGAACAGGCGCACAACTCCTTAATAAATCAGGGTTTGAGGCATACTGGACACGCGCCCTCGCTTTCGCACCCAGTGAAAAATTAAATTCGACAGAATACCTTGCCTCTGGAGACGAGAAAGGAAATCTCCGAATATGGAAAATTCCCGGTGGTGAATCAACAATTTGGGAAACCTATCCAACCGGTATTCAAGCATTAGCCTTCTCACCCAATGGAGAGTATTTGGCAGTCGCATTATGGGATACCACAATTCAAATTTTAAGGTGGAAAAGAGATGAACAATAATAATGAATCTTACACAGATGAAAAGGGACGCACCCGATGGCACGTAAATGATGAAATAGCGTTGAGATTAATGGAACTGCATACTTTCCTGATCATTGCAGATTACCCAGAGGATCATGCTTCACGATATCCTCGTTTGGCACATTCCATCTCTCGTTTTCCAGAATCCATCGCGGATCTTGTCGATCAAGGAAGGTTAATAGAAGAAATTGGCGGGGTTGGCGAAATAGTTGAGACTATCATCACTGAATATCTACAAACTGGAACATGCTCAAAAATCCAAGACTACGCAGGTGACATTCCGCAGACAATTGCTGAACTTGTGCCTGTTCCTGGTCTTGGCGCAAAAACGATTAAACGCTTATATGAGGATATTGAAGTTGTTAGTCTCGCTTCCCTTCGAACAGCAATTGACGAAAGTAAACTCAAAGGATTCAAAGGCATCGGCAAGAAAACGTTAGATAAAATTGAGGAATATCTTGATTCAAATTTGTAGTAGATATATCTCAAAATGGGTGTAAATTATGGCAATTCACGAACAACTGGTGAAATGGTTGATGGTAAAAAGCACGGATATTGGATTACCTACTATGCAAATGGACTAAAACGTAGTGAAGGAAACTATGTTCATGGGAAAAAAGATGGACGTTGGATTCAATACCACAAAAATGGCAACACATATACTGAAGCCTTCTTCCGTGATGATAAGCATGAAGGCACTTACACATCTTATCATGAAAATGGCACCCTCGGAATGGTCGGGACTTATCCTAAACATGAAGGCAAATCTTATGATGGGAAAAAGGAAGGGGCATGGCAATGGTACGAAGACGATGGAGAAACGGTCTGGCGTATCATCACCTATAAGAAAGGTGGTGCCCGCGCAAAACCGGATGAATATCCGCTGGGAACGTGCCACGGTTGTGGCGAAGGCAGACGTTTAAAGTGGGGTGATAGCTGTCCAAAGTGTGATGCAGAGATTGATCAGTTATAAGATTCTAAAATGGAGAAAAAATGAAAAATAAGAAAGCATTAGGTGAAAGTTTAATTGCAGCAGCAAAAGCTGGTGATATGGATCAAGTCCGTGAACTTGTGGAGAACGGTGCTGATCCGAACTACAGCTGGATTCCACCTTTCATGTGGGCATATTTTGAAAGGAACGTGGATATTGCTAAATACTTAATAGAACAGGGCGGCAACGTCAATCACGATGTCTTTTCAGAAGGTGTCCTGTTAAGTTTCGCTGCAAGAGATGGTGAGTTAAGGTTCTGTGAGTACTTAATTGATGTCGATGCAGAAGTCAATCACGGCATGCCGAAAGGCGGTGAGACGCCTTTACACAACGCTGCAGAAGCAAATCAACTCAGTGCAATAGATATGTTAATTGAGCATGGTGCAGAAATCAATCAGCGCTCAAAAAAAGGCGAGTCCGAATTGGAGTTCGGACCGATGGATGGCGAAACCCCGCTGCATATTGCGGCTGCATTGGCGTCAGTTGGCGTTATTCGATTCCTAATTAGCCATGGTGCCGACAAAACAATCCGAAACTTTTCTGGGATGAGTGCCTACGACTTTGCTGTTAAACATGAACGACCTGAAGAAATCCTTAATATCCTCTATTTTGAAGAGGAGGCATCACAAGAAAACGAATCTGCTGCTGATGATAAAGAGCGTTCTGGTGAACTGACTAACGATGAAATCGCACAAAAACTGATGGAGCTTCATACCATTCTGATTGTTGCTGATTACCCGGAAGACCACGCGTCGCGCTACCCTCGTTTAGCGTACACTATTTCTCGTATGGAGGAATCTGTAGCGGAACTGGCAACGCAAGGAAAGTTACAAGAGGCAATTCCGGGTGTTGGAGACATCGTCTCAACCATCATCACTGAATATGTAGAAACCGGAACGTGCTCAAAATTACAAGAGTACGCAAGTGACGTTCCTCAGACAATTGTTGAACTCATCCCTATCCCCGGGCTCGGTCCTAAAACAATTAAACTTCTGTATCAGGAGGCAGGCATTGACAGTCTTCTATCGCTCCGAACGGCAATTGACGAAGGTAAGCTAAAAGGGATCAAAGGCATTGGAAAGAAAACTATAGAAAAATTTGAGGAATACCTTAATGAAAATTTGTAACGGGTATTCATAAAATGCAGACAAACATTTTCTATTCTGAACAAGAGGTGAATCATGCCAAGTAAACTTGATACGGGTGAGATGGTTGATGGTCAAAAGCACGGGTATTGGATTACCTATTATGCAAGCGGGATAAAGCGGAGTGAAGGCAACTATATTCATGGCAAAAAGGATGGACCTTGGATCAATTATCACAAAAATGGGAACATATCGGGTGAAGCCTCCTTTCGCGATGGAAAATATGAGGGTCTCTGTGTCACTTATTATGAAAACGGGAATCTTAGATCCAGTGGTGCCTATCCTAAGCATGAGGGTAAATCTTACGATGGCAAAAAGGAAGGACCATTTTATGGTTATGAAGAAGACGGTAAAACGGTATGGCTAATCGTAACCTATAAAAAGGGTGGTAGTCGTGCAAAACCGGATGAGTATCCCCTCGGAACGTGCGATGTTTGTGGTGAAGGTAGACGTTTAAGTTGGGGTGATAGTTGTCCAAAGTGTGGCACAGAAATTGATGAGTCATAAGCAAGAGGTGAAATTATGGCAAGTTCACGAGATACAGGCGAAATGATTGATGGTAAAAAGCATGGGTATTGGATTACCTATTACGCGAGCGGATTAAAACGTAGCGAAGGCAACTTTGTCCATGGCAAAAAGGATGGGAAATGGATTCTCTATCACAAGAATGGAAATATATCCAGCGTGGCTTACTTTCGAGATAATAAGTACGAAGGCGAGTATATATGCTATCATGAAAATGGGAATCGCAAATGGGGCGGTCCCTACAAAATGCATGATGGCACTTCTTCCGACGGTAGAAAAGAAGGTGTCTGGCACTGTTGGGAAGAGGATGGCGAAACGGTATGGCGTATCATCACCTATAAGAAAGGCGGTGCCCGCGCAAAACCCGATGAACATCCGTTTGGTGAATGTCCCGGTTGCGGTGAAGGCAGACGTTCCAATTGGAAAAATAACTGTCCACGATGCGGAACTGAACTTGACTAACACAAACAGTCTGTAAGTACGAATGTATTATCCTCTTAGATCGTAAGGTGAGGCCTTTGTGCCTCACCATTTTCATTTAAACGAGAAAACTTTATGTTAATGCGTAATGCGTTGCGGTATGTATACGCTTTTATGCCCTCCTTTGTGTTTATAAGAATCACATCTATATTTGACAAATATAATTCAAAAGCGTATAATATAAACACAAGCAAGCATGAAGTCGAAAACGAAACTTATGCACGTTCAGCATAAAATTACTTAAAATTTCTGGACAGGGAGGCAAAATAGATATGGCTGATTACGCTAATCCTGACGTTTTGGTAAGTACGGAGTGGGTTGCCGAGCATGGTAGTGATGCTGGCATCCGCCTACTTGAAGTTGATGTGGACACATCTGCCTATGGAGAAGGACATATTGCAGGGGCAGTCGGCTTGAATTGGCAAACGCAGCTGTGCGACCAAATCCGACGCGATATTCTCACGAAAGATCAATTTGAGGCACTCTGCAACGACAGTGGCATTGCTAACGACACCACCGTTATCTTTTATGGTGATAACAACAACTGGTTCGCCACGTACGCATTGTGGCAATTCCGTTACTATGAGCATGATGAGAGTCTGCTGAAGGTTATGAATGGTGGTCGTCAAAAATGGATTGATGAAGGCAGAGAACTCGTTACAGATGTTCCTTCTTATGCTGCCACTGGGTATCAGGCGAAATTCCCGGATGACAACGTCCGCTCAACAAAGGACAATATCCTACCCACGCTGGAGCAAGGTGTTATCAATCTCGTTGACGTGCGTTCACCCGCAGAATTTTCGGGTGAAGTGATTGCACCGCCGGGCATGAGTGAAACCGCACAACGTGGTGGGCATATCCCGGGCGCAGCGAATATTCCGTGGGCCACTGCGGTGGCGGAAGACGGCACCTTTAAGTCTTATGACGAATTGGCATCCATATACGGTGGTGCAGGTGTTGACGCCAGTAAAGAGACCATCGCTTACTGCCGAATCGGCGAACGTTCATCGCATACATGGTTTGTGCTAAAATACCTACTCGGTTATGAGAAGGTTCGCAACTATGATGGCAGTTGGACAGAGTGGGGCAATTTGGTCGGCGCGCCCATAGCACGCGATTAAACTTGAAATGGGGTGATACGGAAGTCGCCCCAAATTCCTTGCAATATGCGAAAGATTGAAGCATGAAATTTATTTCTGCCCATGCGATTGCCTGTATGACACGCCAAGATGTGGCACGATTGCTAAAGCGGTTCCAAGAAGAAGCAAACGATGATGTCCGCAACATCCGTGTCTTATGTGATACGTTATCAGGTAGAATGGTTTGTGAATGGGAAGCACGCGACAAACTAACGCTCATTGAGTGGTTGAAGAAGTGTAACGTGCAATTACGAGGCACAGGTGAATGGGTCATGGCGGTTCAATACGAATCCGTTGGTGATGAACTCATAGCAGCAGGACAAACTCGTTAGATATCTTCTGATTCTGATAAAGTACCGCATCTCAAAATACCGATGTACTACCTGACACGGCAGGCCGCCTTTGAGGCGTCTCATTACAATCGGATTCCCGAATTGAGCGATGCCGAAAACTTTGAACTGTTCGGTGCCGCAGCGAATCCAAATAGCCACGGGCACAACTATGTGCTTGAGGTGATGGTCAAAGGGGATTTAGATGTCGATGACGGGATGGTCATTAACTTGACGACTTTAGATGCGTTGTTGAAAACAGAAGTGATTGCGAATTATGATCACAAGCACCTGAACAAACAACACCCCATTTTTGCTAAGAATCCACTGCTACAACCTACATGTGAAAACATTACCATTGAAATATGGCAACGACTCGTTCCATCCCTTCCCGATGGACTACTCCATCGGGTTCGACTCTATGAAAGTTCATCACGATTTGCTGATTACTATGGAGAAGATTTGATGGTTTATCTCACCAAAGTTTATGAGTTCAGTGCAGCACACCGTTTACATAGCCAGGTGCTTAGCGATGAGGAAAACCGAGAAATTTTCGGGAAATGTAACAATCCTGCTGGGCATGGGCATAATTACGTACTTGAAGTCACCGTCCGAGGTGATGTAGATGCAAAAACTGGGCTGGTCGCGGGTTTAAATCTGCTTGACGAGGTAGTCGAAAAACAGGTTTATGCACGTTTCGATTACAAACACCTAAATCTTGATACACCAGAATTTGAGAAACTCAATCCGACATCCGAAAACTTCGTAAAAGTACTTTGGGATGTATTAGAACCGAATCTGCGTCCGGTGGTCTTACACCGCCTGCGCTTGCGAGAAACACCCAAAAATCATTTTGATTACTATGGAGAATCCTCTTAATTTATGAATACTGAACAGGACAGTGAAGCTGATCACAAGCATGAATTGCAAGATAAGACAGCAAGTTTAGAATCTCTTTATGGACAGATTATTGAGCATCTGGGAGAAGACCTAAGTCGTGAAGGTTTGGTAAAAACACCACTCCGCGCCGCTAAAGCATTAGAGTTTTTGACAAGCGGATACAACCAGGAACTCAATACAGTATTGAATGAAGCTATCTTTGACGAAGATTTTGACGAAATGGTCATTGTCAAGGATATTGAATTTTATAGTCTTTGTGAGCACCACATCCTACCGTTTTGGGGGAAGTGTCATGTGGGTTATCTTCCACGGAAACAGGTTATCGGTATAAGTAAAATTCCGCGAATTGTGGATATGTTTGCCCGGCGTTTGCAGGTACAAGAGAGGTTGACCCGTGAGATTGCCGAGGCACTTGAAACAGTTTTGAACCCGACAGGCGTTGGCGTTGTTATGGAGGCACAACACATGTGTATGATGGCGCGCGGTGTGGAAAAGCAAACCTCAAAGATGACAACAAACGCTATGCTTGGCACATTTCGGGAAGATAGTTCAACGCGTTCTGAATTTCTTAGGTGCATTCAAGGTGTCTAAGAGGTCGACAGCACGCTGCGTGTACCTACTACTTTTAATATGAACATGTTAAAACAAAACAGTATCAACGATGGACAAATAAATAATCTTGAAGGAAAAATTGCGATTGTCACTGGCGCATCAAAAGGCATCGGCAAAGCAATAGCAGTTGCCTTAGCAGATGCAGGTGCAAAGGTAGTCCTCGCTGCACGCACACGTCAGACTGTAGAACAGGCCGCAGCAGAACTTAGAGAGACAGGCGCGGATGCAATCGCTGTTCCCACTGATATCACAGATGTTAATGCTGTGAAAAACCTTG
Organism: Candidatus Poribacteria bacterium; assembly: GCA_022825825.1. Classification (GTDB taxonomy): domain Bacteria; phylum Poribacteria; class WGA-4E; order WGA-4E; family WGA-3G; genus MSPOR6. The sequence goes on from JAJDWA010000023.1 coordinate 63,900, forward strand.
TCCAACGCACATTGGATACCTATCAGAATTTGGATATTTTGATAAACAATGCAGGAAGCGGTAAATTTGGAACCGTTGCCGATTTTGCCCCATCAGATTGGGACAGTGTCATTAATTCCAATTTGAAAGGGGTTTATCTTTGTGCAAAATACGCACTTCCACATTTATTACAAGGTGGTGGACAGATTATTAACGTGCTTTCTATCGCTGCAAAGGTGGCTTTCCCCGCTTCAAGCGCATATTGCGCCGCAAAAGCAGGTGCGCTTGCTTTAACAAAGGTCCTGGCTGCTGAAGTGCGTGATCAAAATATACGGGTAACAGCAGTCCTACCCGGTTCTGTTGAAACACCATTTTGGGACGATATTCCACAACATCCCGATTTTGAAAAGATGCTCAAACCGGAGCATGTGGCAAACGTCGTTCTATCTGTGTGTCAGCAACCGATTGGCATGGTTACCGAAGAAATTGTTGTGATGCCACCACTTGGAATTTTGTAGATATTCTTATATTCAGTTATCGGTGAAAAGGAGTTTCCTTCTGAAAACCGATAACTATTTTGTTGGAATTGCCGCAAACGATTAGGTATTAAATCTACCGAGTCTCCGTCGAATACGAATTTTCTTGATAGCCCGTGTATCAGCATCTAAAATTGTGATTACTGCATCGCCAAGGTCTAATTCCGTGCCTGTTTCCGGAATTGTGCCAGTACGATCCAGAATATAGCCAGCGATAGTTTCATAATCCCCCTGGGGAATTGGTAGTCCATAGTGTTCTTTCAAAATATCAACCTCGGTTCTACCTTCACATTCAAGAATATCGGGGGCAATTAAATGGATGGAATCGGGGTCATCGCGTTCATCATCAAATTCGCCAACAATTTCTTCAATGAGGTCTTCAACAGTCACAAGGCCGACAATACCGCTATATTCATCAACAGCAAATACCATCGTATGCTGAGTATCCTGAATTTCTTTGAGGAGTGCGTTAATATTTTTCGATTCAGGAACAACATGTATATCTGTACGGATAAACGGTTCGATCGTTTCAGGTTGGTTTTCAGCATAGGTAACATCTAAAAGGTTAACAATTCCAACAATGTCGTAAATACGTTCGTCGTATACTGGAATCCGAGAGTAACCAGAATCAGCGGCAATTTGTAAAAAATCTTCACATGTTGTATTTTTTTCTACTGCGACAATATCAACGAGGGGCACCATAACTTGCCTAACAGTACGGTCTTGAAAGTTGAGTAGACGGTGAATCATGCGTCTTTGTTCTGTTAGCAGATTGCCCGATCTTTCACCCATAGTTGCAAGTAATCGTAATTCTTCACGTTGCGCATCAAGGGTAGGTGGGGTCGCCCCTCTATCTATAAGTTTGGCGAGAACTTTTGTTACAGTTTGGACAAAATAGATTAAGGGCGCTAAAATATATTCAGATAATCGTAAAGGATACGCGAAACGCAAAGCAAGGGCATCCGCCTTGACACGAAAAATCGTTTTTGGCAAAATTTCTCCGAAGATAAGTAGTAGCACAGTTATGTAAATGACAGTGACAATCCCTCGCAATTCATCTGTAAAACTTGGTACTATTTCTTTAGTTAATCGATCTCCAAATAGTGAAATTAGGACATTTGCGAGATTTGTTCCCACCAAAGTGAGCGCAAGCATTTTATCAGGGAATTCAACTAAACGATAGATAATTTTCGCCTTTGCGTCGTTCGTTTCAACAAGTTGGTTCATTCGGATTTTATTGACGGAGACGAGGGCAGTCTCTGAACCCGAATAAAAAGCTGACAGAACAAGGCAGATAAGCACCGCTAAAACAAATGAACTAATGAGTATCGCAGTATGTGTTACGCTGCCAGCACCGATTAAAAAGACAGACAATAGAAGTATTTTCAATGGAACGGCAGTGCCCCCTATATTCCCATTGTTAGGTTCTTCAGGTGTTGGGACTCGGATAAACAGTCCTGTAATTAGATTGCCTTCTGTGGCAGTGATTTCAAATTCTATACCGTTTTCGTCAACATGAGATTCACCGACAGAGGGAATTCGTCCAAAAAGTCCGAGTGTGTATCCACCAATTGTATCAGCATCATCTTCTTGAATTTTGAGTCCAAATTGTTGGTTGAGCTCGCGAATACTGATGCGTCCGGTAGTTTCTATCAATAGCGGATCATCTGAATGTTTGATATACTTTGGAGCAGAATCATCTTTATCATGTTCATCAACGATATCTCCTACTACCTGTTCAACGATATCTTCAGTTGTAACGATGCCGGAAATTCCACCGTATTCATCACGAAGAATCGCCATTTTGGTTTTTTCGTTTTGCAGTTGGAGTAGCAGTATTCCGATTTTTCGGGTTTCAAGGACTAAAAAAGGTTCGCGAATTAATGGAGCGTTTGTATTTTTCTCCCGTTTTTCAAGAAATTCATCTATTGTAAGCGAATTAATCTCTGCAAGGTGCCACTGCGCTAAATCTTTGACATAGAAAATACCACAGATGTTATCAATCTGTTTCCGATAAACAGGAATGCGAGAAAACCCCGATTCTTTTGCCTGTGCCAAGGTGTCTTGGATAGTGTTTGAGGTGGGGACTGCAGCAACTTCAGTTCTGGGAACCATAATTTCTTTTGCTTCAATATCTCGTAATTGAAGGATATTGCTCACGATTTCGCGTTCATCGGGTGGAAGCGTTTCTTCGTGATAAGCTTTAAAGAACTCTTGTAAATCTGTTGTCGTGAACTCCTCTTCAGGTGGCGGGTGTCCACCAAATATTGGGATAAGCTTATCAATGATTTTGCGTAGAAGTGCGCGTAAAGGGGAAATGAAAATGGAAAATGCCCACAACGGTGGGGCAGTTATTTTAGAGAAGGACTCCGCATGCTTAATTGCATAAGTTTTCGGTGTCATTTCACCGAAAATGAGCATGGGGATCACGCTGAGTGTTGTAGCAATAACAAACTGAGTAAGCTCAGCAGCTTGGGGAAGTATTTTCTTCTCAACAAGCTGAAACATAATAATAGCGAATGTAACGTTAACCAGATTGTTTCCAAGGAGGACAGTAATAAATAATCTGCGTGGGTTGTCAACGAAATTGACAATTGCAGACGATTTTCCGCGCTTGAGACGTATCTTTTCGATCTGCACTCGCGTTAAAGCGCATAGAGCCGTCTCGGACCCGGAAAAAAAGCCGGAGAGGATAAGTAAACCTACCAATCCAATTAGATAAGGCAGTAGTGGAACTTCCATTTTTTGAGGGGACGAGTTTAATAAGATGTTCGTCCAGGGACACCTAACCTCAGTTTTTGGGTGCTAAAATACAGTATATTCACTATTGATATAACGTAGTTTAGGGTTTATTATAACATGTTAACACATTAAATGCAACAAAAATTTGGTAATTAGCAGATTCTGACGAAAGACGCAGGTGCAAACTACCAAGAAAACCAAATAAGATGAGGCAGTTTATGACAAAATTAGAACAGATGCAACGTATTGAGGCATGCGGTATTGTCGCTATAATTCGCGCTAACAGTTCAAATGAACTGATTGAGGCGGCAGCGGCTATTCAAACTGGAGGTGTTGACGTTATTGAAATAACGATGACAACACCCGATGCGTTACGGGTAATTAGCGAAGTGTCCGCACAGTTAGGCGATGCCGTTTTAGTAGGAGTTGGGTCAGTATTAGATGCTGAGACAGCACGCGCAGCAATGCTCGCTGGTGCTGAATTTGTTGTCAGTCCTGTTACAAAGCCAGACGTGATTGAAATCTGCAATCGGTATGGCAAAGTCGTTATACCGGGCGCATTCACACCTACAGAAATTTTAGCAGCATGGGAAACAGGTGCAGATTATGTGAAGGTCTTCCCTTCAAGTGGAGTCGGCCCCTCTTATATTAAGGATGTAAAAGCACCCCTTCCACAGATTCCACTTATTCCGACTGGCGGCATCAATGCGGAAAATGCAGATGAATTCATTAAGGCTGGTGCATCTGCATTGGGTGTCGGCAGTGCCTTGGTCAGTAGTTCTCTCATTGAATCTGGAGATTTCGCGATGCTTACAGAAAGAGCGAAAAATTTAATCAATGCTGTCAAATTTGCCAGATGATTAGTAAACAAAATGATGCTATAAACGTCTCACAAATAATCTAATCTCATTTGTGATTAGATGTCCCGTTTGCAATTATGAAATTTTACGGTCAACAAAGCACTGTTGATCTGTGTGGCGCTAAAAAACACACTTACCAATTCCTTAAACTTAAATACATTCAACATGCCGCATTAATACCGTTTTAACGTTGACAGTTGATTTTATTTTTGCTAATTTTTTAAACAGAGACAATTAACCCCCACAGAAATTTATTAACAGCGAGATACAACTTAGCGAATAATCGTTATGAAGATTAACGAATTGATATTAGGTAAATATAGGTTGCTTGAGTATCTCAGTTCAGGCAGCTTTTCGTCTGTTTTTCGTGCGCGCGAAGAAATGACGAAGCGTATCGTTGCGATCAAAGCCCTCTCCAAAGATGCTTATCCAGCGGACAGAATGCAATACCTCCAAAACGAGCTTCGAGCAATGTCAAATATATGGAGGCATCCTAATATCGTCTCTATCCATACCGTTGAACCGGGGCAGGACAACTATATAGCATGGATAGTAATGGAGTATATTGAAGGAACTAACCTACATCAACACGTTCAACAAGGCGACTTAACATTAAACGATGTCCTTAATATCGGTTTGGATATCTGCAACGGTTTAAAAGCTGTACATGCCAACAATATCCTACACCGTGATATTAAGCCACAAAATATATTACTCACACCTAAGAAAGAAGCAAAAATAGCGGATTTTAGTATCGCACGCATTTTGGGCAAAACAACCCAATTCGCCGGAACCATGACCGGTACCCGCCGTTACATGGCACCAGAACAACATTATGGCGCTTATGATTTTCGGGCGGATCTATACGCTACAGGTTTAGTCCTTTATGAAGCACTTACAAAACAATTCCCTTTTTCTGGAGAAGCCGATGAAATTGATAGAAAAAAAGCGTCGGGCGAAATAGAAAACCTTGACGAATGCCCCGAGGAATTTCGTAATTTTATGCAAAAGGCACTCCATCGAGAGGTGGATAAACGTTACCAAACGGCATCTGAAATGTATGAGGAGCTTGATCGAATCCGCCGTTGGCAATACGAACAGCAAGCTTCTATCTTTATTGCCGAAAGTGCTAATTCACCCGCAACTGAACTCGCAAGTGCACTTGAACGCTGCCGAAAAACTTTTCGCTTACAAATTGATGTTGCCGAGCAAATCAACCAGAACCTCTTCTTTGAGGTGCGTAGCAAAGTCGAAAAAGAAAATAGAGAAAAAAATAAGATCCAACTCATGCAACATTACACAGAAGCGATTAAATATGCACGCAACGGAGACATAGACGACACGCTTCGAGAAGTCCATAAGGCACATCACCTCTGTCTACAAGAGGCAGAACTCGTTACAAAAGCAGATACCCTCTTCAAGGAAACAAGCACAGCAGCATCAAGGCAGAATGCCTCAACAGTTCAGGATATTGCTACACTGATTGAGGAACTCCCTGAAACAGAAAAATCAAACTTATTTGATGTGTTGAACGTATCAGAGGTTCAGACTGAGCCTACGGTTCATCAGGCAGAACCGGAAGTTAATCATGCCCCCCCTGAAGTTTACCATGGAGAATGGGACACACTATCTCTCCCGAAAACTCCTGCACAACAAGTAGGCAATTACCGGGTTTTAATACAGGAAGCCTCTCCTGAATTTTTATTGGATAAAGTTCACGAAGATATACAATATCCGCATGAGGAAGAAGCAGCCTATATTTATCAACAAGCACAAATTTTTATGCAACAAGAGGATATACATAGATGTCTTGGACAGTATAAAAGACTTGGGGCTTTTTATCACAGGCACGCTAAACGGTTTATTAGAACGAACAACATAGAACTCGTCGCGAATTGTTATACACGCGCGCGATTTGCTTACGCAGCTGCACAAAAGCAACGGAGTGCAAGGAAAAACGCAAGGAATGGTGCCGTGTACTACGTTCACCTTGCACGACAATTAGAAATACAACGCACATGGATGGAAGCAGGTATGTCATACATCTTCGCTGCCGACAATTACCGTTTTGCCCAGCTTAGTTTGGAAGTTGAAAAGTGCGAATCTGCTGCAACTGTTAACTATTTCAATGCTGCCGAAAGCGCACATCTCACCGGTGATCTTCAAACCGCTTACGAGTACTATATGTTAATTTTATCTATTGGTGAGAAATTGCAAAATCCGCCGAGATCAGTTATTGAAGCACAAAAATTGATTGAGGAAATTCGGAGAGGTAATTAGAAATAAACCGTTGTAGACACAATTGTTTGTGGAAATTTGCAACCGTTGTCGAGCAAATACAAGGATTTACTGAAATAACTCGTGAAGACGTTATAAAAAATACTTGCCAACATCTCAATCTATTTTGGTTTAATCTTTTGAATTTTTTCGAAGTTGTTTGGCAAATCCTGTAAGGAATTAATGATGATTAAATCTTTTAATTCAGAAGTTGAATGCTTCTCTGAGATAGAACGGCTGAGATTATTACAGCAGCAACAGATTCTCCGACCAGAAGTGATACCCCAAGAACTTGCCAAATCCAAACAATGGATAGTTTGGTCGTATGAAGTTACTGAACAAATTGGCGGAATATACAGAGTAGAAAAACACCCATACCAACCTAAAAACCCAGATAATACAATTATAAGGAATCGCCATTCAGATTGGTCTGATTTAGCAACAGCAATAAGATGTTTTCAAGAAAACTCACATATCGATGGAATTGGTTACTTGTTTGTTGAAGGTGATGGTCTGATCGGTATTGATTTAGACAACTGTCGTAACCCTGATACGAGTAAAATTCGAGAAGAATATTTATTCTGGATAAAGAAATTCGGCAGTTATGCTGAGATATCGCCTTCTGGCACAGGTGTAAAGATTTGGGTAAAAGGAACAGTGTCTGATAATTATTTTTTGTCTAATGAATCATCTGGATTTAGAATTCTAAACTTTGCAGGTGGGGAGATAGAAATATATAGGCACGGACAATACTTCGCTGTTACAACTCAAATGATAAACGGTTTTGACACTATAAGGGATGCGCAAGTAGAACTTGATGTCATCTGTGAATTTTCAGCGTCTAGAACTCAGCGGGACTTTAGATATTCTTCTTGTCCTGATTACCAACTTACTGAACTTGATGCAAACCGTGAATTGTCCTTGTTGCAGGGTTTTTGGAATGATACGGGTCTTGCATATATTGATGAATCAGAACCAAAAGAATTAGTACCAGAATCCGGTGATGAATCTCAAGAGTCTAAACAAATATCACGTGACGAACAAAAATGGATAAAAGATGAACTTGATTTTACAAATAAACATATGCTTAGGGATCCAGCTAGTGAACCTAACGTGGTAAAGGAAACTGTAACAGACACCTCTCCCTTTGAAGCAAATTTGCTGTTGAAAAGTAAGAAGGAGTACTTTGGTGAAACACGTTGTAAGAATTGCCCTGGGAATAGTTATGGGTATGAACTATGTCCAAGATGTTATGCAGCTGCACACCCTGAAGAAAAAGTGGAGGATGCTGTTTATGAATATTTTTCGAAATTATCGAAATTTTCAGTAGTTCGTCAACCCGACTATGAAATCACATTGGGATCTAAAAAAATGATACCTGACGTTGTGCTGCTTGATACAAAAGAAAATATTATAGCCATAGCCGAGTGTAAGCGAGAGTACACAATTTTTGACGGGATTGAACAGTTAAAATCCTATCTCAGTGCTAGTGACACACAATTTGGGATATTTGCTAATAGTATAGAACCAGAAAACTGGATTTTCTATGAAAATTTACGGGGGCACCGTTTTGAAGAAAATATTCCACGTTCTCGTTTTGAGAATGAAATTGTAGCAAACCGACACATTAAATCTATTAGAGAAGAAAAAAATGAATTAGAAAGTAAAATATCACATTTATGCAAACGGCATACAAGGAATGTAAGTGATATAGAAGTTTCAAATAAGGAATTAAATGAATTAGAAAATCATATTAAGAATGAACGTGAGACACATACAAAACTGAAAGAGGATAACGATAAATTAGTAAAGAAAAATGCCGATTTAACTATAGAAATTAATAAGAACGCTAAACAATTAGAAGTACAAGAATCCTTTAAATTAATTTCTACACGCGATAAACTGACATCACAAGTTTCCAAACTTAGTACACGTAAGGATTGGCTGGAAAAGGCAATTGAAACTATGCTGGAAAGGAAAAAGTGCTTATCAAAAAAAATCAGTGTTGCATTTGAGATAGTTTCTCTGAATGAGCAAAAGTATCAATTACAAAATGAAATCAGAGTTATGCAGCAACAAAGCGCGAACTTATCTGAGAAAACCAAGTCGTTACGTAGTCAAAAGAGTACATTTGAAAAAGAACAAAATAAAATCATATCTGATCGCACCAAACTTGAAAAAGAAAAGGATTCTTGGCTACAAAAACTAAAAAATAAAAAAATAGAACTCTCTGATATAGAAGAACGTATTAAACACAGAGCAAAACCTCTTAGGGATCTTGGTAGATTGGCTAGATTGGACGAACTGGAGGAAGCATTCTCCGAGGGATCTATCTACGGACAACTTGAAAAAGAACTTGAACGGTTACAGGAAATAGAATCAGAAATTGTGTTTAAACAAGAACTCGCGCGGGATAGCCAGGAAAAGTACGCAGCTTTTGAACGAAATCAAGTAAAAATCAATCAGAAAAAGCAACAACGCGTTCAAGCATCCCAAGACAAGGAAAGAATCCTAAACCAGATTAGAAGGGTTGTCACTCGATTGCGAACCGCAAATCCTGAACAAAAACAGCAAATTGAAAAACATCGCAAACAATTAATAGGGGACTTGAAACAGCAAAAACATAATTGTTCACAAATTTTAGCGGAAATCAGCCAGTTAGAAGATGTAAAATCCAAATTGGAATCTGAAAATAGGGTAAAGGAACATCATTTCTCATTTACAGAAAAAGATGTACTTCCCACATACTTGCAGATAGAGGAAGAAATTGATATGCTGAAAACAGAAAAATATAAACTTGAAGCGGAAATCGGACATCGGGTTTTTGAACTTATACCGAAGAAAGATTGAAGTTTAATGCACTACAAAGTAAGGAGAACTAATGATTTCACTATCACAACGAAGTCAAAACGTAACACCATCATCAACCTTAGCCATCACAGCGAAAATCAACGCGATGATCGCGGATGGCGTAGATGTCGTCAAATTCGGCGCAGGCGAACCCGATTTTGATACACCCGACTATATCAAAGCCGCCGCAATTACTGCACTTGATGCAGGTTTTACAAAATATACACCGGTCCCCGGTATTCCCGAACTTCGGGAAGCAATCGTGGACAAATTCAAAAAAGACAACGGACTGGATTATACAACATCTCAAGTTATCGTTTCGTGCGGGGCAAAACATACCCTTTACAATATCATGCAAGCGATATGTGACCCAGATGATGAAGTCATCTTTGCTGCACCCTACTGGGTGAGTTATCCACAGCAGATTAAGTTAGCAGGGGCTGTGCCACGCGTCATTGAAACCACCGCCGAACAGAACTTCTGCATGCAACCCGAACAGGTGGAGGCAGCGATAACATCAAAAACAAAAGCAATTCTGATTAACAGTCCGAGCAATCCGACTGGCACCACTTATGACATAGACACCCTCAAGCAGATTGCGGCACTTGCAGTCGAAAATCAGGTCTATCTCATCTCTGATGAAATCTATGAAGCACTGCTATACGATGGTGCAACACATCAGAGTCCCGCGTCATTCAACGAAGAGACGAAAGCGATCACCTTTGTCGTCAACGGCGTATCAAAAGCGTATTCTATGACAGGATGGCGTATTGGGTACACCGCCGGCCCCGAAGATGCGGTTTCAGCGATGTCCCGTATCCAATCACATAGCACTTCAAATCCGACCTCCATTGCGCAGAAAGCTGCCGTGGCGGCACTCAATGAGCCGCAAGATGCCGTTGAAGAGATGCGTAAAGCATTTGAAGAACGCCGCGATGTTATCTGTCAACGTTTTGATGAGATTGACGGTGTGAGTTATGTCAAACCGCAAGGGGCATTCTACATCTTCCCCGATTTTTCCGCACACTACGGCAGAACACTTGATGGTAAAAAAATTGAAGGGTCAATGGATATAACCGATTATCTGCTCGGTTCCGCAGGTGTCGGTGTTGTGCCGGGTGATGGCTTCGGTGCAGATAACAATTTGCGCCTCTCCTTTGCTACCTCTTTGACAGAGATAAATCGCGGATTAGATCGGATTAAGAAGGCGTTGGAATAAGGTTATTTTTCTTGTAAGAGGCTTTGTCCATCCAATGCATAGTAGCAGGCACGCTCCGCGTGCTGTCCGTTAAGTGTCTGAATCGCGGATTACACCGATTATACGGATTTTAAGAATACCAGCGTTCGTAGTCACGCAATTTATTGCGCCTCTTACATTACTGCCAAATCAACATAAAAACAAGAATAATCCTGCAAATCTGAAAATCCTGGTTCAGACAACCCACAATTCAGACAAACAAAGGAGATACTATCGTGACACAACCTAATCTTGTCTTCGTAATCACCGATGACCAAGGCTACGGTGATTTAGGATGTACCGGAAACCCAGTCATCAATACCCCGAATTTAGACGCACTCGCAGGAGAGAGCGTCCAACTGCGAAACTTACATGTCGGTCCCACCTGTTCACCGACACGCGCAGGCATCATGACCGGACGCTACTGCAACTCAACAGGTGTATGGCATACCATCGGAGGCAGATCCCTACTCCGCAGCGATGAGGTCACGATGGCAGATATCTTCAGACGCAACGGCTATAAAACCGGCATGTTCGGCAAATGGCATCTCGGTGATAACTATCCATTCCGTCCGCACGATCGCGGCTTTGAAGAGGCACTCTATCACGGCGGAGGTGGTATCAGTCAAACGCCCGACTATTGGGGTAACGACTATTTTGACGATACCTACTTTAGCAACGGGTCTGAACAGCCGTTTGAAGGGTATTGTACCGATGTCTGGTTTCAAGAAGGAATGAAGTTTATTGAGAGGAATCAGAATCGTCCATTTTTCTGCTATATCCCAACCAATGCGCCGCACGGTCCGTTTCGTGTCCCTGATGCTTATAGTGAGGTATACCGAAGGAAAGGAGAACCGGAATCGCGCTCTTGTTTCTACGGCATGATTACCAACATAGACGACAACATGGCACGACTCCGACACCATCTCAAAGTGCTTGGACTTGAGGAAAACACCATCCTAATTTTTATGACAGATAACGGATCTGCTAATGGATGCGATTTGGATGGACAACAGTTTGTCAAGTCAGGATACAATGCTGGGATGCGCGGCAAAAAAGGGTCGCCTTATGAAGGCGGACATCGGGTGCCGCTCTTTATGCATTGGCCCGGTGGAGGCTTCTCAGAAAAGAGAGAGGTTGACGAACTCACGGCAAACATTGACCTACTGCCTACGTTAATTGACCTCTGCGATTTAGAAGTGTCCGAGACCTCCCGTTTCCACGGTACCAGCATCACACCGTTATTGCAAGATGAACAGGTGGAATGGGAAGATCGCGTGGTTGTTACCGATTCACAACGGGTTGAAAACCCTGTTAAGTGGAGACAGAGTGCTACAATGTCACAAAGATGGCGACTTATCAATGGCACGGAACTTTACGACATCCAAACAGACCCCGAACAACGAGAGGATATCGCTGGTGATCATCCCGAAGTGGTTGCAGAACTTCGGGAACACTATGAAGCATGGTGGACGTTAGTATCAGAACGGTTTGATGAAGAGTGCCCAATTGTGGTCGGTACACAAAACGAGCAACTTGCATGTATAACAACACATGATTGGCACGGTAGTGGCAATGCTTGGAATCAAGGGTCTATACGCAACGGGATGGAATGCAACGGGTATTGGGCAATTGAGATTCCGGAAGATGGAGCGTATAGTTTCGAATTACGCCGTTGGCCCCGTGAGGAAAACAGAGCCATTACAGAAGGAATTCCCGGTGAGAAAATTGACCTTTACAACGGGGGACGCGCATTAGATTTAAAATCCGCACAAATCCGTATTGGCGATCAATCAGAAACACAATCCATTGATCCTGATGCAGTCGGCGTAACCTTTACGTTCAACCTCAAAGCAGGACAGACACGTCTCCATACACAGTTCTCTGATGAAACAGGCGAATTGACGCTCGGCGCGTATTATGTCTATGCAAAACGGGTGATTTAAAAACTTCCTGGGACAGCAGACTGCTGTCCCATAACCTTTCTCTTTCAACTCCGCTTGCACAAAATCGAAATCGTGCAGTTGCCTTCCCTACTTATACACCACTTTTCGTAACAGCAGTCTGCAACGGGGGGAGTTCGGGGTAATTACCACGCGCATTTCGCCAAGCGATGACACCTTCAACAATCATCCAAACTTGTAATGCTTCCACAACAATACCGAATCCGAAGAGCAGATAATTGCCTTTAGCCAACCACCCTGTTTCTGGAACAAACATTTGGTGTAGCATCGCCCAAGCAGGCATGAGAAGCATAACAATCATCGGTAGGAAAGCGAACCAGATCGGCTTGTTACGGCGCACCAGATAGAAGACGATGACCATAAAGGCTAATCCTGCTAAGAGTTGATTTGTTGCACCGAAAAGGGGCCAGAGCGTCATTCCGCCACTACCTGGTCCACTTGATCCTTGCAGCAACGCGACAGCAGCGGCAAGGATCAACGCGAATGCAGTCGCAATATATCGATTCATCAAGGGTTTGAAGTTAACAGTTTGCGCAAGTTCATGTAGGACATAACGTTGTAATCGCGTTGCTGTATCCAGGGTTGTGGCAGCGAAACTGGCAACAAGGACAGCCATTATCGCAATACCCATTTTGAGTGGAATGCCGAGAGATGCAAGGAAATTACCACCACCATCAACAAAAGCACTGACCTTTTCTCTGAGTTTGTGGCTTGCCCAACCACCACCAACAATTGTTGTTGCACCATCTGGATTGGTAACTTTTTCACCTACTGCATATCGGGTTCTCCATGCATCTTGATTCACAACAGGTTGTGTGCTTCCTTCTTTGAGAACAGCTTGGAATGTGTAACCTCCCGCGCTTGCAGAGTCAGCAGTACGATTGAAAATGCCCATACCGATACCGGCACAGCAAGCGATAATTACAACAACTGCAAGACCGCCCTCGAGCAGCATTGCGCCGTATCCAACGTATTGTGCATCACCCTCAGAGGCAACCTGTTTGCTTGAAGTCCCCGAACTGACCATACAGTGAAAACCGCTAACTGCACCACACGCAATCGTAATGAAAAGGAAGGGCCAAATCGGTGGGGCATCGGGTGGAATGTCTTTTGCTACTGCAGGCGCAGAAGCAAAGAGATCCGCCTTACCTGTAAATCCGGCAACTGCAAGTCCAAGCACCAAGAGCGCTAATGCTAATACTAATTCATGACTGTTGATGAAATCGCGGGGTTGTAGGAGTGTCCATACAGGCAAAACAGATGCAATGAAGCAGTAGACAAAAAGTACTAACGTCCAAATTACGACGACGTTTAAGTAAGTTTGTCCAAGCAAATCAATGCCAAGCCATTTTCCTAAGTCTATCGGTAGAACGTACGCACCGACAGCCATTGCAATATACATGATGCCGAGTGCAACGATAGATGGGACAAGGATATTACCGCCTCTGCGATAAATCCAGACACCGATGGCTACTGCCAACGGGATTTCCACCCAGACCGATAAGACTGACTCAGGATAGTAGGAAAAAATCAGGGCAATAACCAATCCGAAGATAGCAAGGACTATGGTCAAACCCATAAAGAGGACGAATAGGAACAGAAATTTTGCGCGAGGCCCGATCATTCTACCGGCAACTTCACCGACACTTTGTCCTCGATTGCGGAGCGAGACGACTAATGCTCCGAAATCATGGACAGCACCGATAAATACCGATCCGATAACGACCCAGAGTAACGCTGGCAACCAACCCCAAAAGACTGCGATTGCAGGACCGACGATGGGACCTGTGCCTGCGATGCTTGTAAAGTGATGCCCGAAGATGACCTCTTTTTTCGTAGGAACATAGTCAACATCATCTTTGAGTTCCTGGCTCGGCACCGTCGCTTCAGGGTCTAAACCGAAAATTTTTCTCGCTAACCACTTGCCATACGTATTGTATGCAACAATAAAGCCGACAAAACTCAAAATAGCAATAATCAGTGTGCTCATAGACCAAACTCCAACTTTTCCAATGTGGTCGTAGCGAAGAGTTAGACTTATCTAATGCCGGTTAAAATCTCAAAGGTAAGCTGATCTAACTTTTCGTATCCAAGCCCTTTCTGAGCAATCTTATCAGGTTGAAAATCAATGTTTCTCAATTTTTCTGTGTTATCAGCACTGTAATTTGCCATGAGTGCTTCAAGTTCCGGATCACGTGCCTGCAGTTCGGCGAGAATACCTTGAATCTCTGTGTCTTCATTGAATAGACGTGCTTTCTCTTTAAGTATCAAATAGCTACGCATACAACCAGCTGCGAAATCCCAGACACCCTGTTCATCTTCGGTTCGGTAGGCGTGTGCATCAAAGTGTCTGTTACCATCCCAATTGACATCTTCAAGAAATTTTACAAGAAAAAACGCGCTTTTTATGTTTTCTGATCCGAAACGTAAATCCTGATCAAATCGACTCATTTTTTGGTCATTGAGATCAATGTGAAAAAGTTTTCCAGCCTCATAAGCCTGTGCAACACCGTGAATAAAACTTAAACCTGCCATCGTCTCATGCGCGAATTCGGGATTAACGCCAACCATTTCCGGATGATCAAGCGTCTCAATAAAATGGAGCATGTGTCCCGTTGTAGGAAGATAGATGTCGCCACGCGGTTCATTCGGTTTCGCTTCCAAAGCGAATTTGAGATTATAGCCTTGGTCTTTGACGTAGTGCGTGAAGTAGTTCATCGCTTCACGGTTCCACTTTACAGTGTCCGGCCCGTTTTTAGCGGCATCTACTTCCGCGCCTTCACGGCCACCCCAAAACACGTATACTGTCGCCCCAAGTTCCACACCGAGATCAATAGCGTTCAACGTTTTCTGAATTGCAAACGCTCTGACCTTTGGATCGTTAGAGGTAAACGCACCGTCTTTGAAAATTGGATGGTAAAAGAGGTTAGTCGTTGCCATCGGCACCTTCATATTGTGATCAGAAAGTGCCTGCTTGAATTCACGGACAATTTTATCACGTTCAGCGGCTGAAGCGCCAAATGGAACCAGGTCATTATCGTGTAGGTTAACGCCGTACGCGCCTAATTCGCTTAGTTTCTGGACGCTATAGGTCGGTTTTAAAGGGGGTCTAACAACGTCTCCGAACGGATCACGTCCTGGATTTCCCACGGTCCACAACCCAAAAGTAAACTTGTGTTCGGGTTTGGGCTGATACTGATCTGACATGCATTAACTCCTGTTATGTTTATCGTTTGCGTTGGATTATAGCATATTTTTAATAATTTTAGCAACCTATTTTATATATTCAAATATTTGTCTATCTACTTGCCACTTCCATTGTAGGAGCGACCTCCCGGTCGCGACATAGGCATCAATTTAGCGGTCCGCCCTCTGGTAGGCGCGTTTTCTAAACGCGCCGGTGTCAATTTGAGCTTGAAAACACGGCGCGTTTCCAAAACGCGCCTACTAAAACTTAGGATCCGGTGCGGTTAGGAAACCGCACCTACCGAGTGAGGCGCTTTAAACGTTATTATCTCCTTAAATTGACGCCTATGGAGCGACCTCCCGGTCGAGACTTTTCACTCAAATAAGCAAAACTATCTCTACACATCCAGATGTTTGTCTATCTGCTTGAGGACGTTTTCATAGGCTGCTTCTAATTCCAGCGGAGTGTTAAGGTATTGTGGTTTCGGTTGGCCGGGAACAACATTGTGATATGCTACCTTGAAATCAGGGAATTTGAGTCCATTAGCAGTCGAAATTACAATAACCCTATCATCTTTTTGTATCTGTTTTCGTTCAACCATTTTAATGAGTACAGCTAACGCAACACCTGTATGTGGGCAATTGAATAATCCCGTTCTATCTGCTCTGGCAGCTGCGTCAGCCAATTCCTCCTCGGATGCTTGATCAACAATACCATCAAACTGACGCAAGACACGAATTGCCCGATGAACAGAAACAGGGTTGCCTATCTGAATTGCAGTGGCTTGTGTGGTTTGTGCTGTAATTGCTTTGAATTCTTTAAACCCAGTTTGGTAACTCCGATAGAGAGGGTTTGCGCGTTCCGCTTGTGCACAGGCAATGCGCGGAAGTTTATCTATGATACCAAGTTCTAACATCATTAAAAAACCTAAACCGAGTGCAGAGACGTTCCCGAGGTTCCCTCCCGGTATGATAATCCAATCAGGCACCTCCCAATCAAACTGCTGCACAATTTCAATGCTGATAGTTTTTTGTCCCTCAATGCGAAGTGAGTTAATAGAATTAGCAAGATAGAAATCCTTCCGAGCAGCGAGTTTTTGAACGATTGCCATACATCCATCAAAATCTGTCTCAAGCGAAAGTGTTAATGCACCATTCGCAATCGGTTGGATAAGTTGCTCGCGTGTAACCTTTTCCTTAGGTAACAGAATAATAGCGGGGATTCCTGCTGCTGAAGCGTACGCAGCCAGAGAAGCAGAGGTGTCACCAGTTGAGGCACACATTACAGCACGGATATTACCCGATTCGGAAATGATTTGATTTACCATTGAGACAAGCACGGTCATCCCAAGGTCTTTGAATGAACCTGTATGACTGTTTCCACACTGTTTTATCCAGAGATCCGAGAGGCCGAGTTGTTCACCGAAACGTTCTGCCCAAAACAGATTGGTACCGCCTTCATACATTGAGATGATATTTTCATTATCAATATTCGGGCAAACAAGCTCCTTTTTTCCCCAAACACCGCTTCCGTAAGGATATTCCGTCCGCATGTAACGTTGTTCAAAAAGAGATTTCCAATCTGCTGCGCTGCGTTGTTTCAACACATCCATGTCATGACGGACCTCTAATAACCCATTACAATTCCTACAACGATAGATAATTTCAGTGAGTGGATAAGTGCATCCTTTTTCGCACTCAAACCATGCATTGTAATTCATCATTCTATATCTTCCTGAATAGCACTGAGGTGTTCCATACTGTTTGATGTGGATAAGAGTTGCTCAATCTCTTCAAGAGAAGGCAATTCAGATGGGTTTTTTAACCCGAATTGTTGAAGAAAAGTGTCGGTAGTAGAGAAAAGGAGGGAACGGCCTGCGCCCTCTTTCCTGCCTGAAACGCAAACGAGGTTTTTCTCAACAAGCGCATTAATAACACTGTCGCTATTTACACCGCGAATAGTAGAGATATCAGAGCGTGTAACGGGTTGTTTGTATGCAACAATTGCAAGCGTTTCTAAAGCAGAAGGTGACAACGTTACACGCACCTGCTGTATATAAAACTTCCGAATCCACTCTGAAAATTCTGGGCGAGTACAAATTTGAAACCCATTGGCGATTTCAACGAGATGAAAACTTCGGTTCATCTGTTGATAATCATCACGAAGTTCGGCAAGTGCCTTCCGAATTTCTCGAGCATTTATCCCCGGAATCGCGTGCTGGAACTGTTTTATCGAAATTGGTTCACTGGCAGCAAACAGGATTGCTTCCAATATTGACTTTATGTTTTTTGCTGATGCCACATCTGGATTGTTCACCAGATTTTCTGTCATAACATTTTCCAAATCCATTTTCCGATGATTCCTATACTTTCTATGTAGTAGATGTAGTCCTCTCCCTATCAACTGCTTTGACAATATATATACTTTCAAATAAATCTGTTTGTACAGTTACGATCTTTCCTATTCGGATAAGTTCTAAAACAGCAAGAAATGTAACGATTAGATCAATTTTACTTGAAGAGAGTGGAAATAGACTGTCGAAAAGCAATTGGTCTGCCGCTTCTAATTGGCTTTCAATAAAGGCTATTTTGTCCTCAACAGTGATCGTTTCCTCTTCAACTGTTTCGTACTCCTCATCTGGTTCAAACTGATCAATTCGATCATTTATGTTTTTAAAGGCGGTGAGCAGGTCAAAAAGTGTGGCTTTAATCTCATAAGTGCGTGTTCCATCTAAATCAGCATGTAACTCTGCGCTTCTATTGTATATTGATGTGCGCCGTTCGGCATAGATGTCTAAAACTTGTGCTACCTCTTTATAACGTTTGTATTCTAAAAGTTGTTGGACAAGTTGTTCTTGGTTTCCAATAGGGTGATCCGAATTAGAAACAGTTTGTGGAAGAATGCTTTGTGATTTTATATGCAGAAGTGTTGCCGCCATCACCAAAAATTCAGCTGCTACATCTAAATCTAACTGCTCCATAAAATTTACATATTCCAGATAGCGATCCGTAATTTGGGCAATCTTAATGTCGTAAATATCCATCTCCTCTTTCTGAATAAGATGGAGGAGCAGATCAAGTGGTCCCTCAAAACCGTCTAATTTGACAGCATAAATAGGATGTGCAGAAGGATTAGTAGACGAAATATCCGTTAGCATTTTTGCCTCATCATAGTTTTAGTTTTCATATTCTACTGTTCAATTTTACCGTACTCCGACAATTTTTCCGATAAAATCGAGTGTTTCAGTACTTATGTAACGCAGAAATATGAATATATAATTTGGTATCCCGATTATATAGGGAAGAAAAATAAGAGCAATAAGAATAGGCATTCCATAAGGGGCAAGTTTTGAAAATTGGCGTGATGCGTTTTCAGGTAACAGGCCATTCACCACACTAAAACCATCCAACGGAAAGAGCGGGAGCATGTTAAATGCCGCGAGGAATACACTAATAAATGCAGAAAGAACCAATTCTCGTTTAATGCGAAAATGTACTACAGATTCAGTTACCTCTAAAACCCCAAAAACTAATAACAATTTAAGGATGCCCAAAATAATGAAAGTGAGGACAATATTCATAAAAGGACCGGCAGCTGCAATAAGCATAATATCTCTTCTCGGATGCCTGAGATTATATGGATTTACCGGCACAGGTTTTGCCCAACCAAAGAACCCGCCACCGAAGAGCGAACCAATCAAAGGTAAAAACAGGGTACCAATGGGATCAATATGCACAGCTGGATTGAGAGACATCCGTCCCTGGTCACGCGCGGTTGGATCACCCAACATATTGGCAGATTTTGCATGTCCCCATTCGTGAAAGGTTAACAGAATGATGAACTGTGTTACGATTAGAATTGCTTGCCATATTGCATTTGGATTAAACATATTTATCTAAATTCCATCCAATTTACTCGGAGTGTAGGACCTTTTTAGCAGTTTGTTCTTTAAGTAACTGAAAGTGTGAATATGCTTCCGATTTAGAACTAATTTTTCCATCCAATTGTGCTGCAAACAGATCCCACAGTATTGTTTTAAAAGTTTTCCCGGGTTTTTCCCCCCACTGAATCAGGTCATCTCCAGTCACAAAAGGCTGTTTTTTACGCAAGGTCCAAAGGTAATCTCCGATATTTTTACGTTGCACCTGCGATAAATTAGTATCCGAATATCCTAAAACAAGTGCTTCAAGCGGAAAAGATTTTAGCATTTGGTAAATTTTGCTTGGTGCGGTTGTTTCAGTTAGAGAACCTAAGACAGGTAACAATTGGTGATATGCGGTTATTGGAGTCTGCACTTTATGTATAATTTTATTTTCATATACGTAAGTTAATCTGTTTTCGGCATCAACGATGCTCCATTTTCCGTTATGATCCCAAATAGAAGCATTTTTAGATAGTTTCAAACCAAGTTTTTCAAAAACGAATCGGACTGTTTTTTTAGAAGGAATTTCTCGATTCAACACTTGCGTTGCACTTGCTATGCGGCGGAGTTGATGTTCCAATACAAGTCTAAAACAGAGTGCCTCAATCTGATATATTGGCATTCCATGCAAGTTGCTTATGCCGAACAAGGACATCCATCGCACAATATTCGGCTGAAAATCATCATCTGCAATATGTTCTGATGCCCATGAGATCGCTTGTTGTGCAGTTTGGAAATCGGACGAGAAAGTCCGAGAGATTTTCCATCCCGGAGAGATTGCCTGATATACACCCAATTGAGCAAGTTCTTGAACAATTTGTGGAGCACTGTTTTCAAGTAAGACTCTGTCAATTTCATTCCGTATACGTTCACCGCTAAGTTCCGCCAAAAGTGGGATTGCCTTTTTAATTAGCAATATATCATCATCTGCAATACGGAAGTCATAACGTCCTGCATACCTGCAAGCCCGAAAGATACGGGTTGGGTCATCAATGTAACTTTGGTCGTGGAGAACTCGAACGGTGCCAGTTTTTAGATCGTCAAGTCCGCCAGTTTTATCAATAACGTCCCCAAAATTAGTGGAGTCTAACCGCATTGCTAATGCGTTGATAGAAAAATCTCTCCGCTGTAAATCCTCTGTAATAGTGCCACGTTTTACCTTAGGTAACGTTCCGGGTTTTTGATACGTTTCACACCGCGCAGTGACAAAATCAACTTTAGGGTTATTCGGATTTGCTGGTGTGACGGTTGCTGTGCCAAACTGTTCATGCACTTGCAAGGTGCCATTCCAACGACTTTGCATCTCTTTTGCAACTCTGATTGCATCTCCTTCCACCACAATGTCAATATCAAAAGTGGGTCGTTTTAGCAGGAGATCTCTGACTGATCCGCCAACAAGATAGGCATGCTTACCACCGACTTCACCAATTTCGTGTAATATGTCTAAAAGCGATTCGGGGATATCAGGTATCATTTTCTTTTATAGAGGAGGTTTAGCCTAACATCTCTGAAGAATAGTATCCATTTTGAATCTTATACAAACGCGAAAACACGAGTTGGTGCGCCAGAACTTCGTGCTAACTTTAGCGGCGCAATTACCACATAGAAGTGTGTAGGTAGTTGGCTCAAATTGTACAAATCTTCTACATGCGGGATGCCTGCTCCGAGAAAAACGAGGTGTGCAGGGGGTAAACCATCATGCAGCGGGGGATGCCCAGCTACAGCATCAATGCTGCATGCATCTGTGCCGATAACCTTAATTCCTTTTTCAACGAGAAGTTCAGCCGCATCTTCACTAAAACCGATCCATTCACGATTAAAGTTGTCTTGATAGACATATCTATCCATTCCTGTTCGCATAAAAACGATACTATCTTCTGGAATTTCCTCATTTTCAGCTACCCATGCCGCAACATCTGCAGCAGTCACTGCATCATTCGGCTTCTTAATCGCAGAGAAATCCATCAACACGGCATGTCCTGTCAATTTTTCCTTCGGAATTTCTGCTACAGTAAATCCATCTGGGTACATCAAACAGGAAGCATCAATATGTGTGGAGCAGTGCCCAGACATATCAACACGGCTTTCAAAGTAACCGTCTTTTTCTAATGTTGCCTGGTCGTAGATTCGGACAGGATCAATTGGCAACTCGCGAGGACTATTTTCGTCAACGACATAAGATAGATCCAGCACGTTTTGAAAATTAAGATGCATTTTGTTCTCTCATTCTTTTTTATCTGTTATAGATATAGTATAGCACATTTCACATCACAATTCAAGCAGTAAAAACTATCTCCAAGTAGCCTTAAAAGGTGCATCCGTTACTGTGTAATAAATGAAAACTATGGATACGCAAAGGAGACTCATGCATAGAGCAATTACTTATCGGCATTGGCAGCCAGGTGATGATGACGCAATTCTGAAATTGTTAGTGCCAGCTGAACAAGTTAACGAAAATATCTATCGAAATAAATTTGAAAGTTCACGCCTTGAAGCAGAAGGAATACGTTTAGCACTTCTCAATGAAAGAGTCGTGGGGCATGTATGGGGTGAACCCTGTTCGTTCTATATCGAGGACAAGCTCCAGAGGTTCATAATAGTAGGAGCTGTCTATGTTGATACAGATATGCGTCGTCAAGGGATTGCAACCCGTTTGATGCAAGAACTGCATACACACTTCCAGAAAGCGGGTTATCGTGGAAGTATTCTTGATGTTGATACAGAAGAAGCAATTCGATTGTATCAGAAAGTTGGCTACCAGAAATTCACGCAAGAACTTCAAACACAACTTCTACCAAATTCAGATGTCTCGCAACTCAAATGGACAGAGGTGAATCTAAAGGATTTAAGCGCCTGCCCGCAATTGGATGAAAGATGGGCAAAACACAATTTTCCAGTTGTATGGAATCCACAAGGTATGAAGGTACATCAGTACAACATGAGCGGATATCGCGTTTTGCGTCATGGTCAAAAAATTATCGGTTATTCAAGATGGGCAGAACCTTCAGAATATTATCCACATGGGTTAATCCAGGACCCCATAGTGCCAGAGATGTCCCCGATAGAAGTTATTGCGTCAGTACAGGCAGCAATCCCAGCGCCGCGCGCATGGCAAACTTGCGAAGGAAGTAGGTATGAAGATCCGCTCCTTTCCCTCGGTTGCACACTTGAATCGACACAACGGGTAGATATGCTTCTATCTTTTGGTCCCAAAATTGATTGGACGGGACTTGCCCGAACCTTTAGATAAGGCACGTAGATTTAGCAAAGGGCTGCGATTAGGCGTCTTTAAAGTAGTCCAATACGGTATTATGCAGGACTCCATTCGTTGCTATCAGTGAAGCAGTGTCTTTTGCAATGGCTTGCCCCTGTATATCCGTCACTGTCCCACCCGCTTCCCGAACAATCACAGTGATAGCAGCGATGTCCCAGATACTAATTGCCGCTTCAATCACAGCGTCCACCCTGCCAGAAGCCACAAGGTGATACATATAGAAATCACCAAATCCTCTCGTGCGTGCCGCATCGTTGATAAGGTTGTAGATACCGGGGAACGTACCTTTTTCTACAAACCACTTTAGGCCGCCATGGCAGATCATTGCTTCTGCAGGTTGAGCAACATCGGAAACCTTTATCGGTTCACCGTTTAGGAATGCACCTTTGCCTGTTTCAGCATAAAGAAGCTCGTTTAATAGGGGCGCATTGGAAACACCAAGGATCAGTTCATCACCTTTCATCAGTGCGATCTGTGTGCCGAAGATTGGGATTTTCCGGATGTAATTTTTTGTAGCATCAATCGGATCAATAATCCACGTATAAGGTGATGTTCCCTCTTGTGTGCCATATTCTTCGCCCAAGAATCCGTGGTCAGGAAATGCCTGCGTGATGGTTGCTCGTATGGCTTTTTCCGCTTCGGTATCTGCGCGAGTAACCGGTGTTTCATCATCTTTTAATTCCACTTTTATTGCATCGTCTGTGTAGTATGATGTGATAATTTTTTCAGCATTTTTCGATGCTTCTAAAGCAACGGTTAAAAATTGACTCGGCATAAATTCTCCTATCTACTTTGGATATTTGCGGTAAGCTCAGTCTAATTGTTTTTTCCATATCCATCGTGTCATCTTAGAAAAGAACGGGCGATGTTTTGCTACAAACCGATAGACTGCTTCAGACAAGGGCGCGAACCCCGGAAGATTGTAGTAACACCAAAGCAGTAAGCGGTTATTTAGGGCGCGTAAGACAGCCTCCGCACCAGAAAATACCTCTCCGTTTTCTAAGATCAATTGCACTGAGGATTGAAAGGCTAAAAGTGGAATCTCTGGGAATTTCGCAGCCACTTGTTGATAGGAGGCATAGTCTATACGATCTTTAGTGATATGTCGCCATCGAGCAATCCAGTATCGACAAAAATCGCAGTCGTTATCGTATACAAGAAGCGGTTTGCTAATTTGTGATTGCATCAAAAATTACCGAAACACTTGTGTAAATCTGCCAATTTTAAGATGTCCGTTAGCAAAAGTTGATAATTATGGAACAACGGTATCACAATTCTAAGATCGTGCCTATTGGAAACGTGACCTTAACTCCTACTGGCAAGTTTATTGGCAAAAATACTGATGAGCCCACCGAGCATAATATATCCGAAAATGACTTCAAGAGTAACAAGGATGCGCGCAGAAGTATTGGCTGCGACCACATCCCCGAATCCTAATGTCGTAAAGGTCACAATGCTAAAGTAAAAGGATTTCCAAAATGTCAAGTGTCCATCTGTTTCGTTCCCGGTTACTTGGTAGAAATGAGGCATACTTTCCTGCATCCATTCTGGGAACCACGTCGGTGCTGGCATATACACTAATGAGAACGAAAGGGCAATCAGCAGTGACCAGAATGCCCAAAGCGCGAGGCTGCGACCATAATCTGAGCTCCATTTCCAAATCAATGCCCAAAATGGATGTTTTTCTTTAAAAGCACGGATGAACTGTTGATCTGCCACGTAACGCTTGAAAAATGGGTTTAAAACCCCATTAATATCTTCACTATCTAAATAGAATTCGGTTGGCTGCTCTGGCTGATGGGTAAACTTGTTCCGCAGCCACAGCCATATCGTGTTTGGGATATAACTTACGTCCCGGTAGGATACCGCAACAGCGAACCGTGCAGAAGTGAAGTCAATTTTTCCGAAAAATTTGGAATGATTAAAAACCGTGGTTTCGGAGAATCGTGCTTGCACGCAGTCTAATTCTTTATTGAAAAATGCACTACTGAAATGGGCAGCGTCTTGGAAGATCGCATTTCTGAAAACAGCGGTTTCTTGGAATTGCACCTCATTGAAGTCTGCAACTTGTTGGAAACTGGTTTGCCGGAAACATGCCTTACCACCAAAGGTTGTTCCGCGAAAGAGCGCAGCTCCTTCAAATTTCGATTCTCCAAAATCACAAGAATTTTGGAACACAGTCCTACGGAAGTAAACAGCATCTTGGAAAACGCAATTTCCGAAAAAGGCCTCTTTTTGAAAATCGGTTTTTTCGAATTTGATGCTGTTTTTAAACGTGCATCCTATGCAAACAATTTCTTTATCCACCACAGATTGTTCACTGGATTCGGTTGAAAAGACGATTGCTCCTTCAATAATACAATTTGTCAAAAACACACCTTCATAATCCGCTTGCAAAATCGAGAGGAACGTATCTGCATCAAGTGTTTGTTCGGTACCATGATAAATTTGCATGTCTATAACCTCTAAATTTTGAAAAACGGCCGGTGCAAAAGTTAGCGTGTAAAGATATCAATGAGTGCAGCGTTTCATTTTGTGGATAGGCTCGCTAATAAAGCACGCACCCATCTATGAATGCCTACGTTTATGCCAAAATTTCGTTGACAATCCGTGCTTTTTCCTCAACTCCAGTTAACCGATGGTCAAGTCCTTGGAACTTAAAGGTCAACCTTTCGTGGTCAATGCCGAGTTGGTTAAGGATCGTAGCATTTAGGTCGCGAACAGAGACGGGGTCTTTGATGACGTTGTAACTGAAGTCGTCAGTTTCACCATGCACAATTCCACCTTTGATGCCGCCCCCTGCCATCCACATCGTGAAGCACTTCGGATGATGATCTCGCCCGTAGTTATCTTTCCTGAGCGCGCCTTGACAATAAACAGTCCGTCCAAATTCACCACCCCACACAACGAGCGTATCGTCAAGCATACCGCGTTGTTTCAGGTCTTGAACGAGTGCGGTTGCGGGTTGGTCAATATCACGGCACTGGTTTCGGATATCGTTTGGCAGGTTCCCGTGCTGGTCCCAGCCACGATGGAAGATTTGAACAAGGCGGACATCGCGTTCCATCATACGCCGGGCGAGAATACAGCAATTAGCAAATGTGCCGGGTTTGTTGACATCGGGCCCGTACATCTCCTTGACTTTCTCCGACTCCTGATTCAGATCCGTAAGCTCGGGAACAGAAGATTGCATCCTGAACGCCATCTCATATTGTGAGATACGCGCATGTGTTTCGGGATCGCCAACTTCCTCATAGATTTCCTCGTTGAGTTTGACAAGTGTGTCAAGCATCCGTTTGCGTGCCTTTTCACTCATACCTTTCGGGTTTGAGAGGAACAGGACAGGATCGCCTTGACTGCGAAGTAAGACGCCTTGGTGTTCCGATGGCAGAAATCCTGCCCCCCAAAGTCTGTTATAGAGCGCTTGTGCGGATTTTCTACCTGTCCACGTTGCGTTCATCACAATAAAAGCGGGCAGATTATTGTTTTCAGTGCCTAACCCGTAGCTAAGCCATGCACCAAGGCTCGGTTTGCCCGGCGTTTCATCGCCGGTACAGACATAGGTAATCGCAGGGTCGTGGTTAATCGCATCAGTATGAACGCTTTTGACAATAGCAATGTCTTTCACCATAGACGCGGTATGCGGTAGCAACTCACTAAGCCATGCACCATCGCTGCCGTTGTCATGCTTTTTGAACTCAAAGATGGAAGGCGCAATCGGGAAACGGGATTGCCCGGAGGTCATCGTTGTGAGACGTTGCCCCATCCGTACCGTTTCCGGTAGGTCTTTATCAAACCATTCACCCATCTTCGGTTTATAATCAAACATGTCCATCTGTGAAGGGGCACCGGACATGAATAGATAGATAGCCCGTTTTGCCTTCGGTGCAAAGTGTGGTAGTCCTGGCAGCCCACCAGTTTGCGGCACTGCTTGCTGTTCAAGGGCATTGACAATACTACTCGGTAGCATTGAAGCAAGGGCTGCACCGCCAAGTCCCATGGCACATTTACCAAAGAATTGACGACGTGTTTCAAGTTGCAGATATTCTTTAATTGGGTCCATTGTTTATCTCCTTTGTGATATGATTCGATAATTGAGATGTTGCGGTGCTATTCTTATACCGTTTCCTTTACTCTTTCTGCGTTTGTAATGAAATGTCCGGTGCGGTTAGGAAACCGCACCTTATGCGTCAATTAAGACATTTTGCCTCCTGGTAGGCGCGCTTTCGCCGCGCACCAAGCGTGTCTGAATCAGGATTATTGAATTTATAAGATCGCGGAACTCTCTTTGTACCGCAAACTTTATGAAGATTAATTTATTAATTCGGTAATTTTGGAGGAAACTCCAATGCGGTTAGGAAACCGCATCTACCGGGTTTGGGAAAAATAAATATTACCGAAATATTTTCTTAATCTCCATTTAATTTGCGTTCCACCGGTGCACAAACTAAAAGTTTGTGCTACACAAAAACAGGTCAAATCTTATTAAAGTACACACTAAATTGACGCCTATAGGTATGTCAGAATACGCCAAATCAACGGTATGAATGCCTTTTGGCATTCCCCGTCTGGTATTCTGAATTGGTTAGGAAACCACACCTACCAGGGAGCAGATTGAGTTGTGCGGTTATGCCAAAATCTCATTGACAACCCGTGCTTTCTCCTCTACGCCAGTTAACCGATGGTCAAGCCCTTGGAACTTGAAGGTCAATCTCTCGTGGTCAATGCCGAGTTGATTGAGAATGGTAGCGTTTAGATCGCGAACAGAGACAGGGTCTTTGATGACATTGTAACTAAAGTCATCGGTTTCGCCGTAAACGATCCCACCTTTAATGCCAGCACCTGCCATCCACATCGTGAAACATTTCGGGTGATGGTCGCGCCCGTAGTTATCCTTCTTGAGCGCACCTTGGCAATAGACAGTGCGTCCGAATTCGCCGCCCCAAACAACAAGCGTATCATCAAGCATGCCGCGTTGTTTGAGGTCTTGGACGAGTGCGGTTGCGGGTTGGTCAATATCGCGCGCCTGATTCCGAATGTTTTTGGGCAAATCACCGTGCTGGTCCCAACCGCGATGGAAAATTTGAACGAGGCGGACATCGCGTTCCATCATCCGACGTGCAAGAATACAGCAATTAGCAAATGTACCGGGTGTATCAACCTCGGGACCGTACATCTCCTTAACTTTATCAGACTCCTGCTTTAAGTCCGTGAGTTCGGGAACAGAGGTCTGCATACGGAACGCCATCTCATATTGTGAGATACGGGCATGCGTTTCTGGATCACCAACTTCCTCATAGATCTCCTCGTTGAGTTTGACGAGTGTGTCAAGCATCCGTTTGCGTCCCTTTTCACTCATGCCTTTCGGATTTGAGAGGAATAGCACAGGATCACCTTGGCTGCGGAGTAACACACCTTGGTGTTCTGATGGAAGAAAACCCGATCCCCAGAGCCGATTGTAGAGTGCTTGTGCCCCCTTCGGTCCGCTCCATGTCGCGTTCATCACAATGAAAGCGGGCAGGTTTTGGTTTTCACTGCCTAACCCGTAGCTAAGCCATGCGCCAAGACTCGGTTTGCCGGGGGTTTCATCACCGGTACAGACAAAAGTGATAGCAGGGTCATGGTTAATCGCATCGGTATGAACGCTTTTGACGATAGCAATGTCTTTTACCATAGACGCGGTATGGGGTAGCAATTCGCTAAGCCAAGCACCATCGCTACCGTTGTCATGCTTTTTGAACTCAAAGATGGAAGGCGCAATCGGGAAACGGGATTGCCCGGAGGTCATCGTGGTGAGACGTTGCCCCATTCGCACCGTTTCCGGCAGGTCTTTATCAAACCATTCTCCCATCTTTGGCTTATAATCGAACAGGTCCATTTGCGAAGGTGCACCAGACATAAACAGATAGATAGCCCGTTTGGCCTTCGGTGCAAAATGTGGTAGTTCTGGCAAACCGCCAACTCGCGTACCTGCTTGCTGTTCAAGGGCATTCACAATACTACTCGGTAACATTGAGGCAAGGGCTGCACCGCCGAGTCCCATGGCACATTTGCCAAAGAATTGGCGGCGTGTTTCAAGTTGTAGATATTCTTTAATTGGGTCCATTATTTGTCTCCTTTGCAATGTCCGCTGCTTATTTGGGACATTGCTATGCTTTACCTATTTGCAGGTGGTGGTTGAATATTCAGTTCCACTGGTGCTGGGATATCCAGTTCTAAATCCGGCAGTTGTTCAAGTAAT
Organism: Candidatus Poribacteria bacterium; assembly: GCA_022825825.1. Lineage (GTDB taxonomy): Bacteria > Poribacteria > WGA-4E > WGA-4E > WGA-3G > MSPOR6. The sequence continues at coordinate 92,969 of JAJDWA010000023.1, forward strand.
TTTCGAAGCGGTTCCATATCCTGAATTGGATTCTCTTTTACCCTTAAATTTGTTAATCTTGTAAACTTTTCAATACTGCTAATGTTGCTTATTTGATTACGTTCAATATGTAATATACTCAACAAAGTTGCTCCAGCAATTGGTGATATGTCCTTGATCTGATTTCTCCAGAGCCATAACGAGGTCAACTGTGTCATTCCTGAGAGTGGTGAAATATCAGCGATCTGGTTACCACTAAGGTTTAAATCCGTTAAGTTTGTCAAACTTTCAAGCGGTTTAATATTTATGATTTTATTTCTATGGAGACGTAACTTCTTCAATTGTGCCAAATTAGCAATCGGTGTAATGTCACTGATTTCATTATTGTAGAGCCGCAACTCTGTGAGTTGCATCAAGTTAGCGAGGGGTGTGATGTCACTGATTTGATTGTTATAAAGCCACAACTCTGTAAGTTGTGTCAAGTTCGTGATCGGTGTGATGTCACTAATTTGATTATACGCGAGATGTAGTTTTGTCAACTGTGTCAAGTTCGTGATCGGTGTGATGTCACTGATTTGATTTCTGTCTAGCCACAATTTTGTGAGCTCTGTCAAGCCAGCAATCGGTGCGATGCCACTGATTTGATTACGAGCAAGAGATAATGATGTCAACTGTGTTAACTTAGCGATCGGTTTGATATCACTAAGTTGATTACGATCAAAGTATAGTTCTGTCAAGTGCGTCAAGTTCGTGATCGGTTTGATGTCACTGATTTGATTATACGCGAGATGTAGTTTTGTGAGCTCTGTCAAGCCAGCAAGCGGTTTGATGTCACTGATTTGGTTATACGCGAGGTACAGTTCTGTCAATTGCGTTAAGTTAGCGAGGGGTGTGATGTCACTGATTTCATTATACAGGAGACGCAGTTTTGTCAACTTTGTTAGGTTTTTGAGCGGTGTGATGTCACTGATCTGATTCTCGTCAAGGTATAGTTCTGTCAAGTGCGTCAAGTTAGCAAGTGGTTTTATGTCACTGATTTGATTATCCATGAGGAATAAAGTCGTTAATCCTGTTGCTTTTTCCAGTCCTGTTAAGTCTTTTATCTCTTTTTTAAATCCATTCAGCTGCTCCAATTCTTCCAATTCTTTTTGCGGAATAGGATCCGTTGGACCTAAATCGAGTGCTTCACGCACTGCGGCAGCTAAATTAGCATCCGGTATTGTCACAGCATCGCTATATGAATAAGTGACGGAAGCGATGAGTGTGATAAATATAAGACAATAATTTTTCATAATGTCACCTCATTGGAAAGTCAAGTATAATAATTATACCTTAATCTTCAATAGATGTTGTAATATCCAGTTCCAACCCCTTCAGTTTTCGGAGTGGTACCATATCCTGAATCGGATTCTCTTTGATATTTAAACGCGTTAACATCGTAAAGTTCGCTATAGGACGGACGACACTGATTTGATTTTTATCCAGTGCTAAGTGCGTCAATTGCGTTAAGTCCGCAAGCGGTGATATATCGCTAATCTGATTTCCGCTGAGCCATAAGTGTGTTATCTGTTTCAGGTTAGCAAGTGAACTAAGATCGCGAAGTTGATTTCGTCTAATGTTTAACAACTGCATCTGTTTTAAGTTCGCCAGTGGTGATATATCGCGAAGTTGATTGTCCCAAAGCCCTAATTCTGTGAGTTGTGTCAAGCCAGCCAAGGGCGTGATGTCACTGATCTGATTTTCGCCGAGTCCTAATTTTGTGAGTTGTGTTAATCTTGTAAGGGGTTTAATATCACTGATTCTGTTGTCCCAGAATTCAACATAAGTCAGTTGTGTCAATCCACTAATAGGCGTGATGTCGCTAATCTGATTCTTCTCAAGTTCTAAAACTTTTAAGCCTGTTGCCTTCTCCAATCCTGTTAAATCTTTGATACCTTTTTCTTCAGCATGTAATTTCTCTAATTCTTCTAACTTATTTTGAGGGATAGGATCGTTTGAACGCAGACCGAGTGCATCGCGCACGGCAGCAGCTAAGTTTGCATCGGGTATCGTCACGTAAGCATAATTCATAATCTTATTCCCTTATCTTAATGAGATGGGCACCACTAAAAAGTAGCACCCATCAAGTTTAATTATCCCTTATTCAGAACTTCATCCAAATTAAGGATAAGATTTGCAATCATCGTCCATGTAGCGACTTCAACTGCATCTAATTTCTCATCAGGTTTCGATTCACCGACAGCAACGAGTTCTTTAGCTGCTTCCGGATTCGCTTTCAATTCCTCTGCATGCACCTGCATTGTCTCAAGGAGCAATTTTGCTTCCGTTGGTTTCGGTTCGCGGGCAGTTGCCATCTCAAAGATGTAAGCGATTCGTTCCTCCGGTGTTTTGCCACCCTCTTTAATCGTACGTTCCGCGAAAGCGCGTGCCGCTTCAACAAACTGCGGATCGTTCATCAACATTAACGCCTGCATCGGTGTATTGGTGCGTTCACGGCGAATTGTGCAAGCCTCGCGGGATGGCGCATCTAAGATATTCATCTGCGGCGGCGGTGCAGTTCGCTTCCAGAACGTATAGAGACTTCTACGATATACCTTATCCGCACCGCTATCTTTCCTAAAGGTATCCGTATTAGAACCTGTAAACCCGACCGCTTTCCAAAGTCCACCGGGTTGCGGTGGTTTGACACTCGGTCCACCGATACGTTTATACAATAATCCACTAACAGCCAAGGCGTTATCGCGCACGATTTCGGCATCAAACCGATACCTTGGTGCGCGGGAGAACAGCACGTTATCCGCATCACGTTCCAATTTTTCAGGTGTAACCCGCGAACTCTGTCGGTATGTTGCTGATGTAAGCATCAGTTTCTGCATTTTCTGGATGTCCCAGCCAGAGGCGATGAATTCAGTTGCAAGCCAGTCGAGGAGTTCCGGATGTGTAGGCGGTGTGCCTTGCGTGCCGAAGTCCTCTGACGTTCTTACAATACCGGTACCGAAGATGTTTTGCCAGAAACGGTTAATCGTAACACGCGCGGTAAGCGGATGTTTACGGGAAAGCAGCCATTTTGCGAGTGAAAGTCTATTTGGCGGTGAACCTTTCACTATCGCCGGAAGTGCTGCCGGTGTTTGCGGGTAGACCTGATCGCCTCGGTGTTGATATGCACCACGTTCCAGAATATACGCGCCGCGTGGTTCAGATCGTTCCTGCATCACCAACGTCGTCGTGAGCGAATTGTTGAGCGAATTTCGCTTGTTTTGCGTATCCGAGAGGTCTGCGTAGAGTTTTTTCAAATCCTCATCCGTTGAGACGTTTCTACGGTAGTATTCCCGAATTTGCGTCTGTTGATTGCCATTACGTTTGCCTCTTTCAACCGCTATTGTGTCAACGATGTTTGCTATTACCATCGGTGCATCGGATTCCATGCGGAAGAAGAAGCCTGACGGGCCGGAATAGTTGACAACTTTTAGCAGTAAAGCATTGTTACCTGGGTTAAGCTGAATTTGGACTTTTTCGGTATCAGGTGCGGCATCGCGTTGAATGTTGCTGGCAAGCACCTCTGTCTGATTTACCCACACCTTCAACGCATCATTACTACTGAGGTAAAGCGTCACTTTCTGTTTGGTTTCAGAAGTAATATTCCGATAGAGATATGTCGCACTGTTTTCACCAACAATGTCATTATGCACCTGTCCGTCCTGCCAATGCGTCTGCTGTTTCCACGTCAATTCTTGCGAACCGACAGTGAATTTATCCTTTGTATTGACAGGTTTGGTTTCCGGTTCATAAACATTGTAGAAAGCGATGTTACCGTGTTCTGCGGTAAACGGGCCGGCAGAATGCCAGTTCCCAAGCGATACTTTAGAGCCGATCGGGTAAATAGTCGGGGCACCTGTAACAGCAAGCCTGAATCGGCCGAGATGGTGCTTAGCATGTTCAGATTCGTGCTTAAGGCGGATTCTTAACAACCCACCTTCTGCACCGAATGGATTTGCAACAAGAAAGATTGCTTGCCGACTGTTGCCACGATTGTTATTACTTTCCAATCCCCAACCGGTTTCGGGTTTATCGTCAATCGCATTCGCAATGGCAAAACCGTCGCCGCCCTGCTCCTTGTCTGCCCATGCTTTTACAATGGGAACGGATGTCCACGGGTCTTTGGGTTCGGCAGGTTCTGCTGATTCTTCTGTTGCTTCATCAGCAACTTTTGCTTCATCGGTTTCTGGCGCCGCTTCTTCTGGTGCTGTATCTTCAGCGGGTTGTGCTTCATCAGTCACCGATGCTTCTTCAGATGCTTTATCAGCAGTTTCCTTATCATTTGTCTCTGGCGAAGCATCTTCAGTTTTTTCTGTATCATCTGCCGCTGCTTCTTCAGCAGCTTTCTGAGCTTCTGCAGCAGCCTTAGCCTCTTCAGCTGCCTTAGCCTCTGCAGCTGCTTTTGCTTCTGCCGCCGCTTTTGCTGCTTCGATCGCCTTCTGTGATGCTTCCTTCGCAGCATTAAGCTCTTGCTCTGCATCTGCAGAAGGAACAATATCAACAGAAAATCCTGTTAAAACCACATTGCTATTGTCATTGCGTCCGATACCACTTCCTGGCAAAGATTTATCAGGAATACCTTCCAATCGCACGGCACTCCATTTGCCAGGAGGTAGTTTTGCAATAACTTCATACACCTCTTTGTCAGGATTCTCACCACTTGCCAAAACAGAATTATCTTCTTGTATTGCAACCGTTGCACCACCTTGTGAAAGCACAACTTCTGGCTTGATAAGTGTCCAGCGCGGCATTCTGTTTTCCCATGCCGTTTGGGCAGCATCAACCAGTGGCAATGGTCCCTTACTTCGTGCGTCTAAGTCTTTGATCAAGTCATCATATTTTGCGAGTTGCGCCTTCTGCTCTGATGTCGGCAACTTCACAACAGGCGGAGAGTCCTTACGGTTACCGTCCATCGCATTTTCAGTAATATTGTTGAAATAGGCAAAGAGTTGATAGTATTCTTTCTGTGAAATCGGGTCATATTTATGGTCGTGGCACTGTGCGCAACCAGCGGTTAAGCCCATCCAGACGGTTGATGTCGTATTGACTCTATCAACAGCGTATCGAACGTAATATTCCTCAGCGATAGAACCACCTTCACTTGTTGTGACGTGGCATCGGTTGAAGCCAGTCGCGACGCGTTGATCAAGGGTCGGTTCAGGTAAAAGATCGCCTGCCAATTGCTCAATCGTAAACTGGTCAAACGGCATCTTATTGTTGAACGCCTTAATAACCCAATCCCTATAGGGCCACATCTCACGGTAGTTGTCTAAATGCAGTCCGTGGGTATCGCCATAACGGGCTACATCTAACCAGAAACGCGCCATGTGTTCGCCATATTCGGGCTTTGCCATGAAGGTCTCAATCAATTTTTGATACGCATCGGGTGAATCGTCCGCGAGAAATTGGTAGATTTCTTCACGTGTTGGTGGCAAGCCAGTGAGATCGAAACTTAAGCGGCGAATTAACGTGCGTCTATCCGCTTCTTTGGCAGGTTGTAACCCCTCTTTTTCGAGACGGGCCAAGATAAACGCATCAATTGGATTTTTTACCCAGTCAGCATTTTTGACATCAGGTAATGTTGGACGGGCAGGTGTTGTAAATGCCCAATGTTCTTCCCATTGTGCACCTTCGGTTATCCACTGTTTGATGGTTTCTATTTGCTCTGGTGTTAATGTTTTATTGAAATCTGCTGGTGGCATCTGACGACTACCGTCATCAGAGGTGATACGGAGATAGAGTTCGCTCTCTTCTGGTTCGTTAGGAACGAGAATTGGATATCCACTTGGCTCAGAAAACGCGCCCTCTTTTGTATCAAGTCGTAGATTTGCCTGCCGAGTCTTTTCGTCTGGTCCGTGGCAGGCGAAACAGTTATCTGCTAAAATAGGACGAATGTCCTGGCTATAATTAACGGTAGTTTGTGGGGTTTCGTGGTGATCTGCAAATGCAATCGGCAATCCTAACATTGCGATACACAAACAGACTAACATAGCGGTTAGTGGGACTGTACTTTTAGCACTTTTCACTGGAATTCACTCCCTTTTTCAATATAGCTTGCAAGATGAAACTTGTTATACAGGATATTATGTTATGTAACGTTACAACAATCAAAAAGTTTAAAAATGATTATGCCATTTTAAGACGTAAAAGGTTTTGTTGTCAATACTTTTTTAATTTCGAATTTAGTTTTTGTTGAAGATGTATCAAAAAGGTGCTATAATTTTAGTAGAGATTCTTCAGAAGATTTTATTAAGGGATAACAGCATGGCATTTAGTGATTTCAAAGCAATCCCTGAAGTTCAGGAAAGATTTGGGATACGACATGTGGAAAATGACTTTATAGAGACTGAAAACAGTGCCGGTCCTTCAGAAGAATTTCTGCATGAATTTGAATTTAACCGCGAATATATTGATGTTCTTACCTCTGAGGGCGCACGGTGTGAGGCAATTATCTTTCCTGTTTTGCGGGAAGTCTACAAAGAGTATGCTGAAGACTACGCACTTTGGATAAAAAAGCCGATCACTTACGATGATGTTCTGAGTGGCACGCCAGATTATTTCATTTCAACACGATCTGAATTGGGAAAACTTGTTGTTGGCACGCCGTTGATAATGTTGGTTGAGGCGAAAAAGAACGATTTTGAAATAGGTTGGGGACAATGTTTAGCGGAGTTAGTCGCCGCGCAAAAGATAAACGATGATCCGGAACATTCTGTGTACGGTATTGTCAGTGACGGAACACTCTGGCAGATTGGACACCTTGTCGGTGAAACCTTCACCCAAAACAGGACGAGTTTTAGCGTGGATAATTTGCCTGTCCTTTTTGGTGCAGTTGATTCAGTCTTTAAAGCGGCTAAAAACTCCGATCAGTAAGCACTATTGCCGATTGAAAGTGCATGAAAAAGATGGTATAATTTTCGTAGGAAAACTGAAGATTGCAATTTGTTGTGGTCTTTTCCGAAATTACGCATCAGGAGAGAAGGATGCCAACAATCACACACGGAAGTACAAGCGTTAGTAGCAAAACTACCAGATTCCAAATTACCGATAGCGTACCGGTTGCTGCATGCATTAACAGCATCGGAAGGTGAATCACCTCAAGCAAAATTCATGCGTCTTTCTGTAGATGAACGACGTCAGCTTCTATCACAACAGGCAGAACAGATGAAAACGCATTACGAACAGACAGCAGCTGAACGCACCGAATGGCAAACAGGAGATTTCATTGATGAATCCGAGACGCGGGGAAATTTGATTTGCCGACCTATTCCCCCGGAACCTTCTCAAAAATGATAACATGCTGCCATGGCAAACCATCAAGCGTCTCAATCCAAGACAGGGGATGCGGTGTCGCTTCTTTAATCACTTGCAATTCACTCATCTTGTGCAAACGTTTGATTGGTACATTGTCATCTTCCAAGCGATATTCTATAAAAGCCACCCTACCACCTACTTTAAGGGCACGACAAATATTCTGCATCATCTCATACGGATGCGAAAATTCGTGGTAAACATCTACCATGATGGCGAGGTCAACCGAGTTCGGTGGCAGTTTCGGATCGGTAATCGTGCCTAACACCCCTTTGATATTAGTAATACCTTCTTCTGCCATCTTTTTTGCCAGGATGTCAAGCATCTCCTCCTGAATTTCAACACCGTAGACGGTACCAGTTTTGCCAACTATAGGTGAGATGCGCCGGGCGATATAACCTGTCCCAACCCCAATATCAGCGACAACATCCCCTTCTTTTAGTTTCAACATTTCAATGAGTTTATTCGGCATCTCTTCACGTTCACGTTCTGGGCGTTCTAACCATCCCGCAGCGAGATGTCCCATCACCTGCGATATTTCGCGTCCCATATAGATTTTGCCGATACCATCTCGGCTTGGGGTGCGTTGTTCATAGCGCGTACTTGTTGGACGTTGTGGGTCTTCAGCAGTTGTGGCATACCCGAACAGAAGAGCCATGCCAATAATGCTTACCAAAACATAAAGATTTTTACACATCGATTTGATCTCCTATATCTAATATTAGTTGTAAACGACCATCTGGGATTTTTCCTTGTCCGCAGCATACGCAAAACAGGCGCGAATGTCAGTTTCGGTTAATTCGGGGAAATCATTAAGAACTTCCGCTACTGTCATCCCCGATGCCAGATACTCAAAAACATCGTAAACAGTGATCCGCATTCCCCGAATACACGGCTGCCCACTGCGTTTGCCATGTTCAAAAGTAATAATGTCCCTATAGTTGTTCATTTCCGCACCTCGTAGTGTAGATCCTTAAACTTTATTAAAACATCTCTATGAGAAGAGATGCCAATCGCCTCTGCAGAAAAAGCCAATAGTTTACCACCTTCCGAGATAGAGTCCCCGGTTTTCCATCGGTATCGGTACACGAATGCCCTTTTGCCGTTGCGAATCAACGATGGCAAAGACCATTTCGGTGCTGCGGTGTGCAAGTTGAATGTTGCCTTGTGTTTCAGTATCGGTGTCTATCGCTTCAACGATGTCTTCAATACAACCTACGGTGCCACTTTTGCGTTCAAAAGGTGGGAATTGCGCGTCTAAAATTTCATTAAACTGCCCTTGCCGTTTGCGGAGTTGAAAACCGAGACCGTTGTTAAGAGAACGGACTGTACCTTCACTGCAATTTACTTCAAATTCGTAAGCGGTGCCAAGAATGCTGATGCCGTTGATACCGTTCTGAAAATGGATGAATCCCATCACAATTCCTGGATCCGAATCGGTTCGGTTATCCTCAAAGTCGGCATCATCAACAGCAACATTGCCCTGTACGTATTCTATCGGTGAATCGCTTGCTAAAAAGAGAATAAGGTCGGCGGCGTGTGTGTAACCCCATAAAGCGGAACCACCCGAATAAGCGATGATAGAACGCCGTTCACCTAATTCGCCACTCTCAAGGATTTCACGCATCCTGATATAGCCCGGTGTGAAACGCCGCTGCGTGCCAAGATTGAATTTGATGTTATATTTCTCACACACCTCAAGCATAGCGTCCGCCTCTTCCATAGAGGCACAGAGCGGTTTGTCGCAATAGATGCCTTTGACGCCGTTTTCTGCGGCAAATTGTGTGATGTCTGCATGGTTACCCGGTCGCGTGGCAATGCTGATGATATCTGGTTTCTCTTGCACTATCATTTCTTGATAGTCAAGGTAGTATTTTGGGATGTCCCATTTGTCACAAACGGACTGTGCTTTTACTTCGACCACATCTGCTGCGGCGACAATTGTTGTTCGTTCAAAAGCGGTATAGCCCGCAGCATGTGAATATGGCAGCGCACCGTGGGGTGTTCCTTGCACCTCTTCATCAATGGTGCCGCCCATTCGTCCGCAGCCGACAATACAGACGCGATATTGTGTGCTTTCCATTAGAGTTCCTCCATTAGATTTCGTTTTGGATACTGTAATTTTTGTTAGACGGTTAATTGAACAACATTCTGTTTAACAACTTCCTTTATATGTCCATAGGAAGCAGTTTTTGTCAATTCTTGCACCTCTGGAGACAAGCGATTAACAATGGCCTCTGGCAATCCAGACCTACCTTCATATTGCGGACGATATCGCAGAATAAGGAATCGTCTATCCCGATCTTTTGGTCTCCACTGCAAAACACCGTGCGTTAGAAGTTCGGAGATAACAAGGAAATCCCCCGCTTTCGGTGTGATATTGGTAAAAACGTCATCTGGTATCGGATCAATGCCATCTGGTCCAGGTGTCAATAGGTCTTCAGGTCGTTCAAATTGACTCTTATGCGAACCTGGTATAACAATAAGTCCACCATCGCCAGGATTCACATCTGTCAAATAGAAAAACGCCACAAAATCGTTGCAGTAGATTTGACTATTTTTGACTTCGTAGCGTGTAAGCCAGTGGCGCCCCTCCCTTGCACAATGCAGCCCAGCGGGATTTGTTCCCATCGGTTGTCTGTCGGGATTGTGTTGTTCCAATGTAAGCGTCCCTGTTACAAACCTGGGTTTATCAAAGGTGAATTCTTTGACAAGGGGCCAGATAGCGGGATGCACCGTCATCGCTTCAAGTGAACGGTCAAACGCGAATCCGTGTTCATATCTACCACCTTTGCCGGGTTCTAAATCACGGGGACGCGTCGTAAACCCTTCGGGGCGTTCATCAAGTGGCATGTGGATATATCTATCAACAGCCGCTTGTGCCGCTTTCAGGGCATCCCCTGTAACAGCGTTTTTAATATGTAGATAACCTGTAACATCAAATAGATAACGTTGTTCTGGTGTCATATTTCTTCCTTTAGGTTAACTGGACATGCTCCTGTTTAACAATATCCTTGATGTGTGTGTAATGTGCGTGTTGTGCAAGTTCACGAGTTTCAGGCGAGAGCCGTTCCATCACTTCAGGAGGAAACGGGTCTCTGTTTCCTCTACTGTCTTGGAAAAACTGCGTCTTGTAACGTAAGATGAGAAATCTACGATACCTTTCCTTCGGTTTCCAAATAAGAACGCCATGTGTGAGTAGTTCGGACATCACAATTGCATCACCCGCGCGGGCAGTAACATTAACGAGGGCAGGATGGAGTTCATCAGGGGGATTCTCTGGGTCTGGAAAGAAAATTCCTGCTGGTCGTTCAAAACTTGCTTTATGAGAACCCGGCAACACAACTAATCCACCATCACCAGGATAGACATCGGTGAAATAGAAAAAGATTGCAAAGTCGTTGTTGTGAATTTTCCCGTTTTTAGCGACATATCTCCGCGTTTGCCACCCGCAATCTTCACGGGCGCAGTGCAGCTTGCCGATAACCTGATCATGCTCAGGGCCTTTTGCTACCAGAGAACCTCTATTAAAACGTGGCTTGTTACTTGTCAGTTCCTTTACAATGCCCCACGTTTTCGGGTGAAGTGTGAGTGCTTCAAGTGATTTGTCGAACGAAAAGCCGTTGGAAAAACCGCCACCACCATAACTGATACCCGGCGGAAGTTCGTCTGCTGGTGTTTGCACGCAGCGTTCAACAGACTCTTGTGCATTTTGCAATTCCACATCGCTGAGAACGTTTTTTAGGTGAAGATAGCCTGTTAAATCAAATAGATATCGTTGTTTAGGAGTCATAATTCCCCCCTTTTTCGCTTACGTCGTGAATTGTATCATATTTCTTTGTAATTTGATACAAAATTTATTTCTTTTGTAGTGGCTGGCACAGGTCTCCACTCTTACAATAATGGAAGCGGGTTTGTACAAAAGACCTACATAAATTGTCCGATGCGTAGTATAATGTTTAAAAACGACTCGGAGGTTGTGTATGAAACTCGGATTTGTGAGTGCAATTTTACCTGACCAGGCATTAGCAGAGGTTGTCCAATTTGCGGCTGATACAGGCTATGATTGTGTTGAGTTGATGTGCTGGCCGAAAGGAAAAGCGGAAAGACGTTATGCAGGTGTGACACATATAGACGTAACGTCACTTTCCGAAACAGCAGTAGACCGAATTCTACAATGTGTTTCGGATGCGGGGATAACAATTAGCGGGTTAGGCTACTATCCGAATCCGCTGACACCTAACGAAACAGAAGCGAAAATCTATAGCGAACACCTTAAACAATTGATATTGGCAGCGAAACGTCTATCAGTAGACATCGTAAATACATTCATTGGTAGGGATCAGACACGTACAATAGACGACAATTGGGAACGGTTCAAGCAGGTGTGGAAACCACTAATCCAAGTTGCTGCAGACCAGGGTATCCGTATCGGTATTGAGAATTGTCCGATGTTTTTCACAGAAGACGAATGGCCCGCTGGACAAAACCTTGCCTATTCTCCAGCAATTTGGGAACGCATGTTTGAGGAGATTCCATCCGAGAATTTTGGACTTAACTTTGACCCATCCCATTTTATTTGGCTGCAGATGGACTACCTAAAACCGCTTGCTACCTTCGCTGATCGCATTTTCCATGTGCATGCAAAGGATGTACGTTTAGATAGGGAAAGGCTTGATGAGGTTGGAATCCTTGCAACGCCACTGGCATATCATACGCCCAAACTGCCGGGACTTGGTGATGTAGATTGGGGACGTTTCTTCTCTGTTTTGAACGATACTGGTTATGATGGTTCTGTCTGTGTTGAGGTTGAGGATCGCGCTTACGAAGAGACGTTGGAAACACGGCAACGTGCGCTAAAACAGAGTCATATCTTCTTGAGACAGTTTATTGGGTGACATTATGAACTACCACGATTGGCTACAAACAGAATACGCGGAACTGGAAGAAGCGGGGTTGCTGCGCCACCTCCGCACCGTGATGAGTCCCCCCGCAAACACAATCACTCTTGATGGACACTATGTTGTGAACCTCGGATCAAACAACTATTTGGGGTTAAGCACACATCCCAAGGTTATGTCCGCAGCAGGCTCTGCAGCGATGGTTTATGGCGCAGGTGCAAGCGGCTCCCGTCTACTTTCAGGCAACATTCAAAACTACACAAAATTGGAAGATAACTTAGCGAAAGCAAAAGGAACTGAAGCAGCGCTTGTCTTTAGTTCAGGTTATGCTGCGAATACGAGCATCATTCCCGTGCTTGCGGGGGAAGGTGACCTTATTTTAAGTGATGCACTTAACCATGCAAGTATCATTGACGGATGCCGTCTTAGCCGTGCCAGCAAAAAGATATACCGACACTGCGATGTGGAACACCTTAAGACGTTATTAGCAGAGTCTTCTGATTTTAGGCGTCGACTCATTGTAACAGATGGTGTTTTCAGCATGGATGGCGATATTGCACCGCTACCTGATATTTACGAAGTCGCCTTGAATTATAATGCGATGCTGTTGGTAGACGATGCACACGGATTTGGCGTATTGGGGAAAAATGGGAGTGGTACTGTGTCACATTTTGGATTAGAAGGGCAAGATATTATTCAGATGGGGACGCTCAGCAAAGCGATAGGCGGTTTGGGAGGATATGTCGCCGGGCGTCGTGTGTTGATTGATTTGCTTATCAACCGAGCGCGCGGTTTTATTTTCACAACAGGACTTCCACCCGCAACGTTATCAGCGGCAGACGCAGCTCTCAAGGTCATGCGTTCTTCACGGGATTTGCGGCAACGTCTACTAAAACACGCTGAAACCATGAAAACAGCGTTAACAGATTTAGGGTATACCCTATTGCCGAGCCAAACACAGATTTTGCCGGTGATAATAGGAGAACCCCAACGCGCAACGGACGTAGCTGAAGCGTTGCTTGCAGAAGATGTGTTTGCACCTGCAATTCGTCCGCCTGCAGTACCAGCAGGTACAAGTCGTCTACGTGTTACCGTGATGGCGACACACACAGATTTAGATATAGAACATGCGATATATGGGTTTGCAAATGTGCATAAACTGGTTTATGGTAAATAGAACAGTTTAAGCTGCTAATTGATTAATGACTCGTCCATGCCGTGGTATGAAAAAGCCGCATCCCCGCCGGTAACACGGCTTTCGTTTCAATCATTAACCAAGGATCAAGGATTCATTATCTTTAGTGGTTTTAAGGTTGTTCTGATTGGGATTGGCTTTCAAGATGTAGTGTCTGCGGAATTAAATTTGACGATTTCTTCCCAAAGCATGTTGCCACGAGTATCCTGTCGGTTGATATTCTCTTTTGCCACTTGATAGTACTTCGGCAAAATTTCAATGCCCGCGGAATTCCTTAATAACTTTTGAGCAACCTGACAAGTCGTACCTGAACCTGCAAAGGGATCAAGCACCCAATCATTTTCTCGCGTAAACAACTTGATAAACCACTCAGGCAATGTCTTGGGGAAAACGGCACTATGTTTTTTATTCCCTGTTTCCGTTGCTAAATGCAAAACATTTGTCGGATATGCCATTTTTCGGTCTAACCAATTTGAAACGTTTTTACCGAACCCGCTCCCTACTTTCGACGTATCCCGACTTTTATCTGTCTTGCTGAGATTTTTTAACCTTTTCTCCGCCCAATCTCCCATCGGCACCATAACTGCCTCTTGATACATATCGAACTTCTTAGTTTTGTTAAATTGCAGACATCTTTCCCAAGCATCTCTGAATCGGTTGGGCCACTTACCTGGATAACTATTTTTCTTATGCCAGACAAATTCCTCTGTCCACAACCATCCCTGCTTTTTCATCTCAAGTATCAACTCAATAACGTATGTGTGTCGTTCTCCGTTGACAGCTTTCTCTTTAATGTTTAGGATAAATGTGCCAGACGGTTTAAGGACTCTAAAAAATTGTTCTGCGCGGGGCATAAACCAACTCACATATTCATTGGGATTGATGCCGCCGTACGTTTTAGATCGACGGTCAGCATAAGGGGGAGAGGTCATAATCAGGTCAAACGAATCGGCATCAAAATTAGCGAGTACCTCTAAGCAATCCCCAAGATAAAGGTCTGTTTTTATTCCTGCCATTTAACGGTCTGCCTTCGGAAAACTCTTCCAAGAATATTAAGCAAATGCTTATCAAAATAGTACCATATTGCCTTAAGAAGGTCAAGCAAAAGATTTTTATAGTGAAACCAATAATTATTTGGACACTACGGTAGGTGCGATTTCCTAATCGCACCCGATGGGTCTCGGAAATGGTTCGGTTAGGAAACCGAACCTACCGGGTCGGAACAAGTGTGCCATGTTTTCTTAAATTGACACCTAATCGTGACCTACAATAATATGTTGGCGAAGCATTACCCTCCTAAAACAGGAACCGATACATCGGCTTATCCAACGTAATCCCGATAAGACTCCATACACCGCCAACAACAAATTCACCAAGAATCAAACCAAGGAAAAATGGAATGAGCTTGCGGTGCAGATTCATTCCGCCTTGCTTCAGAATAATCCACTTGATGACAGAACTAACAAAGATAGAAAACCAAAACACATTCATTGACCAACTGCTTGAAATAGCAAACCCCGCGGGATGAAAAGGCCACCAAAACAGTCGTATCCGCATAATCATTAAGAACCCAGTAATCAAAAATCCGACACACATCGCGATACTCGCAGGGATGTCTGGCGCTCTGGGTGAAGTGAGCCAACTTTGGAGGCGGTTAAACGGTCTTCCCGCAAACCAATTGCGTGCACCTTCAATGTATGAAATATGATAAAATGCCCAAAATGATGCAAATGTACCAATAACAATTGCTACACACATTGCGATGAGCAGTCTACGATTAGAAATTCGTGTGCGTTCAGCAAGTTTAAAGCCTTCCAAGATATGTGGCATCGGATGTCCACGATAGGCACGATTGAAAGAGAACAGATAGGCAAGCATTGTCAGATTTCGCGGGCCGAGCAGGCGCGTCCCAAAGATACGAGGCATCATCTCATCCGGCCCAATAAAATGCAAATCGTGTACGGGTGAGCCGAGTTCAGCACGCATTCGAGTCACAGCGGTAGAAATTGCGTAATAAATTCCGAAGAAAACCGCAATTGCCCAGATTGACATCCCGGCAGCATTACAAAAAATAGCAATGACCATAAGGCTACCGATAAGGCAAAGGACCATACCGAGATAGGACATCGGCTCATCGGAATCTTCACCTTTCCGTTGCTTAAAGATTTTGCGTGCTACTTGTGCAAGGTGTTTTCGCGTGGCGATTATAGCAATAACAAATAAACCGATATACGCGCCAAACGACTGCTCATCGGTGAACGGAAAATTCGGCAGTCCTCTAATGCCCAACGCATCTCCGAAAATTCGTTCCGCCTTCCAAAACAGGTAGAAAAACCAACACGAAAACGACAGATCCAGTGGAATAAAGAATGCCATTCCCACAGCAAACGGGAATACAGCAACAGGAGTCCAACCGATCGCGCTCCACGGTTTCTGTGTAAAAAATGGGCGTAAATCGTAGAGACGACCACCGAGGCTCGGCACAGTTGGGAAAAGATAGTGTAACCCGTTCAGTACATCAATCGCACCTGCAATCCCGAATCCAAGCCACATCATCTTGTTTGTCAACAGACCTGTTTTGCCGACATTTGTCAATTCAAGCGGGAGTTGAATAATCGGGTAACTCAGTTTTTCGTGTTCTGTCCACTGCTTGCGAACAAGTGTATTGATGAAAACCATGACGAACACGAGCGCACACAAAAAACCACCCCAAGTGAGGGTGGTAGTCATCCATCCTTCAACGATTTCCCATTGATATAAACTCGTTTCGCCTCGGTAATACTCCGTTAAAAATGTCCTATCTTTGACTGCTATCCAATCAGGAATATAGCGATGAAATAGATGTGCCCAATCGTTTTCAGGAGTAGCATACCAGAAAGCGTAGGGAATCATTGGGATTAGGACGCGAAGCACATCGTGCCCTGCCAAGGAGGAGGCAATCGCGAGCATGACATAGATCGTTAACAATTCGCCTTGTTGGAAGGCTACTCGCGGCAAAACCTGTTTCAATGCCAAATTCACACCTGTCAAGATAAAGATGCAGAAGATAACATTAAAATAGAGCGAAATCGTGGTTGGATACCCTTGCCCCGCTGAATCTAAAATCCAATAGACGTTGGGTACAGTGAGTGCAGTGCCGATTAAGATAGCACGCCATGTCCCACCGAAGTTTTGTCGTTTCTGTGTTGTGAGTGCACGATACGTAGTTTTTTGATCGTTTCCTGATTGCTGTGAAGTTGTAGGGCTCAAAATTGATGTGAACTTTCCGCGTTATAGTCTCAAATTTCCTTGAGATTTTCAGTAAATCCTTGTATACTTTAAACTATAGGACGATCAAACGTCCAAAATAGGAGTTACATAAATTGAGTTTAGACATGTCTAAAAAAGGATGAAAAAATGGAAACGATGAACGATTTGTCTGAGGCAGTAGTCCTTACGCCTGAACAAAAGCAGTTTGTTGATAATAATGGGTATCTTTTAATTAAAAACGCGCTACCATCAGATGTCGTAGCAGAAATTGACGCTGCTGTAGATGAAGTTTATGCCAAAGAGGAGGAAGCAGGAAATCTGGAAGCAGGTGGTAAACTGAATCTTCGCAATTGTCTTACACATCATGAAGCGTTTCTCCAACTTCTCGACTGGCACAAAACTTTTCCCTATGCTTGTGGTGTTTTAAATTGGAACATTCAGATGATAACGTCACACCTAATTGTGCTCCCTTCAAAAGAGGAACCACCCGACGATGTCAAGACCAAGATTGGACTTCATCGTGATGGCGGAACGTCATATCGTGAGATGCAGGAACCGCATCCGCGTATTCTGCTTAAGATTGCGTACGCTATCAGTGACCAGTCTGATCCCGCATCGGGTGCAACGGTGTTAGTGCCGGGAAGCAACCGACTAACAGGCATGCCCGCCCGTGATCCTGAAACAGGTTGGGCACGCGGTGCAATTTCTATGAACGTCAATGCTGGTGATGCTTTCCTCTTTGAACAACGGACGTATCATGGCATCGGACACAATTGGTCAGGTTTGCCACGCAAAACTATCTTTATGGGATATGCTTACCGTTGGATCAAACCGATGGATTATATACAAATGCCGGATGAGTTGGTCGATAAATGTAATCCGATTCAAAAACAACTAATCGGTGTTGTTGACGATGCGATGAGTTTTTATATTCCACAAGATAAAGATGTTCCATTGAAATCGGCACTGAGTGGCGGCAGTTAAATTCTATCTTTGCCAAATCATTAGTAGAAGCATTTACTGATCTTTGGCAGGACTTAATTGTAGTTTTAGAGAAAGACCATGCTCTAACAGTGCGCGAGCATAAGGGATATTGTGTAAACCGTAACCGCTGTCTCCTTTCACCATGTCATAGTTTAACTTTGCATCTTTATAGGCTTGCGAATCTTTATCTTCTGCGTTGTTCAGCACTGTTTTGACTTCCTGCATCTTTGCCTCGATTTCAGCGCGATACAAAGGAAGTTTCACGGTCATATCGTTGTCAGCACTATCATGACATCCTGCATTGCCACAAGTTGAAAAGTCCGCCTTAAAGGTATGCCCACCATGTTTTGCTACTTTGATTTGATTGTCTCCCTTTGATAAGGGGGGTTGGGGGGTTGCATCTTTTTTTGCCATGTGGCAGTGGACACACCGTTTTTTCATGGCGCGCACATGGGGTGACGGCATCCGTTTAACGCCTGCCCCTTCACGTCCTAAAAACATCTCTGTTTGCGATTGGTGCACAATGCCAGCACCAGCACACCCACAGTCCATCTTGTGGCAGGTGACACATAATTTTTTGGCTGGTAGTACCAACAAATGTTCCTCTTTGCTGGCGTGAGAGTGGCAAGAAGAGCAAGCAACTGCATTCACAGCTGTCTTTTCGTTATACGGGTGTCCTGGAATGCCTCGCTCGGCAAATATCGTATAACCAGAAGAGTGGCAACTTAGACAAGACGTTTTTACCTCATAAGGTCCCTCCAGGAGATTGACAAGTGCATGCGAATGTCCCGCCTGTGTCCATTCTTTGTAAGCATCTTCATCTCCGTGACATTTGTTGCACCCCTCAGCAAAAGGTGTTTTTATAGTCTCCGAAGTGCTTTCCTGTGCCCCCGTAGATTCCGCTTGAAGTGTGGCAATTTTGAAAACAACGAGTGAACACATCAGCACGGATAAAGTTAAAAATAAGAATGCTTGTTTCATAGCCTCTAATTGTCTTTAAATATTTTTCTAAAGACCTTGCTTTCATCTTATATTCAGTTAGTATTTTTAAAATCACCGATTATTCATATAGGATATGTTATTTTCCAAAATTTGTCAATAAAAAATAGTGTGCCAATTTATCACTTTATAGTGAAACCTAAAATATGCGAACACTCCCTGGTAGATGAGGTGGAAAGAGAAAGGTATCAATGCCGCGCTTACTTTACGGTGTTTAGTGAAAAATGGGGACTGGGACAGATATTGGAATGAACTTCCACAGGTAGCATGACATTTATAACCAAAACTTTACACACCCGTTATTTTAAAAATTATTGACAAAAAACATTAAAATTTGGTATTATACTGTATAAAGTGTATTGTTACGATTATCCGCGCCCCTCAGTGACTGTTGATATCGTATTATTGACGGATGCTTTTCCGCATCCCAAAGTCTTGTTAATTCGCCGTAAGAATTCTCCTTTTAAAGGCTTGTGGGCACTGCCGGGCGGTTTTCTGGAAATGGACGAAACACTTGAGGAAAGCGCACTACGCGAGTTAAATGAAGAAACAAACATATCAGATGTTGAACTGATACAAGTCGGAACTTTCGGACATCCTGACCGGGATCCACGCGGACGCGTAATCACTGTCGCTTATGTTGGCTTCATTAAATCGGAACAACAGGAGACTGTAGCCGGTTCTGATGCTGCTGAAGTTGCATGGTTTTCAACATTAGATTTGCCACAACTTGCCTTCGACCATAATGAGATAATCGAAAAGGCGTTAGAAGGATTAAAATGAAACACTTCGGTTTAACCTTAAACCTAAAAAACGATCCTGCAGTTATTGAACAGTACAAGGAATACCACAGAAACGCTTGGCCAGAGACATTGGCAGGTCTGAAAGCTGTCGGCATTACAAAAATGAATATTTATCTGTTAGGTCGACGCTTATTTATGGCCATGGAGACTGTGGATACTTTTGATATAGAACGTGATTTCCCACGCTATCTTGAAGAACATCCGAGGTGTAAGGAGTGGGATAAATTGATGCGAACTTTTCAGGAACCAGTTGAAGAAGCACAAACAGGTGAATGGTGGGCGCAGATGGAACCTGTATTTGAACTATAAAACGGAAAAAACGTAATAATGTTAGATGTCCACAATCTTGTTTGAGTAATTTTCCAGGTTAAGAAATAAGGTTTAAAAAAAAAATGACGATTAGTTACGACTTCATGGCATTCAGTGGTAGGCTTTCAGAGAACAGTTGGACTCTTGGAATGAAAGCGATTCAAGGCGAAGTGCCTCTGGATATTGTCATCCCAAGTTTGGAAATATCCGCAGATTCAGACGAAAAGGACATAATCGGAGTTTTGACGAAAGAGGGTATCATGCGAGAAAGTTCTGATGTGATGGAACTTTACCGATACCTTCGGCAGCTAAATCCGAAATCGAATCAAGCATTCGGATACAATGAAGTTGCGATCCGTAACATTCATACCCGCCTAAATTTGCTCAAGGTTGATGAGGAACTTCGCGTTCAAATCTCTTACACCGAACGTAAAGAAAACTATATGCCAGCTACATACAACATCAAGTTGTTAGGCACCTTCCAGATAACAGTTGCCGACACCTTAGAGCCAGAACCAGTAACATCTGAAGTGACTGAGACAGATCTGTCTGAAGAAAATATACAGGATATTCCAAAACAGGAAGAAAAAGATGTAATTCCGATGGATTTCTCTCAAACAGATCCAGAAATACCGGTTTATAAAACTACGAATACCCTTGAGAAATTAATCGCTTTCACTCGAACGTTACAGTCTGAATTGAAAGAGACAACGGAAAACCTCGCTTCAATGGTAGAAAGAGTGCAATTATTGGAAGAAGAACGTCAACGTTATCAAGAACAAGAAAGTTTGCTTCAAGATATTCTTGATCGTCTCGACCAATTAGAAAATTTAAACAGGCGGATTAGTTTCCTTGAAGAAGACCGTCATCAACTTAGCAAGTTACAACAAACTTTAGCGAAGTATTTCAAAACCTCGCATCGGCAGGCGCGAGCATTGCTTAAAGAAGTTAGTGATGAAACGGATGACACCGATTTTGACATATAAACACCTTAACTTAAATTAAACTGCCATACAGAAAGGAAACCGTTTCATGATGAAAATTGGGACGATGTCTTTGAATGTCAAAGGCACTACAGCAACAGACTTTGCCCAAATCGTATACGACCTCGGTTTTGACGTAATTGAACTCCATTATGGAGCGTTTGAATCCACCGATGTGAACTATCTGCGTGAACTCAAGATGAACCTTATGCGGAAAGGGTTGCCATTAGGTTATATCGGTATCAGCAATAACTTTGGCAAACCTGTTGCCGAACACCCCGAACAGATCGCACTTATTAAGAAATGGATTGATGTTGCGGCTTTTATGAGTTGCCCGATAGTACGGGTTTTTGCAGCTTATGTACCCGCAGACTGCGATGATGAGGAAACTTTGTGGCCTCCAATGATTGAAGGCTTTAAAGAGGTTGCTGAGTACGGCTATGAATCAGGAATTCTTGTCGGTTTGCAGAATCACAATCACAATAATGTTACACGCGATGGGGATGCCGTTTTGCGCGCGCTAAATGAAACTGACCATCCATATTTCACACATATTTTGGATACGGGACAGTACGCAGGTTCTCCTGGTGCCAGTGGGCATCGCGGTTCGCCACATCCCGACTACGACTGCTACACGAGTATTGAACAAACAGCACCACATGCTGTTTACGTCCGTACCAAGTTTTATGAGATAGATAGTGGTGTAGAAGAATGGTTGGATTACCCGCGGGTTTTGGACATTTTGCGAGGGGTTGGATATAACGGTTGTCTCTCTGTTGTTTATGAAGGTCAATCAGATCCGATTGAATCGATGCGCAAGGCGAGAAGTTATTTGGAATCCTTACTGTAAAGTTACTATACCGTAGAGGGTAAGATGAAAACACGTGCCGCAGTAATGTATGAACACAATCAACCTGTTGTGGTTGAGGAATTGGAGTTAGAAGAAGCGAAAGCAAATGAAGTTCTCGTCCGCACTGCTGCAAGCGGTGTGTGTCATTCTGACCTTTCTGTCGTCACGGGTGCTATCTATTACGACGCGGCTGTTGTGCTTGGGCATGAGGGGGCGGGTGTTATTGAGCATGTTGGAAGCGATGTAACAGATTTTCGGGTAGGAGACCATGTCATCCTCTCATTCGTGACCTATTGCGGTGATTGTTACATGTGTCAGATGGAAAAAGTCTGTTTGTGCGAAAGCTACAATGTACCACGCGGATTTCAATTAGATGGTACTTACCGCTTGTATAACAAATCAGGGGACGGTATCCTGCAGATGGCACGCATTGCGACTATGTCTGAATACATGGTCGTGCCGCAACAAAACCTCGTCAAGATAGACCCCGATTATGCGTTAGAGAAAGCTGCGCTTGTCGGCTGCGGTGTAACCACAGGCGTTGGTGCTGTCTTGAATACTGCCAAGGTGGAATCCGGTAGTTCCGTAGCCGTTATCGGCACAGGCGGAGTCGGTTTAAACGCTATCCAAGGTGCTGTGCTCGCGCAAGCAGAAAAGATTATCGCTGTTGATATTACAGAGAAAAAACTTGACTTTGCAAAAAGTTTTGGTGCAACAGATGTTGTTAACGCTGCGAAAGATGATCCGGTTGAAGCGGTTCGTGAGTTGACAGATGGTCGAGGTGTTGATTATGCGTTTGAGGTAATCGGTAATCCAGAGACTATAACCCAAGCATATCAAATGGTGCGCGCCGCTGGGGCCGTTGTTATTGTAGGAATAACACATCATCAAAAGGAATTCAGTGTCCCCGCACAACATTTTGTCACATCTGAGAAACAGATAATCGGTTCGTTCTACGGTTCGTGTCAACCACGGGTGGATATGCCGAAACTTCTCAATCTATACTCGGAGGGGAAGTTGAAGTTAGATGAACTCATTACAAAACATTATCGGCTTGAGCAGATTAACGAAGCATTTGCTGATATGGAAGCCGGTGAAAATGCTCGTGGCGTTATCCTCTTTAATTGATATCCTTCCTTTTCATCACAAAATGGTGAATACAATAAAATGAAATCTATCCACACCTCTGTCCGCGAACAGTTTAGCCAACATGCCGACTATTATGCCCAAAGCAGCGCACATGCCAAAGGAGATACCCTTGAGGTTATCCTTGACTTTGCAAATCCGAAAGGGATGGAGAAAACGCTGGATATTGCGACAGGTACAGGTTTTACTGCATTCGCTCTTGCGCCTAAGGTCGCGTATGTCGTCGCCACGGATCTCACCCCAGAGATGGTTGCTAAGGCATCCGAATTAGCACAGGAACAAGCGATAAAAAATGTTACGTTTTCCGTTGCTGCAGCGGAGTCCCTACCATTTGCTACTGCTTCATTAGATTTAGTAACCTGCCGACTGGCACCTCACCATTTTCAAGATGTCCCCAAATTCTTAAGCGAGGTTTATCGTGTTTTACGCACAGATGGACTTTTTTGCCTTGTGGACTCTGTTTCCCCTGAATCAGAGAAGTTAATAGCATGGCAAAACCGCGTGGAAAAATTACGTGACGATTCTCATGTATATGGATATCCACCTTCTCAGTGGGATGCGATGATTTCGGATGTCGGTTTTAATATTGAGAGGACAGCACATACCCGAAATGCACTGATGTCGTTTTTATGGTGGGTACGTCCACAGAAAAACCCACCGGAAGTGGTGCAGGAGATCCGTGACGCGTTCGCACAACTCTCGCCTGATGACGCAAAAAAGTATTATACAGTTGAACCTGCAAATGATGATTTCTATTTTTCGTGGCCGATGTATGCTGTTAAAGCAAAACGGAGGTAATACAACCGTGTTGTTGCGGGGAAGATTATTGCTAACGCGGTGATGTCAGAGTTGATCTTCAATCCATTCATCGTTATGGTCAGGGTTATAAATTAGTCCTTTTTTGATATCCAGACAAAGGTCAAGCATTTCCAAAATCATGTGTCCCACAAGGACAGGCACATTTTCCGGTATATCTGTGACCTCAATTATTCCGCTTCGTTCCAAGACTGTAAATTGTACCGGCGAATAAATAAACCTATCCACGATACCGTTTGTAGTTTGTGCTTTCCTACTGCCGACAGGTGTCAAACCAAGTTGTTCAACGATAGATTTGGGTAGAGACAATCGAGAAGCCCCCGTATCAACGATTGCATCCTCAACAGTTATCCGCCGAATCTCTTCAGGATTAATAACGCCTGCTTCTGCTAAATTCAAATCTTTTAAATTTGTGAGCTCAATCCTTGTCGTATGTTTCATTGTTAATCCGCATAATCACATGAGAATAAATCGATACCATTTTGTACTTTGGAGTCTGATTATAAGGATACCACAAAAATTTGTGAATATCAAGTGGTAATCGGCATGCCAAAAGGCATTCTGTTTTCTGAATTGATAATGGGGTAAATAGGTTTACAAAAAAAGATGCTCTACAAGATAAAAGTTCTATGAATGAGCGATTGCAACCCGCTATTCATAGAACTTTTATCTTATGAAAAACTTTAGAAAGTTTGTGTTAACCGCGCCATCGCTAAACGTCCAATCTCCGGTGTTCCCACAAATTGCTGATGTTTATAATCCAGCAGATTTTGCACAGTCACTGACAGGCGTGGTTTAGGACCGAGTGGAATAACATAACCAGCGTTTAGATCAAGCGTCCAATACGATTCGACCTCACCGATGTAAACCCCGGATCGGACAGGAAAGCCTTCCACAAACCGTGCGCGTAATCCCACGCCTAATCCGAGATCAATGTTAGTGTATTGGACGTTTGCACCAAACTTATTTTTGGGAGCGTTGAGGGCAATGTCGCCGATTCCATCAACGTTTTCAAAGAGGTCTTTGCTGACAAACGAATAATTAGCGCCAAGACTCAAACTCGGATTGAGGAAAAAGGTAAAATTCAGGTCTAATCCGTTGAGCGAAATGTCCCCGTAGTTGCGATAGGTTTGCATGACTGCGTTTGGATCTACTGCCTCTTCGGGTGTTACCGTGCCAAACGGAATGAAAGCAGCTCCATTATTTTCCGTTCCTGCAACAAACAACGTTACCAACTCATCAACAGGTGAACCGTTGCCGTTTCCGCCTTGAGTAGGTGCATCAAACGCGAGTAGTGCCTGGGCAAGTTGTACGTTTTGCGGATTAGCCAACGCCGCCTCTATCTGCTGTATGAGAGACGCACTCAATGTTTCGGTGTCCAGGAATACATTGGGGGTTTCGAAAATCAAAGGACCGATAAAATTGTTAATCCTTGAGTGATACACATCAGCAGAAAAAGCTAATCTGTTTAGGAGAATTCCTTTGTAACCGACCTCATAAGTTTGTGTGATAGTTGGCTTAAGTGGCTCAATATCATTTACATCTTCAACGTTAATGAATGGCGGTTCATTTGGATCGTTTATTTCGGGGTTATATTTTGGATTAACTGAACGCAAGACATTTTTTACACCTTCAACCCCTGATGGGATAAGGTTTTCAAAACCTTCAGAAAGGGATTCGATTATAGGTTCTGGCAACCCTTGTGCAGTTAGACCTGCTTCAAATTTCGGTTTCGCTTCACTCATAATAGCAGTTCGTGCTACGTTCCACATGACGTTGGTGAAATCAGGGTTATTAAGCGGGATGAAATTATCACCTGCGGGTGAGAAGGGTGAACGAAATTCAGGGCGTGCATTTTCACTTCTTTTGAAAGTGAATCCGGTTTCGGAAGGGACACCCTGTGCACGTATGTCAATTCCTACCTTAAAAGGGTTTTCTTTTCCCAGGATATCAAGAAATAGATTTGAGGTCCCTGGCGTGCTGAAAGCGCGGTTATAGGTTAGTCTTATGTTATGGTCGTCATTCGGTTGAAACGCAAGCGCGACCCTTGGCGAAAGCACAATGTCGTTGAGATGGTTGTGGTGATCTGCCCTCCCTGCAGCAAGCAGCTTCAGCTGCGGCAGGATATTGGTTTCGGATTGCAAATAGCCCCCAATTTCATTTATATTGTCACTATCTTCGTTGGCACCATTGATTGTTTCCTCAGTATCGGGGCGGGTGAGCAACACATCCAATCCGTAAGTAAACCTTTGCACATCTCCAATGCCATAACTGTGTTGAATCTGACCTACATACAGGTCAGAATTGTCGATGATTGGTTGACCTGTTCGGATTTGATAGGTATCGCCAGCATCACTTCGATTCCAAAAGGCTTGGGCAAACAGATCCTTGTAAATAAACCGGGCTTGGGCATAACCGTAAGTCCAGTTTTTGGCTTGTCCTGCACCGATACCGGTCAGTTCTATACCAGTGGCTTGTGTGAATCCACTGGCAAGAATCGTTGTCAGTTCATCGTTGGGACGATAATCCACGCGAAATTCGCCGCCGGCTTTGTATGTCCCAAATATCGGTTCTCCTTCACCTTCAAGGTCTTCTTTCGCTCGTCCTTCCTTCCAGTCGTTGCCTCGGGTATAATTGCCCGACAACTTATAGCCTATCGTATCATTGATAACACCTGCATGTCGAAGCGATCCGATGAGAAGACTCCGCTCACCACCGCCAACGCTGACGGTTGTACCTTGAGAAGTAAACGGAGATCGGGTGAGAATGTGCATCACACCGTTGGCACTGTTCGGCCCGTAGAGTGCAGCGCCAGGGCCTGAGACGACTTCAATCTGTTCAATATCTTCACTGATAGTCGGTACGAATCTATAAGCGTTGACCCGCAGCGAAGGCACGCTTGCGATTCGATTGTCCACAAGCGATAGAAGTGAACCAGAAAAAACGTTGTTGAAGCCCCGCACGACAACATGCGATGAGCCAAGCCCCGCGGTCACGACATCCACCGCGCGCAGCGATTTCAAGTGTTCTGTAACACTTGGCGCGACCCGGTCTTTGATATCAGAAGCATCAAGCAAAGCAACTGATGCTGGTGCTTCAAGGACTTTCTCCTTACGGCGTGATGCTGTCACTGAAACTTTTTCAAGTTCAATCACTTCTGAAGAAAGAGCAATTTCTACCGATTTTGTTTGATCGGTAGCAAGCTCTACATTTGTCATAATCTTTTCAGTGTACCCTTGAGAAGATGCGGTAATTGTGTAGACACCCGCAGCTAAATTAGCTACTGCAAGTGTGCCGTTTTCATCGCTAACACCTTTAGCAGTATCGCCCGCTTCAGGTTTAACGTTAATCGTAACATTGTTCAGTTTATCGCCGGTTTGGGCATCTGTCACCGTGATGTTCAAAGTAGCGGCCTGCCCTGGCAAAGTAGCAACTCCTAAAATAACAAATAAGGCGAACATCACTATATTAATTAGTCTCAATCGTTTCATTATATTAACTCCTTTAACAATGGTTAAGTATCACAAATCTAAAAAGAAAAAGCAAACTTTTTCGAAAAAATGTTGCTTGTCCGTCTACGGTAATATTCTTTACAAACTATCTTAACAGAAACTGTTCAATATCCGAATGGGTTGGCAGTGCGGGGATAACACCAACTTTCCGAGTCGCCAGTGCTCCCGCTGCATTTGCATACTGCATGATAGAACCAAATTGGTCTTTTTCAAGTGATGCCAAGTTAGCATGCATCATTAGTTGGGTAAGCATAGCAGCGACAAACGCATCGCCTGCGCCAAGCGTATCTACTACTTCAACGGCAAAACCGTCAACATAACCTTCAACGTTACCGTTTGTGTAATAACATCCACGTTCCCCTAATGTTACAACAACCAACTTCACACCGAGTCCGAGGATCCGTTCAATGCCTCGCTTCAATTCGACATCTCCTGTAACAAACTCCCATTCCTCTTCTGAAATTTTGACGACATCGGCGTAGGACATTACCTCCCAAATCCAGTGCTTTGCATCCTCAGCGTTGTCCCATAGCATCAACCGCAAATTTGGATCATAAGAGATAAACGCACCTGCATCCTTGGCACATTGAATTGCTTTGAGGGTTGCTTCGCGGGTCGGTGAATGGCTCAGACTAACAGAACCGTAATGAAATAGTTCCGCCGATTGAATGTAGTCTGCATCAATCTCATCGGGGGAAAGCTGAATGTCGGCACCTGGATGTCGATAAAAAGTAATATCCTTCATGCCATCGGAACGTGTGGCAACAAAGGCTAATGTGGTACGGGATGCTTCTCCCGCTATGAGATAAGTTGTATCAACACTGTTCTGTTGAAGCGTATCAGTCAGGAAATCACCGAACGGATCAGCACCGACTTTGCCGATAAACCCTGCATCAATTCCGAGTTTGGCTAACCCAACAGCGACGTTAGCAGGAGCACCGCCAGGTGCCTTAACAAATCCCGGTGCCTCGGCAAGGGTGACGTCAGGGGTCGTGGATACAAAATCGATGAGCAGTTCACCGATACATAAAGCTTTTGGCATAAGATTTATTCCTCTAAAATATAGGCATAAGGTTTGCACAAATTGAGGGCTGATTTTCTACCTAATACTATATTTCTGTGCGTTTTACCTCGGTGGAACATCCCACAAAAGCACTGTCCCATCTGTACTTGCAGTTGCGATTGTGCGGCCATCCGGACTGAAAGTAACCTCATTGACGACAGAACCATGTCCAATAAAATTCCGTAATGATTCGCTTGTAGAGATATTCCATATAGTGACTGACCCGTTTTTATTAGCACTTGCAACTATGCGGCCATCCGGACTGAAACAGACGTTTTCGACCCAACCGGCGGTATTCCCCGTAAGTTCTTTATGGAACCCGAACATAGAAATAGGGAACAAATGTATTTTATTATGTCCACCAGTTACGAATTGCCTACCGCTTGGCGTAAAACTCACCCCGCTACCGAGGTTGTTTGCGATGATTCTTGAGCGCCTCCCTGTAGCATTCCATAAATGTAATTTGTTTGTGGCAGTTAATATTTTTCGACCATCTGGTGAAAAGCGGACGGTGCTGACAATTTTGTCATGCGGTAATGTGTTTAAGAGTTCACCAGTAGTTACATCCCATAAAAGTACCGTTGTGTCCCAACCGCCACTTGCAATTTTTCGACCATCTGGCGAGAAGTCAACACTTAAGACAATACCTGTATGTCCTTCCAGAGTTTTCAAGGGTCTACCTGTAGATATATCCCACAAACGCACTGTTTTGTCTTCGCTACCACATACAACTGTTTTACTATCCGGCGAAAAACAGACGCTTCCGATCGTAGAAGTATTTCCTCTAAAAGATATTAAATGTTCCCCGGTAATAGCATCCCATAAATGAACAGCCCTTTCTTCGCCGCCAGTAGCAATTTTCAGTCCGTCCGGAGAAAATTGAACGCTACTAACTCTGCCAGTATGCCCTGTCAATGTCTTACGAAGTTCACCCGTGTCAACATTCCAAAAATGAATCTCGTTTTCGCTTGCACTTGCTAATGTTTTTCCATCCGGCGAAAAACGGATGTTTTTGACATTCCCGCTCGGTACTTCAATAGATTTTAGGAGTTCTCCTGTGTCAACATCCCAAAAACGCACCTCACGATAGTTAGCACTTGCCAAGGTTTTTCCATCCGGTGAAAAACTAACACCTTTGATCCCGTTTGAAGAAGAATGTGCCTTTAGCGTCTTGATTTGTTTGCCTGTTGTAACATTCCAAAAACGCACACTATTGTCTTTACAAGCACTCACGAGCGTCTTCCCATCTGGCGAAAAACTGATACCCGTTACATCACCTTTATGTTCCTTAATCGTATGTAGGGTTGTGCCAGTAAGAACATCCCATAAATACATCGTGCCGCTTTCTTTATAACTTTCGCTTTCGGTTCCGGTGGCAAGTATACGGCCATCTGGGGAAAATCTGATACAGGTATAAGGCTTAGTGTGCTTTTTTGCCCCTTTGAGAAGTTCTCCAGTGGTAGTATTCCATAAACGTAACTTTCCATCATAACCGCCGGTTGCAAGTATCGTTCCATCTGGAGAGAAACTTATGGCAGATACCCATAAAGTATGATCTGGCAAAGTATGCAAGAGTTGACCAGTAGTCGCATTCCATAAATGGACTGGACCTTTATGGGCACCAGTTGCAACTCTTGTTCCAGCCGGTGAAAGACTCCCACTCCAGACAAAATCTTTATTGTTGGTAAATAGTGCTAATTCCTTAAGCGTATCGGTATCATAAAGCCAAGTCCCTATGGAACTGGTAACCGCGAACCGCTTTCCATCTGCAGAATATTCTATTCCATTTATCCAACCTTTACCAATACGGGCTTTGGCACCCTCAGGCAAACTGAGTTGGGTAGACGGTGCATAATTGGTTTCCAACGGTTCTGGAAGACGGGGATTCTGTTGACAAGCAGTACCGCCTGCAAGAATTAGGAATCCGAAAAATAAAACGATTTTCTTTGCACGTGTAAACATTGTAACCTCTTATGTTGATGGACAATATCAAAATGTGGTTCGTAAGGTTTGCGCTTGTCCTGTTTCAGCTGACCGATAACCTGCGTCAAAAATCTCTATGACATGTCGTGCATGTTCCGCTGTAACGATGGTAGGTTTATCCTCACGTATCCAGTCAACAAGTTGCATGATGTCTTCATATACGTGTGCTTCCTGTATGCTGCGATGTGGTCCTACGACGTGCGGTAGTTCTCTTTTTGGTGCATCAATCGGTTTACCGTTAATGGTACTACCCTCAATCACGCCTGCTGTGCCGTTAATTGCTAATCCACCTTTGATTGCGTGCCCTGCCGCGGCACCATAGATAAAGCCGAAGAAGGCATCGCCGAAGTCAAGCAAAATAAAGGTGTTATCGTCCATGTCGCACGGGAGCATTTCCCCTCGGAATTCACGTTCTTTGACGCGTACACCTGAGAAAGCCGTTACCCGCTTGACGGGACCAAGGATACCAGTCATCGTGTGCAACCCGTAAACGGTCATGTCGTATAGCGGACCGCCGCCCGGTTTTCTAAAATACCATGCGGGGTTGATATTAGAAAGGACATCATCACCTTGGCGGACAGATTCACTTTCGTGGTATCTGCCGAAAGAGGAACCCGTGGCAGCCCACGTCAATGTTCCGATTGCGCCATCGTTAATAAGTCTCTTAATCTCCTGATGTATCGGACGCAGCATCTGTCCTGGGGAAGCAACTAATTTGACTCCTCTACGCTTTGCTGATTCAATCAAATCATCAGCCTCATCAACGGTGGTTGTCATCGTTTTGTTGAAGTGTGCGTGGAGGCCGTGTTCAATAGCGAGTTTTCCTTGCTCGTAATGTAAACCTATAGGTGATGCGATGCTGACAGCATCAACGTGTCCATCTGCCAATAATTCTTCAAAGGTTTCATAAGCGTGCGGCACATTGAATTTTTCAGATGCGGCTTGTGTCCTGCCGGGAACGGGGTCGCAGACAGCGGTTACTTTTAGTCTATCCTGAACGTCGTCTTGTGTGAGGTGCGGCAGAATACCGCGTACTGAGATACTACCGACACCAACGACTCCGATACGCACTCTGCCATTAGTTGCCATGATATCTCCTCCACGATGTTTCGTGTTGCCACCCGACAGCGTTTTTGAGTTTGTCGCAATTGATAAACGATTGATGTTCCTTTAGTGATCGGACTTTTGACAGAAATTCTGGTTTAAAACGTTCAACTAACTCCAAGGATGGTTCTAAAGCAGAAGTGTCATCTGCGTTGAGAAAGTATACATCGTGCGGGGGAAGTGTGTCTGCTTTTTCCATAATCAAACGGTGCGCGCTTGCAACGTCTTCACTTCCTACCCAACACCAAAGCCATGGAGTCCAACCGTTTGTCGGTTTTGCGTTTGCTGCCATCTGTTTTCTACGTTCCTCTGACGTGATCCCAGCGGGACGGGTGATATAGGTTCGGATACCGTAGGCACGTGTATAACTCGCTAATAGGTCTTCACCACAACGTTTGGAGAAACTATAGGAATCTTCTGGATAGCACGGATGTTCTTCATCTAAAGGCAGATAATCTATCGGCATGTGTGTTTTGCTAATGCGGAATCCGTGCCCTAATGCACAATTGCTGCCGGACATCACCACCGTTTTTACGTCTGCTTCAATTGCGGCTTGCATAAGGTAGTATGTGCCGAGCATATTGGTTTTGAAAGTTGCATCAAATGGGATGTCTTTCTCTGCAGCACCCGCACGCATATCCGGATGGTCTACGGGACCGGGTTGTGCGCCAAGGTGTTGGATTGCATCTACGCCTTCTACGGCGCGTTGACAGTCCTCGAAGTTGTTTAGATCGCCTTGAATAAATGGTAGTTTAGAAAATTCATCAGGCGGTTGTCTACGGGACATTAGGACAAGTGTATGTTTCTCTGCTAATTCTCGGATGAGATATGCCCCGAGCCTACCGCTTGCGCCAGTTATTAGGACTTTCATGAAAAACCCTTTCATATTAATTTACAAATAGTTAAGTCGAAGAATTCAGTTGACAGGTGTCAGTGTGTTGTCTATTATTGTTAGGTATTATAGCACTACAGAGAATTTTGTCAAGTAAACTGTATTTGTAGAGGAGAAAACCACAATGTATAACGCCGAAAAACATTTTGGAAACTTATACGCCACTGTGCCTCGGAAATATGAATTTCATGAAACGACACGAGAAGGATTAGTAGCATGGCAGTCCAATTTTCGTCCGGAATTGCGGGAAACACTCGGTTTAGATAACATGGAATCTGACCTTGCTGGCTATCTCCCGAAAGCGGAACAGCTGGAGGTTTTAGACATGGACAACCATTTTCGGGAAAGTTGGTATCTGTGGGTAGAACCGACAGTCCCGCTGCCATTCTATCTGCTGCGTCCAAAAACAATTGAAGGGGAAGTTCCACTTATCCTTGCCCCACACGGACATAACCATCCGCATATCTACGCTGGGATTGCCCACTCTGAAAAAGAGGAGCAGGAAATGGTAGAAGGTGAACGCGATATTGCTCGGCAGGCAGCAGCAGAAGAGGGATATATCGCTATTGCACCGACAACACGAGCGTTCGGTGAAACACGCACCGAAGCGGATAAGCAAAACAATAGTACACACTCCTGCCGACATCAGTTAGTCCATAGCATACTTGTAGGCAGAACCCCGATTGGTGAGCGGGTATGGGATATGTCGCGCCTCATTGATTGGGCAATAGAAAATTTACCCATAGATGCTGATCGGATAGCAATTACTGGCAATTCTGGTGGCGGGACGGTATCTCTTTTCGCGGCCGCGTGTGAAACACGTATTGCTGTGGCAGTACCAAGTTGCTACTATTGCACGTTTGAAGGGAGCATCGGCACTATCCGGCATTGCGACTGCAACTATGTGCCAGGTGTGATGCGGTTAGGTGAGATGTACGATGTTGCAGGTTTAATTGCACCACGTCCGTTTTGTGCGATTGCTGGACGAGACGACCGCATTTTTCCGATTGATCACGTCAAGTTTGCTTATGAACGTTTGAAGGAAATCTACACGGTTGCGGGGGTTGCGGATAGGTGTGAATTATTCATCGGTGATGGCGGACATCGCTATTACAAAGCGGGAGCATGGCCCTTTGTGCGGCGGTATTTTGTAGTATAAACTACCGAGAACCTTTTTTAATTGCCCATAGCGTTTTCAGGATAATTTTTATATCTAACGCGAGGGACCAATTTTCAATATAGTAGCGGTCATAGTTAACCCGATCTTCAAGGGATGTGTTGCCCCGCAGACCGTTGACTTGTGCCCAACCCGTCATACCAGATTTGACGCGCTGTCGTGCAAGATAGTGTGGAACTGATTCTTGGAATGTTCTAATTAAACCAGACATCTCTGGACGCGGACCTACGAGGCTCATATCACCTTTGAGTACATTGAAAAATTGGGGCAATTCGTCCAGACTCCAACGTCTGAGGAATTTTCCGAGTGCGGTTTGCCGCGGGTCATCGTTTTCTGCCCACACATGTCCAACTTTTTCTTCAGCATCTACACGCATAGACCGAAATTTATAGATTTTGAATCGCTTTCCTGCTCTGCCGACGCGTTCTTGTCGGAAGATCGCTTTACCGGGTGATGTTAGTCTAATGATCGCTGCAATTATCAACATAAGTGGACTTAACACTACCAACGCCAAAAAACTAAAAATGATGTCTATGAGCCGTTTTATGATGCCACTTACCCCCTGCATCGGTGTCTCGCGTAGTTGAAGTAGCGGTATACCATCAAAAAACGTAACGGCTGTGCCACCACTAATAAATTCGGAGAGCTCTGGCAGCACATTGATTTGAACTGGCACACCTTCGCAAGCGTGCAAAATCTGCAAGATTACATCATTTGACACTGTTGGAGATGTGAGGAAGAGCATGTCAAGGCGATGCATTTGCACAAGTTCAAGAATGTCTTGACTATTGCCGAGATGCGGCACACGGTTTATCTCACCGTTTGCATCAATAATCCCTATTAATTCGTATCCACTATTCGGTTTAGCATTCAAAGCATTGATAATTTTTTCGCCGCGTTCATCATAGCCTACGAGTGCTACACGACTCACACCAACTCCCTGTGCCTGAACTGCCTGACGAAAACGGGACAGGACAAGTCGTCCGAGGAACAACCAAACAAGGCTAAACCCGGTGGCAAGGAGCATTACCCACCGTGAGTATGCATCGTGATGATAGATGAAAAAGAGCGCAGCTAACGTAGCGATGAGCGCGATGACTGAGGCTTTACAAAGTGCCCAAAACGCTGAACGTGTTGCGTTGTTTTCTGGGCGATAGAGTTTGAAACCTTTTAACGTCAATAACCAAATAATTGTCGTTACAGGAATGAGGCGCAAATAGTCATCAAAGGGAGGTGTGCCGCCTTTGTGTAATGCTAAAGCGTCGAGCCAACCTGATTCAAATCGCAGCCAATATGCAATGACGATTGCGGTGGCAATGAA
This sequence comes from Candidatus Poribacteria bacterium, assembly GCA_022825825.1. Classification (GTDB taxonomy): domain Bacteria; phylum Poribacteria; class WGA-4E; order WGA-4E; family WGA-3G; genus MSPOR6. The sequence goes on from JAJDWA010000023.1 coordinate 127,582, forward strand.
ACAGAGATCGCATAAAACTGTGAGTGTTATTAGTAGATGGTCAAGTGTTTTTTTGCTCATGAGTGGTATTTGAAGGTACCCGCTATTTGATGTACCAACCTAATTTTATATGTCGTAGAATGTTTACTATTATACCGTGCTTGATTTTAGAAATCAACTGAAGTCTTTGATAGAATTTGAATGGCAAGAACATTACTGATAAATTAATCACGATGTGTTATGCTATTTCTATATTTAATAAGGAGGGACACACATGGCGAATAAACTAAAGGTGGGAATTGTTGGCGCACATCGGGGAAGTTCCTATTTTCAACCATTTAGCACAATTGCGGAAACTGAAGTCACTGCAGTATGTGACATCAATGAGGGGACACTTCAAAACGTTGGTGAAAGGTTTAATGTTCCACAGCAGTTTACAGATTACACAGAGATGTTAAATGCGGTTGACCTTGTCGTGCTTGCGACACCGGAGAATCTGCACGTCCCGCAGTCTATAGAAGCATTGGAAGCAGGAAAACACGTCATCAGTGAAGTAACCGCTGCTGTCAAGTTAGAGGAGTGTTATGATCTTGTTCGGGCAGTTCGGAAGTCGTCTGCTAAGTACACAATGGCTGAAAATACGTGCTATTCCAAGCACAATGTGTTAATCCGCAATATGGTAGAGACAGGCATGTTTGGCGATGTATATTTCGGAGAGGGAGAGTATGTCCATAACGTAAAATCGCTTCATCACGATGAAAGTGGTAACCCAACATGGCGTTACTATTGGCAAGTAGGCATCAATCGATGTAACTATGCGACACATAGTCTCGGGCCTGTGCTGCACTGGTTCAGTGAACGCGTGGTAAGTGTTTGTTGTCTCGGCACTGGCGTTCGGACTGATCCAGAGCATGCGATGGAAGATACAGTGATGATGCTTTGCAAAACGGAAAATGGTGGGTTAATCAAAATTCGGATTGACATGCTTTCTAATCGTCCTGCGAATTCCTATTTTAGTTTGCAAGGGACGAAAGGGTGTTACGAGAGTTCGCGCGGACTGGGTGCCGCACCGAAGCTCTGGTTAAGTGAGTTTGGCATAAGCGAGCAGTGGAGACCGCTTTCCCAATTTGAAGACTTGCTGCCTGAACGGTGGAAAAACCCGCCTGCTGAAGCTCAGAATATAGGTGACCTTGGCGAGTATTTTAAGGTACGCGATTTTGTTGATAGTATCCTCAACGATACTACGCCACCGATAGATGTCTATGCAGCGATGGACTTTACGGTGCCGGGGTTGGTTTCGGAGAAATCTATTGCGAACGGAGGGACACCTGTGGAAGTGCCAAATTTTCGGGAGATTGAATAATCTGATTGAGTTACAGCTTAATCGGAAACGACCTTTGACTCTTCCTCTACAGGTTTGAAGACGAGTCCGCAGCTGCTACATCGGTATCCACTTTCCGGTTTTGACACCAAAGCAGGGAAAAGCATTCCACAGCAGGTTGGACAAGGTTCGTCAATTTCCATTTCAGCTTGCTCCATTTCGCCAGAGCGGTTTTCAAATTCAACGATCACGGGTGTCCTCCTATTAATCAGTAACTGTAACGCGCATATAGATGTCACGCAAGGATATCTTGCAGCCGATTGAGGTGAGCGTCAGCACATCTTCAGGTGCCCGAAATTCGGTGTGTTCCCACTGTCTATCTTGCCGGCAATAATGCTCAACACAGAACTTATGTTGTGAAACAAGGATGTAGTCTTGCAACGACGTCAGTTGCTTATAGTGCGAAAATTTCTCCTCTCGGTCATAGGCTGCAGTGGAAGGTGAAAGCACCTCTACGATAACAATCGGATTCAGAAGTGTGTCGAAAACATCATCCTCAAAGCGAGGTTCATTGCAGGCAACAACGACATCTGGATAGAAGTAGGCTATTGGACTCGGCTGCACACGCATATCACTGGAATGGACTTCACAATCTGATGCTATTAATTGGTTGTAAAGTCTATTGAATATATTTCCTGTGATAAGACTATGTGCCCGACTTGCCCCAGACATTGCAAATATCTGCCCGTTGAGGTATTCACTTTTGTGCAGTGCTTTTCGTTCTTGGGTAATGTACTCCTCAGGGGTGAAGAGGGTTTGTGCAGGAAGAGATGCCATGCGTATTTCCTTAATAGCAGTGATGTTAACAATATGATACTATATTCTAAGGCAAAAATCAATCTTTTTTATGCCGTTTTAAAACTGAGGAATTTCACTGGGAAAGACGTTAACCATAGCGGTTCAGGGTCGGATCAATTTCGACTGCCCACTGGTCAATACCACCAGCAAGGTTTTTGGCATCGGTAAACCCATTTTGATGTAGATAGGCGGTTGCGTAGAGACTCCGCTGTCCATGATGGCAGTAAACAACAATTTCTTGGTCTGATGGAAGACTGTCTATATGATGCGGCAACGTGTTGAGCGGGACTAACCGCGCACCTTCAATATGCACGATGTCATATTCGCTCTGTTCACGCACATCTAATAAAAACAGAGACTCGTTTTCGTCTAATTTCTGTTTCAGTTCTTGTGGTGAAATTTCTGGGAGTGAGGGTTTCGGGTGCATTATTCAGTTTCTTCCTCGTTTTGCATAGGTGGCAACGGCATACATTCCGGACACGGACATATCTCGCGTAAGACTTCAAACGGATAGATACCGGTATTGTGTCCATCGTTCCAGCTGAATTGGAGTGCATAACGACCAACCAATTGAATGTCAAGCGGTTGAATATCGTTTGAAACCTCTATTAGTGTTATATCACCGTCGCCTTGTGGTGAAAAGAGGGAATGGATATCTTTACCTTCATGTCTTATGATAGCACATTCAGCACACGGACACATCTGCCTGAGATAGCGGTATGGATACCAGCTTTCATGTCCATCCTTCCATTCAATTTGGAAGGCGTTTTCATGTTTCTTGAGGGTTTTTGGACTTTTGCTAACTGTATTCATTGTGAAGACCTACAGCATTTTCAAAAGAACTCCGATTCTTTCCAAAACGGTATCTACTGTCTCTGTCGGCAAGGAACAAATATATTCTGTTCTTCTCGCTCGCCAATCCATAGTCCGAATTTGATCTGCAAGAATAACTCCATCTACTGCTAATCCTTGTGGAATTTCGATCGCAAACGGATTTCTCTGTTCTCTCGTGCTGCTCCGAGTGATCGGACAAAGAACGACTAAACTGGTTTTATCATTAAAATCTTTGGTGGTGAGTACAATAGCAGGGCGACGACCAGCTTGTTCACGGCCAACTTGAGGATTAAAGTCAATCCAGACCGCATCTCCGCGCAATGGGACGTTTGTAAATCCTACCATACTTCATTGCCCACCGGCGGGCCGCTATCTACCTCATCGTGTGAATTATTCTCTGTTACTTGGTCTAATAAGTCTTTCAACGTATAATCAGGAGTTTTCAAGGGATAACTTCCTTTTTCTGTTCGCGGGGGACCAAATGGTGCGTCTTTTGCCTTCTTGCTGTTTGAGTTATCCGCTGGTATTTGTGCTAACAAGTCTTCTAACGTATAGTCAGGGCGTTTTATAGAATCGCTCCCTTTTTCACGACGAGGTGGCCCAAACCCTTTTACTTCCTTCTCTACTGGAGACCGATCTGCCTGTTCTTGATTAACGGACTGTAGATAACAGAGATATGCAATCACGATCAAGCACTCAGTGAAAGTAAACGTTTTTTCTGACATGCTCTTCTCCTTATACGTGTATGCTTGTAAACGACAGTACCTATTAGTAAGGAAAGTGCTACACGACTATCTCAATCGGGACGTTTTCTGGCAATGAACGTCCTAACTCTTGATAGAGTTCCATGACTGCACTAAAAGCGTCTTTGACGTTTTCTAAAGACTCGTCTAACGAATCACCCTCAGTAACCAACTCAGGCAACAACGGAGAGGTCACTGTATACCCGCCTTCAGGTTGCGGTGCAGAACAAGGGGGATTTTGTATTCCATCAGAACCTCATAAACTTGTTAAAAGATGCCGAGTTCGTCCTTCGCTTCTTCGCTCATCATTTCGGGTGTCCAACGCGGTGTCCAAACAACACTGACATTGACCTCTTCAACACCATCCATCTGCTGCGTAACATGCTGCGTGCCGTTAATAATTTGTCCACCAGCGGGACATCCAGGACTTGTTAGGGTCATGGTAATATCAACAGTTGTGTCGTCAATGTCAACACCGTAGATAAGTCCCATGTCAACGATGTTAATTCCAATTTCGGGGTCAATTATTTCTTTGATAGATTCTAAGACAGATTCTTCTGTTACCATTTCTTTTCCTCCTATAGTGACTATGGTAATCTACTCTGATGAGGTAGTGGTTAATCGATGCTAACTAATATTTCGTCGTCCTCAATTTTGACGGGGAAACATTCAATGTCTTCAACAGCGGGCATGCAAAGTGCTTTTCCTGTTTTAACACAAAACCGTGCGCCGTGCCGCGGGCATTCTATCTCATCATCCTCCAAAAAGCCTTCACCTAAAGGACCGCCATCATGTGTGCAGACATCCTCCATCGCGTAAAACTCGCCTCCTACGTTAAAGAGTAGCACAGGGACGAAATCTACTTCAACTAATTTTTTTGTGCCGATAGGCACTTCACTAACTTTTGCAACTTTGTAAAATTCTGGCATTATTTCTTTCCAAATTTCCTCATGTGTATGAAATGTTAATTGGTCTGCTTTTTTGCGTTTAAGAATATCTACCATATCTTCATAAAGTGGAGATTCCTTATCCATCTTCTTCACCAGGCCAGCCTTTGATACCGTAGGCACCCGTTTTGAGAACTTTGAGCGCCAATAAGGCACATTTTACACGGACAGGTCCCAACGGAATGCCGATCATATCCATAATGTCGTCTCTGGAGAGTTTTTTGACTTCTTCCAGTGATTTTCCTTCAATCTTTTCGGTTAACATAGAGGCGGCAGCTAAACTAATGGTACAACCGTGTCCACAAAAACGCACCTCTTTGATAATGTTATCCTCAACAATCAGGTCAATCCGAATTTTGTCTCCACAGAGTGGGTTATCCTCTTCGTGTGAGACATCGGGGTTTGAGAGTACCCCGTAGTTGCTCGGGTTTTCGTAGTGATCTAACAGTTCTTCCTGATATATGTTCATTTATTTCTCCGGGTCATGAGGGTCTGTGTTTTTTGTAATCCTTCGTATAGACGATCTATATCATCATACGTGTTGTATAGGTAAAAACTTGCGCGGACAGTAGCGATAACATCTAATTTTTTCATCAGCGGTTGTGCACAGTGATGTCCTGCACGGATAGCAACGTTATGTGTATCCAAAATGCCTGCCACATCATGCGGATGGACGCCCTCTATATTAAAGGAGATAACCCCCGCTTTTTGATGCGGTGCCGGTCCATATATGGTGATGCCTTCAATTTCTTGTAAGCGTTCATGGGCATATTTCAAAAGTTCCTGTTCATGCACATGAATTGATGCTAACCCCGCTTGCGTAATATAGTCTACAGCAGCGCCGAGTCCGATCGCTTCAGCGATGCTTGGCGTACCTGCTTCAAACTTCGCGGGAACGTCTGCGTAGGTTGATACATCGCGTTCAACAGAGCGAATCATTGACCCGCCGCCGAGAAACGGTGGCATCTCCTCAAGCAGTTCCAATTTGCCGTATAGCACACCGACACCTGTTGGACCGCACATTTTATGCCCAGAAAATGCAAGAAAATCGCAACCCAGCTGCTGCACGTCTACATGAAAATGCGGTACAGATTGCGCTGCGTCTACTATAACTTTAGCACCTGCAGTGTGTGCAGCATCAATAACAGACTGAATCGGGTTAATTGTGCCGATAACGTTAGAGACATGCGTTATCGCCACTAACTTTGTTTTTTCGGACAGCACGTCACGCAGTTGTGTGAAATCAAGCAAACCTTCATCAGTTATCTCAAGAAATCGGAGCGTTGCCCCTGTGCGTTGTGCAAGCAGTTGCCACGGCACAAGGTTGCTATGATGTTCAAGATCAGTGAGAATGATCTCATCACCTTGTTGGATATTCATGCTTCCCCAACTGTATGCTACAAGGTTTATAGACTCTGTGGTATTTCGTGTAAAGACAATTTGACTTGTACGCGGTGCATTAATGAGTTGTGCGACTTTCTGCCGTGCGATTTCGTACTGTTTTGTCGCCTCTTCTGAAATCCGATAGATACCGCGATGGATATTGGAGCGGTAGGTATCATAATACGCGTCCATCGCTTCAACGACAGGGCGCGGGGTCTGTGTTGACGCAGCACTATCAAGAAATGCTAACGGCGGTGTGTCCGCAAAGATTGGAAAATCTTCTCGGATTGCCTTAACATCAAGTGGTCTAAAGTCGGATGTGTGTATTGTTTTTTGTGTCATATCAGCTCCAACTGATTTAATTGTCGTTTTGACGGTTTGCAAGTTGCGCACGGAGTCGTTCTATCTCTGTTTTTAATTCATGTCGTCGTATCGCTTCTGCTACAGCTACTGCTTCTGCTACCTGTTGTCGTTTTGCTTCTTTTTGCCATTGTGTTTCTGCTACTGTAAACATGCATGCTGCTCTTTTAAGATAGTGATTTTCCATAGAAGTTGTAATCGGGGTGCCATCAGGTAGATATGGACGTAAAAGCCTAACGTGCGTATTATATTGGTTTTCCCATCGGAACCAGAGATTTAACGCTTCACTGAACAAACCACCTTGTGCGTGTTGTGTAATTTCTGCAATGTCTCCGGTTGTACTCCGCCGCCATCCACGAAATACAGGCGATTTCTCCATTTCAGGTTGATGGACAAAATATTCTTGAACACCCACTTCATTCAAGTATAACGTAACCATTTCAGGCTGATCTTGATGTTCTGTTGCATCGGTGAGAAATTGAAAAACAGCGACAGGCACCGCACCCTCTGCCCAAGTATAAAAACTGCGGCGTAGCGGATATTTATCAACACCAAACACGATGTGGATATCGGGGGCGACACGTTTTGTGATGTCCCCTTCGCAATAATAGATAAAACTATCAACACCAACGCGAACCAGAGCATTGATTTCGAAGTATCGTTTGAGCTGGTCGTATAACGTGGTTATCTGCACACCGTGAAATCCTGTCGCAGCCATAGGTTCGTCGTCTTCACCCGGATACCCTTCAATATAGACAGTCGTTTTGCCACTCGCTTTTGGAAAGACGGGCATATACTTTCTCTGTTTGATTTCAAAGTCTTTTATGGTATCCATGATTTTCTCCGTATTGATGGGACCAACTATACTCTCACACTTTATCAACGATCTCTACTTCTAAATCAATCTGTAATTCCTTAGCAATACGATCAAGAATCCTTTTTTTGTTTTTTGTAGACATGCGCTTCACTATATAATACTCACCAAGTTGGTGTTGCGCGTGCGTAGGGTCTTTAGAAGTTGATATAAGAGGAATAGTATTTCGGATTAGGTTAAGATTTTTTACGCGTTCTATTCCTAGCTTTTCAATAACTTCAATGAAAGTAGTTAGCCCGTTTTTACGTTCAATCACTTCTCCATCGTCCATTGTGACGCGTAGTCGTTTAAGCGTAAACTTCTTTTTATCTTGTTTAGGTTTCTCATGAACGATTTTGGGGACAGATGTTGGTTTTACAGATGGAACAGATAAGTTTTTCAAAAATGATACTATTTGTTCTTCTGTAGGTTCGTGCCCAACCTTATCTCTTGCTTTATCCATCATAGCAAGCAGCAGATACTCATTTTTTTCCTGCACCAATTCGCCCCATATCTCTGGTAATCTTTCCTCAATTTTTCTCTGACTAACAATGAGCCGATAATCCTCTGCAATGACTTTAGAAGCTTTTCCTGTTCTTACAGCTTCATAGTTCAAGTATCTGTCAAGACAATTGCTACATTCTTCACCGTCTTCTGCGATGAGATCTATCTCTGCTACCATACGGTCTTCATAAGAACCTTCCCCCGCAGGATGGTAAAACCGCCATTTCTGACCGTCTGTGAGAACAACAATAGGAATCCCTCTGTGAAAAGCATATTCAAAGAGTTGTTTGATTCCTTTATCAATGTTTCCAACTCGCTTCGCCTCAATGAAAACGCGGGGTGTTGATTCTGGATGACACAGTGCAAAATCCACTCTTCGTCCTTCAACTGCGTATTCATCAATGACAATCTGAGGTGTAAATATCGGCCATTCCAACGCCTGAAGCAGTCTGTTCACAATACGATCAGAAACTGTACGTTCTCTTTCATTTGCAAATACACCTTGTTTTAACAGATTACTTATGTCATCAATATGTTCCTTAAGTGTCATTTTAATACTATCCTTCCTTTCAACATTCTGTTGCCAAGCATGTTCCTGAAGAATCTCGACAATCTTGGGAGCAATTGGTCGTAGTCTTTCTTCTAATACCTCATCATCAATAGAAAGGAATATACCTTTGTCTACATCCAGCGGAAAAGCTTTATCCTGTTTTATACCGTTCAGGGCATAACGGACACGCACAAAAGGACTATATCTACGACCTTCCCGATAGGGTTCTTCGACACTTAAAAACTCGATTGAGTCGGTAGCGGGGACGCGTCCTTCCAAGTCTATAGTCTTGAATGTGAGTTCAAGTTTATTGACATTATCAACTATATGTTTCATGAAAGCACTTCTTATTTACTCTGAAAAAGGCATATCAACATAGACATCAAAACAGTTTACGACACAAGTTGCGGGGATAGTACCGTACGCAAGAATTTCAGCATCCCGTAAGGCTCTGACTAATGTTTCCAATTCAAGTGTCAAATTAGGTGGACGAGGCGTGCCTTCGCTCAACGGAGGCTGCGGCGAATGCCGTCCTAAAAAATGCCCCATATTTCTTGGATTTACAACGCCTAACAGAAATTCTTGGGATCCGTCGTGCTGATAAGCGGGCCCAATAGTAGGCGGAGACGGTAACTCTTTGGCAACTTCCTTAACCGGATCTAGCATTTTAAGTCCAGAAGGTAATGGATCCTGAAACTCTATCTCATACACATAGGCAGGTTTGCTCGGTGTTGGAATCTCTGGACTACTTAATATCGCATAGTCCCGAGCTACCGCGTATGAGAGTGTTAAAGAAATAAAAGGACTGTTATTGGTTCCTCTTGAAATATGCTGTATCAGTCGTGCTGTTGTAGGTGCAACATCAGGTGCTCTAGCTACAAAACCTATCTCTACTGGATTATTAAGATACCAATAAGTATCAATGCCTGCCCCACGATAGAATATCGGCATAAACCATTTTCAAGCGCATTCGCATTAGTAATGGCGAGGCATGAACGCCTCGCCTATAATAAAAAGACAATTACCTACTTGGAAAGCCGATATTGACAGGAGCTGTATCGTGGCTTTCACATGCCTGATCAGTCGGGACATCCGTTTCGGCACTGTTAGGTGAGACAATACCCTCCTCAAGCAGATATGCCTCCACTTCATCACCACTGACATCGGCAAGAATGATGTCGTCAATTTGGACACAAGGCTGATAAGGTTGCCGTGTCTTCTGCACCATTTCACGATAGTTGTCTTCATTGTTGATAATGTCTCTGTCTTCATATTCCAAATTGTATTTGGCGAAAATGGCACGGACACCGTTGCTCCAGCCACAGACAGGTTTCATGTAAGCGATAATTGTTGGTTGACTCATTGTAGTGACTCCTTTTTATTGTGGCAACGTCTTATGACGTGCTTCATATTATAAATTCGGGGTTAACAAACCCCTCCTACAATCTATGAGATAACTGTGCTACTTTTCTAATTTGCGTGAGACAAATTCTTGTAATTCTTCTCGTACCGATTCCATCGGCACGCGTTCCATGACGGGTTCAAAAAATCCGTCAACAATCAGTTTTTCTGCTTGTGCGTAGGGAACACCACGACTCATCAAGTAGAATATTTGATCTGCATCAATCGGACCTGCAGTTGCACCGTGCGTGCATCGGACCTCATGCGCTTCAATTTCTAATCCGGGCAAGGTATCGGCATGTGCGCGTTCACTGAGCAACAAATTATCATTTTTCTGATACGCATCGGTATAGTTTGCCGCAGGATACACATAGATATTGCCACCCCAAGCAGTTTGCGATCTATCCTTGAGAACAGTGCGGTATAGCAGATCGCTTGAGGTATGCGGTGAAACGTGTTCTTGTGCGGTGCTAACATCTAAATGTTGCCGCGCATCGGTAAATGCTAATCCCAACAGTTGCGCGTGCGCCCCGTTGCCTTCTAACATAACTGCTTGGTTTAGTTTACTTAAACGACTACCGAACGTAGCAGTAACCCAGCAGAGCTGCGCGTCTTTGCTAATAACAGCGCGCTGTGAAGCGAAATTCCAGACCTGCCGATTCCAGTGTTGCACCTGTACATAAGTAACATTGGCATTCTGTCCGGCGAAAATCTCAACTGCGCCACAGTGTAAACCACCTGCATCCGGATGAGCAGACGCATTATCTTCCAAAATTACAATTTGACTATCCTCTTCAGCAATAAGGAGGACATGTGACATATCCGCGTGCTGATCTTCGGAGAGTTTGATATAAACACGTAGCGGATCCTCTATCCTGACACCTTTCGGCACATGGAGAACATAACCACCCTGCCAAAACGCACCGTGAAGTGCATCAAACGCGTTACGACTGGCGATATTTCCACTTTTCAGGGTCGTCTCTAATGTGACTGCCTTTGTCATAAAGTAGTCACGAATGAGATCACCCTGTTCCTTTAGTGCCGTGTGCAGATCAGCGAAATAGACATCCTTTTTTTCTAATTCAGGCGACAAGTAGGTGTGTTGAGGATTCCCATCAACTTGGACCAACACCCCTGCACCATCTTCTACTTCAGCCGATGTGCTGCCGTTCGCTTCGGCAGCGGGATGATAATTTTCAACTGCGAAACCACGAAGATGCCGCCGAGTTCGCCGCCAGTAATCCTGCGTCCGCATATCAACGGTACGCCGCCACGTATCATCTTCAGCGGTATGCGGCATTGGCAACGATTCGTAAAGCGAGTATGCCTCCAATCGTTTGTCGCGCATCCACTGCGGCTCATCCCGCGCTATCTTCTCAACAAAATCTTTTGAAAAATCACCTGTTTGCAATTCTGCATCCTCTCCTATCCGATTGAACCTTCCATCTGAAGTTGGATGAGACGGTTCATCTCAACAGCATATTCCATCGGGAGTTCTTTGACAAGCGGTTCAATGAACCCGTTGACAATCATAGTGGATGCCTCTTCTTCGGATAATCCACGGCTCATCAGGTAGAAAAGCTGCTCTTCACCGATTTTGCTGACGCGTGCTTCATGTTCAATATTGGTATCGTTTTCATTAATTTCAATGACCGGATAGGTATCTGAACGTGAATCCTTATCAAGCAGAAGCGCATCACAAACGACGTGAGATTTACATCCTTTCGCGCCTTTTGCAACATCAACCCAACCCCGATAACTGGAACGTCCGCCATCTTTACTGATGGACTTTGACGTAATCTGTGAGGTAGTGTGTGGCGCGCAATGGTAGACTTTAGCACCCGCATCCTGATGTTGCCCTTTGCTTGCGAACGCAATGGAGAGGATTTCACCCCGCGCACCGGGTTCCATCATATAGACACTCGGATACTTCATCGTCAGCTTACTGCCGAGATTACCATCAACCCACTCCATCTGTGCGTCTTGGTAAGCCATCGCACGTTTGGTGACGAGATTGTAGACATTCCCCGCCCAATTCTGGATAGTTGTGTAGCGCACCCGCGAACCTTTCATGCAAATGATTTCAACGACAGCACTATGCAAGGATTCACTGCTGAATGTCGGTGCAGTGCAGCCTTCAACATAATGCACCTGCGAACCTTCGTCAGCGATGATGAGCGTGCGTTCAAATTGCCCCATGTTTTCGCTGTTGATTCGGAAATATGCCTGCAAAGGATAATCAACCTTTACACCGGGCGGCACATAAATAAAACTACCACCACTCCAGACAGCACTGTTTAGTGCGGCGAATTGGTTATCCGCAGAAGGAATGATTGTTCCGAAGTATTTCTTCACAAGGTCAGGATACTCTTTGACAGCCGTATCCGTATCAACGAAAATGACACCAATTTTATCCAATTCTTCAACGAGGTTGTGATAGACGACCTCAGAATCGTATTGTGCGCCGACACCTGCAAGGAATTTCCGTTCCGCTTCCGGTATACCAAGGCGGTCAAAGGTATTCTTGATGTCTTCCGGCACATCGTCCCAACTGCGTTCGCTTCGGTCAGATGCCTTAACATAATAATAGATGTCGTTAAAATCGAGCTGCGAAAGATCGCCACCCCATTTCGTCATCGGTTTCTGTTTAAAGATTTCGTAAGCTTCAAGCCTATACTGACGCATCCAATCCGGTTCCTCTTTGATGTCGCACATCTGATTGATGACCTCTTCGTCCAATCCTTTTCGGGATTTGAACGTCGGTTTAACATCATCGTGGAATCCGTATTGATAGTCTTTACTTATTCCAATTTCGTCAAGTTGTTGCGTTTCGGGGGTTGCCATTTTGTATTCCTCCTTCAGAATATTTATAGTTGTAATTTTCAAGGGGTAACGATTCGTTGTTGCTTCAGTCTTTCAATATTTCCTGTGTAAGCGTTTCAAATTGTTTTTTGACAAAACGCTCATTTCTGATTTTCCGCACGCCGGCAATTAATAGTGCTACTACAACTACCACTGTGAGCGCGATTAGTCCATAAAGGACATACTTTGCAGGTGGTATTTGCTTATCAACGTTTTCAAATTGATTGCCAACGATCTCATGTTTGCCTAACATCCCTGCAACATCTTTCTCTACATTCTGAATCCGAGCATCTAACGCGTCAATCTTTTGGTTAGTTATAGCACTTTCTTTCTTGATTTCTTCCTTGATAATCGATCGGATTTTATTGAGATCAGTATCTGTTAACTCACCAAGAGCTGGCAATGTGATTATACAAAAGAGGACTGAGAAAAGAAAAACTGTTTTCATCTTGGGTGAATTATTAAAGGTGAACGTAAAACTACATTATAGTGGTAATACTTTTCTTTTATTCAAAATATTGTTTATATCCTGCACTACATCATCGTGATTATCTGTTTCAGTTACTATTAATAATTTAACGCCATGCCTTTTGGAAAGATTTGCTTTCCTCTTGTCACGTTCAACTGTTTCGTAAAATGTTTCTTTTCCGCCAAAAAACTCAACAGGCTCAAAATGCTGTCTGCCATGATATTCTACGGCAATTTTCCAATTAGGGAACCATATATCAAAATGCTGCCTGCCTAACCAAGTTGGTCTTCCATGTTGAATTACCTTTGTGTTAGAAAACTCAGCTTCTAGTCTACGAAATAGTGCTGTTTCCGATATCCAACCCTCACCAATCTGAGGGACTCCGGCAATGCTTCTTGCTTTATTTTCTGATTCTTTTGATAACAATTTGACTGTATCTGATAGGTCAATTGTATCTGACAGGTCATATGCTGCATACAGGCACTCGATTTTAAATTGTAAATAAGGTTTTTCCTGAAGAGCAACACCACTGAACAAGGAATGTGAATATAAACGCTTGGCTTTTCTGTGAGTAAACCACTCTTCAAATAAAGAAAACCATTCCATATTTTCTTGAGCATACTCGTTGAAAGTATCTATGATACAGTCTCTGTACAAGGTTTGATTCTCGATTATAAATTGGTTCTTTCTACCTCCAAACATACGTAATACGTCTATTGGATTAGCAGGCAGCCCAAGTTTCTTTTGAACATTAAGCCTCAGATTTGAAGCATGAGTCCTTTTTTTTACGACCTCTTTAGGTTCAGTCTTATCTATATATTCTTCATACTTCTCAAGTCCAAGAAGACAGTCATAAGCCCAATGCAGACAATATTTAGATAACTTCTCTTCATGTTTATATATTTCTGATAGATAAATCAGGAACTCTGATAGCCGATCAAAACCATCCTCATTCCATCGTGATAGCAATTTATATATAAATGCAAATACGTAACTTATATTACCATCAACATCTATATAATTCCCCTTATTAAGATTCGATTCCACCACTTTATAAAAAGATAGTTGATCGTGATCCATATCATCTTGTGATGGGAAGTACATATTAAACTTTGGGACTTTCATAAATTTCTTAAGACCTAACAAAGTTTAGTTACTCAACAGCTTCAGCAATGCCGTGTTTTTCACGAATCGGATCGTAGCCTTCTGCTTCTAACAACTGTGTAAGTTCCCATCCACCCGACTCAACAATCCTGCCATCAAGCAGTATATGCACAAACTGCGGACGAATGTAGTCCAACAACCTCGGATAGTGCGTAATAATAAGGACACCGAGTTCAGGTCCAACCAAACTACTAACGCTTTCACCGACAATACGAACAGCGTCAATATCAAGTCCAGAGTCTGTTTCGTCAAGAATAGCGATTTTCGGTTCAAGCATTGCCATTTGTAAGATTTCAGCCCGTTTTTTCTCACCACCAGAGAATCCATCGTTGAGGTATCGTCTTGCAAACGAATCGTCCACACCGAGTTGTGTCATCTTTTCGCGGAGTTCTTTGCGGAATTCCCGCATCGGAATCAGTTCGTTGTTTTCAGAACCGTTTGTTTCCGCAGAACGGACTGCACTGACAGCAATGCGTAGGAAATTCGCTAAACTCACACCCGGAATAGCAGTCGGGTATTGAAAAGCGAGGAAAAGTCCTAATTTTGCGCGTTCATTCGGTTCCAATTCCAGCACATCAACACCGTTAAAAATCACCTCACCAGAATCAATTTCGTACGAGGGGTGTCCCATCAATCCGTTTGCGAGTGTGCTTTTACCGGACCCATTTGGTCCCATCAGAGCATGCACCTCGCCCTGTTTGACAGTTAGATTTAATCCTTTAATAATCGGATTTTCTTGCACGCTAATGTGTAAGTCTTTTATTATTAGGTCATTGCTCATTTATTGACTTCGGACTCCTTATTTGTTGTTGTTAATCGATTTAATTTTCCGCCACATGTGCTGGTGTGTTTTGCCCCTCTAACGCATCGGTATACGTGTCAGGGGTACGGTTTTCAAGTTTTATTGGTTGAATTGAGAGCTGATATCCAAGTGCCTCAAGAACAGTTCCGAGTGCGTCAATCAAAGGGACATCCTCATTAGAGATCATTTTTGAAAGAATTTGTGGGTCCATATCTACCTGCTTTGCAAGTTCAGAAACACCGCCTTGCGCTTCAACGACGGTTCGGATTGATCTATGAACTGCAGCTGGATTTTTGTAGATTTGGTAGTCTTCAAGGATTGCTTGTAAATAGGCAATTGAGCTTTTCTGGTCGGCAATCTGTTCAATAAGACATTCACGCCATGTTCTCATTTTTATATGAATTCCTATTTATCCGCCAATCCTTGACATATTTCGCTCAGGTTTTATAAAGTCTGCAGCATTAATTTTATGTCCCGCCTCTTTTTTCGCAACTGCATCAATTATGAGTTGTTCAATCACTTCATCGTCAGCACCTTCGCGTAATGGCGTGAGTAGGTCAGTTTCTGTTATTGAGAACAAACACGTTCGAAACTTCCCATCAGCAGTGAGACGGATACGGTTGCAGCTTTCACAGAACGGTTCACTTACAGAAGGTATAACGCCAAGCTCAGTGCCATTATCAGCAAAGCGAAAACGTTGTGCCGTATCGCTCTTTGAATCCCCGTTTAGCGTCATTCGCTCCAGTGGATAAACATTACTAATTTTATCAATAATCTCTTTGCCGGGGATGAACATGTTGCGTCCCCAAATATCATCGGCATCAAGCGGCATAAACTCTATGAAACGCAGCTGATAACTGTTTTCGCGTGCAAAGGTGGCTAAATCTACGATTTCATCATCAGTAAATCCACGCATTGCAACGGCATTCACTTTAATCGGATTAAACCCGCATTCGTGTGCAGTTTTAAGCCCTTTCAGCACACGCGAGAGAACTTTGCGTCGCGTCATCTGCTCAAACTTCTCTTCGTTGAGTGTGTCTAAACTAACGTTGATACGTCTCAGTCCAGCATCGTAAAGTGCCTGTGCTTGGGTGATGAGTCCGATGCCGTTAGTTGTCAAACTGATGTCTTTCAACGCATCTATCTGCCCAAGTTGTTCAATGAGGTGCGGCACTCCGGGACGTACAAGCGGTTCGCCTCCCGTAATCCGAATTTTGTTAACCCCTAACCCAACAAAGATACGTGTAAAATGCAAAATCTCGTCGTACGTCATCAGTGCAGAATCTGGCATAAATACCATGTCTTCAGGCATACAGTAGATACACCGAAAGTTACATACATCTGTGACGGAGATTCTGAGGTTCGTATGGACACGTCCAAAACTGTCGAGTAGTTGCTGTTTCATCGTTAAATAGACCGATTTGATTTTTTAATAGTATAGCATATTGTTATCTGGTTTGCAAGTGTTTTTTATAGTAAATACTATAAAAAAGATTTTGGGTGTTTTTTTGCCAATTTATAGGTATCAATTTAAGCATATTAAGTCTGTAATCAATAAATCGGGCGGAAAGCACCGGATTGACACCTTTCTCCTGCCATCTCATAGCAGCTTGTGGACACGCACTCTCAATCACGCCACTGCCGATTTGATACCATGTCGTATGGCTCACTTCTATACCCTGACGCGATAACTCCTCTGCAGATTCTCTAAAATCAAGATGCATCATCAAACGACACATCATCTCTGCCACACGCCGCGTGTATTTATAGTAATCATTCGTATCCTCTCCTATATGGAAAAGTTTATTAGGTAAGGATACCATTTTTATAAATACTTTTCAAACTCCCATTCAATTCATGCAAAAAAACTTTACACACCCGCTATTTGTATTAAGTTTGACTTTTATCTCAAATTAAAGTATAATACATTTCACTATTCTCAATTTAGGAAAAAAGATGGCAACGATTGTAAAACACAATGCAACAGGCAAGAATTACTGTTTACTCGGTACAGGATTTGGTGTCTACCAATCTGCGAAACCGAACATGTTTTTGGGAAATTGGTTGGCAGATGTAGATGAAGGTCAATACGCAATGGCATGCGTCTGTGATAGCACAGGTAAAATTAGCTGGATACAAGTCGAAGACGTTACAGTTGTTAGTATTGATGGACAGGACATCGGTGGACTACCGCTCGCGTAACTGAAGCAAATTCTAAATTCCTAAGAGGAGGGCAATCTCTCCAACCGTTTTTCTACTCACGAAAGGAAACTTTTCATCGAATGGATTTACAGCAAATTAATATTAAGGTTTTTACAACTGAAAATAGCACGGTCAACTACACTAACTTCATCAAAGTTTTCAATCGCTGGATGGAGGAGGCTGATTCTGAAGATTACTTGAACTATGCCGACTATTCACACGTTGATGCGGGACCGGGTGTGCTATTGATTTTGAAACAAGCTAACTATAGCATTGACAATGCCTATCATCAACATGGATTTCTCTACAACAGAAAGCATGATGTAGAAGGTGATAACAGCGAAAAGATTCGTCAAGCACTCACTGAGACGCTTTCCAAATGCGAACTACTTGAAGCATCGGAAGAATTGGAAAATGCTATCCATTTCAACGGCGGAGACATTCTGTTTATGATAAACAACCGCCATATTGCACCGAATACAGCAGAGACAGCAGATGCGATTCAAGCAGACCTTGAACCTGTACTGAAACAGATGTACGGCGGTGATAACTTCACAATAGAACGTACCTCTGAGGATGCTCGCGAACGTTTTGCCGTACGAATCTCCGCGAATTCAGATAAACCGATTTCAGAACTCCTCTCCAATCTCGGAGGATAAGATGCTTAACTTTACGAATGAACAGATTGAGCGGTATAGCCGACATATTATCCTCAAAGAGGTCGGCGGGATGGGGCAGACGAAGCTGCTTGAGTCGAAAGTACTGCTGATCGGTGCGGGAGGACTCGGTTCACCTATAGGCGTTTACCTTGCAGCGGCGGGGGTTGGCACGCTCGGCATTATTGATGACGACGTGGTTGACCTCAGCAATTTGCAACGCCAGATTCTACACGGCACAAGTGATATTGGTATCCCAAAAACGAAATCTGCAGAAGCCACTATTGCAGAGATGAACCCAGATGTCAAGGTGATCCCTCACAACGAACGCATCAATTCGGAAAACGTTTTTGAGATACTGGAACAGTATGATCTGATTGTGGACGGGTGCGACAACTTTCCAACGCGCTATCTGCTCAACGACGCGTGTGTTATGCTTGGCAAACCGATTGTGCACGGCAGCATCTTTCAATTTGAGGGACAAACAACCGTGCTTTATCCAGGTAAGGGCCCGTGTTATAGATGCATCTTTCCTGAACCGCCACCGCAAGGCATGGCACCGAGTTGCCAAGAGGCTGGTGTCTTTGGCGTTCTCCCCGGTATTATCGGTACGATTCAAGCTGTTGAAGCGATTAAAGTCCTTTTAGACATTGGTGAACCTTTGATTGGAACCCTTCTCCTTTTCAACGCGCTCACAATGGATTTCAAACGGCTAAAACTCCGTCAAGACGAAAACTGCCCAATGTGTGGTAAAAATCCTACTATTACAGAACTGATTGATTATGAGGAATTTTGTGAAGTGCGGTGGTAAGTGCAGATACCAATTGGTTTTTCCGACATTGAAAAGGAGTAAAACATGTTGATTGGAATTTCTATTCAAATTTTTGGGCTGGCATTGATGCTTTTTGGTATTCTACTCGTGCTGGGTCGCATTTCTAAAACGCTCAAGAGTAATGGCGAAAGTTTGTCCAAAATTGCGAAACACCTTGAGCAAATTGATGGAAAAGACGATGATTGAAAACAAGTATCTTAACGATTGTAAAACACAGAGTCAAGATGAAAACTGCCCAATGTGTGGTAAAAATCCTACTATTACAGAACTGATTGATTATGAGGAATTTTGCGAAGTGCGGTGGTAGGTGCTATTTAAAAATTGCTTTGATGAGACAAGGAGTTTGCAATGGTAGAAAAAGGTATAGCAATAATATTATTTTGCATTGCTGGATTGACGCTATTCCACATTCTTAGTCTGATCTGGATAGCACAAAAGATCAATAAGATCGAAAATAGTTTGTCCAAAATTGAAAAACACTTTGAGCAAATTAACGAGAAAGACAAAGATTGATAAATAGAGGTAGCCAACGATTACAATACGATGTTGTCTCTACTTGTCCTCAGATTCTCCAATATCTCCAGTTGAAATGTATGAACTGCCTCCAATTAAAGGAACCTAGAACAATATCAATAAGCTTATGGATATGGTTATTTTTGTCTCATCTATTATAATTTCGGCTACTCTCTTAATGATACGCGGAGAACTCAAGGATATTGCGGAAAGCCTATACAAGATTGCGAAACACTTTGAGCAAATTGATGAGAAAGATCAAGATTGATGAGCAGTTGGAGACAACGACTGCAAAATAACATCGATTCCTCACTCCGTTCCAGAGTTTTCCAAAGCCTAAGCAAATAGGTAGCATTGAGGTTATGCCAAAGTTTTCTGTCGAATTGGCGAATCAATAAACAGAGAATCGCCTCCATCAATTGTCAATTCCAATCCCGTAACCCACGCCGCTTCGTCTGAACATAACCATAACGCAGCATAAGCTATATCAATTGGGTTACCTAATCTCTCTAACTGTGTCGCGACTGGAGCGATTTCTCCTTCTGGCAACGGATCCCAGATAATCCCCGGACATAACGCATGGACACGAATGTTCTTATCATATAATTCTTTTGCCAGGTTTTTTGCTGTTGCCACCATCCCCGCTTTTGCTGCAGCGTAAGCGGCGTTTGCATCTTGACGCACCCGTGCACCAGCGGAAATAGTGATGATACAACCGCCACCGCGCGTCTCTAAAATCGGCACGAGCAGCCGTACGGGGTTAAAAAGCGTGCGCAAGTTGTTTTGCAATGCACCATCCCAATACGCAGGATCCATCGTTGTAATATCGTGTTCAGTTGAAAAGAACCCGCCCGCAGCGTGAATGAAGCAGTCAACACCGCCAAATTCAGCAACTGTAGCATCAATAAGAGACTCCACTTGTGCAGCATCTGTCAAATCAGTTTGATGTGTTAGCACATCACCACCGTTCGCGCGGATCCGTTCTGCTGTCTCTTCCATCTTTTCTGTTGTGCGTGCGGCAAGTGCTACCTTTGCCCCTTCTTGTGCAAAAAGTATTGCTGTTGCGCGACTCATATTTGAGCCAGCACCACCGATTAACAAAACTTTATCTTTTAATCGCATTTTTAATTTCCTTTTCTGTTTACTTTATAAGTCTTGGCAGGAAAACTTGTAAATGGTAACGGAGGTCCTTTCGGTCTAAGATCAAACTCACATTATAGAATACGTTATTTTTCATAAAACTCAAGCCAACAATCCTATCCCGAATGCAGAGATATTCAATTGTAGAGGACTTCTCTTGTTGGAGGATTTTCCAACCCCGATAGACGAACAGACATGTTTGCTCTCGCTCAATTCATTACGCCTCTTTTAGTTTTTGTGGCAATATTTAACGTTTCTGAAATAGAAAAACCGACAATTGAATGCCTCTGCTCCGAATGGCTAACGCACACCAACTGAATGACGACTAAACTGAGTTAGATAATCCCCAATCTTATCCTGAATCCCCCGCGCCGTTGCCGCCGACCCAACATAATGACTAATCAGGATGCCAAATGCAAAGACCTCACCATCTGCTGTTTTGGTATAACCTGCAAGCGCGGAAACACCACTTAATGTCCCCGTTTTCGCACGCAATGTCTTTTCAGCGTACATCCCTTGCATCCGATTTCTCAATGTGCCGTCAACGCCAGCAATTGGAAGTGATGCCATAAATTCCGGCATCAACTCAAAATTGTGGGACATATAAACAAGCAGCTTGGTCAACAATTCAGCGTTGAGCAAATTATAGCGAGAAAGCCCTGAACCATCAACGAACCGATGTGCAGGCGGGTCATCTATTATTTCACTCAAAAATTCAGTGACAGCCTCTCTCCCTTTTTTCCATGTTCCTGGTTCACCTTTCACTTCAGCACCGATTGTTTTGAAAAGGAACTCAGCAATCCAATTATCACTCGGTTTGTTCATGAGTTTGATAATGTCGGCGAGTGGTGGCGATAGATGTGTGGCGACTTTGTTTGCTTCTGATGGCACTGTTCCTGAGACGACCTCACCCATCACGTCAATACCTTTTTGCATCAGTGTGGTTTTTAGAAGATGTCCACATGTAATAGCACGGCTATCCGTTTTAACATCGGGTTCAACGCTTCGGATACTCAAAGCACTCATCCGAAACGGTTTATCATCCCACATCCATCCCGGACCTTCCCTAACAGTGTCAAAATACGTTTCGTCAACTACAATATCTCCCTGAATAGACTTTAAACCAGTTTGCACGAATGCATCACACAATTTTTCTATATCGGTTGTCTGAAGCACTGGATCAGCTCTGCCTTTGAGATATACGTTTCCTACTACTTGCGTCCCTAATGTTGCATCAGTATAAAGCATAGTTCCAAATTGATAGTTCGAGCCAAGTTTCGCCAAGGCTGTTGCTGCTGTGAAGAGCTTTGTTGTGGAAGCGGGGTGGTGCAATTTGTGTGCGTTTTTGGTGTAAATCACCTCTCCTGTTTCAACTGCAATAACTTTTATGCCTATGCTTGCAGTAGTAAATAATGTATTTTGCAAGATCGCATCAATATCTGCATGTAGTTTTTCAAGCGGATTGATAGAAGGTGTTGGCGGTTGTGTTTCGACGGGTTTTGTCCCGAATATTCCACAACTTGAAAATAACAATACACAACAGATTAAGAAAATGCTATAGCTCTTCATGATTTATTAATGGTAGCATAAATTTTTAGATTATGAAAGCAAAATATGTTGTAAATTTACAAGGCCATCAGCATCGAATACGATTACAATAATCTTGACTTTTCCCCTGATATGTGATAGAATTTCAGTATGAGTAAATAGGTATTGCCAAATAAAGGAGACACCAAATTTTGGCATTGTAGAGTGGGTTTTGTGAGTTCATATTCAAAGTGCAAGCCAAAAATTACTGTTTGATATAACATGGTTGAATTTTATGATACAACACTCAGGGACGGTAGTCAAGCCGAAGGCGTAGCATTTTCGGTTGAAGATAAACTTATCATCATAAAAGTGCTGGATGAATTAGGTATTCGCTATATTGAAGGTGGGTACCCCGGTTCTAATCCGAAAGATATAGAGTTCTTCAAACGAGCAAAAGATATGCCATTAGAAACAGCAACGATTGTGCCGTTCGGTAGCACGCGCTATCCTACTTATGCCCCCGATGCTGACCCGAACCTGTCTGCCCTACTTGATACAGGTACCAGAACTGTTACGATTTTTGGTAAAAGTTGGCGTCTCCATGCAACTGATGTCTTACGTGTAACAGCAGATGAGAACTTAGAATTAATTGAGAGTTCTGTTAAATATCTTGTGGAAAACGGACGTGAAGTGATTTATGATGCAGAACACTTTTTTGATGGTTACGCTGATGACTCGGCGTATGCAATTGAAACGCTCCGGGCAGCTTCAGTAGGTGGTGCAAAATGTATCGTCCTATGTGATACCAACGGAGGTCGGTTGCCATTAGAAATACAGGAGGGTGTGAAAGCAGCGGTGTCGGCACTCCTTTTGCCTATCGGTATTCATGCACACAATGATGCGGGCATGGGGGCAGCAAACTCGGTGTTAGCTGTTCAAGCTGGTGCGAACCATGTTCAAGGAACATTCAACGGCTACGGTGAGCGGTGTGGAAATGCAAATCTCGCCTCTATTATCCCCACAATTCAGTTAAAGTTAGGTATTCCGTGTATCAGCGATACCCAGCTGCAAACAGTTACCCGCGTGTCTCGGTTAATCAGCGAGTTAGCAAACCTGCCGCATGATGAGCGTCAACCGTATGTTGGGCGTTCCGCATTCGCGCACAAAGGTGGCTTACACACCGATGCTATACGTAAAAACCGCCTTACTTATGAACATATCATTCCCGAAAAAGTTGGCAATACACAACGTATCCTTGTCTCCGACCAAGCAGGTCGAGGCACCATTATGAAAAAGATTGAGAAGGAATATCCCAACTACGACAAAAACTCACCACAAGTACTAGAACTCTTTAATCGCGTCAAAGAAGCCGAGAGTGAAGGTTATCAGTATGAAGCCGCTGAAGCATCTTTTGAGCTCTTGGTACGCAAAGTCTTTAATGGGTATGAATCCTTTTTTCAACGTCTCGGTTTTCGTGTCATTATTGAGAAGTTCACTGACCATACCATGCGTTCAGAGGCAACAGTAAAGGTCACCACTCCAGATGGTGCTACAACCCACACAGCAGCGGATGGAGATGGCCCTGTCAATGCATTAGATACTGCACTCAGAAAGGCGCTTGAACAGTTTTATCCAGCCTTACAGACAGTCAGATTGATAGATTACAAAGTTCGGGTATTGGATACTAAAGCAGGAACTGGTTCAAAAGTGCGTGTGCTTATTGAAGCAAGTGATGGCGAAATGAGTTGGGGAACCGTCGGGGTTTCAGAAAACATCATATCTGCAAGTTACGAAGCACTCATTGATAGTTTTGAATATAAGTTGTATAAAGATGAAGATTCAGGCAAATAAATCCTACCGATTGTTTTATAACGCTAAACTTTCCTTGACACTGTTTTATATAAATGTTATACTAATTATAACATTTATTGGAGGTGTGACATGGGAAATTTAGATCAGATTGAGAAAGCGGCGCAGAAACTCATTGCGCTATGTGAGAAAGAGAAACCGACTAAGACCGACAAACAAAAGATGTTGGGACTACATGCCGACATTCTTTCTGGCATTGAAAACCTTACGGAATGTGAACTTTGTGGGGCTATCAGTGAAGTTATTGTAACAATGACATTAGCTGAAGTTACAGCGAAATTGTGCAAAGAGTGTGGTTTTAAAGCGTTAGACGCGGGGAAAATTCAGAAGGCGACACCTCGCAAACGCACTCGCACTGTGAAAACGCGGAATACTGATTCTAAGAAGACAACATCAAAGCCCGACGAAACCCCGCAAGAGTCGGAGACGCCTGCGGCATTACATACTCGTGTAGAAGAACAGACTGGGATTAAGAAAACCGATGTCAAACGTCTACACAAAATTGTGCAGGAAATTGCAACCCCGATGAATTTGGAAAATACCTTGACCTATGTGAAACGCGAAGTAGAAAATGCTAAGATGAAGGTGGATGGAGAGGCGTTGGAAAAAGCAGTGGAAATCTTGATAGCTGCTTAACCAGTTGAAATATCCTTTACCCAGTCACGATGCTCTTGATACCATTTAACGAGTGCTGTAATTCCTTCACGAAAAGTTACTTGTGGTCGCCATCCTAAAAGCTGCTCTGCTTTTTGAATATTTGCCCACGTTGCACGTACGTCGGCGGGGTGAAACGGTTGATGTGATAGTTCCGCCTTCTTGCCAACGAGTTCCTCTATCAGTCTTATCGTATCAATTAACACAATCGGACTATCTGAACCGAGGTTTATGACCGAATATCCCAGCGGTTTCAGTCCTGCGATCACGCCGCGTGCAATATCTTCAACATAGGTGTAATCGCGTGAGGATTGTTTCCCGTCCCCATAGACAATAACCGGTCTTCCCTCACTAATCCATTGGACAAAACGGAACGCACTCATATCTGGACGTCCAGCGGGTCCATAGACAGTAAAAAAACGAAATATTGTTACATCAATATCGTAGAGATGGTGGTAACTATGGCAAAGTGCTTCTGCCCCTTTTTTTGAGGCAGCATACGGAGAGAGCGGTCCATCTGTGTTCGCCTCTTCGCTAAACGGAAGCGGATTGTTGGCACCGTATAAACTTGAAGTAGAAGCCAACACAAATTTTTCTATATCAGATGTACGACAAAGTTCTAATAGGTTTAGCGTACCTGTCACATTCGTATCAATGTAAACCCAAGGATTTTCAACAGATTGTCGGACACCTGCACGTGCTGCGAGGTTAATCACAGCATCATAATGATTGTCAAATATCGGTTTTAAAGAAGCACGGTCGCAGATATCTACACGGTGAAAATGAAATTCGGAAAACTTTTGGAGTTGCGAAAGTCGCCACTGCTTAACCGTCACATCATAGGCATCATTTAAATTGTCAATACCTATTACCGTATGTCCGTCAGCGATAAGAAATTCAGTGACTTTCCACCCTATAAATCCAGCACATCCCGTGACAAGATATTTCATACCAATCCTCTACTATTGTTTTCCCTAACTAAATTATAGTCCAACCTAAAAATATGTGAACACTCTCCTAGTAGGTGCGGTTTCCTAACCAATTCAGAATACCATACGCGTATTCTGACATACCCATTTCCCAGACCCATCGGGTGCGATTAGGAAATCACACCTACCGTAGTGTCCAAATAATTATTGGTTTCACTATAAACAGAATTCTTTTGTAGCAAACTAAAAACGTGTTGCTCTGGAGTGTCATCCCTGCCATTATTTGTAAGGTGTCATCTAATCTTACGGATTTTAACCTTATGCTGTGCATGGATATTGCACAAGTTTCACCACGATTTTTGTAAATCATCTGGCGTCAGTAGATTGCTATTCATAACATGTTACCTTTATTCTTTCTTGTGCGCGACTTGCCATCTCGGATTCAATCTCATACCCAATAAAATCTCTGCCTTCAAGTATAGCTGCGACCCCAGTTGAACCTGAACCGGCGAAAGAATCAAGGACGAGAGCTCGGGGCGCGGAGAATATACGGATGAGGTGTTGCAGTAAATCGACAGGTTTTGCTGTCATGTGCCCATATCGTTCTTTTGGTTTATTTGACGGGATAACAGTTCCCGGAAATTGAGATGCGTTGATCAAAGGGTTGTTCACATCAATTAAGCCGGTTTCCCACTTATCCCAGTTATCCACAAAAGTGCCTTCTCTTGGGGCTTGTCCGAGGATTATCATTTCTCCTTGTGGCTTGAGCTGTGGTGTTTTCCGTCCGCCTATTTTATGGAGAAGCCTATCTTTTTCTTCAGCTGAGATCTTCCGCTTTCGGATAAAATGGTCTTGCGAGAATGCTTTTGCTTGCCCTTCATATCGCCATATCAAAACGTCGCGTATTTCAAAGCCAGCGTCTTCTAATGCGATAGCAGTCCTATGTGCAAGTCGGTTCTGGCTAAAGACGAGGCAAAATCCGCCGGGGCGAATAACACGCATCCATTCTTCAGCAACAGGTGTGAGAAACTTTTGCAATTCTTGTCCCTGTTTGACAGAAAATTTCATCCCCGCCGGTAGTGAACCGATAACACCTGGTTTCACTCGTGCTTTTAACTTTTGGGTGTTCCAATCATCCCCCATGCCATCAATGAAATAGGGTGGATCCGTAAGTATAAGAGAAATGGAATTCTCTTTAAGTTGCTTCATTCCGATCCGACAATCTTCATTTTCTATTATTGCTGATAAGTCATTATGAGCTACCGATGAACGGAATAACTTTTGCTGGCGCGCTGTAAATAGGTCTACGTCATCAATGACATTTTCATTTTTCACAATTGGGTATCTTCGTTTGTAATGGTAGAACAAACCTTGAGTATTGATGAGATACGTTATTAGTTAACGTTTCAGTTTCTGCTATCTTCAAGGATTGCTCTCATTCATCATCTACCTGAAAATCATCAAGTTGCTGTTGAAAGATCGACAACTCCATTCCCGCCTCTTCACGTTTTGCCTCTATTTCAGTTTCAAGTTCCTGTAATCGAGTTTCCTGATGGATTATCAAATTGTCCACCTTATCAACTTTCTGCTTCGCCTTTGTAATATTTTCATAATTAGCGTATGTGCTGTTACAAAGTATCATTAACTCCCGATAATCTCTTATGCCTTGGTCTAATAGAGTCAAACCGCCATTTACATGTGTTAGTTCTACGCGATAACGCTCTAAGTCTGCTCCTGTTAAAAAACTGGAAAGTTTCTTCAATGCCTCGTTCAATTGGGTGAGCTGAATTTGCTTTTCGGACCAGAGTATCTTTTTAGCAATACCTTCTACACTATCGTTATCAATTACTGGTGCATCATTTCTAAGATTTTCCTGAAGCTGTTTTTCTACATTAGCTAACATGGATTGTAGATTTCTTACATTTTTCTTAAATTCATTGCAATAATCACGAAATTGAGGAAGTTTGCCATGGAGTTCTTGATATTTCTGCTTGAGTTTTTCAACTTTTAAGATATAGGATGGATACTGAATCTTAAGATTCTTTGAGGTTTCAAACTTAAGTTTTCGTAATTTAGCTGGACTGGGAGATACTCTTTCCAAACTCATTAGACCGCATAGAGTTGCCATTGAACCTGAAAACGAGAGAAGCGCTGAACCAGCAAAAAACATGATGCTTTCTGCCGCTTGAGCTAATCCCAACCATCCTAATACACCGACAAAGGAACCACTACCAATGAGAAGCATCGGGAAGGACAAATATTTTTTTATTTCACCTTTGGCTTTGGAATCCATATTTATCTCCTGTGTGTAGCATAATACCCCAGCCTATCCTATCATGTGCAATCACAGTCTAAGGTTTTTCAGTTAAGAGGGTCCCAATTTGTTTTTTGAGTTCCGCATAAATCTCGGGTTTAAAATTCGCTTTCCGATGGAATTCGATTTTTCCCTGTGATGAAATCAGATACAAATTAGGTTTCTTTTTATCTGTCTGATAACGTTGATGTACTTGCCCTTTCCAATCAAGTAGGAATGTCACTGGTGGTGGTTTTCTCTTTAATCGGGACCGGATGAATCCTTTCGGTATAAATCCTGGGACACTTCGCATATCTGCAATAATATAAGCGATGACCTGTTCGTTATCCTTATAATCTTTCTGAAATGCTTTTGCCCATTTGTCATCTTCTTTCCGTATTTTCCGATTTCCCATAATTAGAAAAACAAGTTTTCCACGCATCTTCTTTAAATTGTGCTCTTTTTCCTCGGCATCTTGAAGTGTAAAATTTGGTGCGACATCCCCTATTTTTGGGGGTTTGTCCTCCGCAAGGCTTGTAACACCTATTAACATAAGGCAAATGAGCAGACATGTAGTTACTTTTATCATACTTTTATTTTATCACAGGTAACAAATTAATGTCAAGCAGTGATTGACAGGGGTATTTAGTTTTCGGTTTTCTGTGCTTTTATCATATCCGTTAATGTTTCATAGTAAACCTAAATATGTGAATAACCTTGGTAGGAGCAGTTCCCTAACCATTCCATTTCGCCCATCCCCATCAGGATCGGTTGGGAAACCGCTCCTGATGCGTCAATTTAGCGGTCCACAGCCCTGGTAGGCGCGTTTTCATGAAGATTAATTTATTAATTCGGTAATATTTATTTTCCCAGGCCCGGTAGGTGCGGTTTCCTAACCGCACTGGATATAATTATGAAATTACCGAAATATTTATTTAAACTTCATGAAAACGCGCCTACCAGGGGACTAAATCGAGATTAGAAAGTCTACGGGATTCATCAAACTCACGTTATCTTACAAAATTGGTTTGAATGTTCAAATTATGAACAGCAATGTTTATTTTTTAGCAGTATCTGCCGCAATTTCAGGAACGATTTGTGATGGTTCTACGGCGCATCTGTTTACTGCAATTGGCATCATATTTGCTAATATATGTTTAGAAGACAATCAATCACGAAATTGCTGTTCCTCATTTCACACAAAATGTCTTGAAAATTAGATTGAAAAATGCTAAAATTTAAACTATGTGTTCTATTTTATGTATAAGTTTTATTAAAACCTATATTCAAGGTAAAGAGGATATAAAAGTGATCAAAAAAATGATATATGCAGCGATGCTGTTTTTGATGTCTATCGCTACAGTGCACGGTCAGTATAATGGAGAATGTTGGGTTGTCAGTGGTGGTGAGACCGTTTATAAATTACATGCAAATGGCAAAGCAGATCCTGATGCTATTCAAGGTTTAACACATGCCAGTGCTGTACAGGTCAATCCAGCTAATGGGATTGTTTGGATTGCGGCTTCAGCAGGAGATGCAGTCTTCAGATACGATCCAGCTACAGCCCAATTCACTCAAACCCCACCGATTAAAGCGCCTACTGGAATCTCTGTTAACCCCGCTGATGGCACCGTTTGGATCGCTGGACTTGATGGTGTGAGAAAGGTTTCTGCTGATGGAAAAAATATTCTTGCCCAAGTAATTCCACCCGACGGGCCTGCGAATCTTGACACGGGTAGATTCAATGTGGCTGTTAACCCGAAAGATGGGAGCTGCTGGATAACGGATGGAAAAGGTCCAATTGGACGTTATGACGCAAATGGGAATCTGCTTGCAAATGCTCCACCGCTGAACGAACCGAAAGGTGGTTTGTCAGTGGACTACCAAGGGAATGTCTGGATAGCAGATACACAAGGTAACACCGTTGTCCGTTACTCACCTAATGGTGAAGAATTGGTAAAGATAACCGATATTCCCAATCCTGTTTCACCGAGTGTTAATCCAAAAGATGGAAGTGTGTGGCTCGCAGGAAATAACAGTTTGTTGATCAATTTATCACCTACAGGCACAAAACTCAAAGAATTTACGGTTGGAGGGGCACTTGTTGCGGTTACCTATTCACCTGCAGACGGTGAGATTTGGATTGCAGACATGTTTAGTGAAACGTTCCAGGGACAGGTCAGCAAATGGACGGCGAATGGTGTAAAGCGTTTTGGAAATGCTATCCCGAATCCCTCTACCGTTTCAATTGGATTTTGGGAAGGGAATTGATTTAGTTTTAGCGATGATTGGAAACGAGCAGTCGGTATAAATCGAGCTAACAAAGTACTCTTACAAGAGAATTTATTGCTGATAATATGGGAGGTGTGTTATGAAAATGAAAAGATTAGTCGCTTTCACAATCGGAATGTTTTTTATTGCTATTATTGGAAATGCGAACGCACAACTTCCAGATTTTCAGATAGAGGCCAAGAATATTATCTTCTCTAATCCGACACCTGTTGAAGGGGAAGAAATTACAGTTTGGATTGAAATAAAAAACGTTGGAACTGGAACACCTACGATGAATGAAGATTTAGTAGTTGATCTTTATGAGGGTGATCCAGCGACTAATCCGCTCCAGATTTTATGTAATGATGTTATTTTGGATTTGGAACCTGGAGAAACGGATCGTATAGAGGCACAGTGGCAGCCGCCTGTTGGTAAGACTGAGATATATGCTATCGTCAACCCCACAGGTGATTTACATATTGAAGAATCTAACAAAGAGAACAATGTTGCACATGCTGCAATAGTCGCTTCCGCCAAAACGTTCCCTAAAGTAACACCAGACCAAATTCAGGCATCTATTGACCGAGGTATTGCATGGATAGAAGCACGACAAGGTAAAAGTAGCCGAACTTGTTTGCAATGTGGCATCGAAAACCAAATGATTTTAGTGTGTGTTATCTGTCGTGCAAGTCTGAAAGGTTTAGCAGTAAACTTTATACCGGGTTCTGTCTGGAATTTTGGTGAGGATCCAATACAGGAGACTTCATTGGCATTGCAGGCTTTGCTTGCAGCAGGACGCACCCCGGCTGACTTATCTGTTCAAAAAGGTCTTGCATACCTTCTTGAACGGGATTGGAATGAGCTTGATGTGTACCAATATGCTGTACTCGTTCCGGTATTGGTGGCGATACAGGACCCGGCTTATCGGGAACGCGCGCAATTTGCAGTGAACCAGCTTGTAAAAAAACAACTGCCTGTTCCCGGTGATGAGTTTGATGATCCGAGAGATGACGGCGGGTGGGGTTATGGTTACTCAGCAGATGGTGCACACATGAACATGGTAATTTACGCGCTTTATGCTGCGAAGCAGTGGGGACTTGAGATTCCACAAGATACATGGGCACGCGCTGAGAATTGGATTCGGCGGAATCAGACCGAGACCGGTGGATGGCTTTATAATTTAGTTGAAGAAGGTTCACTTTGGGGAATAGGGGTTTACGGCAGCATGACCGCGACAGGTTTGTGGGCACTTCGTGCCTGCGGTGTTTCCATTGATGATCCCCAAGTGCGAAAAGGTATTGATTGGATAAGGACACACTGGTCGCTTACCCGAAATCCAGGATCTACTTCATGGCTTTATTATTATCTCCTTTCCCTGCAACGTTTTAGTGATATTCCACCAAAGGTAGAGAAGTTAGCTGGTCATGACTGGTACAACGAAATCGCGAGTATGATGGTCACAGAACAAAGAGCGGACGGTAGTTGGGATAGTCCTGGGGCGGCGACAGATTTTATGTCAACCTGTTTTGCAGTGATGTTCTTGAGCCGTGCACTTGTTGGTCCCACTGCACCAAATATTGGTGTAGTACCACAAAGTTTGCGGTATTCACCGCCAGCTCCTCGCGTTGGTGAAGCCGTTAAATTGAGTGCAACACTTAGGAATACAGGCACCCCTTTTGATAAAACGCTGAATGTTAAGTTTTATGCTGACAATACAGAAGTGCAAACAGCAGAGGTTTTCTGGACATCCTCCCTCAATGAGTCCGTAGCTTCAATTGACTGGGTACCAAAACAGGAAGGTGAAACGGAGATTTCTGTTTACGTGGACTTTGAGGATACAGATGAAAGCGATAATACGGAATCTGTAACGCTGAATATCCATCCAAAATCTACTGCTGCTACGGACGCAAAACTGGTAGATATTAAGAAAATCTCTGACAATGTGTTTCAGATGGGAACTGTCGTTGTTGATACCCATAAAAAGGAGATAACTGTCCCTGGCGAAATTAACATTGCAAGTGGTGATACAATAATTGAATTCTTTGCTTGTGGGACACGCGGGCCATCCCATGAAAGTATCTTAATGCTTGATACCGAACCACTTTTTCTTTTTACAGCACTCGGTTTGTTAGACCTTGAAGCAGGCATGAATCTTGAAGTTCAAGGTGATCCACGCAATCCTGAGGGGTCTCACGTACAGATATGGGTTGAATGGCAACACGGAGGAAAAGTTGTTTCTCGCCCGGCACGAGACTTGGTGTGGAATACAATGGCTGGACAACCGATGCAAAAAACGCATTGGGTTTTCACCGGCGGACGAAAAAGAAAAAACCAACTAACTTCCCAACTTACTCATAATATTATTGCAGTATACCGCGATCCTGACTCACTAATCAATAATCCATTACCCGGTGGCACTGATGATCGTACCTATCTTGTCAATACTGATGTGGTTCCACCCAAAGGCACAAAAGTTAAGGTCATCATTCGTCCGATATAACTACAGATGAAACGTATAATTATTTCGAATCGAATAATTAACCATAAAAGGAAAAACAATGCCTATTTTTGAATATCATTGCAATAAATGTGAGACTAAGTTTGAAGTGCTACAACGGACAAATGATACAAAGAAACCTTTGGAATGCCCTAACTGTGGCACACAAGATACAAAAAAACGTTTTTCAGCGTTTGCAGCGATGGGTACTCCAAAAGAAACTACTCAGGATAGTGGAACCTGAGCAGTTCCAAATTAGAGACAGTTGTTCTCATGAAACAGAAACCTGTAAATATTCTTCGTGAAATCGGAGGAAACAAAATTGCCCCTGTTTATCTACTCTGTGGTAAAGAGACTTTCCTTATTGAAGGGACGCTCAAACAGATGTTGGATAAACTCCTGCCTTCTGATACCCGCGATTTCAACCTGACATTTTTAGATGGTAATGCCGTCACTGTCAAAGACATTCTCAGTAATGTTGAGACCTACCCGATGATGTCAAAATGGCGGGTGATTGTTGTAGAAGATTTTCCGGCATTTAAGTCGCAAAAACGAAGCACCTCACCACTAAATACCATTCGTAATGCTATGCAAATTGAAACCGAGGATACTCAAAAGTGTGTTACGGATATTTCCAAACTGCTCGGTATCTCTGTACAGCAGATAACAGATCAGAATGCCGATTTCCACAGTGCTATAGAAGAGATGCATGAAACATTGGCAGATGGTTTAACCGAAGATGTAAAAACTTTTTTTGGACGTTTGCCCGAACTTGCCGCACAAGTAGAGGTTGTTTCGGAGAATAGTAGCAATGATGAAAATGTGGATGTGTTGTTGGAATGGCTCCAAGGTGATCTTCCTAAAACGAGTGTACTGATTTTTACGGTAAAGGGTGAGGTAAGTGAGAGAAACCGATTTGCTAAAGCGATTCAAGAAGTGGGTAGGTACGTCTCTTTCGATCCTTTGGAAAAAGGAGGTTCACTCAACCGAGATCCGCTTTACAAAAAGGTAGTGGAAAAGTTTGCGACATACGATAAAAAAATTACACCGCGCGCGTTTGAACAACTCCGCAGCCGAACCGGTGGTGATATGCACATAATTGCGGAGGCAATCAACAAAATTATCAACTTTGTCGGTGATAAACAGCAAATAGATGAACGTGATGTTCGTAATTTGGTAACGCAGAGCGCTTTTGACAAAATTTTTGACCTTACCGATGCTATTGGAAAACGTTCAACTCGACAAGCTTTGAAAAGCCTGCGCGAAGTATTAGCAAGCGGTCAAGAACCAATCCCACTCACTGCATCAATTGCAAGCCACCTTCGCCTAACTCTGCAAGCTAAGTTAATCGTTGGCAAAAAAGGAATCAAACCGATAAGTAACCAGATGCGCTATCCTGATTTTACAGCCAAAATCTTTCAACCGCTTGCTGAAGAAATGGGGGATATCTTACCTAATTCAGCGTCTTATAACATTCTGAAACGAAATCCTTACATTGCGTTCAAGGTATTTCAAACGTTACACGGTTTCACAGTCGAAGAATTGATGACTGCTTTAGAAAAAGCATTGGAAGTGGAAATTCAAATGAAGACAACTCCATTTGATAAGGAAGTGCTTTTGGAACAGTTGGTATACGATATTTGCAACAGTTCACAGCATCGGTGGAATTAATTTGGAAAGATTCTATCGCCTATCAAAGACAGAAACTGCTAAGTTGGATGCTGACTGTGATAACCATCAATGCGTAAGTGAATAAATAACAGCGTTAATACCTATTTTCAGTGCAATGTTGGAATACTCGCGCGGATAATAATCCTCTGCAGCATGTTCCCATGCATCTCCAAGGTCCGAATTAAAACATATCAACATCATGAGTCTCCCCTTATCATCAAATACGCCCATATATCGTGCAGGATGTCCGTCGTAGCGTTCATAAGTCTGTCCACTGAAGAGCGCGCGGAGACCAGGAATCTGTATCAATTTTTCGATTTTAAAGAAACACCGGAAAATGGGATGTGATACAGGGATGTCCACCGGTTCTCTGTTTGGAAAGATTTTTTTGAATTCTGTATAAAACCACTTCCACTCCATCCCACCGTGAAAGTCATCAACAAAAATGAACCCGCCACGTAAGAGATATTCACGTAGGTTCTTAGCTTCTGCCTTGCTAAGCCGCATACTCCCAACTTCTAATATGTAGGCAAACGGATAATCGAATAACTCCTCCGACCAGACTGCAACTTTCTTACTATCGGGGGCAACATCTATACTCGTCTGCTTTCGGAGTTGGTAGATAAAATTACGATCAGAAGCAGGATAATCTACTTCCCAATTACTTAGCTGGGTGAGTTTGCCCCGATATTGCAGGCGAACAAAGGTAAATTCATGCTCCTGATTTGCCTGCGAATTTCGGAGTGTATTAGGGAAGAACGTCGTGATGAAGAAGGTTAATAAGATTATAATTCGCATATTTTATCTTAAAAACTATTATACCATGAAAAAGAGGTTTGCCAACCTTTCCATGAATCCAATGTTTTGGCAATATTGATCCTTAAGGGGCCATTTTCTTGAAACTGTAAACCGATACCGATATCTGCTTTCGGCTCAAACGAAAATGTTCCATCTGAGACATTCCAAACTTGTCCTTCGTCAAAGAAAAAGACAAGAAAAGTGTTTTTGAAAATATTATAATTAGACAAGTTTGCTAAACGGTAATGAAATTCAACGTTAAGTAAAAATCCACGGTCTCCCATAAAGGCATATTGTGAGTAGCCATACCAAGACTTAGTAGATACTTCCTTTTCATCTTCGTTTGCAGGAACATATAACGGATAACCTTTCAAACCGCCTAAACCGCCGATTACAAATTTTCTTTGAATTGGTAGCGGGGCGTTGGCAAAACCGAAAAGCAATCGCGTACGGACACGGTGGTTATCTAAAGGAAAGGCATATCGAAAATGCAATTGAGCCCGTATAAAATCAAAATCAGATCCGACAACAGCGTTGCTATGCTCAACGAAAAGTGTATTGTGCCAGCCAAGAAAATCCGTTCGGGTATTAAAATCGTATTGGAACGTGAGGCTTCGCATTTGACCAGGGTCTATTGACGGATTTAGCCTGGCTTCCAGCTCTTTTACAACCCAGCTTACCGTGTTCCAATCTGTGCTTTTTTCGAGACTCTTATGTGATTCGGCAAGCATTCCTAATTTGAAGGAGTGGACCGGCATTACTGGACTCCACTGTAATTCAACTTCTACACCTTGTCTTAAATAGTAATTTTGAAGGTCAGGATAACCTAACACACGTTGAACAATGGATGTGTCATTATTGAAGTTAGGAAAAAGTTCAGGCGCTATCGCATCGGTTTGTCTATGTAGTTGTGCTGTCAGTCCGAGATTCCATGTATACGGTTTACCCCAGTTTGCTCTTCCACCAAAACGGTAGTGTAAATGCGGATTACCGAAGGTGTAGCTAATCTTCCCAAAGAAATTTGAGGTTTGCCTGTTCAATGAATCTGGCACATTCCAGCTCCACAGAGGCCCGAGATCGGTCGATCTTCCCACTTGAAAACCTGTTCCAATTTCCCAGTTGGTAACGCGGTTAAACCGCAAAAATAGCGGTGGACGAAGACCGAAATAGATGTTTGAGGATAAGCGTTTTTCATCAAAGGTAATTGTTGCTACACGAGTGAAGTTCTCTTCATTAACCTGTAGACGAACCTCTTTAAAATAAGGCATTACTTTAAATAGGGTTTTCAATGCTTGTTCAATATTCTCAGAACCGTTATTAAGTGTTTGGCGTATCTGTTCCTCTGGGACTTGCTGATTTCCTTGAATACGTATTTCGTGAATAGGCGCGTCTCCTGCTCTAAATCGTGTGGCTGTGTAGGAGAATAACTCATCAGTCTCAAGACGTGAAGCAGTTGTTTTTACATTCCGATTCGCTCCCGATTGCGTTATTGTTAGAGACTTAAGCACCGATAGCGACTTTGATCGCCTACGATTCTCAACGGTAAGGACAGCAACGGTTTCTCCATTCTCTTCCGTGACCCGCACAGATATTTTGCGACGGTTACCCAGTGATTTAGTAATCATTGGTAGGACATTTTCCAAGCTCCCCGAACCGTTTGCAAGAAACTTCAAAATATTGGTTCTTTCTGGACTTTTCGCGTTCTGAATTATGAAATCATGAATCTGAATGCCGTTGAACCGCCAAGATGATGTTACTAAGGGTTTTTGTAAATCTACACTAAATGATTGAAGGTTCTTCTGAGAGATAGGTCTTTGAGGTGATTTCATCTGTGTATTTAATGGATTGCGGACAGGTGGTTCTATAGTATCAGTTGATGCCTTAGGGTGTGCGAAAACTGAACCCGGTAACCTCCGAAGATTTTTCAATTCTGGTATATCAATACCGAGTTGGTTAAGATTTCTTAGCATATCTCCAACCTGTTCCGTGGGCAATTCACCTATAATGTTTATGAGATAAACATTATTTTCACTGTGGACGATAATAAAGATGCCAACGACAAAATCCTCTTGTCTAAACGTGTAAAGATGAAATCTTTCACCTTTCTGATATACGCTCCACCCACGCGCTGTTAGTCTATCCTTATAATGCTGAAGCATCTGCTTATAATTGAGCCCTTTTCTATGATAATTGCGTAGGTATAGGTAGTCCACTTTTTTATACAATGCAGCGATTTCTGCATTCGGATTTTCCATTACCTGCGCAATGATGCGCCGATCTAAATCAAATTTAAATTGCGCAGATGGGGCATTGTACCAATTGAAAGATACTTTTCCGCTGCTGCTTTGCGCACTGGCAGCCCCGCATAGAAGCAGGAAACACAAAATAATAAAAATGTTCTTCATCAGAGTCCCTTAGATTCATTTGTCCATCTTTTTGATACGCTGTTTTAACTTTTTTAGTCCATCTGGAACGTCCGGCTTACCGGGATGGAAGATAACTTCGGGTGGCACAATCTGTCTTGGGCGGTTGGGTGGTTTATAAAACCATTGCAGAGCAATCTGGAATCGTGGTCCTTGGAAATAGTGTATTTCAACAAGGTGAAAACCTGCTGTAAGTCTCACGTGTGATCGTCTGCTTAGCGGCCCATGTATCCCATCATTATCAACAACTAATTTTCCATTGATATATAACTTAGCCCCATCATCAGAGAGCAGTTCAAACATATATGTGCCGGGCGTATCCACTGCCAATTTACCACGGAAATGTATAGCAAAGTTTTCAAGTACAGTTTGTTTCTGAGGTGTAGGAAATCCTGCTGTATAATTTCTGGCAGATACATCCAAATTAGCCGTTGCAAAGGTATATAGAGGAGTCATCCGCTTAAAATTAGGCATAAAATGAATTGGCCCACCAGGAATATAGACCTGACCTATTAATCCGTGTCCGGGCATTACGTCAGAGTCAAAAATACCGAGTCCCATGATGCCTTCGTCTAAATCTATTGAATCGAGACCTACTACACCTGCCACATTTGATAATCCTTTGCCTATACCGCTGCCTGTGCCACCACGCCCAGGCCCCCGTACGTTCCCTCCTGCTCCACGGTACTCTGGAACGACAATAGGTCCCGCTGCTTCAGCATCTTTCCCGAAACTCGCGTTGGGTAGTGCAGGCGCGTCTGTTCGAGGTATATTTGCATAAGTGACAATTTCGGGAGCGATATTATCATGAATTGGAGCTTTCGGAGGGTTCATCTCTGGAGCATACTTGGGGGCTGCGCGCGAAAGTGCGGGTGATCCGTTATCGGGCCTGGGTTTAGGTTGTACCCGCTGGTGTTGGCGCATGAAACGACGTTTCACGTGTTCTGGAGTATCTGTTTTAAAGATTACAAGAGAGAGGTCGGGATCTGTTTCATTGAAATGTTTTACCAAAAACGGTGATATAATTAATATCAATATAAAATGTATCCCTAAAGAAATTAGTAAAGATATTTTACTTTTGGTTCTTTTCACGACACAACTCACCCCATTATTTGTTAAGTATTGCCTGACACAACTGAATTTAAAACAAAATTCTAAAAACTATAGAAAAACATTAGATTGAATTGAGTACCTTGCTCATCATCAAATGCTTTTGCAATGTTGAAGCGAAAAATATTAGCCTCCGATCCAATCTGCAGACCAATACCAGCACTGCTTTTCGGTTTAAAATGCCAATTGTTGTCCAGTTTATTCCAAACTTGTCCTTGATCGAAGAGTAAAACCACATACATATTATTCAGCACGTCCATATTGATATTATTCAGCACATTGATCTTATTGATACGCGGCAAACCAATGAGAAATTCTACGTTGAAAAGGTAGCCCTGATCACCAGCGAATATATATAATGGATAACCGTTGAGTGTACCAATTCCACCGATTATAAATTGACGTTGAATCGGTAGGAGAGCTGTCCCAACATGATCCTCAGCAGGTTTGCCTACAACCGAACCCAGCACAAACCGAGTACGAAGTTGGTTATTTCGGAATGGAACAGCATAGCGCAAATGTGTTTGAAACCGTGTCCAATCAAAATCGGAACCAAAAGATGTATTGCTATGTTCAACAAGAAAAGTATTATGCCAACCGAGGTAATTATTTCGATTCTTATAATCTGATTTGAACTGAATACTGCGCATGTTACCTGGTGTTATTACAAGATTTTCTCGGACTTTTGATGATGACCGCCAGTTGAGAAGATGCCAATCAGTTGTTTTTTGCAGGCTTTCGTGTGTTTCCCAAAGCATTGAAAGCCTAAAATTTATTGATCGCCCTGGTTGCCACCGTAATGCAACTTCTGCCCCGTTTCTCAAATAGTAATCCTGATGATCTGGTACGCCAAAAATACGCAGCATAAATGTGCCAGTATCGTTATAACCAGCGTAAATATCTGGTGCGATTGTGGTTGTAGAGCGTTGAAACTGTGCGGTTAAGCCTAAATTCCATTTACTGCGGTCTCCCCAGATTCGGTTACCACCAATCCGGTAATAGAGTTGTTTATTCCCGAATCCGTAGCCAAACTGTGCAAAAAGTTTGGAGTTGTCCTTTTTAATCGGTACGTTAGAGTACCAGTCGAATTCAAAGGGCGTGATATTATCTCTCTTTTGCGAACGCAACCCAGTTTCGACACGCGCGCCGAGTTCCCACCCTGTGACACGATTAAATCCTATCCGTGGAATCATGGTTGTATAGGTGCTTAAAGGAAACGTTTTCTCTATAAGATTTATTGTCGCAATCCGTTGTTTAGGGAATTCCTCAATTTTGATCTCTACCCGATCAAATTGATCAATTTCTGGAAAAGTTTCAGACAAGGATATAACAGCATCGGCGATTTCTGCGGGACCTTCTTCAAGTGCCTTTACAATCTCATCCGATTCAGCGGACAGATTCCCCTCAACCTGTATTTCATCAATAAAATCTCCGTTGCGCGTCTGGTATCTCCGAGAAAGCGGAATTAGACCGGCTTCATTCGGTATATCCTCAAGGTAGATATTCACCCATTTTTCACTTGTATTCACGGTAACTTTTTGCACGAATTTCGCTACATCTGAATCCGATAATTTTTTTAACAGTACCGCGAGGTCTTCTGGACCTTCTTGTGGTACAATATTTCCGAAGAAAACATCTTTGACTGCATTTACTCTCCCTTTGTGGCTGATGCCCTCGGTTTTCGTCCGTGATTGTATCTGAATCTCTTGAATTGGGTGTCCACGATAAGTCCAATCCGCTGAATGTGTTTCTTGTATTGTCCCTGAAAACTGGATAAACGGATTTGGTGAATCATCTGAAATACGAAACATTGTTACCGGCTTTTTATCCAGCAATATCTCTTCAGTCTCTGAAACCACTGTTTCCGTCTCAACACTCGGTAACTCAATGGTTTCACCGAGCGATCTCAATTCGGGTATCCAAATACCGATTGCATTTAGGTTTGCTAACAGTTCACCTATTTGTTCTTTTGGAATCTGTCCAACGACGTTGAGCAGATGTACTCCTGTCCTATCCTTAACAACAGCAAAGATACCTCTGCAGATATTTCCTGATGTCGTTTCGGTAAGAATAGAAATTTGTCGGTTTTCATCCTTAGCGAAACTTTCCCATCCATTCTGCTGTAACTTCTCACTATAATATCGTACAAATTTGTCAAAAAGACCCTCTTTAGTATCGTACGTGTGGACATATAGATTTTCAACAGCATAGAAAGGTTCGTCCGTTGAGATAAGAGCAATCAGTTCACGGTTGAGGTTGAACTGAAATTTGACAGGTAGCACATCAGGACAATCGAAAGGGATCGTTCCTTCTGGCGTCTGTGCCTGTAATAGCATTGTTCCTGAAAGTATAACGAATACAATAATAGTTTTTTTGATAGTAGATATTGACAGTAACATTTCCACTCCTGCGTTGATCTGTTGTGCTATCAAGCAATTCTCTGGATTCAGACTGAGCGGATTTATCGTTAATACAAAGATATAATGAGAAAGTTGCAAGATTAGACAGATATTTTCGCTACGGTGTTTACAATTTTAACAGATTAAGGGTTTGTTGTCAAATTTCGCATTTTGATTTTTCAGACTGAGCGGATTTTCGGTAGCCTGTTCCGCCTTGTTACCTGTCTTGGAAACCTGTTTAGTTTCCTTCGATTGGTGTAGCAGCTTTTCTGCCTCGGCTGCTTCTTGTTTGTAGGGTGCGATGTCGTGCTGATACCACAGATAACATGCACCCGCAACGATTAGCAGCATCACAATGCCACCGATAAGCCATTTGTTGGTGAGAATATCACGGGACATCGGGGACCCCTTTTGTTATGACATATTTTTACAATAATACAAAATATGCCCCAAAAAAATGAGGTAAAAATGAAATTTAGTGGAAATTTGAGGCAATTTTAGATAAAAGTAAAGGACAGACATTCTTGGAATGCCTGCCGTGTGCCTTAGTGTAAGAGTTGCAGATTGATTACTAAATCATATTTAAAGGATCAAATATATCCTCATCATGGTCATAAATAAAACTATCAAAATATTCGGAATCATAGGTTTTCCGAGATCCCCAAATATCGACTTCTCCCTTCCCATGAAAAAATTGCTCAAGGTCAGGATCATAATGTATTTTGGCGGCAACACTCTCTGAGCATCCTCCAATATACATGGCAGCATCGCTATCAGATGCTACTCGACTGAATGGAATATTAGTTACTTGTATGGCGTATATAGCCTTTACTTCCATAATATAATATCCACCCTCAGGTAGATTGGAATTTGCATCATCATAATGATCTACGCTTCCAGAACAAACGAAGGTCTTCATTTCTGCGTTAGGGTTCTCTATAGATATCCCTATACTCGCATCACATAATGACTCATCATGAGTTCCAGACCATTCTATACCCCATACAGTCGGAACCTCACACCGTGAATAAACATACATGGATACAAAAACTATTAAATACACTGGTAATAGAAAACTTACAAACTTTAACATGATTATTCTCCTTTATTTGAAAATAGATAATGGAATGGATCGATTCCATGTTCATGCATATTATGCACTCTTACACCGGGCAAGGTCTCTCCAGCAGAAATTGCTTTCTCCAACCTTTTTTGAATATCACGCGTTCCGCTAGGCCCCAAAATTCTTATAGTTTCCGTCCTTAACGTTTTGCCTTCTACTTCTATCTTATCTTCATTGACTTCAACATAAAACGTGTTTGGATAGATCGGATAGACTTTACCTTTATGCCATTTCCCAGCAATAAAATCATAATCGCCTTCATTGAATAATTTTATTAGCACCCTGCTGAGCAATTCTCCTTGACGCTGAATCTCGGTAGGAAACATGTCATCTGGAAACTGCCAGCTTACAGCAATTGGAAAATCTGCAGGAATCTCAGGATAGGGACCAAAGCCAAACGGTGACACACGCACATCTGCCGTCTCTGCAATTTCTGCGGGGACATTGGATTGTGCTTTTGACGGTTCAGTCTTATCCATCAGGGGAGTTGCATCGTTGCTTTGTTTCTCTGCGGGTGGCGTACTGCTTTCCGCAGGGGTTACATCGGTTGCCTGTTGTGCCGTATCGCCTGTCTTGGAAACCTTTTTAGATTTCTGCGACTGGCGCAGCAGTTTTTCTGCCTCAGCAGCCTCTTGTTTGTAGGGTGCTATATCGTGCTGATACCAGAAATAGCACGCACCTGCAACAATCAGCAGCACCA
The DNA here is from genome assembly GCA_022825825.1 of Candidatus Poribacteria bacterium. Lineage (GTDB taxonomy): Bacteria > Poribacteria > WGA-4E > WGA-4E > WGA-3G > MSPOR6. The sequence goes on from JAJDWA010000023.1 coordinate 170,222, forward strand.
CAATGCCACCGATAAGCCATCGGGCATAAAATCTATATGTCATTTTACACCTCTTATTGTTATGCCACTTAGATGTGGCTTTAGTTGTTTATGGGTTCCCTGGGTACGTTGGCTGGGTGCGCCGGAGATGATGTGTGCTTAAAAAATCACGGGCATCCCCAGCTACCAAGCCTCTATTACCTAATATGTTTTAGATAAACAGGATACCCATCTTCGGATAATAGAGTTTGGTAGTTTAAATAGTATACAACATAAACAACAAAAAGTCAAATTAAATTTAGAAAAAAAATTGAAATTTGATTTATAGAAAAAGTCGTCTATTTTACAGAAAAGTGCTAAAATACTCATCAGAGAACTCCTTTGGGTTGTTTTATAGTCCAACCTAAAAATATGTGAACACTCTCCCGGTAGGTGTGGTTTCCTAACTTCACCATTTCCCAGACCCATCGGGTGCGATTAGGAAATCGCACCTACCGTAGTGTCCAAATAATTATTATTGGTTTCACTATAATGACTTCATTGGACCAAAAGAGTTCTTTTTAGGCAAAATTATTGAATTACTTATCAAACTCACGTTATAATAAATTTATGTGATCCCAATTTTTTTATAGTAAAATTCATAATTACTTACACACTACGACTTAATGCCAAATGCGCGTCCGGCATTGAGCCAAATCAACGCTGAATACGCGTATGGTATTCTGAATTGGTTAGGAAATCGCTCCTACCGTTTCCAAAATTGCTTATCCCGAGATCACGTTAACCGTAGAAAGGAGGCATTCACAATGAACCGTTTTCACTTTACGCTATTTGTAGTTTTCATCGGAAGTCTGGTGTTCTTGCTTGCGGCACCCCTTCAGAGTTTCGCAGCAACGTTTTCAGGCAAGGTCGTTGACGAAAAAGGAAATCCTGTTCCTGATGTCGTCATCGCTATTCAACCTTCTTTAGATTTTAGACCTGTCATAAATATAGATGATCCCGAATTTAATTTTCCATTACCAAACACATCTGACGAGACGGGAGCATTCTCAATTGAAGATATTATGCCACTTGTAGAAAATAGTTTAAAATTATCTCCATCTGACTATCAACTTTTGTCGATCGAAATTGCGGGAATAACCGTCGCCTTTAATCAGCAGCATCACCATTTCGCGGGTTTCTCGTTTGCTATTGAACCGGAAACGGATATTGAAGACGTCGAAATTACCGTACGTCTCAGAATGCGGATACGTGGGCAGGTGCTTTTTGCTGATGGCACACCACTAAGCATTGCTCAGGTGGACCTTATGGTAAGGAGACGCAGTATAGATGGAACAGGTAGGGGTAGTAGCGGCGGCACAGAAACCCTCGACATAGATGGAGGCTTTACTCGTTATGTGAATTCTCCTGCCTATTATACCGTCTCTGTAACATATCAAGGACAGTACGTAGAATCTAAGGAAATTTTGCTTGAAGAGGGGCAACGGCTTGATGGACTTACCTTAACTCTCAGTGGAGAACCGCAACAGCCTCACAACCTCCAAGGAGTGGAGGTACCAGTACCTCGTGTCCGGGATACAGGACGTTGGGAAGCCGCGTGGAAACGACGGCGCGAAGGTATGTGGGCAATCAATCCTGATAATCGACATGCCTACAAAAGAATCTATTCTGATACACATGAGGAAGCTCTTGCACAAGCCATCGCGCAAAGCGCACATCTTCTTGCCATTAACGACAAAGCAGAACAAGAATGGATACTTGAAGTTTTTGGAAAAGAAAACTATTGGATTGGATCAATTAACGATGCAAAAGAGAAGGGCAAAAAATGGGACAATGGTGATCCAGTCACCTATACCAATTGGGACACAGCGCAACTTATCCCTGAGTCTGACAAATCCGATGAAAAGGACAAGAAAACGAACAGAAATCTTACTATTCTCATCGGCGTAACCGGAAAATGGCAACAAATACGTGAGGAGGATCCTGTTGCCAGCATCACTGAAAAAGCGATCTTGGAAAAGAAAGATCTCATCATAGGCGCACCGGAACCTGACGAAGATACCGAATAGCACTGCGTACATCAATATACAAGGAGAGATTATCATGAAATACATCTATACTTCGGGGAAACTCATAGCATTTGTAATCATTATGTTGTTCACTGTAACAGGAATTTTCGCGCAAGAGCCACTTGTAGAACCCAACGTACAAGCACCAATCGGACTATCGGGCAAAGTTGTGGACACTGAAGGAAAACCAATTGCTGGGTTCACATTCATGATCCAATCCATGCAAAACCTAAAAGGTCCCGCTCCACCGATAGATATGCTTCCATTTGCTTTTGAGGAACTATTGGAAGACCAAAACCGAGAAGGAAAACCTCGCGCTATGTCCAAAGTAAAGACTGATGCAGAAGGTGCTTTCAGCGTTACCAATATCCAACCGGGGACTGTTCAGATATATCCCGTTCCAAAGGCTATGTTGGATGCACTTGAGAAGGGTGCCCCTAATGAGAAGGGTGCCCCTAATTTACCGCCAGAACTACAAAAGAATCTACCTCTACAACTACAACGAATTCCAATGAGATTGAAGCATCCTGGTAGAATGGATTCGGAAATACAGATTCTCTCCATTCGGCTCAATAAAGTCACTTTTTTCTATACAGAGAATCCGAGTCCTTTTGCAGGTTTCACGTTTGAGCTAAAGCCGGGTGTGAACATTGAAGATGTTAAAATCACCATCAAGAAACGACTTAAGATACGGGCACAGATTGTTTATGCCGATGGCACCCCTCTTGCTAATGCCGACGCATATCTGACTATGGAGTTTCGAGATGAAGAGCTTAGAAATCACGGGGGAACTCACAGAACCAACTGTTTCACTGATGCAGACGGTTATTTTACACAATATAAAAATGCCCCCGGATTTTATACACTTTCCATAAGGTATAAAACATTTACTGGAGGGGCAGGACCATTTTTACTCAAAAAAGATATGGAACCTGAGAATATTGTGATCAAACTCGATGGAAACCCTGTTACCCAAAAACCCAGCGATGATATGAATCAACCTGATAATGCGAAAGCACGTCGTTTTGTTGAAGGTCTTCTTAATAAAGACAATGTCCGTAAACCGATCATGCGACAAGTAGCCAAACCAGCGAAACCCGCAAAAATAACTTGGATTATTAACCCTACAAATGCACACGCTTACGCAAGGATTCAATGCCAAGATTGGCACGATGCGCAACAGAAGGCAATTGCGGAAGGTGCACATCTCGTTTCCATCAACGATGAAGAAGAACAGTTCTGGCTTGATGTAATCTTTGGAAGATTACCCTATTGGATAGGACTCAACGATGTGGAAAAAGAGGGTGAATGGCAATGGGATAGTGGTGAACCGGTTACCTATACCAATTGGACAACTCATGAATTTCCCCACGACCCGAGTCCAGAAACCGAAAGGGATTATGTTGCAACCGCTTTTCATGAAGAGGGGTGGCAGTCTGTCGGTCCCAATAGCCATCTCTGGGACATGGCGCGATCTGCAATCATAGAGAAAGATGGGTTAGTATCCAAAATTCCCAAAGCACCAGAATTAGAGGACGAATAGATTATCTTTTCAGGTGGGAAGATCGGATTATCTTTGATTACGAAAACAGGTTACCACAGTAAGCACAAGTGTGCACTTCTGTATCACCATTGAACGTTTCGCGTTCAGGAGCAAGATAGGTTTCGTGATTAGTGACACAGTTTGGGTTTTCACACTGATAGGAAGACTCACCGATGTTTCGCTTTGGAGGTTGTGTCAAGATAAGTTGTTCTAACCCCATGAGGCTTGAAATAAGTGCCATCCGAACCGGCACGGCATTCGCAGATTGTTCGAAATAGGCAGCACGTGGGTCATCATCTAACTCATAGGCGAGTTCATTTACGCGTGGAAGTGGGTGCATAATCATCGCATCTGGCTTTGCATTTTTCATCACGGCTGTATTCAGCAAATAACTACCGCGTACCGTCTTAGCATCTACATTGGATGGGAGTCGTTCCTCCTGAAGCCGATTCACATAAATAACATCAAGCGTTTCGATAACTTCTGTGACGTTTTCTACCTCAATGGGTTTCTGTCCATGGATTTGCGCTAACCGCGTAAGCACCCATGGCGGCATTTGCAAACCGTTTGGGGCGATGTGAACCAGGTTTCCACCGAATCTCGCAACCGCTAAGGCAAACGAGTGTGCCGAGCGCCCATATCGTAGATCACCACAGATGCCAACAGTTAATCCTTCTACCTGCGATTTCCGCCGAATAATCGTATAAAGGTCCGTGAGGGCTTGTGTCGGATGTGTGTGGCTTCCATCCCCACCGTTGATGACAGGGATATTGGCATAAGTTGCCATGACTCGCGCTGAACCCGCCCAGCTGTGCCGTACCACTATAATGTCTGCGTAGTTCGTAACCATCCGCGCGGTATCTGCAAGCGTTTCACCTTTTGCGACAGAGGTAGAACTTGGATCTGCAAAGCCGAGCGTGCCGCCGTTGAGACGTCCCATCGCACTTTCGAAAGAGAGTCGGGTCCGTGTGCTCGGTTCATAGAAGAGCGTGGCAAGCAGCTTGCTTCGGCAAATTCCTGCCCATGTCTCTAATTGTGACTGCATGCCTGATGCCAACCGAAAAATCTGTTCAATTTCAAAATTAGATAAATCGTCAAGTGTTATCAGATGTCGCATTGTCCTCCTATAGACGTGTGTTTTATGTGCGTCTTATTACTTTCATCTCCAGATTTTAACGATTACTATGCCTCGACTTTCAGACTTCCAACTAACTCCTTTATTGAACTCATGTCCATCTTCTCAAGATAAGCCTGGATACCTTTAATTACGTCCATTGATGCCTGTGGATTGACAAAGTTGGCTGTTCCAACTGCGACAGCGGATGCGCCAGCGATGAAAAATTCCACAGCATCTGTTGCATTCATTATCCCGCCCATTCCAACAATCGGAATAGAAACGTTTTTGTAAACCTCCCACACCAGTCGCAGTGCTACAGGTTTTATTGCAGGACCAGAAAGCCCGCCTGTTACATTGGCAAGTTCCGGTTTGCGGGTCTCTGCATTGATTGCCATGCCGAGTAGCGTGTTAATCGCAGAAAGTGCATCTGTCCCAGCATCTTCAACAGCACGTGCAATCTCGCTAATATCTGTAACATTAGGTGATAGTTTCACCAATAGCGGTAGATGTGTCTTCGCTCTCACCGCTTTCACAAGTTGGTGCGCTAACGTTGCATCAACGCCAAAACTCATACCACCACAATCAAGGTTTGGACAGGAGATATTGAGTTCCACCCCGGTAACGCCATCCGCAGCGCTTAACTTTTCAACGACTATTAAGTATTCTTCTACTGTTTTGCCACAGACATTGACAATCACAGGTACATCAAAATCTTGAAGGTAGGGTAACTTCTCTGAAATGAACCCATCTACCCCAACATTCTGCAGTCCAATCGCGTTGAGCATGCCAGACGGCGTTTCCATAATGCGGTCCATCGGATTGCCAGGCCACGGCACACTTGTAACGCCTTTAACGACAATTGCACCGAGTCGGTTTAAGTCTACGAAATCCGCGTATTCGCTGCCGTATCCGAAAGTGCCGGATGCTGTCATCACAGGGTTTCGCATCCGAATTCCGCCGATGTTCACATTGAGAGATAAGTCTGGTATATCCATTTTATGTAAATGACGGTGATTTTGCCGCTTTAGGAAAAAGGTCGAAGACAATCAGTTCAAATATTAAACCTTCTGATATTTCTCAAAATTCTTCTGAAATCAGTGTTTATCAGTGTTTTTCTTGTATATGTTCATGAAAATGCTCGCTCAGGTCAAACAGCATCTGTCTTTGTCCACAAAGTTCAAGTTGGATCTGATGAAATGTTTTACC
>JAJDWA010000048.1 GCA_022825825.1 Candidatus Poribacteria bacterium
ACAAGCTGCTATGAGGTGGCAGAAGAAAGGTATCAATCCAGTGCTTTCCGCACGCTGTTTGATAAAAAATGGGGCGTGGGACAGATATTGGAATGAACTCCCACAGGCAGCATGACCTTATAACCGAAACTTTACACACCCCTAACGATATTATAGGGTTGAAAAAAATTGAAAGATACGTTAGCATAATCAATTAACGAAATGTTAACATATCTGATAAAAAATGTCAAATTTTGAGTTTGGGAGGTTTGGAGGGAATTATCCGTGCTGCAAAATCAGATTTCCATACACATCAACGACGGCAGAGAAATTGGGTGGAACAACAGTCGTCGCGCTAAATTCTGTTATAATTGCTGGGCCTTCTACCCGATTACCGGGATGCAACGACTCCCGTTGATAGAAATTGGTCGGATACACTTTACTGTCAAAAATAACGCTGTTTTGTGTAATCTGTGCATCCGAAGGATCAGTATCTGTCAGCGGTTCAGAGGTGAGTGCTGGTTTTTCAGTTTCACCGATGGCAGAGAGACGCAGGGTTACTACCTCTACTATCGCCTCAGGACGCGCATAACTAAATCGCTGTTCGTGCATGGCATGAAATTGACTCACAAAATCCATATCTACATTTATAAAAGGAACATTCAACTCATAAGATTGCCCCTCATACCGCATATCCAGTGAACGGTTGATAATGAGTTGCGATAAATCAAATCCTTCCGTTTCCATATCACCTTTTGCGCGGGTGAGCAGTGCGTCAAAACCGTTCTCTAATTGGTTGTGTAGATTCGTGCCGCTGTCTTCAGTTTTCCATAGCACCGTCTGTGAGTAATCCTTGACAACATCTGCAAACAACATCCCATAAGCAGAGAGCAACCCGCCATTCGGTGGAATAAGTACAGTACGTATACCAAGATTTTCGGCAAGAAATGCTGCGTGCAATCCGCCTGCGCCGCCGAATGATACGAGCGTGAAATCACGTGTATCAAACCCGCGTTCAACGGATATTACTTTGATAGCACGTTCCATTGCTGCGTTGGCAATCTTCAAAATACCATCTGCCGTTTCAAGTGTCGACAGTCCAATTTGCTCAGAAAACTTTTCAATATATTGTCGCGTAGTTTCGGATTCCAGAGACATCTGTCCCCCTAAAAACTGTGTTGGTGAAATACGTCCCAAGAAAAGATTCGCATCCGTCACAGTAATTTCTTTGCCATTGTTACCGTAACATATCGGTCCGGGGTCAGCCCCTGCACTTTCCGGCCCGACACGTAACGCACCACCCGAATCTACAGTTGCGATAGACCCGCCACCTGCACCGACGGTATGAATGTCAATCAACGGCACTTTGATGGGCAGACCGCTGATGGTGCTTTCAGTCGTCATTGAGATACCGTCATCACATAAGCTGACATCCGTAGAAGTGCCACCCATATCAAAAGTAATAATCTTTTCATATCCAGCTGTTTTGGCGATGTGATAAGCACCGATAACCCCGCCAGCGGGACCAGAAAGCACTGTTTGGATACCCGCAGATTCAAAATTTCTTGTAGAGACACAACCACCGTTTGAGAGCATCAATCGGAAAGACTTGGGAAAACGTTCTGATTCCGTTAGTGTTGAGAGATGTCTTTCCAACGTAGGGCGTATATAGGCGTTTGCGACAGTAGTACTGAAACGCGCATACTCACGGTATTCGGGCAAGATTTCGTGAGAACATGAAATCGGAATATTAAGCGAGGCGAGATGATCTGCGGCGATCTGTTCATTTTTCGGATTTATGTATGAAAACAGAAAACAGATCGCAATTGCGTCTAATTCTAACGTTGTGAGCTGTGTTGTGAGCATCTCAAGATCAGTAGAGGAAATTTCAGTTTGTATATCACCTGTGTGCAGAGTCCGTTCTCGGATACCGAATCGGCGATCTGCAGGTACAAGTGGTGCTGGACGTTGGACAAATATATCGTAAAGATTTGGGCGCGCCTGCCTTCCGATTTCTAAAACGTCTTCAAACCCTTTTGTGGTGACAAGTGCAATACGCGCACCTCTGTGTTCAAGTAGTGCGTTTGTAGCAACAGTAGAACCGTGAACAATGTCCACGCCATCATGAGAATCTATGTTGTGCCGATTTAGTATCTCACTCACACCTTTTATAACAGCGTATGCTGGATTGCGTGGTGTGGAAAGTACTTTATGTGTCCAAAGAGAACCTTCCACAGACATGATGATGTCGGTGAAAGTACCGCCGGTGTCAACACCGATTTTTGTTATATTTTTCTGTTTTTGCATCAGTTAATATACGATATATTTTAGAATTACTTGGACACTCTGCTTCGGCGAGGTTAGGAAACCTCGCCTACCGAGGAAGAGAACATCTATTTATTATAATATATTAAGGTAACAGGTTATTGTCCGATTTTTCGTTACACAACCACATTTTTGGGATTACCTTCTAAAAAAGCAATGATATTGTCAACAACGCCTTCATTCAGCAGATCAACACCTTCGGGAGTCATATCTGCGCAATGCGGTGTTAAGATAACCTGTTCACATTTTAGAAGCGGATGGTTTGCAGGAGGAGGTTCCTGTTCATAAACATCAATCGCGGCACCGCCGAGGTGTCCGCGGTTTAGCGCGTGAACAAGTGCGTCTGTGTCGACTATTTGTCCGCGTGCTACATTAATTAAAAGCGCGTTCGGTTTCATCAATGCAAGTTCCCGTTCACCGATAAGGTGAAAGCTATCATCTGTTAATTTAACGTGTAGACTCACAACATCAGACATCCGAAGCAAATCCTCAAAAGAAACATATTCAATACTAAGTTGCTTTGCACGTTCAGCAGACGGATGGTATGTCCATGCGATAACGTTCATCCCGATTGCGTTAGCGAGACGTGCCATTTCCGAACCGATGTGTCCAGTGCCGATAATTCCAATCGTCTTCCCTTGTAGATAAACGTTATCTATACGCGGCCATTTTCCTGATTGCATAGATGCAGTCATAAAAGCAGCGCGTTTCGCGAGCGCAAACATTAAACCGAAACTGTGTTCCGCAACAACGGGAGCCGTTCGCCCCGGTTGATTACAAACAGCAATCCCTCTCTTTTTTGCTTCATCAAGATCAATCATATCGGTACCAATTGAACAGAGCGAGATTAACTTCAGTTTTGGCAAATACTTTAAAACATCTGCGTGCCATTTAACCATCCCGCGTGAATTAATGAGGATATCTGCTTTCTTAGCACGTCGTATTTTCTCTTCTGTAGTTTCTGGACGATCCGTATATAGGACAACGTCTCCATAAGGTTTTAAACGTTCCAGGTGCGGTGAACCTTGAATTTGGGGCGGTGCGTCACCGGGAACAACAATTTTGAGTCGAGCCACAGATTATTTCCTCTTCTTTTCGGTGGGTTTGGTTTGCGAACGCAAATGCGGCACTAAAATCTCTTCTGCAATAATTTTCGTTTTGAATTCCTCAACCTTTTTCAAAATCTCTTCAGATAAGAGTGCTTTGTTGTTCTTATCAACAATATATTCTATCCCACCCTCTTTTAGACCGTAATTTTTCAATCCACCTGTGAATGTTCCGGACACAACATTTTCAATCATCTGATAGACGGACAATTCTACACCTTTAATTATACTGGTGAGTACTTGACCGGGAACTAAACCGTTTCCATTTGAATCGACCCATATAATATATTTCTTTGTCTCTTTTGCTGCTTCGAGTACACCTAACCCGCTGGCGCCAGCTGCAGCGATAATTATATCTACACCTTTATTGTACTGTGCAAGAGCCAATTCTTTTCCCTTCGCTGGATCGTCAAATGCCTGTGGGGTAACCCCGACATAATTGACAAGAAGTTCTACTTCTGGATTGGTAGCCTCAATTCCTGCTGCAAATCCGATTTCAAATGCTTCAACGAGTGGAATCTTCATACCGCCGACAAATCCCACCTTTTTTGTTTCGGTTTTTAGTGAGGCGATCACACCAGCGAGAAATGTCCCCTCGTGTGCCTTATAAATAAGCGATGCCACATTGGAAGGTTCTGCGACAGCATCAATCAGTGCGAAGCTGACATTTGGAAAATCAACGGCGACACGGTTCATCGGTTCACGAAAAAGGAAACCGACACCGATGATGAGATCGTATTTCAATTTTGCGAGGCGGCGTAATGCCATCTCGGTATCGGTGCTTTGGCCGGGATTAACCTCTGTGAGTTTAATATCCCATTTATCAGCAGCTTTTTTCGCACCAGCGTACGCAGCGTCACAAAAAGAGAGATCCCCTCGACCGCGCACATCGTAAATTAAACCGACTTTAATTGCTGCAGGTGCAACCTCAACAATTACGAGGCATATAATTAAAAGAGAGATAGAGAGACACAATTTTTTCTTCAAGACGCTTCCTCCTTTTCGAAATATTGGATTGAAGAAATGAATTAGATTTATAAGGCATAAATGGTGAAATACGATATGAGAAATTTAACATTGATAGACGGACCTGAATTAATGTATATCCTGCATGTAAACACAAAATGTTAAAAGAAAACGAATCGGCACAAATATATTTAGGGTGTTCCCTGTTGCAGAAATTGGATGACATGGAAATGTGAAGTCGAAAAAAATAACGAATAATGAAAGAGGTAATTGAAAATAAAGATAACCAGCTTGGCGAAAATTATTTTTAATTAGCATACACCATTGCGATTGCAAATGCAACATTTTTGTTGGCGGGTCAGATCAAAAAAATTTTGTAACAGATAAAGGTTGGCAGATGGAAATAACAGAATATGAAGTGTAACTGTACAGGCATTTAATGACGTATTGTACGTGCAAAACGTCATTAAAATGTTGACCCAGAAAGCAAAAAATGCTACAATCAAAATCGTCAAATTTTTATGGAGAACCTAAATGGCGAAATCAAAAAGAAGAAAAGTTCAACAACCTCGAGTACTTGACGAATTACAACAGAGAATCCTTTTAGAAGCACTTAAAAATAGAGAACGCGATAGAATGCTCGTACTCTTTTGCCTCCGAACTGGACTCCGAAACGCTGAAGCATGCGGCATGAATATCGGAGATGTACTCAAATTTGGAAACATCGTCACCACATTGGAAGTCCGATCAGAAATCGCTAAGAATAAGGTGTCAAGAAGAATACCCCTTGTCCACGACGTCCGAGACGCACTCCACGATTTCTTGCAATGGAAAACAGAACAGGGTGAAAAAGACGAATCGGACAGCCCACTGTTTTGCACGCTCCGCACAAAAAATCGCCTGGCGCCCCGCGACTTTCAACGTATCATGGAAGCAGCATCAGCAATGTTAGGGCTAAGGTTCACCCCCCACGATTTACGCCATACCTTCGGCACTGAACTCTATCGCGCAACGCACGATTTAGAATCGGTACGCATTGCATTAGGACACACAAGTTTAGATGCAACGCTTATCTATATGCATACCAGCCCCGATATATTGCGGCAACGCTTTGAAACTGCGTTCAGCAGGCAAACACAAGACTAAATTAAATCCCGTCCACACACCGCTATGCAAAATTTGCTTTCCACGGTATTTTAGGTATAATCATGTTGGATTTGATAAAAAAATGCGTTGTACGCCAACGTGAGTATTAATTTTTTAATCAAATCCAAGGAATTTTCTTACCAGAACAATTTAAATTTCAATTACCAGATTTTCTACGTTTTCCCCATCCTCTCAATTTATTTGAGAAAAATGAAATAGAAACGGTTAGAAAATTTTAAGGTTGACTTTTTTTCGCTTTAGGCGTATCCTATTAACAAGATTTCAACACCCTGATGAAGATTAAAAATAAATTAGGTAATTTGGCCTCAAACCCGGTAGGTGCGGTTTCCTAACCGCACCGGACTTTACAAAAAACTGAAATTACCCAATTAAATTATTAACCTTCATGTGGGTGTGCGATTCTTGACAAGTGTTCACATGATCTAAAAACATTACGAAAAAGGAGGGTTACGATGAAAACGATTTCTATAACTGTACGGAAATTTGCCGTTTTGAGTTTTCTTGCGCTTTTTGCCGTGTTGCTTTCTCTGCCTTCATTTGCAGGCACCCAACTCTGGGATTTTGATAAAAATGCGGAGGGTTGGAAAGTTGCTAACGGCACGTGGGCAGTCAAAGACGGTGTCTACAAGCTTAGCAGAGGTGCTGAAGCCGAGCATTCCCTCGTTGGTGAAGAAGATTGGGATGACTATACGATTGAAGCGAAAATTCGGGTTGATGAGCACCATTGGGCAGGACTTGTGTTTCGCGCCAAAAGCGAAATGGAATATTACGTCTATTATTTTAATGTACCAGATAATAAGACAGAACTCTGGCGACACAAAGTTGGAGGTTGGGGTTCACGAGACAATCTTGATCAGATTCCCGCTGTTGGCGGAGTCAAGATTAAGAACGGGGAATGGATAGATATGAAGGTAGAAGTTGAAGGGGATACCTTCAAGTTGTACATTAATGACGAATTGCAAAAAGAAAATAGTGATGGTGTTTATGGTGAAGGCAAAGTTGGGGTTTGGGGATGGGATACTGCAGCAAGTTTTGACGATTTCACCGTTTCCGGTAAAAATATCAAGGATACACTTGCCGTGGACCCAAACCGAAAACTTACAACAACATGGGGGCGTCTAAAAGAGCTTCGCTGACAACCCTTTACTACTTAAGCACGCTTTCAAAGTGTGCATTTTACATTGATTGTACTCAGACTTGTGAAATCTGGGCTTTTCAATAATTGTTCCATAAGTCTGGGGTACTTAACAATAAAAAAGGAGAATTATGAAACGTTTATTTTTAATTATGCTCGGATTCTGCTTCATAGCTGTTATTGCCTCTACCGGTTTCGCAGGTGAACAACTATGGACATTTGACTCTAACGTTGACGACTGGAAGGTTGCCAATGGTAACTGGAGCGTAGAAGACGGTATCTATAAGCTTAATAAGGGGGGCGCAGCGGAACATTCCCTCGTTGGTGATGTTGCTTGGACAGACTACACCATTGAAACGAAAATTCGGATTGATGAAGGTAACTGGGCAGGTATCGCATTCCGCGCAAAAAGTGAAATGGAATACTATGTCTTTTATTTTAACGTGCCGGATAACAAAACAGAACTGTGGCGGCACAAAACCGGTGGTTGGACTGCCCGCGACAATCTCGGTCAGCTTCCGGGAAAGAATATCACAATTGAAAGAGGCAAATGGCATGACATGAAAGTTACCGTTGGCGGTGACATGATGGCACTCTCAATTGATGGCGAAGAACAAGGTCAATTTGCTGATGCTGTATACGGTGCTGGCCAAGTCGGTGTCTGGGGTTGGGAAACTGGTGTAAGTTTTGATGACTTCAAAGTCTCTGGAGATGATATTGAAGGAGACGTTACCCCGGTTGAGCCTCTCGATAAATTAGCGACAACATGGGGACGTATCAAAAGGGATCGTTAGTTAACTAATTCATGTGAACGTGCATTGTAAGAAATTACTCCAAGGGAGGCGTTTCAGTTATCAGGAAGTGCCTCCCTTTTAACTAAAATTGTCCAAATGAAAGCTCTATGAAACGGTGTAGTTTTTTTCAAATACGTATTGAGTTTATTTTCGTAGTATGTTGTCTCTTGCTTGCTGTTCGGTCTCAAAGCGAAGAAAACCTGACGCTAAAAGCACAGATTGATTCCTATCAGAAACAACTCGCTGTGGATGCTACACGGGTTGGTATTCGGTTAAAATTAGCGAAAGTTTTTCTTCAAATCGAGGCATACACACAAGCAGTTGCAGAGTATCGTGAAGTCATATCGTTCGTAGGCACTGTATCCGATCATGATCTCGCTTTACCTGAGGGCTATTATGGATTAGGATTGGCTTATACGGGACTTGAGAAATTTGACGAGGCTATAGAAGCATATCAAAGTGCAATAAAGTACGCGCCTGAGTGGGCACATATTCATGCAGCTTTAGGCGCGGGGTATGCGAACCTACACCGTTATGATGCGGCGCTAAATGCCTACAAAACCGCACATGACCTAAAACCTAACGATGCGATGATTCACCACCAGTTAGGGAATATTTATAACAAACAGGGAAAACATTCTGAAGCAATAGCACATCAGCAACGGGCAATAGCAATTTCACCCACATTGGCATCGGCACACTATCAGTTAGGTTTACTTTATACACAAGAAAATTGGTTGGCAAAGGCTATCTCTGCTTATGAAACCGCTTATGCGGCAGACCCAGAACTGATTGAAACACTCTACAATCTTGCGCAAGTGCATAGACGAAATGGGGATAGACAGGCTGCGCGCGAAAAAATGCAACTGTTTGAAAAACAAAAAATGGTAGTAAAACCGATACAGGAATTACGCGGTGCATTGCAACGAACAGTTGAACCGATCCAAAGAGCCGGAATTCTCGCTAACATCGGTAGGCTTTATCTCAAAAGTAAGTATTATGAGAAGGCAGTTAGAGAATATGAGAAAGCAATCGCGTTAAATCCGAAAGCGGTTGAGGCATATAACGGTGTCGGGATTGCTTATGCAATGCTCAAAAGGTATCCGGAAGCCATTGAGGCGCAACAGAAAGCATTGGCACTGCAACCAGAGTTCGCGGAGGCACATGCTGGTCTCGGTTTAGTATATCTCATGCAAAACAGAACTGAATTAGCACTTAAACATTACCGACAGGCTGTTAGGTTGAATCCCCAGTTTTTTGAGGCACATCTAAAGATTGGCACAATTTTGCTAAATCAAAAACAGTATGTAGAAGCAGCTTCAACATATCAGAAGGCTATAGCACTGAACCCAGACAATGCAGAAGCATATCATAATTTAGGTTTGTGTTATGCACATCAAGATAAAACCAAAGATGCGTTGTTAGCACTACAAAAGGCAGTTGATATAGCAAGAAGTTCCCAAGTTTCCAATACAAATCAGGATATAAAAATCTTATTTCTCCCTGAGACGTACTATATGATAGGTGAACTTCATGCACAACAGGAAAATTATGGAGCATCAGAATCTGCATATCTATCATCAGGTTTGCCGAAAGCGTATAACGCCCTTGCTCAACTCAGCGCGAAGATCGCAAGTACTTATGAAAAACAAAGTAAACGTAGAGAAAAATTAAAAACGGCTGCATCGTATGCTCAAACTGCCATTCGCTTAAATCCGAATATCGCAAGTTACCACAACACGCTTGCACTAATAGCATACCGAAATGGTGATTATCTGACAGCTGAAACATCCATCCGAAAAGCGATTGAACTTGCTCCTAAAAACCGTAACTATCAAGAAGGGTTAAAACATATTTTAAAAAGATAACCTTACGGATGCAATTTAAGGCTTTTCCACTTCCTGCACTACCCCATGCCAGCTACCGATTCATCAACGACGGTGTTAAAAGTCGTTGCATTGCACCCAGCCTTGTGATAGAATAGACACTAAAAATATCTTTCATGAGGTTAAAAAATGGCATATCCCAGTCTCAGAGATTTCGTAAAGGCACTTGATAAAGCAGGCGAACTTAAACGTATCAAAACAGAGGTATCACCCGACCTTGAAATAAGCGAGATCACCGACCGCGTTAGTAAGGCTGGTGGCCCCGCGCTGCTGTTTGAAAACGTTGAAGGCAGTGAGATGCCATTGCTCATCAATACTTACGGGTCTTATACACGTATGGCAATGGCACTCGGTGTAGATGACCTTTCACGCATTGCCTATGAAATTGAAGGCATGATTAAAATCGGGCCACCTGAGTCGTTGCTGGATAAAGTCAAAATTCTCCGAATCCTATCACAACTCACCAACTTCCCACCAAAAACCGTCAAACGCGGAGCATCTCAAGAGGTTGTCCTTACAGGCGAAGACGCATCGTTAGACAGGCTGCCACTCATAAAATGTTGGCCGATGGATGCAGATAAGTATATTACGTTACCGCAAGTATTTACGCACAGTTTACAGACAGGGCAACGGAATGTTGGCACTTATCGGTTGCAAAAACTCAATCCCCATGCATTAGCAATGCATTGGCAGATTCACCACGATGGCGCAGCACACCACCGGGAATACAAACAGGCGGGCGAACAGATGCCTGTGGCGATTGCTATCGGTGGCGATCCAATTATGTCCTATATCGGCACTGCACCGCTGCCATCAGGGATTGATGAACTGTTGTTCGCTGGATTCCTACGAAAATCCAATGTTGAAATGGTAGCGGCAAAAACGATTGATATGATGGTGCCTGCTGATGCGGACATTGTCATTGAAGGTTTCATTGAACCAGATGAAACCTGTATTGAGGGACCATTCGGTGACCACACCGGTTTCTATTCCATGCCTGACGAATACCCTGTTTTTCGCATTAGTGCTATTACCCACCGCAAAGACCCTATCTACCAAACCATTATTGTCGGTAAACCGCCAATGGAAGATTGTTATATGGGTAAAGCCACCGAACGTATCTTCATGCCGTTGATTAAAACGCAGCTTCCTGAACTTGTTGATATGAATCTGCCTCTATTCGGTGTATTTCATAACTTCGCCCTGATTTCAATAGACAAACGTTACCCCTTCCACGCCAAAAAGATTATGCACAGTTTTTGGGGACTTGGACAACTAATGTTCAGCAAAATTATTATTGTGGTTGACAAAGACGTTGATGTTCAAAATGTAGAGGAAGTCCTTTTTTATGTCGGAAGCAATGTAGACCCGAAACGGGACGTTACTATTGTTGAAGGTCCCGTTGATGTGCTTGACCACGCTGCACCGCTTATCGGCGCTGGATCAAAGATGGGTATTGATGCCACAACCAAGTGGGAAGAAGAAGGTTACCACAGGGATTGGCCCCCAGAAATTCAGATGTCTGACGAAATTATTGAACTTGTCAACGAACGGTGGAAGAAATACGGATTGTAAACAAAATTGTCCTTTTTATAGTTAACAATTCATATATTAGACATGCAATGTTTCAGAGAGATACGAAATGGCAGAAACAATTTACGATATGGCTGTAATTGGTGCTGGACCAGCAGGAACACAAGCAGCGGTTTCCGCAAGTCATCAGATGCGGCATGTGTTGGTGCTACATTCCGGTAAGGTAAGTTTCAGTCGTGGCAGAGCATATTGGTCAAAGTCTGTTGAGATTGAGGATGCACCCGTTTTTCCCGGCATTATCGGTCCCAACTTCGCAAAAGAACTCATGAAGTGGATGGAAAGTCGTCCTGTCGTCCAATTCATGCTCGGTGAGGAACACCGAAAAACAGGCATTGAGATCAAGGACGGTCTCTTAATCCGACTGACACGAAACAACGGTATCTTTGAACTGGAAGCATCAACGAAGGTTCTCAAGAAAGATGCACCGTTGCAGATAGAACATTTCAAATCTCGCACCGTCGTCGTTGCTTCAGGATTTGATGACAAATGGCCCGATATTGAGTTTCAACCTGATGCAGAGCGATTGTATAAGCAATACGCCACTGTGTTTCGTTATGCTGGCAATAAAAAAGGGTGGCATGTATGCATCCGCTGCGATGGACATTTGCACGTAAATGAACACCTTGCACTCCTCGGCGTGGGCGATTATATCTATGAAGCAGCGATAGGCGCGCAAGACTTCACTGATAAAATCACTATCCTCACAAACGGGCGGCCACACGGGATGTCACCTCCTATTCTCAAGCAGATTAAAGAGAGAAAAATCAATATTATTGACACAAAAATAAAGCGACATATCGGTGAGAAAACGGATCTCCTCGGTTTTGAGATGATTGATGGCACTGAGTTATATTTCCACGGCTTCCTCGTTGATGAGGGCTTAATTCCGAATACCAAGTTTTTGGATGAGTGGGACTACCAAAAAGATGATGAGGGCTTAATTATTGCTAACGAAGACATGCAGATGTTAGATAGTAACGGTGAACCTATTCCCGGTCTTTTTGCTGCAGGAGACATCATCTCTGGGGAGCGAAACTTAATCGCAACCGCTTTTGCACTTGGTCAAGAAGCGGGCTTATCTGCATCTGACTCGCTGCGAAAATGGCACTATCCAAAAGCTTGATTAATGAAATAGAATGTAAGTTTTTTCGTTTTAATTTATAGTGTAGAAGTTTACTTGTTTTAAATTTCGCTATAAACCGTAAGGAATATTTTATGACACCAAACGAAAATCAGAAAACGCTCTATATTATTGACACGCTCGCTGAAATTTTCCGATCATTTTATGCGATCCAAACCCGATTGGTTAGCGGTGTCACTGGAGAACCCACCAATGCGATATACGGCTTTACGACAACACTGATCAAACTCTTATCCGATTATAAAGCACAGTATATGATTGCCGCCATTGATACCCCCGGGGACACTTTTCGAAACGAACTTTACCCCGACTATAAAGGACATCGGAGGACTCCACCGGATGACCTCGTCACACAGATCCCCCGTATTCAACAAGTACTTGAGACCTTTGAAATTCCTGTCATCGGCAAACCGGATCTGGAAGCAGATGATATTATTGCCTCTGTCACACAAATGATACTCGATTCGCCTGATACACAAGACGTGCATGTGTGCATCATTTCTAAAGACAAAGACCTTGAGCAATTACTCTGTGACCGAGTTACGATGTTTGATATCCGTAACGAGAAAACGATTGATGTTCCCGCACTTATGGAAAATAAGGGGATTACACCGGACCAAGTCATTGATACGCTCGCTTTGATGGGGGATACTGCAGACAATGTGCCGGGTGTTGAAGGTATTGGGCCGAAAACTGCTGCCAAGCTAATGCAAGATTTCGGTTCGCTTGAAAACATCTACGCAAATATAGACAAGATTAAAGGAAAACGTCGTGAAAATTTAGAGAAAGCACAGGAATATATCTCTCTTTCCCAAGAACTTGTTACACTTAAGCGTGATGCGGAACTGGATTTCTCTTTGGAACAAGCACGCATCAAACCGCCTGACCTCAGTAAAATCAACCCTTTATTTGATCAACTTGAACTCAAACGTTTTCACAAACCTATCGCTGATTTGGCTGCAGGGAGTGCGGTATCCGATCAGGTTAAAACTGATGTTCAAACCACAAGAAGAGAACGATTGGAGGCGATGGAAGATAAAAAAGAAGCTATCTTGGAAGAAGGGAATTTTACGACCGCAGAATCTGGCAACTATACGGCAATCACTACGGAAACACAGTTGACTGACCTTGTTGAAACACTTCCGACACAACCGATTATCTCCGTAGATACAGAAACAGATGGCTTGTATCGTAATGCTGCCTTGTGTGGTATTAGTTTCTCTTGGGAGCCAAAGCAAGGCGTTTATGTGCCTATCCGATCTTCTAATCCTGAAAAGCATTTGGATCAGGAAACAGTCGTATCTAAACTCAAGCCGATTTTGGAAAATCCAGAACTGCCAAAATGTGGACACAACCTAAAATTTGATGCAAGTATCTTCATTCGGCACGATATTCAACTGCGGGGCGTTGTTTTTGATACAATGCTGGCAAGCCAGCTCGTTGATCCACGGCAACCCTCACATAATCTGGATAATCTTGCACTACTCCACTTAAATCATAAGATGATCCCGCTCTCAGACTTGATTGGTGATAAAGAAGATTCCACATCGATTGATAAAATTCCTTATGAGGTGGTAACGAAGTACGCTTCGGAGGATACTGATATCGTCCTTCAACTCTATCACTATTTTAAACCGAAACTTAAGGAAACCGAAACCACCGAATTAGTTAGAGAGATAGAATCTCCTCTCGGTCCAGTGTTGGCTCTGATGGAGTTTAACGGTATCATGTGTGACACTGAGGAATTGAAAAGGCAAACCGGTGTGGTTGAACAACTGGTGAATGAACGCGAAAAAGAGATACACGAGTTAGTAGGGTATTCATTTAATACGGATTCTCCGGCCCAGTTGGCAGACATTTTGTTTGATGAAATCGGTTTCAAACCCGTGCGGCGCACTAAAAGTGGCAAACGTTCAACGGATGTGAATGTGCTTGAAACACTTGCCTTACAAGAGGATGTAAACAATCCGAAAACAACTGTGCCACGCTTAATTGTAGAATATCGCCAATTTCGCAAGCTTCAAAGCACCTACCTTGGACAGCTGCGACACTCTGTCAGTGAGGCTACACACCGTATTCATACACACCTATATCAACTGACAACAGCGACTGGACGATTAAAGTCTGACGGGCCAAATCTTCAAAACATTCCTGTGAGGACCGAGATTGGACGACAGCTGCGACGGGCATTCAGAGCACCGGACGGGTATAAGTTAATCTGTGCCGATTATTCGCAGGTTGAACTTCGCGTCCTTGCCCATTTCAGTGAGGACCCCAAACTGATGGAGATATTTATACAAGATTTGGATATCCATACATCCGTTGCTGCAGAAGTTTTTAAGGTGACGCCAGAAGATGTATCACGAGAACTCAGAGACAAAGCCAAAATCGTCAATTTTGGTATCATCTACGGTGTTTCGCCTTCAGGGTTAGCACGCCGAATTCAGGGGATGAAGGTAGATGAGGCAAGAGAATTGATTACGGATTACAAAGAACGGTTTCCAGGTATCAACGCCTTTTTCCAGGCATGTGTCCAGCAAGCGTTAGACCAAGGTTATGTCTCTACTTTAACCGGTCGGCGCCGTGCTATCCCTGAAATCTTTGAACATTCCCAGAGCAGGCAAAGCCTGGGGGAACGGTTAGCCATTAACACTGTTATCCAAGGCACCGCAGCGGATTTGATAAAAGCTGCTATGGTCAAAGTTCAACACAGAATTGACAAAGATCAGTTGCCGATGAAGATGCTATTGCAAATCCACGATGAACTTATTCTTGAAGCACCGAATGAATTGGCAGAAGCACAAGCTGCAATTGTCTCCGAAGAGATGGAAAACGCATTACCACTTCGCGTGCCGCTTCGGACAGAAACAGGTATTGCGGATAATTGGATGGACGCGAAATAGAACGTCCAGGCAGGCGAGGTTTCCTAATCTCGCCTATTGCAACTATAAAGTCTACTTATACTTGTAAGAAGCGAACCTCTCTTACCCTTCCTCTTGTATCTACATTTATATTTTGGTTCTCTATTTGGAGCTCCATTCCTACAGGAATCTTGTGTGTCGTCCGAGGGAACTCCGATTTCCAACTATCACTAATACCAAATTAACAGGATTAATCTTGTTTATTAGCATTAGGCAGAATACGCCAAATCAACGGTATGAATCATGGCGAATGCGCGTATGGTATTCGCCATGATTCCCCGTGTGGTATTCTGCATCGGTTAGGAAACCGCACCTACCGAGATGGATCGCGTTAATTTGGTATAATACCAATAAATTTAGAGTAGACACTCCAATTGCTGAAATAGAATTGAATTGTAAAATCAAATTTGACAAATTTGTTAATTTGTAGTATCATATTAACGTTTGGGAAATGTGATGGTGTCTGCGACGCAAATTATGCACAGTATTTTGACAGTTTTACGGTTTGGAACCAGAAGCATTCTTGTAGATTGTGAAGCGGCTTCCGAAAGAGATTGATGAGAATCCAGAGTTCATTTTTACCAATCTTCGCTTACTGCCAAATGCCTGCCTATAGAACATGCTGACAGTACTCAGTTTTCTCACATTCCCGTTATTTCAATTTCAAAAGGAGAAACGAGATGAACATCTACGTTGGCAATGTGCCCTATGCAGCCACAGAAACAGACTTGGAAGAACTCTTTGAGCCGCATGGACCACTTACGTCGGTAACAATTATCCGTGACCGGTATGATGGTCGTTCTAAAGGGTACGGGTTCGTTGAGATGGAAAACCAAGAAGATGGTGAACGCGCAATTGAAGCACTTGATGGTCAAGAGGTTATGGGACGTCCGTTGAAGGTTAACCCTGCTCGCCCACGCGAACGACGTTCTGGACCGCGCTATCAAAGCCGCTACGAAGAAGAGTAATACACTGTGAGGAAATACCTCACAATTTTCATGCAAAATTTAGCCGTGTGTGGCTAAATATGGATTATTCAAGCAAGTAGAATAATAATGCTCCTGTTGATTTGCAACAGGAGCATTCTGTTTATAACAGCACTAAATTCTTAAGCACTCAATCCAAGTTCTTTGCCGAGTTCCATCAATCGAACGTTAATCTTTGTTTTGTCAATCCGGTTTTCGTTCACAAACTCTCGGTATGGTGGCGGCAGCCTATCTGGTAGCATAGCACGGGAATTTGCCTCTTGTAAAGCCAATAATGTCATAAACATTCGCATCTCTGGAGAATAGTCTGGCATAAAATCTGCTACCACTTCGCGTAAATCTTCTTCTGTGAAAGTAGAACGATTTTTTCGTTTTGCAAGATTATGGCTCCGTCGTGCAATTAGATTGAGATCGTTAACACTCACGCCCCGTAGTTTTTCGTCTCTTGTAATCTCCTGGAAATCAATTTTTTCCTGTGTGTGAAATCGACAGAAAAACTGTAAAATACCGGCTCTACTTTCCCGTATAGGTGGGAGCAGTACCAATTTGTGACTGAAGATCTCAGGGCGTCGAAAGATAGGCGGGATTAGATCAGGACGACTTGATGTCCCAACCCATATTACCTTACCATGCAAGGAAGTGTCACTGATAGCATTCGTGAGAATAGCAGGAAAGGGGCGTTCCAAGTTCGCTGTTTTCATGCTTGTATGGGGCGAAGCTTGCTCAATTTCATCCATAAATACAACGACTGGTGCAAGCCCGCGAATAAAGTTAATAGCGGAATTCAAGTTTCTATCGTAGCTTGCCCCGTTGTCATTAATGCTGATGGATACTTCGCTTATCTGACTTGCGTAACGAAGTCGGACAAACGCCATATTTGTCTGTCCAGCTAACATACGCGCTGCAAAAATGTTTCCGTTACCGGTTGGTCCAAGTAGAAGCAGCCCGCGCGGCACGCGCCTCAAATCCTGCTCATTTAAACCGTCTACAACATCTTGAATGACCCTTGTTACATGATTTGACCAATGCTGTTTCGGTTCGGTGAGTGGTTCACTTACTTCAATAATTCCGTGACTAAATGTCTTGACGCTCTGGTACCGATAGTTGGCGAGTATTCGGCCTTCCACTTTTTGTTTTAAAGAAGCTGCGTGCCGTACCAAGTCGTGGATACCGAAAAGATTTAAACCTGCCATATCTCGTGCTAAGGTTTGCTTTTCGCGATCATTCCCAAGGTTTAATCGTACTTCTACCTTCTGATCTGGAGAATCTTGTTCTGAAATTTCTTGCGGAATAGTACTCAAGTGCTCAATAAACTCCAAACGTTCTTCGAAATCTGGGAACGGCACCTCCACTATAGGTATTTCTTGATTCACAAGAAAATGCGGATGAATATCGTAAGTATTTTGTGTAAGGAGTAGAATTATATGCTTTTTCCTACGAATTTCAAGGTCTGATGCCCAATTTTGAAGTTGATGGAAGAAGAATTGTAGGTTATCTGTTGCACCTGTATCAAACATAGGATCGTTCGGGGCAATCTGTTCAAGGTTATTGATAATCAAACCTATCCTGACCCTTTCTTGTTTCAGGAGATCATGCAGCTTGTTTGCCAATTCCTTTGTCGGCAACGGCTCGCTTTTAAGAAATGGATCCTCATGAAGTTTATGAAGTGCAAGTTGACTATTAATTCTTTTGCGATCATCAGTCTCTGCTGGAGGTCCTTGGTCTTTAGGAATAAGCCCTAAAATTTTCTGTGTTTCTATCCACTTTCCCGCATTGGGCCACGTAATCCCTTGTGTTGCGTTGTATCCAAGGACTAAACGGCACCCGAGCACATTCAGTTGCTCCATCAAATAGTCTATAGCGGGTAAATAACCGTAGGCTTCATCGTGTTGCAAATCATGCACATTAAAGTGTAATAAAAATTGATGTGCAGCAGCGACTTTGAATTGTGATTCAATCTGTTCCCAAAACATATTCTTTCTCCATGATAAAAGATAGTGTTAGGTAAGGTCTGATGCTATAATTTGCTGGAGGCGCAATCCATCGTTTCATTAAATAGGATAACATAAAAACTCTACCGAAGTCAAATGATTCAGAGTTTGACAATAACCCTTATTTATGGTATTCTATTCTTATTTACAGCTAATAACAAATTTGAATGAAAGCGTAAAAATGGCAAAAATTGATTCGATTAAACCAATCACCGTTGGGATTATGGGTGGTTCAGCCTCTGGAAAAACAACGTTCGCCACTGCTTTGGCAGAACAACTTGCTGAATTTTCACCTATAACGTTACACCAAGACTCCTATTTTCGGGATTGGTCAGAATACACACCTGAAGAACGCGAAAAAGTTGTAACAGCCAATCATCCGGACGCAGTGTGTTGGGATGTGCTTATTGCTGATGTTGAAAAACTTCGTTCGCGAAACCCGATTGAGACACCTATACCCGGAACCCGTGCAGCGCAACGTGGTGATGAAAAGAAAATTATAGAACCAAGCGATGTCGTAATAGTGGAGGGGCACCTTATCTATTGGAATCAACAGCTCCGTGAGTTAATAGATATTAAAATCTTTTTGGATGTTGACGCACATGAACGTGTGCTGCGGCGAATGCTCCGCGATGTCGGCACACGCAGCGGAAGCCTTGAAAGCGCAATCAGTTGGTACCGACGAGATGTACTCCCTAATTTCCCAATTTACACAGAACCTTGTAAAAAATATGCGGACCTAATTATTCCGTTTTTGAATGATAATCCTGTAGCCTTGCAAACTGTTACCGCGGGTATACGCGCTCAACTTTCGGACCAGAATAAATAGAATATCCCCTCTCTTCCTCTCCTAATTCATTTATAATTCCCCATTACCGTCCGCCTTTTTGACATAGACACCATTTCAAAATGGCACGGATATGTCAATATGGCAGATGGATTTTTCATATAAATTAACTCGTATGTTTTCTTATTAAGGATCAAAATTAGAATCTTACCGCAGTCAATTTCCCCACAAGATTTCTATAGATTCAGTAAGCGAGCAGGCTTTTTACGCTATTGCCACTTATTCTGGATAAAAAATGGTGTTTTGGCATATAAATTGCTTATAACTATAAATAGTTGGTAAACAATTGAAATGTGTCAAAAAAATTGGCACAGGACTTGCGTATAAAATTTACATAAACCTAAAATCAAAAGGAGAAGAAAAATGAGACATTTAGCAACACGCAGACCGGTAGGAAATCTTTTCAACCTCCATAACGAGATGGGAAAAATCTTCGGAGATCTATTCGCTTCTCAGGAAAGTGAAACCAGTGGTGAGTCCACTTCTTGGATGCCCACAGTAGACATCTCTGAAACGGAAAACAGTTTTGAAATTCTTACCGAACTTCCGGGAGTTACAGAAAGCGATGTCCGCATCTCCGTAACTGACAACCTACTCACGATTAAGGGTGAAAAACAGCAGGAAAAGGAGACAGATGACAAAAACTACCACCGTGTAGAGAGAAGGTACGGTAGTTTCCAAAGGAGTTTTACCCTTCCGAGGAATGTTGAAGCCGCTGATATTAAGGCAGGATACAAGGATGGGGTTTTGACCCTCACTATTCCAAAGTCGGAAGCGGCAAAACCGACTGAAATCCCGATTTCGGCAAATGCTTAACACAAAATAATGATGCACGCCTCTTTCCTATAACCTTGAGGCATGCATACTATAACACAGGCGATAAGCCTTCACACTATAAGGAGAAGAAAAATGACTTATTTGACTTTACGCAAACCAGTAGCAAATCCTTTCAAATTCTATAATGCTCGGTTCATGCCATTTTTCGCAAGGCCTGGTACACAAGAATATAGATGGAGACCGTCGGCTGACATTACAGAAACAGATGATAGTTTTGAAGTTCGGGCAGAGCTTCCGGGTGTAACAAAGGACGATGTCCAAATCTCTGTCAAAGATAACCTCTTAACCATAAAGGGAGAAAAACGGCAGGAAGAAGAGGATGATTCCAAAGATTATCGGCGAGTCGAACGGCGTTATGGAAGCTTCGAACGGAAATTTGCGCTGCCACCGAAAGTCGAGACTGACAGCATCAAAGCTGAATTCAAGGACGGTGTCCTGACGTTGTCTATCCCAAAACCTGAAGAGACAAAACCGAAAGAAATTCCAATCGTTGCTGAATCAGCTGCGGATGCTCCGCAGGAGAGTTAAAATAATTCCATAAACAATAGGGCAGGTACAATTGATTGTGCCTGCCCTGTTAACTTTGCATCACTTATTTCGAACATTTCATAGGTATAGTGGTCAAATACTAATGAAAAGAGAATAATTCTTGTATTCTAAATTTAGAATACAAGATTAGAAAAGGAGAATTGAAATGAAAAATAGACCACAACCCGGTCGCAGAGGTGCTTTCCAGGGGCCACGGAGACGTCGTCCGACACAAGAAACCGGTCCCAGACAGAACAGGAGACATCGTCACCGTTCGCGACAGGCTGAGGCTGAAAGACAGGGACCACAATCACAAGCAAGAGGTCCACGACGACACCGACCACTTGTAGCACGCGGAAATTGGGAACATCGGCCACCGAGAGGTAGGAGAAATCGTCGCCGTTCAGCACACGCAAACTTCAGACCACATCATCCAATGCGTGATATTTTCCTACACCACAATCGGATGCGGCACGTTTTTGACAGAAGGTTCGCGTATCGTGAGGGAAAAATGAAAAGAGGAAAATTCAATTGGCATCCACCCATTGAGTTTTCTGTTTCTGAAGATAAGTATGAAGTGTTAGTTGAACTTCCTGGCGTTTCACAAAACGATGTTAGTGTTTCTGTAACTGACGATCTATTGAAGGTAAAAGGGAAAAAGGAGCGGAAGCAGACAGATGAAACACAACACCCACGCCGGTCGGAATTGCGATATGGAAGTTTTAAACGTGTACTCCCACTTCCACCGAATGCGAAAGTTGATGATATAAAAGCCGAATTCGAGGATGGAGTTTTGACAATTGAGATTCCGAAAACGGAAGAGGCAAAACCAACGGAAATTCCGATCAACGTTGAGACTTAATCCACCATATTGTAGTGCAGGGCCTCTGTGCCTTGCAAAAATAAGAACAGGCTAATGCTAAAAAGCATCAGCCTATTTTTATTTAATATTACCAACTACTCGGTTTCAGCACCTTTCTCTTTTAAAACACCGATATAGAGAAATGCTGCGAGCATCGCACCTACGCACGGGCCGACAAAATAGAGCCAAATATCAGCGTAATTACCGCTTGCAATAGCAGGGCCCAACGTCCGTGCAGGGTTGAGCGAAGCACGTGTCAAAGGACCACCCATCAAGATGCAAAGCACTAAAGTTAACCCGATAGCGAGTCCAGCAAAGTTCCCCGCCTTTCCACTTACAGCAGTATTGAATATCGTATTAACGAGGAAAAATGTTAGGACGATTTCAACGATCAGTCCCTGCATCGGAGTTACACCGGTAGTTAAAATAGTTACACCCAAATCACCATCTACCGGTAGTACTGCTTTAAGCACCAATGCCCCTGCAATTCCACCAGCAAATTGAACAATCCAATATCCTATGGCTGCACCAAATCGAATTTCACCTGCTACCAAGAGTCCAAGCGTCACAGCAGGATTAATATGTGTGCCTGAGATATGTCCGTAGGCATACGCAAATGCCACAATGACCAACCCGTGGGCAAGTGCAACGCCTACTAAGCCTCCTTTATCAATTGCTAACGCACCTGCACCGATAAAGATCAGCGCGAAAGTGCCGACAAATTCAGCAACCAAATTTCGTGTATTCATAAAGTTTTACCTCCTTTTTATGTTAATCAAAATCGTATTTTGCGTCAAGAAATTAGTAAAATTAATGGGTCAAAGTGGCCATCTATTTTGGAATTGTTCAACCATAGCCTCAGGCCCGCCGTGCTGCCCCAAGAATTCCAAAAACGCTTGGTAGAGTCGGCGTGCCTCGTCTGTATCGGACTCAAACCGATTCTTCAGCTGTTCAGGATCCGAAGGAAGATGGAATAGATGTTGCGGTGCCCCTTTATTCTCCAATAATAAAGACCATGTGCCGTCAGTAACACTTCCGTGCGGACTTCCGCCATCAGGACTCCATCCGCCACCCCATGCACCGTGGGTTATCGCATAATCTCTGCCTGTGTCGGTTTCTCCCATGACAATTGGCAGCAAGCTACTGCCTTCTACCTGTTTGCCGCGTTCTGCCCCAAAAGCATCAATCACAGTTGCAGGAATATCAATAATACTCACAAGCGCATCTGTGTGGCGGGGTGTGACTTCAGGATAATAAATAAGCAAAGGTATATGAACAATCTCTTCGTACATACCGAGGTTTTTCGCAATAAGTCCATGCTCACCTAACAGAAAGCCGTGATCTGCCATGAAGATGATCATCGTGTTTTCCATCAATCCCATATAATCAATTTTCCGCAGCAGATGTCCAATCCAGTTGTCTACAAGACACGCTTCGGCACGGTAGAGTGCATTGAGACGTTGGGTTGTACGTTCGTCCATATTGTTTGGACCGTAGGTTGGATAGATAGGTTCCGGGCCGTCGTAATCGTCTGGGTCAAACCGTCTGATATACCAATCCGGCACATCCCATGGCTCATGCGGGTCAAAGGTGTCTACCATCAGATAGAAATTTTCGTGTTGATAATTGCGTTCCAGCCAGTCGCACGCAGTTCGCACCGTTTGTGCAACGAAGGTATCCGCTTCATTTCTCCGAGAATCGCTATTTTTAAGATGGTTGAAGATTCCCGCGGGTAACTTGTTCGGATGTGGGCGCGTGTGTTCACGATAGCGCAGTCCTTCTTCTGTATCAAAGTCATAAGGGTGGGTTTCTAATAGATCGCTTTCCTGTCCACGAATCCACTTCCACCCTGTAAAGCCTCGATTATATAGAAATCCGTTGTTAAGATGGTGTGGCGTATCCGCAATCATCATGCTGACAACACCTGCTTTTGTGAGTGCGTTCGCAATGACAGGCACGTTACGTTGCAGCGGTTCCCATCCCCGACGACAAATACTGACCTCGCCAGTTACCAAGTCGCCACGGATCGGCACGGTTGGGTAGCTGCACACATAGGCTTTGTCAAAAACAACGCATTTTTCAGCGAAGGCGTTGAGTGCAGGACTATAACCCTTGCCTCCAAAAATTTCTAAGTTATCTCGTCTGAATGTATCTGAAATAATGTGAATAATATTCATGTTTCACTCCAAATTTGACATCTATGCGGTTCGTTAGATTATACCCTATTTTCGTTTTCTTGTGGTAAATTTTCCTTTTCTCGCTCTGCTATTTGCACAACAGCAGGCAATAAACCGTAAATTCCCCAGAACGGCACACCGATCGCATCACCGTTCAGTAGATTATTCACAATAAAATGCACCATCAAAGAAATTTCAGCTGCCATCAGACCAATAACAGTGGCGCGGTAAAAGCCATCCTCAATCCTTTTGAGGGCACGAAAGCCGTAACGTAAGAACGCAAGGTTGAGCCATATCCATACTGCTAACCCGACAATTCCCAGTTCAGCCATAACTTGAAGATATTCACTGTGTGCTCCCAACTGAAACTGTGCTATGTAGCTGCCCACAAGCGAAACATCTTCCTCGTAGAGCATGGCAAAAGCCCCGTACCCCTTACCCAAAATAGGGCTTTCAAGAAACATAGTGGTGGCTTGTCCCCATCGCATGAGGCGTGCTCGGTTAGAGGCATAATTAACATCTACTGTAGACGAAATACGTTCAACGACTGCACTGTAGACACCGGGCAAACTTAAACATACCAATAAGACGAGACACACAACGCCAATAAACAGAATCTTTTTCTGTGTGACACCTCTGCCCAATTGTATTAGCATGAATCCAACTGCAACGATAACAGAGAGCCATACCCCCCTCGAAAAACACATAATTAGACCTATTCCGAAGCAGACAAACCACCCTATCCACATAACACGGTCATATTGTTGATTATCAAATAGCAGACGACTCAGACAAATTAAAAAGAAGATTGCCGTGAATGAACCGTAGACTGAGTAATTCGTGAACGGAGAACTCCGGAACGCACTTGTCCACTGCCATTGATCAATATGGTAGAGCAACACAATAACCGTCCAGACAACAGCAATTGCTGCACTTGGAAAGGAGGAAATAAATAAACGATTTAAACTTTGGCGATGTTGCACTAAATCATATAGGACCAAACTGAACATTATGTAGGTAGAAGCACGAAACGCGCCTTTTAAAGTACCAAATAGGTCGGGCGTATTAATGGCGGATAGGAATGTGACAAATATAAAGGCACAAACAGGCAATAAAAATGGAAAGGTCGGGATGGTCTTTTGCTGTCCCAGCACGTAATCTAAGATCTTTTTTAACCAATAAACAGCACTGAGCATGCCTAATAACGGCTCAGTCGGTGTTTGAATTTCAAGAAATTGCGGAATTATGTAACGAAAGGAGAAGGGAAGGCAGATAAAGAGGACATAGAGAGCTAACTCCATGCCGAAGAATACAAATGACCCTGTTGCAACTAATAGACACAAAACAGCAAGCGGTGTCTCTGAATAGTGTCCAAGAATACCCCCGAACACAATGAAAATTAAAAACGGAAGGGGACGGGCTACTTGTTGTTTGAAGGACATCCGTAAAAACGATTAAAACTGCGATCTAACCCCGAATCCAATCGCAGTTCCATCAAGAATTATATTTAGTGGCTGAGGGCCGGTGGTTTCAACGGTTTTTAAGATTCGTTTTAATTCAAAACTGATAGACACGTTATTTCCTATAGCTGCGCGAGTCCTGTGTTGCGATTCCCATTGAAACAACTCAACACCCGCTATAACATAACCTGTTGTAGTCGATGCGCTATCATTAAGCGATATACCTTGTGCTGCAAGCACATCAACTATACCGCCATCAAAGTTGGCTCTCAAAAAACCGATGCCGGCACCGAAATAGATCGGCAAATATTCATATAGGAGCACCGGACGATAGATTAACTGATAGGATATGGGCACAAGCGTGGCCGTGAGAGATGTTGCAGTCGGTGGTGGTATATCGAGTTGCGTTTGCCAATAGCCAATTTCTATTCTTGAATCAAGTTCGGGTATGTGCTGAAAGACGATTGAAAGCGTTGGCATCATAGCAACCGGAGTTTTGGATACGCCAGCACTCTGTAGAATATTAGTTAGATCCCCTAATTCTGGTTTATAAGAAAAGACAGAAAACTGCAGTGATGAAGTTTGTAGGTGTTGTCTAAAAAAACTGTTTAAGATAGATGGGGGGCGTGCTGCTTGTCCATTGGAAGGTTCAGCACGTGAAGTGTTGGAAATAATGAACACTGATAACAGAATTATGACAAGATAACGCATTATTTTGAGTATTCACGCTACAAAAACTGAGATAATATCTGAATTCCTAAGACAGGTACAAAATTAAAAAAAGTAGGATGCCCAAGATTAGGGCATCCTAACAACACTGGGCAGTAAATTGAGTAAATCCGAAAGGATAACAGGTTACATCATAGAACCGGATGGATTAAGAATCACTTCTACCCGGCGATTCATCGCTCTACCAGCAGCGGTATTTTGCGATGCGACCGGATCAGTATGTGCTTTTCCAACAGCCTTAATTCTGGCAGCGTCAACACCTTTGCTTTTTAAATATTTAACAACGGAGTTTGCTCGTGTTTGAGACAAATCCCAATTGCTTCGGTGACTACCACGTAATACCGGCGTTCCATCTGCATGTCCAACGACAAGTATTTCAGCTTCCGGGTTTTCCATAATTTGGCTAACGATACCATCAACCATCTCTTTAGCTTTGCTTGACAAACCTGTTTGCCCACTGCCGAAATTGACGGTAACCAAAAGCGTTGGTTTTGAGGCAGCATCAGCTTTGAGTTCGGTAATATCTTCTAACATAGCAGCAATTTGAGACATGACTTTCTTCAAATCCATGCCCTGTGCATTCAGACTATTGGCAAGATCCGTAACCTGTTTTTGGACCTTAGCATCTTCAGCTTTTGCAAAATCCCTCGCTTTTTTACCCTGACTATCAATGCTTTTTGCTAAGTCAGCGCGAGCTTTTGCGATCTCTTCTTTGGTTTTTTGCTCGGCAGCAGCGATAGTATCAGCATCCCCTTGCTGTGATGTGGCAATTGCCTCATCCTTCATTTTGGAGATAGCCTCCATCGTGGCCTTATTATTTTGATCGACCTTTCCTTCAAGCTTTGTAACTTGTGCTTTAATTTCAGTAGTGGACTGGTCAATCTGTGTAACGTGCTCATTTTTCCACATTTCAAACTCTTCTTGGCTTAACTTACCGCAACCAATAGCGGTAATGCTTATTACCAAAAGAGTAGTAAAAGTAAGTGTTCCTATAGTTTTCATGGAATTCCTCCCAAAAATTGATGCGTAAGTGTGCAATGTATTTACTCCACAATAAGATTATTATAATAGTTTAACACAATTTCGCGTTTAATTCAATAAAAATTGATATGTAATTGTTTTTGACAAGAATCAATGTATCAAAACTTAACGGGACTTATACCAAATTTACGGGATTTACCTTTTTTCCGCCTGTGAATCAACTTCAGGTTCAAGAACAAACTTAAGTTTGTCAATAGCACGGTTAATTGGTAATTCGTAAAATTTTTGTAACTCCCGTAACTCATTTGCTATGTCAAAAGCGACAAGGATCGGAATTCGCGTATGGTCATAGCCTTTCTGCGTAAAACTTTCTATCCGCTGCTTAACATAAGTGACCAAGATGTCAATGTCCTCAGCGGTTAACTCCTCTGTCGGTTTAATAGAATAAGGGACACCTAAAATAACAAAACGTATGGCTTTACCTTCTCCAGTAGGTTGTTTTTCTTCCTCTGTTTGCTGTTCGCTTTGTATATCTGTTCGCTGTTCGTCTTGCATATTTGTTCCTTTCAGAAAAAGTTCATAATTTACGCCGCTTGTGTCTGGATTATAAACGAGTTTTAATAGAGTTAGAGAAATTACTAAACCTGTTTTCTGCTATGAAAGTGCTTGTCGCATGGTTTTCACACACGGTTCAACACCTGTCCACCGTGCAAAAGCGATTGCTCCCTGATGCACCAGCATACCGATTCCACCAACTATTTTGCATCCTTTTTCATCTGCTGCTGTTAATAACGTTGTCATGGGCGGAGTGTATACAATATCGTAGACGGTAGTGCTCGGTTGCAACCAATTCGGGTCAACCAAAAGTGGATGTGAGGTATCCATACTTGATGAGGCAGTATTGACGAGCAATGCGCTACCTTTCACCGCATCTGGCAAACGGGAATCCTCTAATCCCAGGCCTTCAAGTATGGTTTTATGTCCGGTTACCTCCTGCACATTGATCTTTTCGGAAAGTTCTTCTGCTAATGCGACCGCCTTTGATACCGTTCGATTGGCAATAATGACTGAACGCACACCTGCAAGTGCCAAAGCGACCACAACTGCCCGCGCTGAGCCACCTGCACCTAACACAACAACATCTTTTCCGATTGGCACGGATGCGCCTGTCTCCTCCAACGCTCTTAAAAATCCAGGAGCATCTGTATTTTCACCATGTATCCCTTCATCATTAAAAGTAAGTGTATTTACAGCACCAATGAGTTCCGCCTCCCGCGAAATAGATGTCAAAAATGGAATGACCGCTTGTTTATGTGGCAGCGTGACATTGATTCCGACCACGTTGAGTGCCTTAAACCCATGCATCGCCTCAGCGACTGCGTCAGCAGCCACATGGAACGGAACATAAACATAATCAAGTCCTGCTTTGGCAAGGGCAGCGTTATGCATTTGGGGTGAACGACTATGTTCTACCGGTGCGCCTATTACCCCAACAATTTT
Organism: Candidatus Poribacteria bacterium; assembly: GCA_022825825.1. GTDB lineage: Bacteria > Poribacteria > WGA-4E > WGA-4E > WGA-3G > MSPOR6. The sequence continues at coordinate 27,912 of JAJDWA010000048.1, forward strand.
TGTGTGGCCGGTGATTGTGTGTAATTTATCCATCTAAAAAATCGGGCGGACAAAGCCCTTCCACAAGAGACATGTCCTTATGTTAACATCTATAACTTGAACAACGTGAAATCCGACATGATCTGCGTCTGAATCAATCCGTTTGCTTGAGGTGTCCCCACTGAAGCGTGAGTTTACCCACGGGCGACACTACATACGGACTATTACTTACCCAATCCACGGCAATATCACTCACGGGACGTTCTAACAAAGTTGTTATTTTTTCGGTAGCAATATGATACTTATAAATATTGCTGGATGGAACTTCATCAGGGGGCAGTTCTGGTTCGTTCAACTTTACCTGACGCGCACTGAAAACTACCGATTTGCCATTATCTGTCCAGTCAATACTTCCAGGATCCCAGTGGATCGGTATATTTAACTGCTTAAACGTTTTACCATTTAGATCACAGATATAATACTGATACGCCTTCGGGGTATTTATTATGCCATTCGGGCCCTTTTTCTGCTGGGTAAACTCTTCTTGTGTATACAGTATCTGTTTCCCTTTCGGTGACCAACGTGGATTGTGTCGAGTTATGAACAATTCATCCTGTGGTGCTTCCGGTACCAGTCTCCGCATATTATCGCCATCGGAATCCATAATATAGACATTTCCACCCGTCCCGATAAAAGGAACATCGTGTATTAGAAATACAATTTGTTTGCCATCTGGCGACCAATCCGGGGAAATGATGTCATGATCAGAAATTTTCTCAAGCTTACCGCTCTTAAGATGCAGCACGTAGCCGTTATTATTCCATTCACCATCTATTTTCTCCGACCTTGCAAATACAACTTTTTCTCCATCGGGTGAAAAAGTTGGATAGAAATCGAACATATTATTTCTTATAGGGTGGGTGATGTGTCGGATATTCGTGCCGTCAGCATTCATCAGATGGATTGTAGAGTGGCCTGGATACACAATCTGGTTGCCATCAGCTGACCAGCGCGGATGCCCAGCCTCCGGTGAAGCGGTAATTAGCGTTAAATTGCTGCCATCATCCTCCATAGTATATATTTCATAAACACCTTCAAAATGAAAAAAACCATCAAAATCAACATGTTTACCACGTTTTGATATAAAAACGATTTTGGCACTTGCAACAGTTGAAAAAAGCAGCAGCAAAAGGCATAAGATTGTCCATTTCCAAAACCGCATTTTAGACCTCCGTTGATCTTGCAAGAGACTCCATCGTAGCTGTTCCATAAAATAACAGTAATATAGCAATATTGCGAAAAGTTGTCAATAAACCATCCAGGATGGATGTGTAAAGTTTCTGTACATATTGCCACCACTGGTAGGAGCGGCTTCCTAAACGCTCCTATCGGTCATGGGAAATCAACTTTACCGAATCAAAAAATTAATCTTCATCAAAGCGCGCCTACCAAATAGGATCAAGTTATTTTGGTATAATATGCTAATCTGAAGCGAGCAATTTCGCCACCTTCTGTTTCGCTTCTTCCATTGTCGGATACCGAATTTCCCTATATCCTCGAACGGTTTCAGGGCATTCTAATGCTTGGACATGTTTGTCATAGTTTCCATCATCAGTTGGGTCAAATGTATCTATCACTTCTCGAATATACCAATTTCGGAATTCCTTCTCTTTTGCGTGCCACTGCGATAACCAGCGTCTCAGAAATTTCATCCGTTTCATCAGGTGCAACATCCAATTTCGCGTATCAACATCATGTTCAATATCGAAACCCATCACAGTAAAATGGGGGCGATTGAGATGAAGATAGCGAATTTTATCACCGTTTCTCTCATCAACATTATAGCGGACCTTATCGCGGGCAAGTTTTTCTTTACTTGTTAGCAGATGTGAAACATATACTTCATCCTTAATCAGCATCACTTTGTGTAAGTATTTTATAGCAGATTTTGTGGCGCGATAATCACCAAAGTCTTTTTCGTAAACTTGTTCAATCTTCTCAATGTATAACTGCGCGTAGTTTATATTTTCAAACTGAATCAGATCGTAGATATAGAGTGCAAGACTACGATGTGTCGGGTCATCCAACTGAACTTTCTTAACGATTCCCTCGACTAAATTGACATAAAAATCAACAAGACGTTTACCTCTGAATTTTTCTGATAGGATACCACTTTTTTCTTTTAATGTCTCTGCATAAGTTTGTTTTGAAACATCGGATATATGTTGCAGTAGATTGCTATCAACGTTTTCCTGGACTGCGAGGTATCTACCAATCTCAAAAGCATTAAGATTTTGTTGTAAATCGGAACGCCTGACCATCTGCTTCAAAGCAAGTTTCAACGGTTCCAATGCAAGTGGCATTAAGCCGCGTTGGAACGCGACCCCTATTAGCATGATATTCGCGTACAGTTTTGTGCCGAACAATTGTTCCGAAATGTCAAACAAATTGATCCCAACATACGCATTCGTATTTTTCTCAATAGTCCCTTCTAAATCATCAGGCTCAAAACTATCTTTCCCGATGAGGGTTGTCATTGTCTCTGTTTTTGCGGTATTAACAACGGCGGCAGTACGTCCAGACGATGCAACACGGAAGACCGATTCGGCTGAAATGCCCCGAACCGTCTCTAAAATATCAAGCCCTAAGACAAGATCCGCCTTGCCGTAAGGGATAATCGGTGAAATCTTGTAACCATTAGTTGTATAGGTAACGTGTGTATAAACGCCCCCATTCCGTATCGCTAAACCCTTTCTATCACAGAAATGCACATCATATCCTTGAATATACCCTGCAACAACAAGTATTTTAGAGATTGTGCCGATACCCATTCCACCGACACCAGCTGCGTATGCACTCCATGCTTTATCAAAAGTTTGTGGCGGCGGTGGCGGCAAAGGGGCGGCTCCGTTTATTCCCAGTCGTGAAAGCAATTCAGATAACTCTGAATCTTCCCACATATTCGCAGCGTTTTCGTCCTTCTGTTTTGGCTTCTCAATTTGCTGAATATGTTGCGTACGAGGGGGACGTTTGCGTGTTACGATAACTTCTTCAAAGGAGGGACATGCCCATTTAATTCGCGCACAAGCACCATCGGTTACACAATTAGAACGATCAATAGCGATTTTGTCCCCGTAGTCGGTATCAACAATTTTTAGGGCAGGACATCCCGTAGATTTTGTGCATTCTAAACAAAATTCACAGACTTCCGGTGTAATATTGATATGTTTTTCGACCTTTAAGAAGCCCTCTTTTTCTTTAATTGCTTGCTGTTCACGTCGGAGGCGTCTATGGAAAGTAATTGCACATTCTTTATCTGCAATAATAATTTTCACACCATCTCTCAAAATCGCCTTCTCAAGATATTTTTTATAGTTCAACCGATCTTCCGGATTCACTCGGACAATCGTAATCTCGGAATTTCCAGCCAGTCCCTGTACAACTTTTTCTATGTCTTGGGCAAAAGTTGGATTCCCAAGGATGTCTATTTCGCCGGCAGGTGTCGGTTGGTGTCCTGTCATGGCTGTTGTTTGGTTATCTAAAATAATATAGGCGATATCTTGGTTATTTTTGATGGAATCGGAAATTGCGGACATACCACCGTGAAAGAAGGTTGAGTCCCCCATAAAAACGATCTGCTTATTGACAATGAAGGGATCAATACCAGCGCCAGCACCACCACCTAAAGTCATTGCAGAGAGATTGTGCATCAAGCGTGGAAAGGGTTCGTATTTTAGCATTGAATAGCACCCGATATCTCCGTGAAAAACAAGATCAATAGGCGGTGAACTGTGATGCTTCTGCATATACGCGGCATCTATAAATTGATTTGTAATTTCCAGAAGAACACTGGAGGAATCTCGGTGTGGACATCCGGGACAGAAGGTTGGGGTACGTGCTGGAATATCAGTCTTGATATGAGCGACCTCTTGCTGCAGCTGCGCCTCCTTTTCAAAAAGTTCAGTATCAACAGGGACGCTTTTGGTATATTGAGTATTTTTTCCGTTGTTTGAAAAGAGAGACATTAAACGTTGAATTAGAATAGAAGCGTCTAATCCCGCTTCTATTGGAATGCCAGGTAACTTTTCCGGGAAATGTTTACCCCACACTTTGACGGACTTATCCAGGTTCCCCTCCTGATACTTATGTGTTAGGAATGCCTTAATTTCATTTTCCAGAATAGGGCGTTTCTCTTCAATGACAAACAGTTCATCTACTTCTTCCGCAAACTCATAGAGGATATCTTCGTCAAGCGGGTGTGTCATACCGAGTTTGAGGATAGGGATGGAACCGCTGAGATTTAGTTCGGATAAAGCATGTTCCAGATAAACATAACTGAAACCAGACGTCACGAATCCGATTCTATGTTGAGCTTGAACCGATGCTGAATTTCCATTACCATTTGTCGGATAGAGGATTTCGTTGATACCCAAACGTTTTGCTGTTTCAAGCGCGGCGGGTAGACGTTCACGAAGTGTTTCTACTTCAATGCGAGCAGTATCAGGAGGCAAAACCACGCGATCGTCTATAGAGATTAACTCCGTATTCAATTCTGTTCGTGCAATTTGGCTAATAGTAGGATAACAGTTGGGATTAAGCTCAACATTTCCACCGCCATCTGCCTGATTCTGCGTGGTTAAATAGCAGGTATAGAGGTTTGCATCAGCAGAAATTTCGAATGCGTAATTAATCCAATTCTTCATCTCTTGCCAAGTGGATGGTTCTAAAAGCGGCATATAGAGATGCCGCGCTAAAAACCGAGAATCTGCGGGAACTTGTGTGCTATAGGACCAGGTATCATCACCCACCACAACGACAGCACCACCGGTTGTACCTGCCAAATTACTAATGGCAAGTGCATCAGACGCAACGTGCAACCCAACGCTCTTCATAAACGCAATTGCCCGCATATCTGCCATCTGCGAACCGTTTAACCGGGCTATGCTTAACGCCTCATTATTGGCTATCTGCGCTACGATTCCATTTGATTTCAGGAGATCCGCGTTGCGTTCAAGGACATCAAATACCTCAGCAAGCGGTGAACCGGGATATCCTGTCATTAGGCTGACCCCGCTTTCTAATGCACCTTTGACGAGCAACTCACAGCCGGTATAGACGTTTGTGCCGTTTGATTGTGTAAACCTTTCATCCATTTTTATGATCCTTTGAGTGGGACTATCCACTCAATAGTTCACGCGCATGTGCCAGTCCGACTTCCGTCTCTTTTCCACCGTGCATACGGGCGATTTCTATGACTCGTTCAGCTTCTATCAACGGTTTAGCATTAATCAACGTTCGTTCACCCACTACCTCTTTCTCAACCAGAAAATGACGATCAGCGAAACGGGCAATCTGCGGTAGATGTGTGATGCAGATAACTTGGGCAGATTGAGAAAGTTCTTTCAATTTCATACCAACGATATCAGCGATTTTGCCACCGATGCCGCTATCAATCTCATCAAAAAGCACAGTCGGGATGTTGTCAACTTGAACCAACACTGTTTTTAGTGCCAGCATGACACGTGATATTTCCCCGCCCGATGCGATTCTTGCTAACGGACGCAACTCAGACCCGACGTTAGGCGCAATTAAGAACTCAACTTTATCCATGCCATGCTCGCGAAAAGCATACCGTTTTTCATCAATTAGGAATAGACCGTTATCATCTTGGACCGGCTCTACCGCTGTCCGAAATTCCGCTTTCTCCATTCCCAACTCTTGGAGTTCCTTTTCTACCAATGTTGAAAGTCTTTCAGCAACTTTTTTGCGTTTTTCGGACAACGCAATACACAATTCCTGCGCCTCCAGTTTTATTTCACGAATTTGCGCTTTAAGTTCATCACTCTTTTCAGAACCGAGTTCTAAATCCTCCAACTTACGTTCTGCTTCGGCATGGTAATTTATCATCTCCGAAATCGTGTTACCATATCGCCGCTTGAATTTAGAAATAAGTTCCAATCGATCAGTTACTTCGGCAAGACGCATCGGATTAAACTCCACAGTGTCTGCATATTGCCGAATTTGTGAAGCAATATCCTCAAGCTCATATAACGATGAATCTATCCGCTCGCTCAACTCTGAAAGACTTGCATCCATTTCAGACAATTTAGAAAAGGTCTTAGCGGAATCTCTCAGATTTTGTAATACTGAAACGCTACCTCCAGAACTTGTGCCTCCAAATTCCGCTTGTCCTTGACCATCAAGTTGTTCATACACCAAATTGGCGGACTCGTATAATTCTTCTGCATTATTTAGTACTCGCATTTCAGCATTCAGCTCTTCCTCTTCACCTTCTTGGAGATTTGCTGAAGCAAGTTCCTTCACCTCAAATTCAAGTAGTTCCTTTTCGCGTTCCGATGTTCGCAATGTATGTAATAGTGAATCCATCTCCCGTTGCAAATCAAGCAGATGGTGATACTTTTCACTAACCTGTTGACGTTCTGTGTCGGTTTCCCCGAAGTCGTCTAACAACTCAAGATGCATTTCGGTTCTAAACAACGATTGATGTTCGTGTTGCCCATGGATATCAACCAATAAAGCGCCGATTTCTTCTAACTGTTTTAAATTTGCCAACTCCCCATTGATACGACATCGGCTTCTACCATTTGCACTTATTTGTCTTGAGAGTACTAGGGTATCTTCCGACTCTGTATCTATGGGCAGCGGTGATGATGGCACAACACTGACTTCCACAGCCGCAAAATCAGTGCCCTCCCGCACAATATCAGCAGAAGTTCGTTCACCTAAAACCAAACCAATTGATTTAAGGATAACGGATTTCCCTGCTCCTGTTTCACCGGTGAAGATGTTTAATCCCGGTGAGAGTTCCAGTTCAAGTGCGTCTATTAGGGCAATGTTGCGGATAGAGATCGCTTCTATCACGGTTTTTTCCTTCTAAAAACCCAAAATATCTTATTTGATTCTTTCACCTAACATCAACTTTTCGCGCAATGCTTTATAGTAGCTATGATTTTGAGATCGGATAAGTTGAATTGTCCGTTTTGCCTTACGTACTTTTATCTCTGCTTCTCTTGCAAGGGTGTGCGTTTCGCGTTGTCCGTCAATAAATAGATCTAAGCGTTCATAAGTGGAATGCATCTCCACTTTTATCTCCGCGTCCCCGTGTGCGATAAACGGACGCACTGTGAGGCTGTGCGGTGCGATCGGCGTCAGTAAAATCGCCTCCAACTGTGGTGCTACAATCGTCCCACCACACGAAAGCGAATAGCCTGTTGACCCACTCGGTGTTGCAATTATCAATCCATCTGCATTATACGGAATAAACAGTTCACCATCAACATAAGCGTTCAACTCAATTAACCGTGTATAGTGCCGAATGACAACATCGTTCAGCGCGAACGCATGGAACGGTTGCGGACTTTGGCTATTCACAACAACTTCTAACATCATCCGATGTTCTATCCGATAATCACCCCGTAACGTTGCTTTTAAGGTCGGTTTAAGTTCATCCAACGAAGCATCTGTCAAAAACCCAAGGTGTCCGATATTAATTGCGAGAATCGGCACATTTTCAATCTGTGGTGTATGCGCTGCACTGAGAAGCGTCCCATCGCCACCGAGCACCAGAACCAATTCCGCCTCCTGGACCATCTCCTCAGTTGTCCTTCCCGTGAGCGGCAGTCCAAGTGCTTCTGCTTGTTCATCAGGAATCAGTGGGACTATACCTACTTTCTTGAGTAGTTCTGATACGTCAGCCACAACTTGCGGGGCATTTTCCTTAGTGGTATTGACAAAAAAACCGACCTTTTTCGTCATCCCGTCTCCTTCTCTAATCGGGAAAACCCTAAGATTATCCCGCAACCGATCAGAAAAACACAAACAGTGATGAGCAAATTCATATCTAATTGCGGAAGCAGATGCGCCGTATCATAGTGTTTTTCACCAACTGTCACTGAAGCACGAAATGGCCACAAACCGTATAAAGACCCTACCATTAACCCCATTAAAAAAGCAATTGTCAGATTGCGAAAGCGTGCAAGCAGAAAGTTCAGCAACCTTGTAAATGCTAATAAACCGAACAGACATCCGATTGCAAAAATAGCGAGTATCAGTCCGTTACTGAGAATTGGGGGACTTATGTCTCCTTTAAATAATGTTGGCACATCCTCCATGAAGTCCTTAATCGCTGTTACAAGCGGAAAATATACACCGAATGCAAGTAGTAAAAACGAACCGCTGACACCAGGAAGGATCATTGCTGAAATCGCCAGAGCACCACATCCAAAGAATATCGCCAGCGTCCCAATTGATACTTCTAACCCTTTATCTGACTCTGATGTTAAACCGGCAGCAGATTTTTTGAATTCCTCAGCAAAAACAAGCAATGCAACAGCTGCAAATAGGACTAACAACTCCCGCCAACTAAACCCTTTTAACATCCGTGCCGGTATCAAAATAGATGTCAAAACTAAACCAAAAAAGAAGCCATAAGTCGCATCGTGGTGAAAGTTTAAAAGATAAACTATCAAGTTGGACGAGACCAACACAGCTGCAACAGCACCAATTCCTAATATCATCAGGAAACCGAAATCAATACGGCGGAGTTCATCTTGAAAATCTAAAAACGCCTTCTTTCTAAAGGTAAAAATGCTTAGCAATCGCTTAGCAGTAGAAGTTCCGATATTGCGTAATGCAGTAATTAAGCGTTCATAAATTCCTAAAACAAGAGCGAGGGTGCCTCCACTCATCCCCGGAATAATGTTAGCGATACCTATCAGAAAGCCGTTAACGAATAGACGGAGTGCATCCATATTTTGGTGTGTTGAAAGCAGTCAGCTTCTAATGTTATAGCATCTGCCTCACTACAATTCTCCATTCCAGTAAGCTGCAAAAAAGTAATTTTTATTGAATACTGTCAAGAATTATACTATAAAAACCAAAACTATGTCAACCGTTTATATAAAGGGTTATAAGTTTAAGGGGCAGATATGAAATTTTATAGGTATTTCAGAATGCTGATTCGGCATAGATTATTATATAAGCAAATTTACTTCAAATTCGCTTTCAAACGCAATAATTTAGTAATTCCGAACAATATATCTAATACGTATCAATTATGGCTATAAAAGCGAAATTTGAGGCGTTTGAGCGATATAAAACCAACAAATGTTATCATATTTCTAATAATCAATTGAATTTCACAAACAGCATATATAAAAATAAGCAGAAGTATAACAGTAAGCTTTAGTAATACAACGATAAACTTGATAATGAGACTTATTATCTATAAAAGTAAATGATATTGAGACTCATTTACTTTTATAGATAATAATAAAGAATCTCAATATCATTTACATGAAGTTACCGACGTTAACTTCATAGTTCAATTTCGTGATTATATTTCGATATTTACTATAATGTGAAAACATATCGCGTTCATAATTCTTTCTTCTCCCTCCAACGTAAGTTCGGCTAAAATTTTGATTTTCACCTCTGTAGAAAACGTTAAAATTTCAGAGTTCGTTTTAAGAACCTATACAAAAAACATCTGATAAATCCAGTTACAATAAGGATTACGACATTTTTACAAAACAGAAATTTCGCATTTTACTTTAAAATTTTAAACAGATTCATAGAAAATATTTTTACCAATACATCAGCATATACGCTTAAGCGTGAGTAAAATCCAACTCCTCATTACACCTATTTAAGAAATCAATTGACTTTTAAGCCTGATAATGTGATACACTATAGAAAATCCAGATCAAAAGGCAATACTAATGAACTTTCTAAATCTGTCTGAATCAAGACGTTTTGAGATGTTACAACCACCAGAGGGGCGCGTCCGGATGGTCCTTGATACAGACACCTATAACGAAATTGACGACCAATTTGCAGTTGTTCACGCGCTTCTCTCACCCGATGAACTCAACGTTGAGGCGATATATGCTGCCCCCTTTCACAACAACCGTTCTGCAAATGCTGGAGACGGCATGGAGAAAAGCTACGATGAAATTCTGCGGCTATTAGACTTTCTTGATGTTAATTCTGATGGTTTTGTTTATCGCGGTTCAAGAGCATTTCTTCCTGATGGAGAAGTTGCTGTGCCGAGCGAAGCGGCAACCGATATGATTGAACGCGCACTAACAGACACCGATGATCCTCTCTACGTTGTCGCTGTTGGTGCAATCACAAACGTTGCTTCTGCTATTTTACTTGAGCCTGAAATCATCAAAAATATAGTCGTGGTATGGCTTGGTGGCAACCCGTTGTACTGGTCTCATACACGAGAATTTAACCTTGCACAAGACATCTACGCAGCACAATTGGTTCTCGATTGTGGTGTGCCATTTGTGCATCTGCCCGCACGCGGTGTCGTTTCACATCTACACACAACAGTCGCAGAGATGGAACGTTATGTTCAAGGACAGGGAAAAATCGGAGATTATCTCGTCGAGATTTTCAAAGATTATCACAAGGACCACTTCGGTTGGTCAAAGGTTATTTGGGATATATCTGCGACAGCGTATCTGGTCAATAGCAGCTGGGTGCCAACAGAAATTGTGCATAGCCCTATCCTGACAGATGCTGTAACGTGGAGTTTTGATAACAGTCGGCACTTTATGCGTATTGCGATAAGCGTGAATCGGGATGCAATCTTTCGTGACCTTTTCCAAAAGTTGCAGCAGGCGAGTTAGAGGTCTTTCTGCCTATAAGGATAAATGCCATTCATCGCTACAGATAATCTCAATTTGGTCTTTCGGTTTATAGTAGTCCGTTGGATGGAAATCCTCTCCCATATCGCCAAATAACCTTCTGCGGCGCGGTGTCATTCTATCCAATACATGCGTGGGAAGTTTGTCGTAATCGTAAGGTCTGCACCACATCTGCCCATAACGAAATGTGACGCTTTTTCGGATACGGTCGGTCCGATTCGGCCCGACTCCGTGCCACAATGCCCACGGAAAAATGACCACATCCCCTGCCTCAGCGAGAACTTGGATTGCCCCTTTAGGATACGCGCCTTTCTCAAATCGCTTTTCTGGAAACGGCTCTTTATGGCTTCCCGGAACACACATAAAATTGGCTTGGTCAGGTTCAGAAAGGTCAGTCAAGAAAAATTGGATTTTGAATTGTAAGGGAAGACTGTCAGCGTGCGGGTGAATCCGTTGAAGTGAAGGGCCGGCATCGGTATGAAATCCCATCAACGCTTCCGTATCAGGATGGCGCACATAGATTTGTGTCCCCATGATCTGCAAATACGGGCCCATCAATGATAAGATTGTGCCGAAGGTGCGTGGGTGGTCGGTAAGCAGATCAAGCGCATCGGTTCGTTCAATTGCACGGATTATGGTATATGCTCCCTTTCCAAAACGTGTTCCTTGTAGACTCGGTGTCTGCTGGACGTAGGTTTCTATTACCGAATCTACTGCTTCCAACAGTATCTCAATTTCTTTCGGTGAAAGCACCTGTTTTATGAGAAGATACCCTTGTTCTTGCCAATGTTCTTGTTGTGTTTCTGTTAGGTATGGGGATTCCATGGATTGTTTCCTATGTAGGTGTTTTGGTCGTATTATAAATGATGTGTAATGTAGCGTCAAGCAATTCTGATACTAATAATCTCATTGTCATTCAGTTTTGTATTTTTCTCAACATTTTGGGCACAGTCGCGACGAGGAGGTCGCCCTACAGGAAGAGGTTTTACAGAGAAGAGAGAATTGAATGACTATGCTAAAATCCTTGATTTTCGGACAGGCATGCCGTATACTATTCATACTGACCGAAAAGATATTTTGAAGGAAAAGCATGAACGATTTTAAGCAAATTCTGTCAACTATTAGTCGTCCATTCCAACAAGAAATCCGCAAAGGCTGCCAAGATGACGTGGTCATAAACGGTATGGGTGCTTATGTGGAACTTTGGGTAGGCCATGCGAAAGCACTTGAACTGACTGCTAATGAAAAGCAGTTTATCAACCAAATCGCCGCGCTTTTTGCTAACTATCCCGATATGTCTCCGACAGAACGCCAAAAGGCTATTCAAACTGCCACAGAACAGATTAATTCCACGCTCTCTGGCAAGCCGATAGATGAAACGCCTACAACAACCAGCGTTGACGTTCAGAAACCTCCCACAACCAACGAAGGTGTGAACGTAGCAAACAAAAAGCCTATCCCCACACCCTCAAAACAGGTTGAGAACTTGCCCCTATTTCAAAATGCCAATGTTTCTCAAGGGACAAGTACCGCATCGGAAAACACTCCGATTCCTGAAAAAACTACACCAAGAAACTTTGATCAGACTCGCAACGCCACCCTATTCCCACTTGATGCTACCCCTGCGATACGTTCTGAAAATGCTGAAGACTCGGACGAAATACCTGTGATACTTGGAGATACACCTGTTTCAACGGATGTTGAATCACTTGAATTTCTCAATAATCCACTCCAATATGTCAAGGGGATAGGTCCACGCCGTGCAGAAATGTTAGCAGATGAGATAGATATTCATACTGTAGGAGCATTGTTAGAATACTATCCACGTGACTACATAGATAGGTCAAAAATGGTAGAAATATACAATGTGGGTCGTAGAGAAGATGGCGAACCAGAGACGATTCAAGGGAAGGTTGTCAATCATGTAACAACACCACCAGTGACGAAAGGTCGCAAAAGCATCGGCAAAGTCTCAATTTACGATGGCACAGGGGTTGCGATACTGGTCAATTTTGGGCGCCGTATCGGGTATATCAAATCTATACTGCCTGTTGATACAGAGGTGGTTATTAGTGGAAAATTCACACGCCGCTATAATGAAACCCAAACAATAGACTATGAATTTGAAGTATTTGACGAAGAGAACCTGATTCATACAAAACGTATTGTGCCGAAATATCCGCTCACCGCGAAACTCACCGCGAAAATGCTTCGCACAGCGGTTCGCAATGCTTTAGATGCGTATGGTGATCAGATTCCCGAAATTTTACCACTCTCACTCCGCCAAAAACACCAGCTGATAGACAGGCAGCAGGCAATTAATGAGATTCATTTTCCCTCCTCAGAAGCACATCGGCAAGCGGCACAGCGGCGGCTTGCGTTTGATGAATTCTTCCTACTTAGCCTCGGTATGGAGATGCGTAAAGATGACAGAACGTCACAAAACGGTATCCAATTTGAGATTGAAAGCGCGCTGCATAACAGCGATTCACTGCTTAGAAAATTCGTAGGTTCGTTACCGTTTAAGTTAACTAATGCACAAAAACGGGTTTTCAAGGAAATCAGAGAAGATATGCAGAACAAACGGGTAATGAACCGATTAATTCAGGGAGACGTCGGTTCGGGCAAAACTGCTGTTGCTGCAATGGCACTATTGTGTGCGATTGAGAACGGGTATCAAGGCGTGTTAATGGTACCGACCGAAATCCTTGCAGAGCAACACTATCATAATCTTTCTACGCTGTTAACACCGCTGGGTGTAAAGGTTGTGCTTCTTAAAAGCGATTTACGGAAATCTGAACGAGAAGAAGCATTGACAGCCATAACCGATGGCACTGCTAACCTCATTATCGGCACACAAGCACTGATACAGGAAGGTGTAGATTTTCACAAACTTGGACTTGTTATCATTGATGAACAACATCGTTTCGGTGTGATGCAACGCGCAACGCTCCGAGGCAAAGCAAAATCATCTGCATCGCAGGAAAATGATGCCGAAGTGCAGCTATCGCCCGATGTACTTGTTATGACAGCCACACCGATTCCGAGAACTTTATCCTTAACAATTTACGGTGATCTAAACGTGTCCGTAATTGATGAGATGCCACCAGGAAGACAGAAGATTGAAACCCAATGGATAAAAGAGAAGGACAGAACGGAATTCTACGCAAAACTGGAAAAAGAGGTGCTACGTGGGAAACAGGCTTATATCGTCTATCCGCTCGTTGAAGAATCCGAAAAACTTGAGGAGTTGAAAGCCGCTACAAGTATGGCAGAACACATACAGAATGATGTCTTTCCACACCTGCGCGTTGGATTACTGCATGGACAGATGAAGTCTATAGAAAAGCAGGATGTAATGTCAAGTTTCAATGCGCGTGAGATCGATATCTTAGTTGCAACGACAGTGATTGAAGTTGGGATTGATGTGCCAAACGCAACGCTGATGGTCATTGAAAACGCGGAACGGTTCGGATTAGCACAGTTGCATCAGTTGCGTGGCAGAGTCGGCAGGGGTAGCGATAAATCATTCTGCTACCTCGTTGCAACGCCAAAAACAGATGATGCATACAGACGGATCCAGGTAATGGTGCGTTCTAATAACGGATTTGAAATAGCTGAAGAAGATTTGAATATCCGCGGTCCGGGCGAATTCTTTGGCACGCGCCAATCCGGAATTCCAAATTTTAAAATTGCCAATATCATCAGTGATGCGGCACTTTTGGAAACAGCAAAGAAAGAGGCGATGCAATTAGTCAAAGACGATCCGCAGTTAAGAGACTCCGAACATCAACTAATGAAACGGATGTTAAATGCACACTGGAAAGGACACCTTGAAATAGCATCTGTTGGGTAATTGGTTGAGAAACACATAATCATCTTACATTTAAAGTAAAATGGCACAACATACAGAAGTTTTAATCGTAGGTGGTGGTATTTGGGGACTAAGTACCGCCTACCATTTAGCAAAGTTGGGGCAAAACGGTGTTCTCGTGCTGGAGCGCAATGAGGCAATCGCTGCGGAGACAACACCTCAAGCTGCGGGCCTTGTCGGTCAGATAAGGTCTTCAACACCTATGGTGCAGGCAGTCCGATATGCCCTTGAGCTGTTTTCTCAATTTCCGAAGGAGACCGGACATGATATCGGTTTGCATCAAACTGGAAGTTTGATGGTGGCACTTACGCCAGAACGGATGGAGGCTTACACACGTCAAATTGAAAAGGCTAACCTAAACGGAGTTGAGGCAAACTTTGTTTCCCACGCGGAAATGGCTCGTCTTGTCCCTGCAATGGACATAACCAAGGTTGAGGGGGGATATTTCGTCCCTAAGGACGGATATGTTGATCCTCAACAGTGTGCTTTTGCTTATGCCGCAGCAGCGAGAGATTTAGGTGTTCAAATCCAATTGAATACCCCTGTAACAGGATTGCGGCAGCATAACGGGGAGATCCTTGGTGTAGAGACAGAAAAAGGTTTTATTGCATCAAATCATGTCGTAATTACCGCTGGACCGTGGGGTGCTATGCTCTCCGAGAAAGTTGGTGCAACCACGGCGGTACAACCGATCCGCCATCAACGCGTTCACACGGCGCCGACTCCCGGAATCCCTGACCATCACCCAGTTGTGCGTGTCACCGATGTCAGTTGCTATCTGAGACCTGAAAAAGAAGGTTATCTCTACGGGTTCTTTGAACCGGAGCCAGTCAGCATTGATTTGGAAGCGATGCCTGTTGACTTTAGAACAGCAGATATTGAACCACCTGTGGAGGTGATGACAGAGGCGCGCAGACGACTTACTCCAATTTTCCCGATTTTAAAAGACCTTGAAATTGCCGAATATAGACGCGGTATGACGACATTTGCGCCCGATGGTGCTTATCTCATTGGTCCTGTGCCGGGAATTGACTGCCTCTATTTAGCCACTGGTTGTGCTGCTTTAGGGATTGCTGGTTCCGCAGCAGTAGGTCGATGGCTGGCAAAGTGGATGATCAAAGGAGATCCTGACGAAGATTTAACTATGTTTTCACACCAACGGTTTGGTCCGCAAGCCACTAATCAGGAATGGTTGCGCCGAGAAAGCGAACAATTTTACGCAAACTACTACCGTATTCGTACAGAGTAGTAGTTCCCAATAGCTCTGAATATAGATGTGAGCGATGTGAGCTATATAATTTCACAATAAACAACTTATGACAATACCTTTCGGAAGTTGAACTCGATTTGATAACTTTTCAATTTTAAAACTCGGGGGTGAAGTTTCTTCGTTTTCGTTTCGCCATCGGATACTCCTTACCAGTAGATGGATATTATACCACAATCTTATCTTAGAGAGTGGCCCGAATTTCCGATGGCAGTACACAAACTTACACACCGCCATGCGGACTCCACTTTATCATATAATCAGCTGGCATTTCATGAATAAACATGGATGCAGAACGCTCGCGGTCACCATAACGATAGATAGTGGAGGACAGATAGAGCTGATCCTGTGCACGCGTCATTCCGACATAGAACAGACGCCGCTCCTCCTCAATTTCCTCTTGCGTCATAGCCCGTTTCCACATCGGAAAACTACCCTCCTCCATCCCGATGATAATGATCACCGGAAATTCTGTGCCCTTTGCAGCATGTAGTGTCATTAATGTAACCTGTTCAGTTTTGTCATCCATTTCGTCAAAATTGGTAAGCAATTTCTGGTAATCCAAAAAGTCGGATAGACTTTTTCGATCACTAACTTTACCAAATTTCAACAATAGGTTTCGGAACTTCGCTTTTGCCTCTATCCATTCTGTATCTTCTCTGAAAATTGGCAGATCGGATTGTGCCAATTGATTCATGAATTCTTTTGTCTGTTCTTTTTCTGTCGGATCAAGTGGGAGATCGTCAGGTAAAGTAGAATGATGCGCCTTGACAAACCGCTTTGCAGCATTCAAAAATGCACTTACTTCGTTCAAGTCGTTGCGTTCGTCAGGGACACCTGTTTTGGAAAGGATACCAATTCCGACGAATGGCAGAAATTCTGTGAGCGATTTCACCTCACGCTTTTGCAAATCAATCCTTATCAATTCTTTGAAGATTTGTCTATTGGTTTCAACGTCTTCCATCGCTCTATGCAAACGTCCATGTTCAATTCCAAATTTCTCTGCAAGTGCATCAATGCCTCGACGCTGCCGTGGTAAAAGCTTTCGCGCCGTAACAAGTGTATCGTAGTACGGATTTGATAAGTTTTTTTTCAGGTATGTCTGTAAATCGCGTCCGAGAATCGGATTATCATATCGCGCGACATTATGCCCAATTAAGATGCGATCTTGAATGAAACTACAAAATTCGGGGAGAACTATTTCAATACTCGGTGCATCTTTAACGTCCTCTGTGCTAATTCCGTGAACGCGTGTGACCGCAAGCGGAATGTATCCGCCAGGGGGTTTTATCAATCGTTGAAAACTTTCTACTTCATTGCCAATTACATTCAAACGTTTCGCTGCAATCTCAACAATGTTGGCGTTTTTCGGATTAACACCTGTCGTTTCCAAGTCGTAGATAACCATATCTGCCATGTTTGGCGTCTCAAAACGGCTTAAAAGGCGTTGACATAGTTTTAACGCAGTGATACTCCACACACTATTTGCCCCAAGTTGAATCACACCTATCGCATCAGAGATAGTGTTGCCGATGAGAATTGTTCGTGCTGCTGTTCCCTTTTCTCCAAGTTCAGCAAAGTTTCCAATGAGTAAATTGACAGCGTTTTCGTTTAGTATTGAGTCACTTCCGCTGACATCCACAGGCGTAGATTGAGAACCTTGTTCCTCAACATTTAATTCTTTAGGCAAAAATTGGATATGCACGTTTTTATTCAGATAAGTTTTGAGCGTCTGATGGATAATCTCTGCTGCACAATAGGTATCGATCCCGTAACTCGCTATAATCTGAATAGGTTCATCACGATCTAACGCGCTATAAAGCACATCCTGTGCAAGTGCCAAATTCTGCATTTCTGGTTGCTTTTCAATGATCGACAATTCTTTGGCACGGTAGGGAGAACGAAAAAGCTCTAAACGTCCAAAAAGTTTTCGCACAATTTTATCAATTTCTTCATCTTCAATTTCGTCCGACAACGACTCAAGTTGTTCCCAAAATCTATGGATATTTCGGCGCGTCAATGGACCGACATCTTCTGGATATTCTTCAATATTTTTTAAAAGTTCCGCCAACGTCAAGTCCTTACGTTGTGCTAACCACTTCAGGCGGACCCATGTCAAATCGTCAATCCGTTTTTCAGGAAAATTGATGGCGTTTTCAAGATCGCGTGGAAGTTGCCATTGGGTAAAACAGAGATAGGAGAGAATACCCTTAAGATTTTCGTCATCAAAAGAATTGGTCGCTCTAATCCGCTGAAATTCAATACCGGTTCGTAGTAGTTCTTCTTCCAACACATCGGCAAGTTTATGCGTCCGGTAAAAGATCGCAATATCACGATAAGAGAAGTTGCGTTGTTTTACCAAGTTACGAATGATCTTGATTATAGAACGTGCCTCCTCCGTAGGAGTGCTGAATGTGTAGTGATAGATATTTCGCCCCTCATCCTTGTGGGTTATAAGGGTGTGTTGTTGCTGCCGTAGGGGGTTCTGTGCGATTACCTCCTGCGCAGCGTGTAAGATCGTCTCACTACATCGATAATGGTCGTCTAATTCAACCGTTTGAGGTGTAAAATCTGATTTGAAATTCTCAATATACTGCGGATTTGACCCGCGCCAACTGTAGATAGATTGATCGGCATCCGCAACAACCATAAGATTGTGTTCGGGAGCCGCGCTGAGCAATTGCAGGAGACGATATTGGACTCTGTTCACATCGTGGTATTCATCTACAAGGATATGAGATATTTGCTGATGATATTCTTGCTGCACTTCTGGATTTTTTTTAAACAGTGTAACCGTTTTTATGAGAAGATCATCAAAATCAAGAGCGTTGTATTCGTCAAGTTTATGCTGATAGACTTTGATCGCATTTTCAATATTTTTTTCTGCATCCGGGTCGTCTATTTCAGCGACAATATCTGGATCAATGGACAACTCGTCCGATATATCGTTGCGTTTGCATTTTGCATCGCTGATAATATTCCGTAGTCGCCATGGCGGATAGTTGTACGAATTTAGATTGAGTTCGTTGACAACTTCCAATAATATTTCGTCTTGGATTTCCTGATCAAAGATAGCAAAATTTTCACTCAATCCAATATGGTGGGCATGTTCTCTAAGAACTTTTACACAAAAAGCGTGAAAGGTGCTGACTTTAATGTTTGAACCGTGTGGTTCGCCAATTTCGTTGTTGACGCGTTCGCGCATCTCTTGTGCAGCTTTATTGGTGAAGGTGATAGCAAGGATGCTTTCTGGTTTAATTCCGTGTTGGCGAATTAAGTAGGCGATGCGATGGGTGATGATTTTTGTTTTCCCGGTGCCAGGTCCTGCAATCACGAGCATAGGCCCATCTTTATGGACTACTGCTTCCACCTGCTTTTCGTTCAAATCATGGAGAATGTTCATCTGTGTTCACCACAAAAATTTTGTTGTCTTTAGGGTTTAATATGGCACGATATCACGACATGGCAGCTTTCACCTTCACAGGTGTTTAGTATATCCTATTTAACACGAAAATACAAGTCTTTTTCAGTAGTAACTATTTTGACTCTCATAGCAATTTATGGTATGATTTGATAAACGTTGAAAATTAGCAAGTACAAATGGATTCCATAAGAAATAGGGAACTCAATAAATGAAAATCACAAGGGACATCCTTTTCATTTCACTTTTCACCATAACTTTGTTTAGTCTAAATCTCTTTGCACAAGACTATAATAGATGGAAACTTCCTGAAGGAGCAAAACTACGGATTGGAAAGGGCATAGTGCATGATATAAAATATACGCCGGACGGTGAACGGGTCGCTGTAGCAACCAGTATCGGAATTTGGATATATGATGCCCGGACGCACGAAGAACTCGCCCTTCTCACAGGGCATACAAGTTGGGTAACAGCAATAGACTTTCCTGCAGACGGCCGTTTCCTGGCAAGTGGGAGTTTTGATGGAACTGTCCGATTATGGGACATAAATACTGGCAAACAAATTGCAGTTTTCGCTGGACATAGAAGTAGCGTCCGAAGCATCGCAGTGTCACCTAATGGCAAGACATTAGCCAGTAGTGCGTGGGAAACGCTTATTCTCTGGGATATAGAAACAGGTAAACAACTAAAACGCCACACCAAATACGATGGTGTTAATATGGGCCAACGTATCAAAAATTTCTTTAACCGATTTCTACAAGGAAGGCGAGTCAAATATGCAAATGATACAAATCCCAATGTGATTGATACATTGGCATTCTCGCCTGATGGGAAAACCTTTGTGAGTGGACACTGGGACGGGGTTGTGCGAATCTGGGATGGAGAAACTGGCGAGAGACTTTCAACGATTAGAGATCACAAACGTAACCACATAAAAAGTTTAGCATTCTCACCGGATGGCAAAACGTTTGTCAGTGGTGCATGGGTGCACAACATCCAATTACATACTTTTGAAAATGACAAATATCAAGCACGTCCTATACACTCGGTCAGTTTTCCCAGTAATTTAAAATTTTCACCAAATGGCATTCTGCTTTTCGGGACTGGGCAATTAATTGATAACGATACTACTGGACAAAAAAATTTCGTTCACGTATGGAAAGTAGATACTGGCAGACTAATGACGTCCGCCCCTACCCCCGATGATATTAGGATGATAGCACTTGCATTCTCACCTAATGGAGATACCATCTTAACATGTAGTTGGGATGGCACATTTCACTCGTGGGATCCGGTAACACTCAAACATGCAATATTCACCACAGGACATGTTAGAGTTGGTGATACATTACAGTTTTCACCCGATGGGAAAATATTAAACACAGTTGTGAGAAAAGACAAATTGTGGTTTTTTGATACAGTTACAGGCGTGCAAATATCGGCACCTAAAGAAAAAACCTATTCCACAAACCAAAAACCAACTTCTTCTGACCGCAAAATTTCCGCAGAAATTAATAAAGATCGAACGGCAATTAGTATAATAGATGTAGCAACTGGTACTGAAATCTCTCACATTACAGGACATAAAGATATTATCTGGCGTTATAGTTTTTCACCTGACAGAGAAATGCTTGCTACAACAAGTAAAGATATGACTATTCGCTTATGGGAGGTTCCAACAGGCAAAGAATTACTTACGATCCCTGCGTATTCAAGATGGCCTACCGCTATAACCTTTTCGCCCGATGGAAAGATACTTGCGGGTGGTGGCGTGTATGATCAGAACATAAACCGTTCCAGTGTAATTCGTGTCTGGGAAGTTCCGAGTGGGAAAGTATTGAAAACACTCCCTGGACATATAGAAGGTATTAAGGCATTGCGTTTCTCAAATGATGGAAAAACCCTGGCAAGCAGCGGTGACGGCACTATCCTTCTCTGGGATTGGGAAAAAATTAGTCAGTCCACAAGGTAACCGTTGAGTTCGTCTAACACCACAGTCGCATAACTACCTGCAGGCAGCGTAAAACAGAGCCTTAACCCGACATCAACAGACGTAACCTGATGCAATTCCATAAGCATCCGTAGCGGGCGGCGTGTTCCCGGCAACCGAATTCCTGCTACTTTGCGAAACGCCTCGAATTTCACTCCTTCAGCGGCAAGTAATTCCATCTCCAACGCCAGTACTTCACCAGCAGGTCGCCGCATCTTATAGCCGAAGATCGGACCGGATGGACTAATCTCAAACATATCTACACGCGGCTGCTCAACCTTAGCGTTTTCAACAAGAAACGGTGCTCCGTTGCTGTATTTTATCGCAATATCACCATCCCAGAGTTGTCCCAAATTCGACATTCGCTTCTCCAAAATACAATTAAACAGATATGCCTGATATGCGGATAAATACAGTTTCCGAAGCCGATGCGGAATACATGCGACTGCCTCTTCCAACGATCCTTTTTCTTTTTCCCGTTTTACCTGTTTTGCAAAATCGCTGGACTGTGTTGTTTCATCTGAAAGCACGTAATGTAATGCTTCTTCCCATTCTGATTTTATCAACGCTCTGCCTATCAGATGCGAGTCATGTTTATTTCCAAATCGCTGCGCGCCGAACCGATTCGGTACCCCCTCAGTTGCTAACTGTGCCATCTTTTCTTCAACAAACAGTAGTGATGTCGGTGGCACATCACGTAACGTTATCTGAAACTGATTACCGCGAAGATGCCCCACACGTAACTTATGCGCGTGTCGTTCTGCCCACAAAATCTCAAGCGCAGGCAGCGTTAACTCCAAAACCTGCTCAGGCGGAACACCTTCCACAGATAATACCTGTGTTGTGACTGCGTATTTATCTTTCAGACCCGCATACCCAAAATTTCTGGGATTTACATGCAGCGCATGTGCGATTTGGTTAATCGCCTCAAAGGTGCTAAGCTTCTGTTTTCGGATAGCAAAAAACGTGTGCGTGCCTACTCGCGACGGTTCATAAAGCGGTAGTTCTTCAACAATGAAATCGTCAGGTTCTATTTTCATTTTCACCCTTAGATATGCAGTAAATTGCTTGGAGGCGTACACAAATAGACAAGGTTTGAACCGCGTCTTTTCAATCGTTCTACTCGTTTTCGGATTTGTCATTAATTGCTTCTTCTACCAGATATTCTAACGCCGCGTCCCTGGCATCACTTGAGATTAATGTCCCATCTCTATCAATGAGCCAAGGTACTAGAGGACCTTCAATCTTATACTGCAGCGCGAGGGGACTTTCCATTCCTTGTCCAGTGAAAATCTGCCGCCAAGGAATGCTGTTTTCTTTGAGGTAATCCATTAGTTCCGCTTCATCATCGTCAAGACTGACACCGATAACATCAAATCCCTTGTCCTTATAGATATCGTAAACCTTTTTGATATTTGGCATCTCCCGCAGGCAGAAACCACACCAGACCGCCCAAAAATCAAGCAACACGACTTTCCCGCGATACTGCTGCAACGAAATCGGTTTACCATCAAGGTCAATCGCTGAAAAATCAGGAACAAGCTTGCCAACCAATTCTGAATCGGGTGCAACCTTGAGATGATATTCCTTTGCTAATTTGGAGTTACCAACCTTCCAATGTATTTCAGCGAGTTTATTGAGAACAAGGTAGTCATCTGGATACTGTCCTGCAAGTTTTTCAAAAACCGGAAGTGCTTCCTCGTCCCGTTTTACCATCTCAAGCATTTCAGCAAGGGCAAAACAGTTTCGCGCATCGTTAGGGTCCATAATTGATTTGAAACGGTCAATGGTATTGTCAGCATCTTTTTCTCGCCCGACTTCAATATAGAGACGGGTAAGTGCAGAATGCACATGATTGGACAAACGTCCACTGTTTGTCTGTCGTTGAAGTCCTGCTTCCAAAGCGGTGATAGCTTTTTCAGGAGTTCCATACATGTCTTCCGGTGTAGATTGCCAAATCTCGGATGACCGAAATACCTTAAAAGAGAAGCTTAAATTTAAGCAGTCAAACGACTGATTTGCATGATGCCGACAACGAGCGAGCGGTATAACATCTCCATACACGGCTCTATTTTTCTGTGTACCTTCTCGATATTCAGGGTGAAATTGGTAGCCATAACTCACGGACATCTTCGGGTCAGCATTGAAAGCAGCAATTGCCTTACCACCACCTTTATCTGCTGGACACAATAAGAGGTTCGCATCTTGCAGGTATTTCGGATAAAGTTCAGAAAGCCACTCAGGAAAATCGCCGTGGTCATTGTGGTACGCCTGAACCGCCTTACCGATAGCAAGCAAATTTTGAGTGCAAATTTCGATATTCTTTTGGTTTTGTGCCTCAGATGGATTTTGTTTTGCTATTCCCATACTTGCCAAAACAATCGGTAAACATAACACGGTACCTAAGTTCATTTTAAAATATCCTTTTTATTTGTTCTTTTCCAAAAACAGTTCCTGAAATTTAGAAACTACACCGTTTGTCATTTTTCCTAATCCATCTTTAGAAAACAGGTACAAACCTACTTGAGAATGTTCAATCAGATTTTCTGTGAGATTGTCAACGCGTTCCCAATTTGAAACAGCAACATCTGGTTTGAGAATATTATTGTCAAAATAATCAAGAAACTGGACACAAGCCGCAATATTATCGGTTTTTTGTTTATTCTCTCCAGCTCGTGCTTCCACAAGAACAACAGATAAGACATAAGATACACCTTCTTCAATTTCCAAGACAACATTTACATTTTCAATTTTACCAAATGCTTCAAGTAGGTGTTTTGTAACTAATGGTAAAAGATCATTTTCACCTGCGATATCAAGAAGGACTTTGATTTTCTGTGGATTATCAGAAGTTTCTTGGACAGGTATGCTTTCTAACGAGATTGCTATCAGACTTAGAATTACACTGACGACAAGAAAAAGCATCAAAAATTGTTTCATTTTATTCTTCCTTTGGTATCTTTTTTTATTGGTGAGGTATCTATAAAATAGATTCAGTATTAATAAGGATTTTAGTGCTGATAAATTGCCTTATGCTATCATGACGCGTTTTAAGGTAAAAAGGTTGCATAAAATGAATCTTAACGTGAACTCAATATCATACCGTTTCTGAATGATTATGTAACATTATGCCACGTTCAGCATAGATTTGGACATGATAGTAGACATGCTTCACGTGCCGTCCGCAAACGAAAAGATGACGGCACACGGAATGTGCCTACTACTTTGCATCGCACATCTTTTTTCTAATTGACAGTTATGGGTTTCGCAAGCTCTACGTGATCTACAGTCAATAAGGTCATATTGAGTTTACAAAAGCCTTCTGAACTGCCTTATTACTCCGCGAGTAGTCGTACACCATTTTCCCACCGATGCCGATGAGGTGATCCATGCTCGCGACTGTAGTCTGTATCTTTAGCTCTGTAAAAGACAATTTTGGAGCAAGTGACTTCAAACTTCGCACCACCAACAAGGAAATAAAATTCCCATTGGATATCATCTCCATCAGAGTCAACCACCGTTTCAGAAATTCCCCATTTTGGTCCAGCTTTTGGACCATCATCCTTCTCTGATATGATTTCATAAGATTTAACATCTATAAATTCAATTTGAATGAACTTATTATGTTCTTTTTTATACGGGTATGTGTTGACAGTCAGAATAATTGTTTGATTAGCGTTTTGGATCCCTATTGACTCACCTTCGTCATTTAAGGCTTTATAATTTTTAAACTTAATTTCAATCCCCGCAACGTAATCATCATGAAAATCGCAAAAATACTTTACTATATCATCAACTTCTTTAACATCAGTCGTTTCAAATTTTTCAGTCATAATTCACTTCTCTATTTTTATTAAAATCTGGTTAGTTAATTTCAATTAGAACTCATAGCGAGTAAGAGCTAAGAATCGTTGAAAGTCACACGAAAGTTTATCATTGAATATGCTAAATAACGAAAACCTAAATAGGTTTCTTTGAGTTTATCGTAGCTAAGAGCGAGTTTCCGGTAAGTTCCTTACCAACTGAAGGTTCGCTCTACTTATATCGGTCTTTGTCCATTTCTTTTTAAACCACCGGAACTTGCGCGCCATGACAATAGGTTCTTTGGCATTCCGACGGTCAAGTGTCAATATTTTTCTGGTTTTGTATATCAGTTATTTGATATGTTCTTTTTTGTATGTAGGCTGGGAGACAAGTAGTCTTATACTAAATTAACGGGATTTATCTAATTTTCTGGATATTAGGCGCGTGGACAAAACGCGCCTACTATAGTGTTGGCCTATTCATTCTTGAGCGCTTCCACTACGAGACGTTCTAACTTCGCACCTCTGGCTTTACGTGAAATCAACGTACCATCTCTGGCAATAAGCCACGGTGCAGGGATCGCGCTAATATGATACTGCCTTGCAAGCGGACTGTTCCATCTTTGACCGCTGAAAATCTGCCGCCAAGGAATATCATTTGTCTTGAGGTAGTTGCGCAATCTTGTTTCATCAGTATCAAGACTGACACCGATGATATCAAACCCCTGATCCTTATAGGTATCGTAAACCTTCTTCACATTCGGCATCTCGACGATGCACGGAGGACACCAAACCGCCCAGAAATCGAGTAAAACAACTTTCCCGCGGTATTGTTGCAGCGAGATCGGTTTACCATCAAGATCAGTTGCAGAGAAGTCAGGCACAACCTTACCTACCAGCTCTACCATAGGATCAGCCTTTTTCTCATATTCCACCGCGAGTTCTGAATTGCCAAGTTTCTCATGAATTCGCGCAAGTTCATTAAGAACGTGGTAGTTGTCAGGATACCGCTCCTCAAGTTTCTCAAAAACTTTACGGACTTCTTCATGCTGATTTGCGATCTCAAGTATTGATCCGAGGCGAAAATTATCCGATAGACTGTTAGGTCTCATGATCGATTTGAAACGGTTAACAAGACCCTCAACATCTTTTTCGCGCCCAACTTCAACGTAGAAACGGGCAAGCGTCGTATAGAAATGAAAGAACTCCTCATTATCTGCTTGTTGTTGAAGTCCCTTTTCCAAAGCCGTGATGGCTTTTTCGATGGTTTCGTACATCGCTTCCGGAGTGCTTTGCCAGACCCCAGGTGACCAATATATCTTAAAAGCGAAACTCAAGTTTAGACACTCAAACGGTTGATCCTCATGATGTCGGCAACGGACAAGCGGCAAAACGTCTCCATACATGAGACGTTCCTCAGTTTTATCCTCTCGGTACTTAGGGTGAAACTGGTAGTCGTAACTCAGGGGCATTTTCGGATCCGCATTGACAAGAAAATGGGTCTTACCACCGTTTTCATCTGCTGGACAAAGCAAGAGGTTAGCATCTGGTAGGTATTTGGGATAAAGGTCTGATAGCCATTGCGGAAAATCGCCATGCTCCTTCTTGTATGCTTGAATTGCCTTGCCAATTTCAAGTAGATGCTGCTTGCATATCTCAACATTCTGTTGTGCCTTCACAGAATTATCTTGTGCCAGCTGGAACTTGGATGTCTCTTCTGGATCAACCGCTTGTACTAAATGCATCGCGCTCATCGGGACTGCAACGGAGATGAGGATGAGCAGCCCTATTCCTATGGCAACCTTTGTCACCGGATGGCGATTCAAATTTTCAGTGAGAACGGTTCGGAGTCTTCCTTCAATCTTTGAGCGGCGTACCATCGCAACAGCAGTACGTGAAATAGACTTAGCCATCTTTACATTGCGTGTTATATCAAGTAAATGTCGAGCGTAATCGGCTGATTGATAGCCAGTATTGAGTACTTCGTCATCACATGCTTGCTCAGCCTCTATTCGCATCCGCCGCGCTGTAAACCACATGAATGGATTGAACCAGTACGCTGCGCACACAATCTGTGCGATTGTTTGTATCAACCAATCCGATCTTTTGATATGGGCAGTTTCATGAAGCAGAACGGCACGGAGGCGATCCGTTTGCCAATTCGCGGCATCAGCTGGTAGCAAAATCACAGGACGAAAAATGCCCCACATCATCGGCACGGTAATTTTGTCGCTGAGACACACATTAAACTGACGATTCCAATTAAGATGCAACTGTTCAATCGTGCTGCCAAAATCGTGAGCACGGGCGGAGATGTGCCAAACTGAACCGATCCCAACAACCAAACGAACAAGAAAGAATGCACTAACACATGCCCAAACTATTCCTATCCAATATGTCCAATGAATTGTTGGTAGTAAGCTGCTCTTGTCAGTTACAGGTTGCGGGTGTCGTGGTAGTGTTGGAACGGTTTGGGTTGATGCCACGTTTTCTGACAAAGACATGCTTGGTGCAATCAAAACGGATGATGTGGTGGATTGAACGTCTTCTGTTAAATGAGGATGCTGAAATCTGATTGGTGTTTGCGGCAAAACGTTAACCTCCCACTTCGGAAGCGCGAGAGAAAACAGTGAGACGATGAGACATCCAACAATTGCCATTCCCCAGACAAAACTTCGCATTGCCGCCGATTTGCGGCGGAGATAAAATGTGAGTAAACCTGCAGCAGCGAAAATTACAATACTTTTAATTGTGATGTTAACAAGAAATTTCAGCAATGGGTTTGCATAGAACATTTCAAATAATTGCATCATGATGAGGTGTCTCCTTTTTTAGCATTCTCAATGAGTTGGCTTAAACGGTCAAGTTCCTCATCCGATAGGTCTGCGTCGGAAATTAATGTCATGACCGTTTTCTTAATGGATTTATCAAAAAACGTGTGAAAAATCTGTTTGAGCGCGGAACGTCCGGCCTGATGGCGTGGCTGCGTAGGACGATAGATGTAGCGCTTACCATCTTTTTTGTGGGAGAGATACCCTTTCTCCTCTAAAATTCGCAGCAATGCCCGAACTGTGGAGTAACTCGGTTCATCGGGAAGGTCCTCAAGCGCATCTGCCACAGAAACGTGGCCGCGTTGATAAACGATATCCATCAGCTGCCGTTCCCGACGACTCAGTTTTGCAATACGGTTATCTTCCATGTTGTCACCCCCCTTTTTTAAAACATGCTAATATTTTAGCACTTAAAAAAGTAAATGTAAAATAAAATTCAAGGCAATCAGGGGTACTTAGTTTTCTATTTTTCTGGCGCATTCTATCACCTCTGCTAATGTTTCATAGTAAACCTAAATATGTAAACAACCTTACCGCTCCTACCGTAACTTATAAATAGCAACTATAGTAGATTTGTAGGTTCACCCGCAAGTGAAAATGTGTGAGGCGCAATGAAGTGTGATTAAACGCGTTTTTTATTTGAAGTCATATTGAGTAAAACATAAGGATGTAGTAAAATAAGGAAAGGCAAATACTTTATGTCCCTTTCTTTCCACTTTAGATACCTATTTCTTTCGGAGATCGCTCGGACAGAAACTTGTCCGTGGCAGGTGAGAACTCCGATTCCCGACTATTGTTTATACCTCACAATTTAGAATGGACAGACCATTAGTTAAAGACAAGGAGATAATTTATGGAAAACCACAAACCCTCAATTTCTGTGCCAGCAGGTCCATTCGAAGGTAATGTAACCACTTGGGCACTCCCCGAAGGCGCAATTGCTCGATTAGGACGCGGAAGTGAACCTAAAATGGCGTTCTCAGATGATGGGCAGTCTCTTGCCATTGGTACCTGCATAGGACTCTGGCTATATGACCTCGCAACGCTTTCCCCTGTTGCACTTTGGAATGCAGAACGAGGAGTGATAGAATCTGTTGCCTTTTCACCTAACGGAAAGTGGATAGCCGCCAGTCACTCAGGGCGAATGCTTAAGACTTGGAATGTCCAGAATGGCACGTTCTGGACACAAGTCAAATTAGAGACTTACGTAGATAGCGTAACCTTTTCCCACGATAATCGGTATATCGCAGTTGCTTATTCTGGCTATAGCAGATCTCCTGTGGTTGAAGTTTGGCATGTAGAAACCGGTAAGCCGTTTGCAAAATTCACTGCGGATGCTGATAGAGCGGGTATCTGCCGACCTATCAGTTTCTCACCTGATACTCGACTGATAGCGTCCACCTGCAGCTCCGCTACTACAGACGGGGCGGACTCAATAATAGTGTGGAGTATGGAAGGCGAACAAATTGCGTGCCTCTCAGCACACACCTATTGGGTAACTACCCTCTGCTTTTCACCGTGTGGGAAATTTCTCGCCTCTGGTGGTGAAGATGGCACCGTGTACGTCTGGGATGTTCATACTTGGCAACAAGTGAAGTGCTATACAGATTATGGTCGCGTCTATCGTATTATTCCATCTTGGACACCTGATGGAATTCTACGCGCAGCGATTGTCCATTATGACGATACCGGGCCCGCTACTATCTCTGTCCGTGACCTTGAAAGTGGAGAACAACTTTATAACGATCAAGTATGGGGCAATACTGTTCAATTCTCTGATGAGGGTGATTGGGGCAACACTGTCCTCCTTTCAAACGGTTCGCAACTTGCTTACGAGCGCCGACACGAGTTTATCAATGTATGGACTTCTGACAATCCTGTCAAACGTCAATTCACGCATTCGCCTATCTCGTTTCCAACATCAATGTTTTTTTCAGGGGATGGAAAGACGTTAGCCGTGAAACACCACCAAGAGGGTGTCGTGTTATGGGATATTGCAAGTAAACGTTCGCGTCCTGCAATTAAGGAGGTATCGGCAGGGAAAAATCAGTTTGTGTATAAAACCGATAACGGAAAGCTTCATACCGCAAGCATTAAAGATAACACTGTTACACTTTGGGAGGCCGATAGTGACGGGATGCCACTTATTGAAGCAACGGGACGAGAATACTGGAGTGCATCTCCCGCATTAGCACCGACAGGCACGCTTTTCGCTTACGCAGACGGGGATGGCACAGTACAAGTGTGGGATGTGCAGAATGGAGAGAAACTTTATGAATTGGCACATCCCCTTGAGCCAAGTGATGACAACGATGACGAAGATGAGGGTGATTTTGTTAATGCATTGAAATTCAGTCAGGATGGAAAATTACTCGTAAGTGAATCAAAATCTCATAGTGTCAAACTGTGGGACATGGTACTTGGTGAAGAGATAGAACTCTTACCAGGTGATAAAATCAAGAGCGTCCGATTTTGCAGGTGTGGACGGTACCATGCTTATTTAGGAAAAGAAGGAAAGCAATATTGGGATATCATCCAACGGGAATACTGTGAGGATGTAACCTGTTCGTGTGATCCGCCATGGGGTGAAATAGAAAAAAGGCTGTCAATACCACCAGGATTCGAACATTTTGAGGGTCCAGGGGTATATTCTTTGTGTGGACAATACAGGGCAATTAGAACATCGCACAAGGATTTAAAGAGTGAACCTATTGATGTATGGGAAGTCGCGAGTGGTAAACATCTTGTCACTTTTAGCGGACATGTCTCACGTGTGTTGGAACTCGCCTTTTCTCCAGACAATAAACTTTTAGCCAGTGCAAGTCATGATGGCACTATCCTGCTTTGGGATCTGACTCCATATCTTTAGAACAAGGAGAAATTTTGATGGAAAATAAAAAATCAGTAATTTCTGCACCCGCAGATGCTAAAGGAGAAGATGTAACAACCTGGGCACTTCCCGATGGTGCGATTGCCCGTTTAGGACGCGGGTGTAGTCCTGACTTCACTTTCTCGCCAGATGGTCAGTCCCTTGCAATAGGAAACACATTAGGTCTTTGGGTGTATGATTTGGAAACGCTATCTCCTATCGCGCTGTGGGAGGCAGAACGCGGGTTGATAGTTAGTGTTGCCTTTTCACCTAACGGAAAATGGATTGCAGCCTACAATTCAGACGAAATTTTAAAGGTATTGGACATCCAAAATGGCACTTGCTTAACACAAGTAGAAACAGATGAATATATTACAGGTCTGGTCTTTTCTCCTGATAGTCAATATCTCGCAGCCGCTTATGCACGTACTTCTACTGTTGAAATATGGCATGCTGAAACCTGCGAACAGGTTACCCAATTCACTGTAGACACTGAAGAAGCAGCTTTCTATAGACCTGTTAGTTTCTCACCTGATTCGCAACTGATAGCATCTACATGTATCCCCGATACCGCTGACAATGCAGAGTCGATAGTCGTATGGGATGTGCAAAGTCGTGAACAAATTGCGTATCTATCAGGACACACACGTAAAGCTGGAATTGATGCTAATATTTGGGTAACTACCCTCTGCTTTTCACCTTGCAGACAGTTCCTCGCTTCTGGTAGCGAAGATGGCACAGTGTACGTCTGGGATATTAACACTTGGCAACAAGTCCGAGAATATACCGATTATGGTGAGGTGTGTGGCATTTCACCATCCTATTCACCTGATGGAATTCTACGTGCAGCAATTGTTCATTATGACAAGACCGGTCCCGCTACTATCTCTGTTTGTAACCTGGAAAGTGGTGAACAACTTTATACAGATCAGGTATGGGGTAATACGACTGATTCTTCTCACCCCGTTGATGGGGGCAACACTTTAGAATTTTCAAACGGTTCGCTACTCGCTTATGAATGTAGGCATGAATTCATCAACGTATGGACACCTGAATACCCATATAAGCGACAGTTTACACATTCGCCTATTTCTTTTCCTGCCTATGAACGTACTTCTATCTCGTTTCCTACAGCAATGTTTTCAGATGACGGCAAAACATTAGCGGTAAAACATCATCATGAAGGTGTTGTGTTATGGGATATTGCAAGTAAACGTTCACGTCCAGCAGTTAAAGTGGATTCAGTAGGAAAAAATCAGTTTCTATATAAAACCGATAGCGGAAAACTCTATGTTGCCAGCATCAAAGATGACAAGGCTGCACTTTGGGAAGCTGATAGTGACGGGATGCCACTTATTGAAGCAACAGGACGCGAGTATTGGAGTGCAAGTCCTGCATTATCACCAACAGGCGAGTTATTTGCCTATGCTGATGCAGATGGAAACCTGAAGGTGTGGGATGTAAACAGTGGGAGTCAACTCTATGAACTGAAACATTCTCTTAAGGAAAATGATAACGAGAATGATGAAACAATTTGTGACCTGCAATTCAGTTATGATGGAAAAATACTCGCAAGTGAATCAAATTATCCTCACGCGCATGTCATTTCGTGGGACATGGAACTTGGTGAAGAGATTGATAATTCTCTAAATGATAATGTTATTACCCGAATCCTTGGAAGACTCGTCTTGAGATATTTGAAGCCAAGATCTCGTGAGGTCGTCCATATTTCTCATGATAGACAGTATTTATCTTCCATAGGAAATAACTCATACTTGTATGATGTGAAACAGAATGACTACCTTACTCGGTTGACCTTACCACAAGGGTTAGAAGATATGTTTTGGGCTGCAAAATTTTCTATATGTGGGAAATATTTTGCAGCTGGGACATGGTGGCAAGAAGGTATGGAAAAAATGGCAATCTGTTTATGGGAGGTAGAAACCGGTAGACTGATTGTTACATTTAGGGGACATCCAACAGATGTACATGCACTCGCCTTCTCTCCAGACAACAAACTTTTAGCCAGTGCCAGTTATGATGGCACTATCCTGCTTTGGGATCTGACACCTTATCTGTGATTGTCTAAAGTCACAAATATGTAATTTTTATATTTTTTTAAACCTTTTTCCCGAAAACCCTCCTCTATACATTAAAACTGGCTCAGGAATTTGTTTATGCACAATGATTTTTTTGCTTTCAGTAATCTAACAGATGAAGAGCTGATTCGGCTCGTACAAAACAGGAACGAGGCAGCTTTTGCAGAGCTCATGTCTCGTTGGACACCACGGATTAGGAGTGTTGTTATCTCTAATTCGAGACAACGTCGAGACGCTGAAGAAATTCAAACTGACATCTGGGTAGCTGTATGGCAAAACATCAGAGAACTCAGAAATGTGGAAAGCTTTGGTGCATGGCTGCATCGCATTGCTTACAACGCATGCAAGCGGTACTACACTTCGGCGCGTAAATCACGTAATGAAATCCCACATCAACAGTCCGTGTTAGTTGAACATATAGACCAACATGCTGCAGCTCGGTATAGAGAAGCACAATTGATTGCTGATGTGAAAGAAGCTATCTACAACCTACCACAAAAGGTGCGTTCTGTAGCAGAATTGTTTTATTTAGAATCGTGGCATATCAAAGAAATCGCGGCGGAGCTTAATCTCACTATTGGCACAGTTAAAACGAAATTAAGAGAGGTCCGAAAACGCCTGCGCGAAGAATTTGATGCAGAACCGATAAGAGGAGAAGTTATGTCTTCAAAAAATGTTGTATCACACAGTCCAATGCAAATTGAGACAAAAAAAGCAAAACCGAGCCAAGTCCCCGCACAGCTGAATGTTGTTGCCAACGACACTACAGGGGGTACTTGGGCACTACCGGAGGGTGCAATTATTAGACTTGGAAAAGGGCACGCGGAAGATGTCAAACTTTCTCCAGATGGAACACATTTTGCTGTAGCCACTACGACAGGGTTATGGTGGTATGATGTTTCCTCAATGTCGCCTATTTCGTTATGGGAACCGGGTAAGGGACACGTTAGTTCCATCCATTTTTTCCCTAATGGTAAATGGGTCATCATATCTACTATACATGCTGGAAACAGTACCATCAAGGTAATGGATATTCAAAGCGGAGAGTGCATCATGCAGATTGACGATCATGATGCCTATAGCGATCTTGCATGTTCGTCAAATGGAAAATGGGTCGCGACAGCATCTAAGAAAGGCGTTGTGAAGGTGTTGGATATCCAAACTGGTGAGTGCCTCGCACAGATGGATCGTGGAGAACACAAATGGCAATCGAACGATATTACCAAACTCCAATTTTCCCCGGATGGCAAATTACTTGCCGCTGCCGCAGGGAATCCAAACCTTTATTCAAACGACGAACTTTTAAACCCTGATACAGAAGGACCTCAAGTTTATGTTTGGTGTCCTGAAACGGGTGAGGTAATACTCAAGTTTGCAGAACAAAATTTTACCTTTTCCTCGGACAGTCGCTTGTTAGCGGTTACATGTCCTGACGAAACCTTGAACGATGACGAAAGCGTTGACCGTTGGGTTTCAGTATGGGATGTAACATCAAGGGAACACATTGCACAATTTACAGGGCATGACGATTGGGTAGATGCTATCGCTTTTTCACCGTGTGGACAATTCGTTGCATCAAGTGACGGGGTCCTACGGGTATGGGATATTGCAACAGGTTCAGAAAAGAAGGTTTTTCCTGACTTTCCTGACTTTAACAATTATTTCTACTCAGAGGATGGAGAACTGTTTGCAGTAATAATTCAGGGTTCAACTAATTCGTCTATTGAAGTATGGCATGTAGAACATCGTGAAAAGATATTTGAGATATCTGATCTTGGCGATGGTTTGGCATATTCTTTAGCCAAAGTCTATATACAACAATTGGTTAAAACAGCATCCTACAAACAGACAGATGCAAAAATACCGGTATTCTCAGTGCGAGAACCTCAGTTCCCCTTGTGGCTCGTGATGCAGATAAATTGGTTGGATAACCAGACACTTGTGAGTAATGATACCACAGGAATAGTATTGTGGGATGTTGACAAGAAATGTTACCGAGATACAGTGTCCATAGATGGATGGATGGATGCTATCTCCGTTCTACCCTCTGGTAAAATGCTGGTTTCTTATTTTTCTGATGATAGGAAAGTGTGTGTTGCCAGCATACCTGATCAGCTAATTGCTGAGTTCACTTTTCCTGATGAACTATTGGAATTGAATCGTTATCGTGCATTTGCACCGACTGGTGAGTATGTTGCGACAGGAAGTAGTGAAGGCACAGTCTATGTGTGGGATCTCAAGCAACCTGAGCACCCGATACGCCTCAAGGGACATACAGATTACATTTACAGGTGTGCGTTTTCGTGGGATGGGAAACGACTCGTGAGTGGGGCAAGTGACGAGACTGCCCGTGTGTGGGATGTGGAATTAGGCAAAGAAATTGCCAGATTGCCTATGGACGAGTCTTGCACAGCGTGGGGATTTGTGTTCTCACCCTGTGGTAACCTTATCGCGGGCTCTTTGGATAATGAGATCCGTTTCTGGTGTGCTAAGCAGTTCACAAAGGTCCGTTCAATACCGCAACCGGAGAAGAACAGGCAGACACATCCACTTGCATTTTCACCTTGTGGAAAGTATCTCGCAGCAGCAACTTGGTGGCAGGAGGATTCGGAAAATCTGGCAATTCGGATATGGGATGTTAATACAGGTGAACAAATTCATGCTTTCCAGGGACATAATTCACTCGTGCAATCGCTTGCGTTTTCGCCAAATGGCACAATGTTAGCGGTTGGTTGTTGCAATGGCACTATTCTCATCTGGGATATGAAACCGTATCTGTAATTGTTCGCTTCCCCCCTTTATCCCGCCCCCTAACCCTCGCAAGCGAGGGGAGAACAGACGGGTGCAAACGTGTGTCCATAATTATAGGGCGGACTATAAACTTCATCCAGTTTACGTCTAATACCAAATTAACAGGATTAATATTGTTTTATTGGGTACAGGCAGAATGCGCGTTTGGTATTCTGCATTGGTTAGGAAACCGCACCTACCGAGACGGATCGCGTTAATTGGTATAATACCGAATAAACTGGAAGTCCGTGCTGCAGTACCGAGACAAAGTGTGTCTAAATAATTCTGAAATCTGCTATATTTTTTTAAACCTTTTTCCCGAAAACCCTCCTCTATACATTAAAACTGGCTCAGGAATTTGTTTATGCACAACGATTTTTTTGCTTTGAGTAACCTAACAGATGAAGAACTGATTCGGCTCGTCCAAAACAGGCACGAAGCAGCTTTTGCAGAGCTCATGTCTCGTTGGACACCACGAATTCGGGGTGTTATTATCTCCAATTCGAGACAACGTCGAGACGCTGAAGAAATTCAAACTGACATCTGGGTAGCTGTATGGCAAAACGTCAGAGAACTCAGAAATGTGGAGAGCTTTGGTGCATGGTTGCATCGTATTGCATACAACGCATGCAAGCGATACTACACTTTAGCAAAGCAATCTCGCAGTGAAATACCGCATCAACAGGCCGTCTTAGTTGAACATATAGACCAACATGCTGCAGCTCGGTATAGAGAAGCACAATTGATTGCTGATGTGAAAGAAGCTATCTACAACCTACCACAAAAGGTGCGTTCTGTAGCAGAATTGTTTTATTTAGAATCATGGAGTATCAAAGAAATCGCGGCGGAGCTTAATCTCACTATTGGCACAGTTAAAACGAAATTAAGAGAGGTCCGAAAACGCCTGCGCGAAGAATTTGATGCAGAACCGATAAGAGGAGAAGTTATGTCTTCAAAAAATGTTGAATCACACAGTCCAATGCAGATTGAGATAAATAAAGCTGAACCAAGCCAAGTCCCCGCACAGCTGAATGTTGTTGCCAAAGACCCTTCTGGGAATACTTGGGCGTTACCTGAAGGAGCAATTGTTCGATTTGGAAAGGGAAACGTTGGGGACGTCAAACTGTTACCTAATAACAAGTATTTTGCTGTGGGCACAGGGATGGGAATATGGTGGTATGATGTTTCGTCAATGTCTCCAATATCCTTATGGGAACCCCATAAAGGAAATATTAGTTCCTTCGATTTCTCCCATGATGGGAAATGGATCGTTACACATACTCGGATCAGAACCATCAAGGTAATGGATATTCAAAGTGGAGAGTGCGTCATGCAGATTGATGATCATGACGCCTATGGAGATCTCGCATGTTCATCAAATGGTAAATGGGTTGCAACAGCTGGTGGGGATGGCGTTGTCAAGGTGTTGGATGTCCAAACTGGTGAGTGCATCGCGCAGATGGATCGTGGAGAACACAAATGGAAATCCAATGATATTTATGAGTTACAGTTTTCGCCAAATGGTGAACTTCTTGCCGCTACCACAGGGAATCATCAACTTTACTCAAATGACGAGGAGAACTACGACGAACTTTTGAACCCTGACACAGAAGGCGATCAAATTTATGTCTGGCGCCCCGAAACGGGCGAGGTGATACTCAAGTTTGCAGGCAGGAATTTTACCTTTTCTTCGGACAGTCGCTTGTTGGCGGGAGCTTGTGCTGACGAAACCTTGAACGATGACAAACGCGTTGACCGCTGGGTTTCTGTATGGGATATAACATCAGGGGAACATATTGCACAATTTACAGAACATGATGATTGGGTAGATGATGTCGCTTTTTCACCGTGTGGACAATTCGTTGCATCAAGTAGTAGGGGCGGCCTACGAGTGTGGGATATTGCAACAAGTTCAGAAAAAATGATTTATCCCAACTTTAACGATCCGTTCTACACAAGTGATGGAAGGTTATTTGCTTTAGTATTTATTCGTTCTTCCAATACAATTGAGGTATGGGATGTAGAAAATAGAAATAAAATTCTTGAGATATCTATTGGAATCGGGGAATACGATTTCGCTAAATCTTTAGCCATCACATACACTTCTGAACTATTACAAGAGTATACAAAATCACCATCCACCAAACAATCTGATGGTAAGCCACCGCAATATCAAATACAAAGTGAACCTGATTTTCCTTGGCCCTATCCTCTGATAAATTGGGTTGATGACCAGACACTTACAAGTAACAGAATGAGTTATAGTGTTCAACTTTGGGATGTAAGACAAAAGTGTCAAAGTAATAAATTATTGGATGATAAATGGATATATCATTACACAGTCTTATCTTCTGGAAATATACTTGTTTTAGAAATCGATGGCGATGCTACGGTGTGGGATAGCAACAGACCAGAAAAACCCGTTTTAAGGTTTTCATTACCTTCTGATTGGACCCGTCAAAAGATATTTGACCCAACCGGAAATTATCTTGCAGCAGGTAGTGAAGATGGTAATATATATGTGTGGAATCTCAAACAATCTTCCCAGTCTATTTTACCGACGGGACATTCAGGCGAAATCAACTCATTAGCATTTTCCCCTGATGGAGGTCGTTTAGTGAGTGGTGCATGTGATAAATCAGCGAGGGTCTTTGATCTTCTGTTAGGTGAAGTGATTGCAATATTACCTATGGACACTCCCTGTTCACCTTTGGCATTAGCATATTCTCCGTGTGGTAAAATGATTGCTGGAGAATTGGACAACGAAATCCGATTGTGGTGTGCCAAGGATTTTACAACGTTACACACAATACCTCAAGGTAAAGTTTACCGACGTACATTACCACTTGCATTTTCACCGTGTGGTCAGTATCTTGCAGCAGCAACTTGGTGGCAGAAGGGTTGGGAAAATCTAGCGATTCGGATATGGGATGTCGCTACAGGCGAACAAATTCATGCTTTCCAGGGACATAATTCACCCGTACAATCACTCGCCTTTTCACCAAACAGCACAATGCTGGCGAGTGGTTGTGGCAATGGCACAATCTTGGTGTGGGACTTGAAACCGTATCTATAGAAAATAAGGAGTAAACACAATGCAAAACCGAAAACCCGCAGAATTTAATGTTGGCCCGGACGACCCTTTAGGGAACACATGGGCACTACCGAAGGACGCAATTGCGCGATTTGGAACAGGGGACAGCAAGTGTAGAAAACTATCTCCCGATGGAAAATATCTCGCAGTTGGCACTGGGGTAGGTCTATGGTGGTATGATACCACGTCTATGTTGCCGATTTCATTATGGGAAACGGAACGCGGATTGATTAATTCTCTCGACTTTTCTTATGATGGTAAGTGGATTGTTACCTATAACACAGATGGTATCCTTAAGGTAATGGATGTTCAAAGTGGAACACTTGTTACTCAGATAGAGGATCATTCTGCTTATGCAGGTCTTGCCTTTTCCCCAAACGGCAAATGGATTGCAACTGCTGCTTCAAATGGGGTTGTTAAAGTAATGGATGTTCAAAATGGAGAGTGCATCGCCCAGATGGATCGTGGAAAACACGAATGGAAGTCAAACGATATTTCCGAACTTGATTTTTCACCGGATGGAAAACACCTTGCAGGCACAGTACAAAATCCCGACACAGAAGGCGAGGAAACATACCTTTGGAATGCAGAAACAGGGGAGGTAATTCTCAAGTTTGCAGGAAGAAATTTTGTCTTTTCGGCAGATAGCTGTTTGTTGGCAGCCGCATCTCCTGATGATTTGCATTCCTCCAGTGATGTTAAACGTATTGACCACTGTGTTTCAGTGTGGGATATTAAAAACAGGGAACGAATTGTCCACTTCACAGAACATATTGATTGGGTAGACTGGATCGCTTTTTCACCGTGTGGTAAGTTCATCGCTTCGTGTGATAAAATACTGCGAGTATGGGAACTGGCAACAGGCACACAAAAGAAGGTTTATGATAATTGCCTTGATTTCTTCTACTCCCCAGATGGTGTCCTGTTTGGTGTTGTATTTCCTTCCGGTGACACGATTGAGATTTGGAATCTGGAACCTCGTGAAAGAGTATTGGAACTTCCCGATGTTCCTGGTAATTATGGGTTAGCAAAGGGTTTAGCTATTGCTTACGTGCGAGAGCATCAGTTTCAAATCTCTGAAATAATTTCTAATGCACAAGCAAATAGCAAAAAGTGGACACTTCCAATAGAACATAGGATTGATTTTGCCACACCGGACCCGTTGGTTGTTTGGGTGGATGATGAGACACTTGCGAGTGGTAGTATTAGGCAAGGCATTGTGTTATGGGATATTGTGGAAAAACGGGTTCGAGAAAGATTATTGGATGATGAATATATTCATGTTTTCACAGTTCTACCTGACGGTAAAATGTTAGCTGCCTTGGTTTGCTCTCAATACGACGCGACTAAGGTATGGGATGTTTCAAACCCTGAAAAACCCATCGCTGAGTTTCATACAAATTTGTGGTGGGAACGTTATCAAGCGTTCTCGCCCGCAGGTGATCGCATGGCTGCAGGGAGTAACGACGGACCTGTTTATGTCTGGAATTTACGGCAACCTGATCATCCAATGATACTGACTGGACATGCTAAGGAACATATTTACTCACTTGCTTTTTCACCAGACGGCAAACGTTTGGTAACTGGCTCACATGACAGCACTGCGAGACTATGGGATGTAGAGTTGGGAGAGCAAATCACAATACTACCTATGGATGAACCCCGTCCCCCGATAAAAGTATTGTTTTCGCCTTGCGGTAACGTGATAGCTGGAGGATTGGGCAGCGAAATCCGTTTGTGGTGTACGGAGCAACTTACAACATTACGCACAATACCACAACCAGACAACAACCAACGGACTTATGCACTCGCTTTTTCACCCTGTGGAGAGTATCTTGCTTCGGGAACTTGGTGGGAGAAAGGCATGCAAAAAATGGCTATCCGTATATGGGAGGTTGCTACAGGAGAGAATATCCGGACCTTTTGGGGACATAACTCAGACGTGCAATCACTCGCCTTTTCACCAAACGGCACAATGCTGGCGAGTGGTGGTTTTGATGGCACAATCTTGGTGTGGGACTTGAAACCGTATCTGTAGGTATTAGCTTCTACAACAAACAAATCAAGTGTTTATAGTAAAACATATAATTATGGACACACTACGAATCAACGCCAAATACGCTTTTTGGTATTTTGTGCTACAGCCACAGGCGGGGAATGCCTAAAGATGAATGCGCGTGGTAGAATACGCGTGTGGTATTCTACATGATTCGCCATGATTCATACCCGGGGAACGCCTAAATGGCGTTCATACCGTTGATTTCTTGATTTGGAGGGTTCTCAACCTCGCTGGCTCAAAGTGTCCAAATAATTCTAAAATCCACTATAAATCCTGCTGGGACAACTTCCAAATACCTAACATAGCAAGCATCGAGAGGTTCGGAAATAGGAGCGGTGCGAGCAAAGGGGCTCCATAAAGGAATCCTTCCGTGCGTTTTACTGCAGGCATTTGCAAATCTGCCGTAAGATGAAAGAGAAATCCAGCAACGCCTATCATAAAGTTAACCCCTAATACAATTATGCAGAATTTTAGGAAAAAGGGTTGATGAGGGACTAACAATAGGGTTACCAAACATCCAACAGCAATGGCACTTGTAAAAACCGGTAACCATTCGGATGGATTGAAGAATCCATTTTGTGCGTGGTCAAAAACAGAGAGAATAAAATTGCCGCACCATCCACATCCTGCTAAAAACACTACCCATTGGGCCCACTCTAAATCCGAATCACGAATCGTCCCGTTCATGATTAAGAGTAACCCGATGCCTGTAAAAGCGAGCGGCGCCACAAAAGGAGCGGTGTAAACAAGGTTTTTAAGAGTCAAATCGGAGAAAAAATGGCTATTAAGGTGAAATAGCATACCAGCAACGCCTACAAATATGGAAGTCCATCCGATACCGACTCGGCACCAGTGTTGCCACCGATTTTTCTCTCTGAATACGCAAAGCACAAGTAGAATAGGGGCTACTAATGAGAAATAGAAGGGAATCCATTCTGCTGCGTGTCCAAAGGCATTTACGGAGTGAGCAATGAACACATCAAGTGCCAAAAATGCAAGGTTCGCAATAATAAAAATGTCAAGCAATCTTCTCGCTAATCCGTTACTGTCTTTTATCGTTTTCTCTGAGTTCTCTGGCAATTTCTTTCAACTCCGTCATCTTCAATAACAGTTCATAATTTCCGTGCCACTGAACAAAGTCAGCACCACCCATAAAAGCACCATGTTTCGCTGTTCTACCGTAGTAGTGCCAGAGGTCAAAATAAAGGAATTCAATCGGTTCATCAAATGCGGTGTCGGTCAGCAATCCTTCCTCGCGGAGCGATTTCATTAATTTCTCAGCTTCCACTATTTTAAGGTTGGTGTCAGCAACAACACCTTCAGCCTCTTTATAGAATTTTTTGACCTGTGTGTTAGCATGGCATTTTAGGCATGTCTCTTTCATCGCATCTTGCCCTTGCTGATAAGTCGGGCGTTTATCGGATACAGCTGCAAATAACCAATATGAAAGCCGCTCAGTCGTATCATGTGTTACATTTAAGCCGTCTAATCCGCTCAAGTGGCATGTTACACACGTAGGTACCGACATATCTGATGTGGTTAACGTTTTAGGTGATGTTTTGAGATTCATATCCGTTTTTTGTGCATTATAAAGGACACCATGCTTGGATTCATGATAAATTTCAAGCTGTGAGTGGTCAGGTCCCATGTGGCATTGTCCGCAGGTCTCTGGTTCGCGTGCCAGGGCGATGGAGGAAGAATGGCGTGCATGGCAGTCGGTACAAGTTCCGATAGAGCCATCGGCGTTCGGTTTTCCTATATCGTGACACCCTAAACACCCAACGTTAATCGCGCTTTCGCCCTCGGCAATTGCCAACCGATTGGCAGGACGGTTTACGGCACCTTTATGATATTTTTCTGCAAAAGCAATCTGTTCGGCAGTAAAATCTCTTGCTCCTGATACCGCTGCCCATGCTGGTGCTGCATGCCGACTGCGCAAGAACTGTGTATACTCCGTTGAATGACACCCGCTGCAATTCTTTGCTGTGAGATGCTTGGCGATAGTAAAACCTCGGTGTGCTTGTGTTTCTTGGTTTTCTGCTGCTTGATGACAATCCAGGCAAGTCACACCCTGTTTGGCATGCTCACTATGCTCAAACTGATGAACGACCGCAGATGTTTCTCGACGATGGCATGTCGCGCATTTCCCTGTGGCACGCACAAAATCGGGACTGGGCTGATCTGTTTCTGTCAAAGGACGTTTCGCGTTGAATATTAAGGCAGTGACAATTAGTGCTGTCCCTAAAAAAACTGAAATAAAGATAGACCTAAATGACATCTTGATTTTCCTTCATAAATTTGATAAAATATTTTCGCGAAACTATTGCTTTACAAACATTTCAATTCGCATTACAAAGCCTGGAAATAACTGCAAACAGAAATATTATAGCATGCTGTAGTCGAAGTTCCAAATAAATTTGTGTCGGAGACTTACAAACTCTTATTTAGAAAGTAGAAAGGAATTTGCGTGGCAAGCCAACAAAAACGCCCTGTCGTTCTCATTATTCGAGATGGATGGGGCAACAATCCGTACCCTGAATTTCAGGAAGCCAACGCCGTTCATCTGGCAAAAACACCTATAGATGATTGGTTGCGGCAAAATTATCCACATGTCCAAATTCACACCTCTGGCGAGGATGTCGGTTTACCCCCAGGCGTCATCGGCAACAGTGAAGTCGGACATC
This sequence comes from Candidatus Poribacteria bacterium, assembly GCA_022825825.1. Taxonomy (GTDB): domain Bacteria; phylum Poribacteria; class WGA-4E; order WGA-4E; family WGA-3G; genus MSPOR6. The sequence goes on from JAJDWA010000048.1 coordinate 71,348, forward strand.
AAAATATCGGCGCAGGACGTATTGTCAATCAAGAACTTCTGCGTATCAGCAAAATGATTCGTTCCGGTGAGTTCACTCGGAACGAAACGCTTTTAGACGCTATATCTCATGTCAAAAACAGTAGGACGAATTTACATCTCATGGGGTTAGCAAGCAATGCGGGTGTCCACAGTTCGCTTGAACACCTCTATGGCTTGCTTTCCCTTGCAAAAACTAACGGACTAAAATCTAATCAGGTCTTTATTCACAACTTCAGTGATGGACGCGATTGTCAGCCCGATCTCGGTATTCAGTTTTGTGAACAGATTGAGGCAAAAACCAAAGAGATCGGCATCGGGCAGATAGCATCAGTTATTGGTCGCTACTACGCAATGGATCGAGATGACCGATGGGAGCGAGTTGAGGTGGCGTATCGCCTTTTAACAGAAGGGGTCGGTTCGTGCGTTACCCATGCCACAGAAGCATACAGTGATTATTACAAAAATCCAGCTGATGAAAATCGCAAAGGGGATGAGTTTATTAGACCCACTGTGGTTGTCGATAAGGACGGGGAACCGCTGCCTCGAATTGCCGATGGTGATGCCGTTATCTTCTATAACTTCCGTGGTGACCGACCACGGGAACTCACCAAAGCTTTCTGTCTGGATACATTTCCTTATCAAGCAGAAGGAAAAGACGGCGTTACGCGCGAAATGGGTTTTAAACGGAATTGCAAAATAAGCGTTAAGTTTGTTACCATGACTGAATATGAACAGGGGATGCCTGTTGAAGCAGCTGTCACAAAACCACCGAAAATGCGCCGGACGCTCGGTGCTTATGTCAGTGAAGCAGGTCTGACGCAATTCCGATGTGCCGAAACAGAGAAGTTTCCGCACGTTACGTTCTTTTTCAATGATTACCGAGACGAGCCGTACGAAGGTGAAGAACGTCAAATCATCGCTTCACCACGTGATGTCACTACCTACGATCAGAAACCTGAGATGTCAGCACCAGGGGTAACGGATGAGATGTTACGCCGAATTGCTTCTGGCAAATACGATCTAATGGTTTTAAATTACGCCAATGGTGACATGGTAGGACATACAGGATCACTACCCGCCGCTATCAAAGCAGTTGAGGCAGTTGATATAGGGGTTGGAAAAATCGTTAATGCTGTTTTGGAAAAAGGCGGTGCGCTTATTGTCACTGCAGATCACGGCAACTGTGAGCAGATGATTGACCCAGAAACCGGTGGTATTCATACAGCACACACCACGTATGATGTTGATCTTATTGTTGTGGATGATAGGTCCAAAGAACAAGAACTACGGACGGGGGGACGACTGGCAGATATTGCACCGACAGCACTACGTCTCCTCGGTTTACCGCAACCCGCTGAAATGACAGGCGAATCCTTAATCTAATTGTGCCTACCGAATTTGTGCAAATATCAGCAAAATTGTTGATGCTATAAATTTACTAAGGAGATTTTGGCATGTCCATATTGATAGACCAAGACCAGCAAGTTCGCAACGATTTCAGACTATTTGCCGGACGCGCGAATCCAGCTTTGGCAAAAGAGATCGCCGCGATTATAGGCGTTGAACTGGGTAAAATTACAATCAGTCCATTTCCTAACAGCGAAACAAAAGTACAAATTGAAGAAAGTATACGCGGTACAGATATCTACATTGTTCAACCCACGAGCGAACCCGCTAACGAAAACTTAATGGAGCTCCTCATCACGATTGATGCGATGAAGCGGGCATCTGCAAGGCAAATCACCGCAATTATTCCCTACTTCGGATACGCCCGTCAAGATCACAAAACAACAGGGCGCGAACCAATTAGCGCAAAACTTGTAGCAAACCTCCTAACCACTGCGGGAGCAAGTCGCGTTATGGCGATTGATCTGCACGTTCCACAGATACAGGGTTTCTTTGATATTCCGATGGATCACCTCACTGCCCTAACGACTTTGGCAAACTATTTTCGTGAAAAACAGATTGAAAACGGAGTGATTGTTGCCCCTGATGTTGGGCGTGCTAAGCTTGCAGAAAAATACGCCAAAATTCTTCGGCTCCCGTTAGCCATCATGCACAAGCGGCGGAATGGTGCTGATGGACAAGATGTTGAATTCGTTGAACTTGTCGGCGATGTCAAAGGTAAAACCCCGATTATCATTGACGATGAAATAGCAACAGGGGGTAGTATTTACGAACAAGCACAAGCATTGGTAGAAGCTGGTGCAGAGGCTGCTTATGTTAGTATCGCACACGCCGTTTTGGTCGGTCCTGCATTGGATAGACTAAAACATTCTTCAATTCGTGAAGTGGTTACCACTGATACAATCCCTGTTCCCGCTGAGAAACGACTTGATGGGAAGATAGAAGTGCTTTCCATTGCGCCACTGCTCGCGCAAGCCATTCTAAGGGTTCACCAACACAGATCTGTGAGTCAAGTTTTCCGTGATCAACACCTTGATTTTGCGGTATAATCAAACATTTCGCTCCTATTGAAAACAGATGATTCCTATACTTTATCTTAGCCATTGTGGATCAGACATCGGTGGGGGCGAAAAACAACTTTTTTATTTGGTTACACATCTTGATAAAAACTATTATCAACCCATTGTCCTCTGTCCTGATGATGGTATTTTCGCTGAACAATTAAGAGAAGCAAATATCCGTACCACTATTCTGAATCTTCCGCCATGGCGAAAAGTGGTATCCCGCCTCACTCGCCGCACAGCTGCCGCTAAGTTAACCGATCTCGTAAAGAAACACAATGTCCAATTAGTCCATACCTCTGATTCGTGGCTCAATCCATATCTGTTACAAGTTAAAACCCAACTAAACGTTCCCGTTATTTCGCATGTGCGGAATCTGCTAACACCTCAACAGGTTGCAAAGTACGCTTTTAACCAAATGAGTCATATCATTTCGATTTCTGATCAGAGTAAAGCCCCACTCGTTCGAGCAGGTGTTCTTTCTGAAAAAATTGATGTCATCTTAAACTGTGTTGATATTTCTGTTTTTCAACCTGATTCAAAAAAAAAGAGGGAGTCAGATTCGTTTATAGTTGGAATAGTAGGTAGGATTGAACCCTTCAAAAAACAGAAAACTTTTGTTGAGATAGCTCGCAAGGTTGTTCAGCAATGTCAAAACGTTCGATTTCATATCATTGGTGCCGCACTTGATACACCTGAGCATCGCACTTATGACCATGAAGTTCGTCAACTGGTATCCCAACATAAGTTAGAGGATGTGGTCCATTTCACAGGACACCAGGACGACATGCCGCGCGCAATGCAGGAATTGGACCTATTGGTCACATTATCAGCCGGAAGTGTTATAGCCGAAGCAATGGCATCGGGAAAACCCGTTATTGGCACGCCAATCGGTAGCACATCTGAAATGATCGTAGACGGTATTACAGGATACGTTGTTCCGTTAGACTCAATTGAGGCAATCTCAGATAGGATTGTCCAGTTGATTACAGACTCTGCTAAGTGTGAACAGATGGGAAAAGATGGGAGGAAACATGCTGAAGAAACATTCAGCATTGAACTACATGTCCAAAAAATTCAGAACATCTATGAGAAATTGCTTGAATCTGCGGATTATAGTGAAACCTAAAAATATGTGCATACTCCCTGGTAGATGCGGTTTTCTAATTGCACGCTGAGCGAGACAGATCACGTTAATTTGGTATAAGTCCTAAGCAATTAGAGTTCCACTATAATGCCGTTCTTGAGCCGCATAATCGCAGGTTACAAAAACTTTACACCTCAAAACTATCACGAAAATCGTGGCTGATAGAGTACGGGATCCTCATTATAGTGGATTCTACAATTAACTGGACATCTGAACTGTAGGAGGGAACTCCGATTCCTGACTAACAGTGGTTTGGTCGCGATTCGGAGATCGCTCCTACAGAATATATGTCCACTTATTTACATAATTTACTATAAACGAGTTTTAGCTCCAGCAGCCTTCTGTATACGCTTCACGAGCAAATAATTTCTGGCGATACGGCGTGGCACTTTCTATCCACTCCGAAGGGATTTCTTGCGTATAACGATGCGGTGGCCCCGCTTCTTTGAAGATGTCTATAGCGAAGATACGATAAAGCTGGGGGGAGTCTACGGGTTTTGCTTCTACTCCGTGGAAGATACGCGCGTCTATGTAGACCATACTCCCCGGTGGTAATTCAAGCCGTTTCTCTTCCAATTTGCGTCCAGCTTCTTCGTCAAAGTCACCTGCAAGCATGCGCTCTGGAGTTGCTTCCTTCGTAGGTGCAACCTTATGGCTGCCCGGTATAACTTTGAGATTTCGATCACCGCGTGTAAAACCGTTCGGGTAGTACAGAATCTGAATATAGTAGTTATCGCGTTCGGCAAGGTTGACCGGGTTTTCGTGCTTCCAATGGTGATGGTCCTGATGGAATTGAATTGGTCCGATCCCACGGGGTGCGATGTTGAGTGCAGAGTGACAGAAGTGGTACGCGTCGCCAATGGTTGCGCATATCAATGCCGTAATAAAAGGATCGTCAATAAGTCTGTCGCTGTACTCACGCCGTTCATTCCATGGACGAATGAAATAGGCGCGTTCCGGTTTTTCTCCGTTATTTAACGTCTCAATGTACTGACGCGTGGGTTCAAAATGTTGCGTTATCTCTTCAATTAAGCCTTCTCTGCCATCGTCAGTGAAAACATCTGGGTAAGCGATATATCCATCGTTATGGAATGAATCGATATCTTCTTGCGAGGGTTCTGATAAGCGGAAGAGTGAATCAAGTTTGGTTGCCATAAGTTTTCCTCACATTCTGCTGTGTCCTTCTTGCTTAAACCTTTCCAATAATGCCGTTAACCGTTCCACAATCTCCGGACGACTTGACCATAGGTTATCTGTTTCATAAGGATTGTCATAAATATGATATAGCTGCCCAGGCGTCCCCGGTTTTGGACCGCCATCACTGGGCGGTGGCCATCCGCCTGAACCTTGTGTACCGATAATCAATTTCCACTCGTTGTGCCGTATAGAAAAGACGCCATTGCTGGAATGATGTACGATTGCCTCGCGTAGCGCGTGTTCTGTTTCTTCACCTAACAGTGCAGGTAAGATATTACAACTGTCTTGTCCAGCGTCTTCGGGAATATCTGATCCAACAATCGCCGCACACGTCGCCATCAGATCAGTTAGGCAGGTCAATGCATCAGTTTCAGTATTCGGTTCAATCACACCGGGCCACCTTGCGATCAAAGGTTCACGATGTCCGCCTTCCCAAATGTGAGCCTTATAGCCACGCCAGTCCCCACAAGATTTATGGTCGTAAAGATTATACGGCATAGAACTATTATCACCACGAATTCGGTCACCAGGCAAGGCGCCGTTATCGCTTGTAACGAAAATCAGTGTATCGTCTGTTTTTCCAGTACGCTCTAACGCATCCATTACCTCTCCGACCATCCAGTCTACTAACCAGACCAAATCGCCGCGGGGGCCTGCGTCACTCTGTTCACGGGCGAATTCTGGCACGACCTCTTCAACACACGGTTCATGCGGTGCCGAGGGCGTCAAATAAAGAAAAAACGGTTCATCCGAATCGGCTTGCCCATCAATATATTCAACAGCCTTCTGTGCAATCATTGGGTCGGCATCTTTATGTTGCCAACTTGGTGCAGTCATACCCGGTCGCCCTGTAAAATCTGGCACGCCACGGTATTCACTTGGAATTTCCACAAAAGCATCATTTTCAATAAAGCCGTAAGGCGGTTGGCATGTTGGGCAACCTGCAGTACCGTAGAAATAATCAAAACCGAGATCATTTGGACCGCCTGTCAATGGCGCGTGAAAATCAATATGTTCTTCTAATTCACGTTTCGCATTACCCCAGGGTAGCGGTGCATCAAAATCGTAATCGTATCCTGGTTTCGTAGAAAAACCGATCCCTAAGTGCCACTTACCGACACATGCTGTGTTGTAACCTACATCTTTTAGCAAACTTGGGACTGTCAACCGTTCGGGTTCGATTAAAGCGGGTTCATATCCGTAAAGCACGCCACGTTTTAAACGACTCCGCCAACAATATCTTCCTGTTAAAACACCGTATCGGGTGGGTGTACAGACTGCAGATGGAGAATGTGCATCAGTAAAGCGAATACCTTCCTGTGCAAGTTGATCCATATTTGGGGTAGGAATTTTTGAATCGGGGTTATAGCAGCCGACATCACCGTAACCCATATCGTCTGCCATAATAAAAACAATGTTTGGTAATTTTTGGTTGTCCATATTACACCAATAGGGAATAATGGTAGTAAAACCCCTACTGTAATTTCTCCTTTAATTCTGCAAGCTCTTTGTCAATTGCTTCGTCTTCCGCGTAATTTGCAAATTCACGATGTAATTTCATGTCCTTAAATTCAACATCTACTTCGGACGCTGCTTTTGCTAATGCTGCGGCTTCAGTAACGTTTTGCCCCATCTTCTTAAGAATGTCAAAAGCTTTATTATCTTGAAGTTCAGTCAATGTTTGTCGGAGATGGTCATGTGCGTCAACGTTTCTATGTTGTGCAATAACAACATCCCTTTCCCGCTGTGTCTGCTGTGTTTTTTGCTGGAGCGTGTCAAGAAGTGTTGTGAGATGTTCGACTGTCTTTTTCTGTTCTTCCCACTGTTCTTTATATCCGTTTGCGATTTGTCTATATTCATTTCGTTGTGCGAGGTCTTCCCTTGCTAAATCTTCACGTCCCGCCTTAAGTGAGATGACAGCCCGTTCTTCACATTTTTCTGCTTGTGCCATTGCTCCATCATGGGCATTTTGAAACTGTTTTTCTATTCCAATTGATGCGTCAACTTTTTGCTTTGCTTCTGAAAAACGATTTGTAATTTCCATGATTACATCCTCTAATATCTTTTCCAGATCAGTTTCTTTATCTATTTTTTCATCTTCGGAGACAATTTCGATTTGAGGAGAGTCGAGTTTAATAACAACAGTTTTCGCAAGTTTATCACCCATTCGCTGTCTGCCTTTTCCTAAGGCGAATAACCAGTCAATAGGTTGAAATATGGCAGCAAAACGACGGACGAACGCATCTTTATAGTTGGCTTGTTCTCCATCCTTCAAACGAACTATTTTAAGAGATAATAATCGCTTTCCAAATCCTCCCCCATCTTCACGCCCATCCATAAAAAAATAACCATACATCCACAACAAAATGCTTAGAACAAAGAAGGTAGTTGTTGCGGGATCATCACCAAACATCATATATTCGTCAAAATCAGTGAACATTACAGATTGTAAAAGTCCTATTAGCCATAACACGCCCTGGCAGAACCCCAAGAAACCGATGTCCAGCAAAAACGCACCTAACCTTGCCCAACGAGATGCCAATTTAAACTTTTCTCCAACGATTCTTATGATTGACATTATTGCAACTCCGTGATTTCAATACATTTTGGTTGGTACGGTAATGAATTGCACGACCACAAATCTGTTACAAAAAGAAAAAATGTATAGAGGATACAAATATAAAGAGGTGATTGATATTGTCTAATGTTCTAAATCAAAGCATGTCAAATTGTAATTTTTGGACGGTGGATATTACTGTAATTTCGCCTTTAATTCCGCTAAGTCATTCTCAATTGATGCTTCTTCAGCATAACTTGCAAATTCACGGTTTAGCTTTGTATCCGTAAGATCAATATCCACTTCGGACGCTGCTTTTGCTAACGTGGCGGCTTCACTTGCATTTTGCTCCATTTGATTGAGGATTTCAAATGCTGCGCCATCCTGAACCTCTGTCAATGTTTCTTGCAGGTGCTTGTGTGCATCAACGTTTCTGTGTTGGGCGATGACAATATCTCTTTTTCTTTCTGCTTCTTCAGTCTTCTGTTGTAATGTTTCAAGGAGCGTAGTAAGTTCTGCCACGACCTGCTTCTGTTCATCCCATTGTGTTTTGTATTGGTTGGCAAGCTGGCGGTATTCATTGCGCTGGGCGATGTCTTCCCGTGCTAAATCTTCCCGTCCTGCCTGAATCGCTATAGTTGCGCGCTCTTCACACCTTTCCGCTTGAACAACAGCACCTTCATAGGCGTTTTGAAACTGCTTTTCAATCCCAATAGAGGCATCAACCTTCTGTCTTGCCTCTGATAATCGATTTGTCATTTCAAGGATAGCATTTTCTAAAACTTTTTCGGGGTCTTTTTCTGTTTCAGCTTCTGCTGCGATTTCTTCAAGATAAGGCTCATATTTAACGACAACTGTTTCAGCGAACTTATCCCCCATCCGCTGCTTTCTACCGCCAAGCGCAAAAAGTAGATCAAACGGTTGGAAAAAGCCGGTGATTCTACGAACAAAAGAATCCTTAAAGGAACACGGTTTGCCATCTCTCAACCGAATAACCTGTAATGACAGTACCCTTTTGCCGAATCCTTGTCCGTTTTTGAATCCATCCATCAAAAGTAGACCAGCACCCCATATTATAAAATATAATAGGAACGGCATAAATATAGGAACTAAAAAAGGACGTTGGAACATGAATAGCAATCCAAAAAGAGTGGCTAAAATGGAAGAGCAAAAAGAGGTAGCAATTAGGTCAAATAAGAGCGCGAACATCCGAGCTGATCGGGACGCTAATTTAAATTTTTTCCCTGCTATCTCAAGTAGTTTCATCGTGGGAAAATTCCTTTTTATTTAGAAAACCCGTTTGTTGTTGAATTATGTCTGAGCAACATTATTTCATAGAAAGATTATGTACGGGTTTTCTCCATCATCCATTTATAATAGAGTCTTTCAAAGTTAAAAGGATAGCCAAATTATGTGGTTACAACGTGGGAACTGTTACTGCTACTTCACGTCCATCTGCTTTTGAAGAATCAATGACACCTTGGATGATAACGTTTGTGAGCAAAATCTCATAAGGATCAATGGGGGAAGGTTTACCCTCTCTGACTGCATCAATAAATGCGCTATCCTCCTCGTGGAAAACATTTACTGATTTAAATTCAGTGTAGGTTTCGTCATGGATCTCCCCATCTTTGTCACCATAAACACGTACACCATCTTGTGGCCCGCGTACTTCGCCAATACCGATTCGCAAACCAGCTTTTTTGCCGAGAAAAATAGTGCCACCGAGCGAATCCATATTCATGCACCAACAGGTTTTGAACACTAAGCGAGCACCGTTGTCAAAAACTACCCACCCGACACCGAAGTCTTCAACTTCTGTTTCTTTGAGTGCGGCATTCCATGTATTATGTAGGCTTAAATAATTTGAGGTAATACCAGAAACAGCAATAGGTTTGGGATGCCCCATTAAATAGAGAGCGGTATCCAAGGCGTAAACACCTATGTCTGCGGACGCGCCTAAACCGGCTGTCGCTTTACGGATAAAACTTCCACCGGGATTTCCACGGCGACGATCTGCGACGGTTTCAGCGTAGTAAATCTCGCCAAGCGTGCCTGCGTCTACAACCTCTTTTGCCTTGATAACTTGGGGCGAATAGCGGAGTTTGAGACCGATCATCAGAATTTTTTCGTTTTCTACTGAAGCGCGCCACATAGCTGTTGCTCCGTCCAACGTTGCCTCCATCGGTTTTTCACAGAAAACGTGTTTACCTGCGTTTAACGCGGCAACAGTGGGTGCTGCATGCACACCTGTAGGGGTGCACACATACACTGCTTCAATCTCGTCCATTTTGAGCATTTCATTGTAATCAGTAAACGTGTTTTTGATTCCCCAGTTTTCCTCAGCGCGTTCCAAATTTGCCGGAACCAAGTCAGATGCTGCGATCAGCTCCGCACCCTCAATTTCTGCAAGCGTTCTGCAATGTGCCCCCGCAATACCACCTGCTCCAATTAAACCTAATTTGATTGTTCTCATAGTCATCTCCTCATAACAGATTTGTTGTATAGATTTTATCTTATTTTTCTCTTAGAAGTCAAGTGAAATATCTAACTCGGAACTATGTAATTTGACATATCCTACTCCAGAGATGCAATTCCATATAGAACGGAGAGTACATATTTCAGCTAAAAATCTTGATATTCAAACGAAATTCTGTTAATATATCTTCAGAAAGACAAATACCGTTACGACACACGTAATTCTTAAATTTGATAGATGCAGATTGGGCAATGAATTTGTGAGAAGAATAGCACTTGTATTATTAATTATGTCTGAAACAGTACCTGGAGAATGAGTGAGCATGACAGCAAACGCAATAACGCTTTTACGCCTCTTTTTAACCTTTATAGTCATTACCATCTTCGGACAGCATACCTCCATAAATATAGCGTGCATTGTAACTATCTTAATTATTTTTATTCTTGATTCAGTAGACGGTATTGTTGCTCGTAAACATAACCAAACCTCCATTTTCGGTGCTGTTTTTGATATTGCCGCTGACAGGATAATTGAAAATGTATTCTGGATTTATTTTGCGTTTATTATTGACTTTATTCCATTTTGGATGCCTATTGTAGTGGTGACGCGCGGAATTCTAACTGACGGTATCCGGGGCATTGCGCTTACAGATGGCAAAACTCCTTTTGAAATGATGACCATCCCTTGGACACGTGCGTTGACAAGTTCACGTATATCGCGCGCATTATCTGGTTTATCTAAGGTACTTACCTTTACTTTTCTTCCCGCTGTCTCTGTCCTCAAGGATTTCGAACTAAATCTGTCTATTATTGACACTTTTTCTTCAGTATCTGTCATAATCGCTTATGTAGCAGTTGCAATCTGTCTGATTCGTGGATTTCCAGTACTTGTTGATGGGTGGAAATATATTAGAAGTAGTGCGCAGTAATTCCAAGCCAAGTAATTTTAAAGTCTACTATAACGGCTATTTTTTAGAAGTCCTAATAAGGGTTTCTTCCACGGACAAACCCAGTACTCCGTAGACAGACAAACAAAAGTGTTCTAAGAGGACTCAGATAAATATTTTATAGGTTCGCAAGCCGGACACAGGGCCAATGATTGCCCACGTACTCCCAATCACATAATCACCCAAAATTAATCCCAAAAATAACGGTGCTACACGTCTGTGCAATTTCAATCCGCCATGCCGTAGTATCATTAACTTCAAAAACCACGCCACGAAGAAAGCGAACCAAAAGTAATCCATTGCAAAACTAATCGCGAGGGCATAACCCGCGGGATGGAAAGGCCACCACAGAAAATGCATTCGCATGAACATCATCACAAACGTTAAGAGCGCACCGATACCCATAAAACCAATGCCGACCATATTAGGTTCAGTCGGGTTGTGTAACCACCGCTGAAGTCTACCAAACGACTCTCTGCCAACCCATCCTTTGAATCCGCCTGCTTTTGCTACAGCACCATTGCGGAAAGTAATGTCAAGATTCGCCCAAAAAGTTGCTAAAATGCCGACCACAATTGCAATTAACATTGCCATCCACAAACGCCTGTTGCCCATCCCGGTGGATTCTGCCAACTTAAATGCCTCAATCTGATTTGGCATCGGATGATTTCGGTATCCCCGATTGAACCAATAAAATAACGACATGATTGTAAGGCTGCTTGTGTCAAACTGGCGTGTTCCTCCTACCATTGCCAACATATCATGTGGGTTGACATAGTAAATTTCATGCGGTGTACCGAGTTCCGCACGCACGCGGGTAATTGCAAAAGAGAGCAGAAAATAGATTGCAAAGAAAATCCCCGCAATCCATAATGCCATCCCCGCTACATTTGCAAAAATACCGAGCGCGATAAGCGATCCGATAATTCCTAACAGAGCAGCACGATACGGCATCGGTTCATCTGAATCGTCAAGATGTGATTTAAAACCGATCGCTTTTTTCAATACCGCTACCAAATGACGACGTGTCACCCATATTGCAAGCAGAAAAAGTGCGACCCATGCGCCGTACGCCTGTTCATTTAATGCAGGAAAATATCGCGTGCCAAGTGCCGCCGCAATCACAAATTCTGCTAAACGTACAACAAAGAAAAACCAGCAGGAGAATGAGAGATCCAGTGGTAGAAAAAACGCTAAACCGACAGCAAATGGATAGACAGAGATACGCGTTCCACGAATCGCACTCCAGGGGCGTTCTGTGAAGATATTCTGAAACACGGCTGTTCGCTTGATATAAGGTACCTCTGGAAACTGCGGAAATAGGTAATGAATGCCGTTAATTACACCGATAACTACTGCGATACTAAATCCTGCCCACATCATCCGATTTTTCAATAGGCGACTGCCGCCTTCCTCCGAAAGTCGAAGCGGTAATTGGATGATGGGATATGCCAACTTCTCCTGTTCTGTCCACCGCTTCCGCACAAGTGTGTTGATGCAAAGCATCATAAACATCATGATGAGGAAGAAAAGTCCCCAGAATAGCAAAGGTTTCAGCCAAACTGCAAAGTTGTGATTGGTATAGAAGGTCGACTCCCCTTCATAAAATCCTTGCAAGCTCAGCGGATCAGAAATGGTGAGCCACGAAGGTAGATAGCGAAAAAAGAGGGTCTGCCACTCATTTTCCTCTGTCGCGAACCGGAAAGGATGTGCGATACTGCCGAACATATTCTGCATCGTGTCGTGCCCAGCAAATGTGCAAGAGATCGCCACCATGATGTAAACAGTGAGCAACTCACCTTGATGCAGCGTGTGTTTCGGCGCGAAACGTTTCAGTAAGAAGTTTGCAACAACACACACAAACATGATGAAAATAGGTTGAATAAAAAGAGGTAGACATGAACCGTCAAGAGAATAATACTTAACCTCAACTATCGTCATCCAATAGACATTGATAGGAATCAGCAGGACACCTAAGAGAAGTGAACGTCCTGTGATGCGTGTAGATAAGATCGAACTTCCCTGAGTGTTCATAGTGTCCGAATAGGATTTAGATATAATCGCTAACGGTAGGTTTCAACGATTTCTGAAATGACACCGCGTCTGTTTTTCCAATTCAGACGGGCAGGTGGGATAAGGTAAATTCCATCAATTGGGATTGTATCCTGATTGCGTATTTCGCGAACGAGGTCGAGGGTTAACTGCATACCCAGTTCGTTTCCCGCAGTATCACCAAGGTCACGGAATTTGTCTACGATAAACTGTGGAATGTAAAGTCCCAAATTATCGCGTAAGTAGGAGGCACTACGGAAACTTGTTAAGGGTAGGATACCGTAAAGGATTTTTATGCCGAGATGTTCAGTTGCTTTCTGTGCGCGCGCGATGTCTTCAAAAGTCCACACAGGTTGTGTATAGGCAAATTTCGCGCCTTCTGCTACTTTATTTGTCAAATGCTTAACATGCGGGTGAAGATTCTCTGCTATTGTGAATCCACCGCCATAGTAGAATCCACACGGTTCGCCAATTGATGAACCGTCAGCGAGTTCTCCTTGATTTAGGCGAGAGATGAGTTTCATGAGTTGAACGGCACCGCGAACATCCGGCACGAGGCTTGCTGCTTCATACGGCCCCGCCTTGGGATGGTCACCAGACAGTGCGACTATCCCGCGAATCCCCAACGCCTCTGCCTCTAACAGATGCGACTGCATACTGATAAGATTACGTGACCGCGTTGTCCAATGGATAAGTGTCGGGATATGGGTTGCTTGCTGAAGTCGAAACGCTGTGCCGACTGCCCCGATATTCACCGCAGCACCGGAATTGTCAGTGACATCAAATAGGTCAACCCCCATTGCAGCAAGAACTTTTGCTTCCTTCAGCAGTGCTCGCAATTGTGGGAATGTATTTGCCCGCGCTTCAACGCTCACAATCCGTTCTCGAGTCTCAAATACTTGCCGGACTGGATTCTCTCTCTGAGTTTTATATGTCGGTGAACGTTTAGGGAGTACAAAGATACGAGGATGTCGTTTTACAGGTTTTCTACCAGCAACAACTTGCCGAATTTTGGCGGTATATTCCGGTGTCGTCCCACAACACCCACCAATCATATTTGCTCCAAGCTTAACTAATTTTTCAATATAGTCGCTGAAAACATCTGCACCAACGGTATATGAAACAGCGATTTCTCCCTGCTCAACCCTCGGATTTCCTGCGTTTGGTTGCACAACGAGCGGTACATTGATGACAGGTGCAAGAAGTTCCATCGCTTGAACAAGATCATGTGGGCCTCTACAATTGATACCGACTGCATGTGCCCCGAGTTGTTCTAATTCTTGGGCAAAGACACGGACATCCAGGCCTGTGCCAACAGTTCCTCCCGAAATTCCACTTATCTCTACGATGACAGGTATATCGTAAGTAAGTGCTTGATTTGTGGCAACCTCTGTTTGCTTAGGAGATACAAATGTCTCCAACAAAAGCAGATCAACACCTTCATCAACAAGTGCGTCCATCTGTTGTTTGAAAAGTTGACGCATTTTTTTAGCTGATGGTTCAGTGTTTGTTTCAGTTGCGTCTTCCGTGTAAAATGGAATTTGGCCGACCGATCCGGCAATATAACAGGATTTACCCGCCCCCTGGCGCGCTAATTTCACACCTGCACGATTAATTGCTTTAACTTGATCGGCTAACCCGTGTATTGCCAACGCCTCGCTATTTGCCTGATAGGTATTGGTTTGGATAACATCAGCGCCAGCATGTGCATAAGCGTGATGGATTTCGACCACTTTATCAGCATGCTCATCAGAAATATTACAAGCATCCACACAGGGCAGATTTGCTGGAATACGTTTCCTCAGTTCTGTTCCAATCGCACCGTCGCACACCAAGATACGATGCTTAAGAGATTCTATGAAGTTTTCTTTTTTAGTAGAAGTGGTAGTCATGTTATTTGCTACCGTAGCAAAACGCTACATAGGATTCCCCGTGCCTACCGCAGCAAACACGGGGAAGAATTCGTGTACTACAGGGAATAAATCGAGGGTATCGATCAACTAATGATATTTCCAAAACTTGGTGAGGCCAAACCTGCTATAACTCAAGTTGCTACGGACAAGTTTTTAGACATGCAGACACCGTTTTTAATAGAGAATCCTTCATTTCTCACAAGATTCCGTAGCGCAATCTAATAGATTGTGCTACTATGTAGCAACTTAGGTTACTATAGACGTAATGAGTATTTCCGTGTTCCAGTGCCTTAATAATAAAAAATTGCGTCCATCCCAGGACGCTGTATGCTTTGGTGTTATCTGCGCGTTTGTAAGCGTTCCAGTTGTTCTCGGAGTTGTGCGGCTTCCGCTTCTGCGGTATCAGCGCGTTCGGCTTCCTGTTGTCGTGCGGTGGCTTCCTGTTCTGCGCGTGCTTCTGCGGTATCAGCGCGTTCGGCTTCCTGTGCCGCCCGTGCTTCTGCGATAAAAGCGCGTTCGGTTTCCTGTTCTGCGCGTGCTTCTGCGGTATCAGCGCGTTCGGCTTCCTGTGCCGCCCGTGCAGCAGCTGACTCAGCAGGGGTCTGCAGCCACGCACCCGCAACAGGATCATAAAGACCTAAACCTACATCACCAACATGGAAATCTAAACCGAGCACAGCAGAATGTAAGCCGCCATCTCTATCACCTGAAAGCGGAACATACACACCATCAACTAATGTAAAACCCATCAGTGGCGATGGTAGGTATAGACCTTCCGCATCATATAAGAAATAGTCTTGTATGCCCAGCGAAGCATAGAGCTCCATTTTATCCGTTAAATCTTTATCATAAGTGGTTTTGCTACTGAACTCCATCGCAAAATCAGGCGATTTGCCCTCCACCCAGACAAGATACGTCTGACGGTCTTTTTTGCCTAACCCGAAAGCGACTAACACATCTGGTGAAATTGATTTACGCGGATCGCCCTCCACGTAATACATCAGTATATCCCCGGAGACGTAAACTTCCGGTTGTTGTTCGAAATGTGCGTCAAGCGTTTGTAACGTGCGTGTAAGGATACGTCTGTGAAGGTCGCTAACTGCCATGGGTTTACCATCCGCATCGGGGTAAAATATCGTTGTATCTGTAGGAACAGAAGGGATTTGCCCCCCTTTTATATAGGTTGCCATCGGTGTTTCTCCTTTTCGTCAGGTCCGTGAAAAATAGGGTTAAAACTTGAACCGTGGAGGCATCGCATACTAATTATAACTGAGAGGTGTGCCTAATTATTTAGTGTTTCAACACGGACTGGAACGAACTTCAGGTCCACTGCTATTTGTCCTTGTACCGCAAACTGTATGAAGTTTAAATAAATATTTCGGTAATTTCATAATTATATCCAGTGCGGTTAGGAAACCGCACCCGCCAAATGCCAAAAAGCGCATTTGGCGTTGATTCACCGGGCCTGGGAAAAATAAATATTGCCGAATTAATAAATTAATCTTCATTCAGTTTGCGCACTCACAGGAAACCCTTATGTGTCAATTTAAGGATTTTCCGAATAGGATTCTTGCTCTTTAGTCCCGTCCTGACGATATGTTTATAGCAGCGTATGTTCCGCCCCGCTTAGTCCGTAGGGACGATATCATGATAAGGACCAAACGCGTCCTTGCTCAGCAGTGCTGTAGCATCCGGTAATGTCGTTCGGACGGAACTCAAGAGATGTTGATATTTTCTTTAACATATCGTCAGGACGGGACTGAAGACACTCCAAACGGGTTTGTCTTCTTAAATAGCATGTGTGGACTACCTTTAAGCACATATTTAAATCGAAGTTAGTTATGTACACCCTTCAACTAAATAGACGGTTTCGACTAAATTCTGAATCGTACGCATCACATTTCAACTGTGGAAATGTGATGCGATAAACAGAACGTTACTGAATTATCTCTCCTGCCTTTTCCACAGGAATATAATAATACCCAAAGATAATACACATCTCATCTTCGGATGTAAGCCCGAATTGGAGCGGCACATTTTTATCGTAGTTATTATGTGTACACTGGAACCTAATACCGTCGTCTGGTTCTAACACAAGGACTGGATCAAAGAGGTCAATAGGGGCATCATCATAAGCGATACTACGATGGAGCAAGTTGCCTGTTGAATCCTGAAAAATTTCAAACAATTCACCGTGTCTGTGCATGTGGGATGTAAGCAAAAAGACGTTCAACGCCGTATCCGGGTCGTGTCCGCGTGCTCTGAGTTCATCTTCAACATACCATGTCAATTTCGCAACGCGTGTTAATCCGGGAGGGACGTTTATTCCCCGATTAGAAACGAAAATCTCTACAGCTTCGTACTCTACTTCTTCTTCTGGAATCGTGTAGATATTAACATAAGTTTCCCCGATCAATGTTTCATCACCAAGAAGATTGATATAATGGGAGTTCAGGTCGTAAACAGTATTACCAGGGAGCCGTAATCCAACACCTTTGGGAAACTGGAATAGCGTATCATCGGTCTGTGTTCCGACTACGAAGAGTCTATGAATACCAAAATTACCGAATACCTGTGATACCTGTGGTGGGTCTTTTGGATCAAGTTCTCGGAATTGGTCTTCCGGATTTACGCCAATACTGGGGTTTACCTCTCTATTTTGAATACCTTCTGCCAGACCTTTCTCTGTGAGTCGATACACGATGAAGTGATGGCTACCGGAGGGATAGAAGATTTCAACTCTGTTAATAAATATATCCTCTTCTATAGGTTGCCCATTTTCATCCTTGATCTGTGTTGCGTAGAAGACTTCTCGTTCAGTGCCAGGTTCAATCTTAAAGGGTGGCAAATGGATTTGATACCCTTCTCCAGGTGCTGGTGGCGGTGGTGGATTGAACACTTCTTGAGGATCACGAAGGACGCCAAGGTCGCCAATACCAGGGACTTTTCCTTCTTGTGGTACTCCTGCGGCTATCCATGTGCGGATTGCATCTATCTTTCCTTTGTGAAGTGGCCCCATACCAAAAGGCATACGCCCTCCGAATTCTGGTGATTCTGGTCCCATTAACTTTGTTAAAAGAAAACTGTTATCTGGATTGCCGGGGTCGATTAACTTCATTCCAGCTGCAGCCGCTGCAGCGTTGCGTGGAACTCGATTAACTAAATCATGATAAGACTGTCCGTAAGTAAGATTCAAATCTGCTGAGTTTTGGGGTGACGCATGGCAAGCACTGTTTGCACAACTCTTATCGAAGATATTATCCTGAATATCATGATAGGTCGAGTTATCTCCTTGTTCAGTTTCACCGAAACGGTTTGACACCCGAACAAGATCAAGCACATCAACAGTGCCATCACGATTGACATCAGGGTTTTGATCAGCACTTCGATCACCCGGTTGTCCGAGTGCAGCAGCGACTAACACAAGGTCTTGAATATTCACGTTGCCATCCTTATTGACATCCTCTAACAAGGTGGACTCTTTGCCGTGGCCAAACGCGAAAAACGACACGCCAACCATAAAGAAAACGAGGAATATGGAAAAAACTATTTTTTTATACATTGTTTACAATTTAACCTCCAGATATTGGTATTAACACACGTTGTTATGTGTCGTGTTTTTGAAAATTTTTGACTTTGAAATAAACCTATACTTTAAAAGCGTCCATGCTGCAAATAATCCATCCGACAAAAAGCGAAGTTTTTTACCCTCTTTTTTTGTACGTGGAAAATAGGAAACTGGCACTTCATGAATTCGATGACCTGCACGCAAAATCTTTGCAGTGACTTCAGGACAAAACTCAAATCCCTCACATGTCAAATTCAATTCTTTTATTAGATCCGTTGAAAACGCTTTGTAACCCGTAGATTCGTCTGTGATTCGGCATCCATAGAGAAGATTGGTGTACATTGCGAGGATCCGGTTTGCAACATAGTTGTGGAAACTCGCGTTACCTCTACCGTTCAGAAACCTTGAACCGTAGACAACTTCAACCTCTTTATTTTTTAAGAGTTCAACCAGTGGCAAAATGTCGTTCGGAGAGAGTTCCATGTCCGCATCCTGAATTACAACCACTTTTCCCTTAACAGACAGAATCCCACTCCGAATTGCATAACCTTTACCCCGGTTCTCTTTACAATGAACGATAGTTAAATCGTTATTATCGCGTAGTTCCTCAAGGATAGTGTAAGTATCATCAGTTGACCCGTCATTGACAACAATAACCTGTTTTTCAAGAGGCAATGCTTGCACAGTTTCAAGTACCTGTCGAATCGTTTGCTCTTCATTATACGCAGGGATGATAACAGATACTAACATTGTGCATTACTTAATGGCTGTCGGTGGTCAGTTATCAGCAATCAGTGAAAAGAAGTCAAATACCTGAAGTCTCTGACTCTGATAATCGACACTCAATTAGAGCAAGGATTTTACCATGCCTCCATCTGCTTGAATTGTTGCGCCGGTAATATAACTTGCACGTTCAGAGGCGAGAAAAACGACTAAGTTGGCGAATTCTTCTGGATCTCCAATTCTACCGAGAGGAATATCTGCTGTCATTCTCTCAAGTGCAGCATCAAACGAAATGCCTGCTTCCTCCGCCCGTACTGTTGCTAATTGCTTGATTCTATCTGTAAAAATAATCCCTGGACATACGTTGTTGACCAGAATCTTGTCAGGAGCAAGTTCTGTGGCGAGTGTCTTTGCAAATCCGATTACACCTGTCCGCGCCATGTTTGATAACATTAACCCATCCACAGGTTGTTTGACAGAGACAGACGTTAGATTGATAATCCTCCCGCCACCGCGTGCACGCATAGTCGGCACAACGGCACGGCATAGGTTAATTGTACTCATCAGGTTTAGATGCACAGCGTTCAGATAATCTTCTGCAGACAAATCATCAAATCTCCCTGCTCTAGGACCACCGGCATTATTAACTAAAATGTCAATACCGCCAAAGTGGGCTATCGCTTTGTTTATCAGAGATTCAACCTGTTCTGGTTGACTGACATCTGTTGGTACTGCTAACACTTCAGAGTTCGTTTGATTGCGAATTTCTTCCGCAGTTGTCTCTAATGTGTTGCTGTTTCTTGCACAAACGGTGACCTTTGCACCTTCTTGTGCTAAACCGAACGCAATAGCTTTGCCAAGCCCTTTACTTGACGCGCCTACAACTGCAATTTTGTCCGTAAGTCCAAGGTTCATACGTTATCAATTTGGGATGTGAACTGTCCCAATCCTTTCAAATTCTAAATCTACCTTATTTGATTAAGTATACTATTTTTGCTATGTATTGTCAAGAATAATCTGTTTATAGAACAAGCTTATTTAGTTTCGGCTTTTATTACAATTTTCATCACGAACGTTAATATTATGATGGAGTCTAATCTAAAAATACATGAACACTCACCGTGTGTGAAAGTAACTGAATTGCCGATTTAAATAATTAAACTTCGGACAGATTATGCTACATAAGTGGCAACTTAGGTTACAATATTATAAATTCCAAAAGCCGATGTGCTTCACGCAAAGATGCCTCTACCTTCTCAGGGGTCCCTGCGCGAGCAAAAATAAAACCGAGATATCGATCCCCTTCGGGTAAAGGCACAACCTCCCCGCCGATAGGAATTGTGATGTTAATTTCCTCAATCCCGTTAACGTTGCGCGCTTTCTTTTTACCGCGCACTTCACCTAAGATGCCAGCCTTCGGGACAGGAATCATCATTACGCCAGCTGCCTGTTTCTCGCGAGAGAAAGTCTCTATCGGTTGTCCGATTGCATGTCGGATAACCAATTCCTCAAGCGACATCCCTGTGCCAAACCGTAAAGTCCGCGAACATAATCCACCAATCGTTCGCGCGGCGATCTCAATTATAAATGCGCCTTGCTCATTGTATCTCAACTCGGCATGCACAGGTCCGTGCTGTAGTCCCAGCGCAGCAGAAGCCTCTGCTGCGGCACTATGCAGGACATCTTGGATCTCTTTTGACAAGCGGGATGGTGTGATGTATAAGGTTTCTTCAAAAAAGGGACCTTCAAGTGGGTCTGGTTTGTCAAAAAGAGCGAGCGTCTTGAGTTCTCCTTTTAAGAGGATACCTTCTAAGGCGATCTCTATTCCCGGAATGTAATCCTCAACGAGAAGACATTGAAACGAATCGTTATCGGCGTCTGTATCTCTGGATTCCTTTACTTTGTTGAGAAGTGCTGTAATGCGATGGAAAGCCTCTTTAAATTGCGTTGGATTGTCTGCCCGAATTACGCCGCGGCTCGCTGAGAGGGATAGTGGTTTGATCACACATGGAAAATTGACTTGTGTGCTAATTTCCTCAACATTGTCTTGAATCGAAAAACGTCTGTAGGTAGGTACAGACACACCTTTTTTCGCTAAAGTTTCCCGTAATAGATACTTATCGCGTGTGGCTTTTGCCGATGAAACGGGGTTGTGTGGAAGCCCAAGTGCTGCAGATGCAGTGGTGGCAAGCATGGTGGTATCATCATCTACACCGACAACAGCTGCAATAGGGTGCGTATCAGCAAATTCAGTGATTGTTTGTGTCGCGGTGGTTAGATTGCGAAAGTCAAGGACTAAAGTGTCTCGCGGGGAGAGGTCTGCTGTCGTTGCGGGTTCTTCCGAAGCAACAACAACTTCTACTTTGAGTTTGAGCGCGGCATCAAGAAAGTCAGTTGCGCGATAGGTGCGTGTTGGGAGGAGGAGAAGCACACGCGGTTTTTCAGAAAGCTGCTGGGACATGTGGAAACCTATGTGGCTAAAAGAAATAGACAGATACCAATTATAAACGACCAATAATCGCGCTGGTACCTGTCTCAACGTAAGAAAGTTTTTCCTGTTGCTAAACTTTGGTTCGAAGATGTTTCTGATACTCAGCATGTGCAGTCTGCGGATCAAACTCCCTATCAAGCACACGGCGAAGACACTGTACAAAACTAATAGGATCATCTTCACCAAAGATAGTGCGTCCGAACAGGATGGCGCGTCCACCGTTTTGCACAACATTATGTGCAAGGGCAAATGTGCTCCGTGCATTCTGCCTCGGACCGCCCAAAGCACCGATGACGAGTGTTGTATCAAACTGGCATAACTCGTTCCAAACATCAGATGTCGTGTAGGCGGTTTTGATGAACCGAGGACGCTGGTGTTTGCGGAGATAACTCATTGTGCGGACAATTGAATCGGCAACGTACATACCGCGCTTTTCTTCATCCATTCCGGGCAATTTTACATTCGGTAAGAACACCTCTAATAGATGATCGAATCCTTCAATTTCACCAACAACATGTGCGAATTGCACATAAGCGTGTAACATCCGTTCATCAACAATAGGATCGTTGTTGAGGGTGATTGAATATAATCCGAGACTGACTCGACAATCCAATGCCGGCCCGATAAGATTTTCACAATACCGCTGCATATCTTCTGGGAAAACTGTTTGAAAAGGCATTGACGGTTGCGAGGTGTAGACACCAAAACGCGGGTTCCAAATAGCGGTTTCCGAATTCATTCTAACAATAGGTGTGATGGGAGTGCTCTCAAAAAGGTTTTCGTCAAGTGCCAATGTTTCCGCATCTGCGGGTGTCATCAGAAGGCCATCAAGCTGCTCATCTGCAGCTAAGTCGCGTTGCAGTTGTAAAAACTCTGCGTGGGTGCGATAGTGCGGTTTTGGATGTTGCACCTGTCCAAGTCCTTTAATGCCTGCAGATGCAAGTGGATCAGCGGCAAAAACGAGAATAGGACTTTTCGCCAGTAGGTCTGTGTCAGCGAGTTTTTCAAATATCCTGTTGCCCATATATAATTAATTCCTTTAAAAATGGTGCAGGGTAATTCTGCTTAGTTGTCCCTGCACATCGGGTTATTTTAAAATTATAACTTATGTGCCAACTTATCGGTCCACAGCCCTGGTAGGCGCGTTTTCTAAACGCGCAGTTAGGTCCTCTTCAGCACAAGGACAGGCGCGTTTCCAAAACGCGTCTACCAGGGGGGTACTAAATCGGGCTTAGAAGGTTTCCCGCCAACAAGAGAATGGACCCTTAAGTTGACACATAAGCGTTAATGTAAAATTATAACGTATTGGTTGGATCAATATCTATAACACATTCAATAGCGTTTGATTTTATTGCAGGTGGCAGTTCATCATTTAAGCATTGAAGCAATTGGCTGATTTTTTCAACGTTTTTACTTCGGAGGAGAAAGCGCCACCGAAATTTTCCATCGATTTTTGAAAGAGGTGCTGGGGCAGGTCCTAAGATTTTTACCTCTGGAAACTTGTCGGTTTGCCAAATTTGCAGATGACCGCTCACAGTGTTCGCAGCATCAATTACCTCGTTTTCATTTTTGCCTCGTAGTAACAGCGTGGCGACGTGTGAAAAAGGTGGATACTCTAACACACTTCGTGCTGCAACCTCTTCTTCGTAAAAACCGACATAATCATGCGTCTGTGCAGCCGAAATGCAGTAGTGGTCCGGCATATAGGTTTGAATGATAACTTCACCTGCGACTTCAGCACGTCCTGAACGCCCAGCAACTTGCGTGAGCAGACTAAATGTCTGTTCGCTCGCTCGAAAATCGGGTAGATTTAAAGCAGTATCTGCTACAATGACGCCAACAAGCGTCACGTTTGGAAAATCTAATCCTTTTGCCACCATTTGAGTGCCTATTAATATATCAATTTTCTGGTTTTGGAAATCCTCTAAAATATGCTGATGTGCATTTTTCTTTGCCGTGGAATCAGCATCAAATCTCTTGATGTTTGCTGTGGGAAACGCCTTTTGGACTTCTCTTTCTACGATTTCAGTGCCGAACCCTCTCCGTCCGAAATAATCAATTGCAGGGCTGCCACAATCTGGGCATGATGGGTGCGTATCACGTTTATGACCACAATGATGGCAAACCAACTTTTTTGTTTCGAAGTGGAATGTCAATGAAATGGAGCAGTTTTCACACCTTTCTGCGTAACCACAAGTCCGACAGAAAACATATTTTGAATGCCCGCGCCTATTAAGAAATAGGATAATTTGCTGGTGTTTTTCGAGTCGTTCAGCAATTGCGCTTCTAAGTAGTTCGGAGAAGATTGTGCGATTTCCTTTTTTTAACTCATTTCTCATATCAACAATATGGACTTCAGGCATCTTTCTGTCCAAGACTCGCGAAGGAAGGCTAAGAAGTTTGTAGTTCCCCTTCTTTGCTTGAAAAAAACTTTCAAGGGAGGGGGTTGCACTGCCGAGAATTAATGGACAGTTTGCAAGCTCAGTGCGTTTCTGTGCTACCTCTCTGGCATGGTAACGTGGCGCTGTGTCCGATTTATATGAATCTGAGTGTTCTTCATCAATAATTAGCAATCCAAGTTTCTTGACGGGGGCAAAAACAGCAGAACGAGGCCCTATGACAATATCAGCATCACCTTTTTGGATACGGTGCCACTGGTCAAAACGTTCTCCACCACTGAGGCGACTGTGAAGCACAGCCACGCGCTCTCCAAAACGTCCAATAAACCGTGATGCGGTTTGCGGTGTCAGAGAAATCTCTGGCACGAGGACAATGACCGATTTACCACTGTCGAGAATTTGTGCCATTGTCTGCATATACACTTCGGTTTTGCCACTACCCGTTACACCATGAAGTAAGAAAGTCTTATGTGGCTGGTTTTCGGATTGAAGTTCAGTAAATGCAGCAGCTTGTGCTGAATTTAAAGGGAGGGGTTGTGTTGGTGAAACAGGTTGGGAACTCAAAGGGTTGCGGACTGCTGCAGCGCGTGCAATTTTAATAAATCCGCGTCTTTCAAGTGTACTAAGCAGAGAGGTACTCGTTCGTACCCGTTTTGTAAGTTCAGATGTGGCTACTGGTCCCTCTTTGTCAAGCAAGATTTGTAGGATTTCGGCATGTTTGACAGCTGCTGCGTGTGGTCCACGTTTTTGGTTTTGATCAGTCGCTTTTCCATATCCATCTTCGCCGGATATAAGCTCAGCAATTTCTGCCGCAATATCAGCAGGTGGTAAGGCTAAAGAGGCGACATTGACAAACTTGGCAGTTGCTCTCGGTTTGTGTGCGACGTTAACATCAATCACACCTTTTTCTCGGAGCGCTGTAATTTTCGGACGCAGACTGGTAGAACTCGCACCAATACGACGTGCAAGCTGATATGGAGAGAGGGTGCCTTCCGTTTCCAAAAGTGTAACTATCTGTTTTTGTACTTTTCCTGTCGGGGCAGTGTATTCAGACCGCAGCTGTATTAGTTGCTGCTTTTGGTTCCGCACAGCTGCGGGAACAGCACAAAAAAGAGCATTTCCCCACGAAGATAGGTAGTAGTCTGCCATCCATTCTGTGAGTTCAAGTAATTCTTCCGAAAATGTTGGTTCTTCATCAAGACAGTCGGATATATTTTTAATCTTATCAAGTTCTAAATCGGTTTCATCTATTCGCTCGCAAATGACACCTTCCAGCTTATCTCCGTGAAAAGGTGCTAATACACGTACGCCAGGTTGCGCAATTGCATCCAGATATTGTGGCACGGAATAAGTGAATAGTCGGTTGACTGCGATAGGAAAAGCGATATTAGCGAAACGCATTTGTCTTATGTCCCAGAAAGTATCTCAATCTTTATCTAAAAGTTCCATCACCTGTTGCATATCTTCCCAGACTTCGCGTTTAGCGTTTGGATTTCGGAGCAGATATGCCGGATGATAGGTCGGCATAATGACAGGTGCATTGTCGCTCTGTTGATCGAGAGCATATTCATGAAACTTTCCACGGAGTGCCGTAATCCCTGTTTTCGTGTCAAGCAACATCTTAGCTGCAAAACTACCGAGCGCTACAATGATCTTTGGTTGAATTAACTCTATTTGTCGTATGAGGTAGGGGCTGCATGTTTCAACCTCATCTGGTTCTGGGTTTCTGTTGCCAGGGGGACGACATTTCAGCACATTAGCGATATAGACATCTTCGCGCGTAAATTTCATCGCCTTTATAATATCTGTGAGTAATTTCCCTGCTCTGCCGACAAAAGGTTCGCCTTGTCGGTCTTCATCAGCACCGGGTGCTTCACCAATAAACATGAGATCAGCATTCGGATTTCCAACACCAAAAACGACCGTATTTCGCCCCTCGTGCAATTTACATTTAGTGCAACCTTGCGCATCAGCGTCTAAAGCAGATAAATCTAAATTGGCAAATTCAGATTGTGGTTCAGATTCATTTTTTTCTGTTTCAAACAAACCAAGTTGAAGTTGTTCTGCCACGTGTTCCCTCACAGTTGCAACAAGTTGTAGATATTCTTCTCTGATATGGTCTCTATCCATGTGTTTCCTTGTACCGTTTATCAGTTACGTAGAACATGAAACAGTGTTAGGCTATCAAACCAAGTGATATATAGAAAAAACGCGATGATAAGGAAAAAACTAACCTGTTGAACGATTTCCTGCGCTTTCCGAGGCACTGGACGACCACGAATTTTCTCTACAGCGAAAAAGAGGAGGTGTCCCCCATCAGCAATTGGAATTGGTAATAAATTAACGATAGCGAGATTGATACTGATAAACCCGATGAAGAACAGAACACTGGTTAAGCCGACCTTTGCCGACTCACTCGTAATATGCACAATACCGATCGGTCCCGCAAGGTGACTCGGTGACACTTCTCCGCTGAGTAACCGTTTTAGGATTCGAGTGATAGATGTGCACGTAAGCCAAGTGGCTTCAATCCCCTTCCCAAATGCAGAAAATAAGTTATAATTTTGCGTAGGTATTTCTGGTGCCTTCAATTCCATACCACTGAGGAAGGTGTCCCATTTCAATCCTAAAAAAGTTCCTTCTTCGTCCGGTTTTGAGGAATCAATCGGAGAAAGGGTTACTGTTTCTTCTGTTTCCTTTCGTATTAATCCAAGCGTTACCGAATTATCCCCTGCTGCTTTTAGTTCAGAATAGAGTGATTTACTGTCCACTACCTTCCCATTAAGAGTGACAATAATATCTCCCGTTTTTATACCAGCCTTTTGAGCGGTGCTATTTTTCTGAACACCTGCTATTATTTGCCATTGCACAGGCAGTTGAAGGGTAATTGTTTCATCACCGCGTCGAATTCCGAGTTCAAGAGTATCTTTATTTTGGTGAATGTTGTTGTAAAGAGATCGATATTTTGTTCCGATCCACCCGGATTCGGGGTTCCAAATCCCCATTCCAAAGTTTGGCACGTTATATATTTTCTGTCCGTTAATGGTATCAATTTGATCGTCTACTTTGAGACCAGCTTGTGCTGCCAAACTTCCTTCATCAATTTTTGATATGATGACATCGTTTTGATTAAGTACATTAAGCCTACCGTATTCAACTCTTGGATTGGATACTGCTTCAGGCACTACAGTGAGCGTTTTTAGGTTCCCATCCCGTTGCACGACAAGTTCCAATTCCTTTTCAGGATTAAGCTGAATTTCCTGGCTGAAAGTCATCCAATTTGTAATGCGGTCACCATTTACTGAAACAATTGTGTCTCCAGGCAGCACACCTCCAACAGCAGCGGGACCGTCATCATCGAGCCAACCTATCTGCACCCCCTCTTGAGTTTTGTCAATAGATTGCCCCGTAAACATGTTGTATAACCGGACAGCGTCAGCATTGAGACCTACACTAAAAACACACCAATACGCTAATATACCGAACAAAAGATTCACAGCAGGCCCCGCGATAACAACAAATGCCCGTTTACCGAGCGAAGCACTTGCGAATTCGCCCTCAGCACCTGTCTGTTCACTTGGGTTTTCACCTTCCATTTGAACATATCCACCGAATGGAAGCCAAGAGAGTTTGTATTCTGTTTCTCCGCGTTGAAAACCGACAATTTTTGGGCCAAAACCGATTGAGAAAGTGTTCACCTTAATCCCCGCACGCTTTGCAGCCAGAAAGTGTCCAAGTTCATGAATAAAAATAAGAAAACCGAGCGCAATAATTGCAAGAAGTACTGCTTTGATGGTCGGAAAAATTGCGAAAATTGGTTCCAAAAATTCCATTATTTATGTCTCCTATTCTATGAATGCAAGATTCGGATTTTATTTTAAGTATTTGTTAGAATTTTGATTTATTTTTTGTCTTTTATAATTGAACGAGTAACAGATTTTGTCCATTGGTCAGCTTCAAGAATATCCTCAAGTGAAGGATCAGCAATCACGACATGTTTGTTCATAACGCATTCTAAAATAGCAGGAATATCCATAAATCCGATCCGTTCTTCAAGAAAAGCGTCTACCACAATTTCATCCGCGCTGCTGAGTACAACTGGAAGTGTGCCGCCGACTTCTGCTGCAGTGTACGCAAGTGAGATACAGGGAAACTTATCTGTGTCAACCGGTTCAAAATGCAGTGTGCGAGATTCACATAAGTCTAACCGTGGGACTGGTGTTGAGAGCCTGTTGGGGTATGTTAAGGCGTACTGAATCATAATTCGCATATCTGTGGGCCCTAATTGAGCAAGCGTTGAACCATCTGTCCATTCAACCATTGAATGGATGATGCTTTCTCGGTGGATAACAATGTCAATCTTATCAAGTTCAATATCAAATAACCACTTTGCTTCAATAACTTCCAGTCCTTTGTTCATCATGGTAGCGGAATCGACCGTAATTTTTGCGCCCATATCCCAATTGGGATGACGAAGTGCCTGTTGCGGTGTTACTGTGTAAAGTTCACCTTTTAGTGTATCACGAAACGGACCACCAGAGGCAGTTAATATCAATCGATGTATGTCAACTTGTCGGTCTCGTGCCCCCTCTAAACATTGAAAGATTGCGCTCATTTCGCCATCTATAGGTATTAAGTTTACCCCATTTTTGTGGACTGCGTCCATTACTATGGGACCACACATCACCATCACCTCTTTGTTCACAAAGGCGATGTCTTTTCCAGCGTTGATGGCAGATAGTGTGGGTAGCAATCCCGCGCTTCCACCCATGCCATCTAAGACCTGGTCTGCTTCATGAATAGTCGCTACGGCTTCAATTCCGTTGACGCCAGAAAGGACCTCAGTGCTGTTGAGATCACGGAGACGTTCGCGTAGTCGATCTGCTGCTACTGGATCATTGAGTGCTGCTAACCTCGGACGAAATTGGCGCACTTGCTGTTCAAGTGTGTCAACATCCGTATTCGCGGCGAGTGCGACAACATTAAATTCTTTGCTATGTGTTTCAACAACGTTGAGGGCATTTTTTCCAATAGAACCCGTACTGCCCAAAATGGCAATGTGTTTCATGTGTATTGACTGTAATGACAGCGCCGTAACATTCGTTTTCTTCAAAGTAGATAAGTGCTTCGTTAATATTGATCACCTTTACTCTAAAGATAGATGATGTAAGTAAACGAAAATTCTGCCTGAACGGACTTATGAAAAAAATCCCGTTAATGCAAGATAATAGTAGAGGATAGGTGCGCTAAAGATTAAACTATCACACCTGTCAAGGAATCCTCCATGTCCGGGTATGAAATCGCCAGAGTCTTTAACACCTGCGGTGCGTTTCATAAGTGACACGCTTAAATCACCAAGCTGCCCCAAAACGCTCAATAGCAGCCCTATAATAGCCGCGTTTACTAAAGAGAGTTTTTGTAGAAGGAGCGCACCAAGTGCTATGCTGATCAAAGTTCCTACCACAAAACCAGCAATAGTGCCTTCAACCGTTTTACGCGGACTAATTGGTGTGATAAGTTTATGTTTTCCAATAGCTCTACCGATGAGATAAGCACCAGTATCGCTACACCAAATTGTTCCAATTAGCAAGAAAATAAGCTGCATGCCCACAGCATCCGCTTTTCTTAGCAGAATACAGTGGTAACCGAATGCCCATCCAATTGTCAGGATACCTGTAAGTTTTAAGGTGACGGTAAGTAATTCTCCGGCGACTTTTCCTCGGTATATGCTTGATGCGAAAGCATAGATAAACACAACGACAAAGAAACTGAACAAGACAAGCGAGGTGGTTGGATTTTTTATAGGGGTATCCAAAAAAAACGCGAACAAGCAGAACCCCACCGTTAGAATCGTAGGGACAGCAGGATTCAACTTACTCCCGAAGTTACCTGCTAACCTACAGTATTCAACTTGCATCATCAGAACGGCGGCGGAGATAAGCAGCAGGTAAAACCAAGTTCCCAAATAGATAAGCAGCAGGACCAGCGGGACCAGTACAACAACACTCAGAGTTCGCCGCCAAAACATAATTAGTTCTCTAACAGTTCAGATTCTTTTGCATCAGCTAAATCGTTGATTTGGTTAACGTAGGTATCGGTTAATTTCTGTACTGGGTCAGCATCACTCCGTCCGCCTTTCTTATCGCCGCCTCTGCCTTTGCTTCTTCTACCACCTGAGCCTGCATCATTACCCTCAAGTTTGCGAATAGCATCGTTTGCATCTCGGCGTATGTTCCGAATAGCAACCCTACCCTCCTCAGCTAATTTTTTTACCAGTTTCGTGAGTTCAACGCGTCGTTCAGTAGTCAACTCAGGGACCTGGATTCGAATGATGCTGCCATCATTGCTGGTGGCGAGTCCTAAATCAGATTGCGCGATCGCTTTTTCGATTTCCGTAATTAGCGTTTTATCCCAAGGCTGGATAACAAGTTGATGCGGTTCCGGTGTCGTAATTGTTCCGACCTGATTTAATGGGGTTTTGTTACCGTAGTAATTAATCGTAACTTGATCTAACAACGCGGTGGTAGCACGACCTGTTTGGACATGCGACAACTTTGCCGTTGTTGATTCTATCGTTTTCTTCATTCGTGATTCAGCATTTTTCAGTACTTCTTGCATCTGAATTCCCTATTCCTTTCTGGCTTCGCTGATCCCTGAAATCATTTACTGTCCGAGGACGTAGAGCACAAAACGTTTTACAACGATATTCTCACCGAGTTGCGCGATTGCATCCTTAACAAGATCCTCGATAGTTTTATCGGCATCGCGAATGTACGGTTGTTTTAGTAGACATGCTTCTGAGTAAAATTTAGAAAGCCGTCCTTCAACAATTTTATCAACAATATGGTCAGGCTTACCTTCTTGTAGTGCTTGTGTTTTCAAAATTGCTTTTTCGGCATCAAGTTCTTCTGCAGGAACTTCGTCTTCGCCAACATATTTGGGTTTTGCTGCAGCAACTTGCATAGCGATCTCAGTCGCTAATTTTTGAAACTGCTCTGTCCGAGCGACAAAGTCGGTTTCGCAATTTAATTCTACTAAAGTACCAACGCGGTTACCTGGATGGATGTAAGAAATAATAAGTCCTTCTTCAGTGGCTCGTCCGCCTTTGACTTCAGAAGCGCGCAAGCCTTGCTCGCGCAATTTCTGAATCGCAGCGTCTATATCTCCATCCGTTTCTGCTAATGCTTTTTTGCAGTCCATAATTCCGGCGCCAGTACGCGAACGCAGTTCACTAACCATTTTTGCTGTAATTGCCATTTTTCCTCCAATTTAGATCCAATTTGGTTTTAAGCACCAAGTTTGAATGCTAAAGTTAAAGACCTTCAGTTTCGTATACAGTTGTTTGTAATTATCAATCTGAAATATTTTTGCCTGTAACCTACTGTGGGGTTCTTCGTGATCGTCCTGTTCTTCTTTTTGGACGAGGTTGACGTGCTTGCCGTTGTTCGCTGTCGCCAATTGCTTCAGGTTCAGCAGAAAGTTGCGCCGCGTCTAACATCTGAGCTGTCTGCTCCTCATGTCGTTCCGCTTCAGCAACTTTATCAACCTGAGTTTCTTCGGGTTTTGCTTCTTCATCTTGTGCGCCTTCTAATGCATCACCACGCCCTTCAATCATGGCTTCCGCTAAAACAGCACAAATTAACCGAATTGAACGGATGGCATCATCATTGCCAGGGATCGGTAGATCAATCGGATCGGGATCACAGTTCGTATCTACTATCGCAATTATCGGGATGCCAAGTTTGTTTGCTTCAGCAATTGCGGTGTGTTCTTTTCGCGTATCCGTGACAATAACGACTTCAGGGAGAACTGACATTTCTTTAATACCAGTTAGGTTGTTTGACAGTTTCCCTTTTTCTCGTCTCAGGCGGATGATCTCTTTTTTAGGCCGTTTTTCAAGTTCACCACTTGTTTCTTCAGACTCAAGCTCGTCTAACCTGCTGATACTTTGTCGAATTGTTTGGAAGTTTGTCAACATTCCGCCAAGCCAGCGGTGATTGACATAATACATTCCACATCGAACGGCTTCTTCTAATACAGCTTCCTTGGATTGCCGTTTTGTTCCTACAAAAAGTGCTGTGCCGCCGCTTGCAGCAACGCCTTGCACGAATTCCACCGCGGTTTCAAGCATTCTCAACGTTTTCTGTAGATCAATTATATAAATGCCATTTCGTTCAGCGAAGATGTACTCTGCCATCTTCGGGTTCCAACGTCTTGTTTGGTGACCAAAGTGAACTCCACACTCAAGGAGTTCTTTCATTGTAACTGCCAAAAATAACCTCCTGGGTTTACTGGAGCCGCAAGACTCCTCAATGGGTTTATACGTCCACCTCCTTCATATTTGCAGCAAACTCTCATGATGAGAGAACCCCTGTGCAAATCTGGAAGTGTGTATCTCAAATAATACCGTTTTTATGCATTCAACCAAATTACAGTAATTATATCACGTATGTAGCAAGCATGCAACATTTTTTTCTTTAGTTATGAACTATTTTGCGTTGGTGAATTCCATTAGAGGTTCAACTAATCTCAACCTAAACGTTACTACAGCGTCTATTTCGCAAAATCTGGAGTCCAAAATGCAAAATCTACTTGAACAGATAGCATCACATTTCCAAATCAATTTATCTGGGATTGCAGTTGAACCGATTTACCACGGTAAACAACAGAAGCAGAACGTCGCCCGACTGAGAATCAGAAGGAAAAGTTATCTACTCAAACAACACGATATTACTGAACCAGTTACCAAATCAGGTTTCACACCATTTCAAATTGAGAAGTTCACACTGTCAACACTTCACAAGGCTGGATGTCTTGTGCCTCGAATTATTTGGGAATCTGAACAACAGCAGGCACTGTTGTTAGAATGGCGTGGCGATCAGACACTTGATTCCTTAGCACAAAACGAATCAGTGTCGAGTCTCATGCCTGATCTACACGCAATTTTTAATGTATTTTGTCATATTGAAGAAGTCTTTAGGAAAAACGAGGCACAATTCAGCCCGTATATATTTCATTTTGAACTTAAGCAGCCCTTGCAACGTTTACTTGAACAGGGCAGGAAAACAGTCGGTTATCTGGAACATCTGAGTAAGACATCACTCACCTCATCGCAAGTAGCGCAGCTTGACACAGCATGGACATCTCTTTCCAATCGGCTATTAGCAGCACAGCCAACGTTGGGGGGACTTGACTATCAAGCACGCAATATCGTGATTGACGGTGCGCTTCCGTATTTTATTGATTTTGCGAGTGTTGGGTGGGATTGGCAGGAAAGAAGGTTAGTTCAATATTTTAATAGTATTGGTGCGTTCCAGGAAGATGCTAACTTCGTTTCTTTGCTGAACTGTGAATTAGTCGATGCTTATGCAGCGTGGGTAACCCAAAATCGCGAAAAGAGTGCCTCTGCCGACATTGCAGCGCGTGTTGATGGACATCATCTACTTTTTTATCTCTCAATTGTGTATCGCATATT
The DNA here is from genome assembly GCA_022825825.1 of Candidatus Poribacteria bacterium. Classification (GTDB taxonomy): domain Bacteria; phylum Poribacteria; class WGA-4E; order WGA-4E; family WGA-3G; genus MSPOR6. Next base: position 104,783 of record JAJDWA010000048.1, read on the forward strand.
ACACGCTGTCGCAAGACCCGAAACGTCTGAAAGTCAAATTCTGTTGGAAGCATGGGGAGATGCACGGTTGAGATTTAAACGCGCAATTTCGCTGATTATTGAGACTGATTTGAGTGATGATGTGTCTATTACCCAAATCCGTAAAATAATAGGGAATTTCACGCGGACATTTCGTAGAATGCCAACCTATTATAGTGAAATTTAAAATATGTGAACACTCCTGGTAGATGCGGTTTCCTAACCAATGCAGAATCATGTAGAATCATGTAGAATGCCATACGCGCATTCTACATGATTCTGCCGAACTATGAGACTGCATAAACACCAGTTCGGTTAGGAAACCGAATCCGCTGAATACCGGACGCGTATTCAGTGTTGATTTGGCCAAATGCCAAAAAGCGCATTTGGCGTTGATCGGATAAAAGATAAATTCCGTTAATTTGGTATTATTCGATAACATCTATAATTGTTTCTTTAAGTTTTATCAAGAACGTTTCTACTTCTGGTGTTGATGGATCAATTTTTTCTGTTGATAATCCGGCGTTGTGAAATTTATTTTGGTATGAGTTGAGTAAATCATAGAGCAGTTTTAGGTCAATCTGCCGATTGTGAATGGCATCGCGAACATCCTTAAATTGTTCTTCTACAGTTTCTTGCGGAACACCATCCGGGCGGTTTGTGATGAGGAGTTTTTCTGTGCCGTTTAAGGCGCGGACTGCCATCCAGTACCGCATGCCTTCGGCGCCTCCGACTCGGTTGTAAACAAATAATCCGATACCTATACTTACAATGAGAATCAAAAACAAAAAGACAAGTACACGGCGGTAACAACCACTAATCTTTTGTGTTATAAGTGACATCTATAGTATTTTCCCTTCACGAATCGTTAAAGTAGCATTGATTTTCTGAGCACTGATAAACTTTGTTCCGTGTGCATCGTAGAATTCGAATTCGCCATCAAGCAGTTCTAAGACCGCAACATCCGCGGTTGTCCCAATTTTCAGATTGCCGAGTTGTTTCTCGCGTTTGATAGCTTTAGCAGCATTAAAAGTTGCTTTTTCAATCACTTTTTCAAACGAAAGTCCGAGGTGCATCAGTTTTGATAAAGTTGTTGGTAGGTCATAAACGGGGCCATTAATATTGCCCGTGTGAAGATCAGTACTGATAACATCGGAAATAAAACCTTGTTCCATCGCTCGCTGTGCAATTTCATACCGAAAACTTCCCGCCCCGTGTCCAACATCAAAGATCACACCATTTTGCTGTGCCTGCCATGCTTCTGTTATAACTTTTCCTTTTTCGTCAACGATGTTATCGCCATTTCCTTGAAAGCAGTGCGTAACTATATCGCCTGGCCGCATCAATTCCAAGACATCTGGAAGCGGTACACCTGCGCCGATATGACACATCACAGGCATTCCAACCTGTTCGGCTGCTTGAATAGCAAGTTTCAGCGGTTCAACACCGTTTTCACCTACCTGCATTTTACCTTGCCGCACTTTCACACCGACGGTGATGTCGCTATTAGCTTTCAACGTATCGGCAACGCGATCTGGGTCTGCGTAGGCGAGGTCATGCATCTCTCCCACTGGACCATAGACAAGCCCAATACCAGAAATGTGGATGTAGTTTAAGATGTTCGTTTGTGCGGGTTCTGCAATAAATTCACGGAATCCTGGAAAAGTTACCCAACTGGCACTACCAGCATCAACAACTGTTGTTGTGCCAGCAGTGGAACATACGTTGTCTGCTTTGATACCCCACGTTGTAACACCGTAGTAGACATGTGTATGGATGTCGATCAACCCCGGTGTGACGTATTGATTCTTGACAGAAATGGTCTGTTTCGCCTCGGTTTTTGGAATATCTTGATCAATTGCAGTAATAGCTCCATCTGTAATTGCAACATCACGCAGCGCATTTAATCCTTGCGCGGAATCTATGACAGTGCCACCCTTGAGTAAAAGATCGTGTTTCATTGGCTATACACCACGTTTTTCACCCCAGATATCAACATGCACACGCGGTGAATAACGATACCCATTTTCTTTGCAGAGTTCAACTAACCATTCCTGTTTCTGATTCAGCACTTGTGGATTTTTCCCTTGGGGCATCAACATAATAGTTTCTGCTGGGATGCCGATATCTGCCTGTAAGGTTTGAATTTCCTCGAGATCGCCCGGTGTATCTACGACAAACTTTACTTGGCACGTATAGGTGTCCAAAAATTTGCGGATGACTTCAGGACAGATGCGTCCCCGTTCGTGCCGTTGATAAAAACGATTTTCTGGCGGAGGATTAGAATTACGCAACTTAGGACTCATTGAAATTAAATGAGCAGCAACTTTCGCGAAGAGCGTTGCATTCGTTTCGATTGTGATGTGGTGTCCTTGTTTATCTAATTCACGACAAAGAACTATCAATTCCTTGGTTTGGATAAACGGTTCTCCACCAGTGATTACAACATGCTTACATCCGAATTGTGCAATTGCTGCAACACTTTCGGCAACAGTAATGTCTCTGTTTTCAGGTTGCCAAGATGTGTAGGGTGTGTCGCACCAAGAACATCTCAGATTACAGTAACTTGTTCGAAAGAAAACAGATGGAACCCCTATAAGCTGTCCTTCCCCTTGAATTGTGTGAAACAGTTCGCTGTATTTCATAGTTTAGGTTTAGGAACAAGGGGGCCATCCACTATCGTGGCTTGCTGAACTACTTAAGCTTCAATAAGCTCGATCTGAACGTTATCCGGTCCCTTGAAAAATGCCATCATAAGTCCAGAAGGTTTTAGGTCTTCAAGTTCTGCCCCTTTTTCTTTTAGTTCGGCGACAGCAGCGTCAAGGTCTTCGACAGTAAAAGCGAGTTGATAGACGCCCCAGCGTGGATTGCCACTCGTCGGTTCAACATCCATATCGCCAAATTTGGGTGAGAGGAAAATTCGTTCACCGCCAATTTCCATCCGTACAATTTTTAATCCTCTGACTTCAACGGTATCAGTCACCTCTCCATCAAACATTTTTTGATAATATTCTATTGTACTGTCAAGGTCTTCACATCTGAGATGTATATGATGAAATGTAAATGCCATTTAAAGGCTCCTTATCCAAGAATTATTTGTATCGTTTCGTGGACAACTTTTGCCAAATGGTAGTTAAGAGGAAAGTTAGCTTAATTCAGTTCTCTAAGCACCATTGACAAAACACCAAGATGCTGTTATTATACCACATACCATGAATGTAGTCAAGAGTGTAGAATTAGGTCGGGTGTGTAAAATTTTTGTAGCAACTCTGATGTGTAAAGAGAAGAAGTGTTGCGAAGTCCAATAAAAAAATGGTATCTTTTCCTAATAATCATGTTTATAGGAGAGGATACCGATGTATAAAATAAGTATACCATCAGATA
>JAJDWA010000038.1 GCA_022825825.1 Candidatus Poribacteria bacterium
TTTTTTATTAAAATCCACATTTTTTTTCACCCCCCTTGGTTGGCGGTTTTTCTACCGGGGCCTCACCTTTTGCTGCATTTTTTATACGGGGGCTTTTAGAAAACGCGCCTACCAGGGGGTACTAAATCGGGCTTAGAAAACGGACGGAATTTATCAAACTCAAGTTAAAACTAAATACCCCTGCCCAAATATATCACACCTTGACAGAATGCAATGCGTATGCTAAACTCCCTGTTATGAAAATAGTAGTTGCGCCGGATTCATTCAAAGGAAGTGTTACAGCATTGGAAGCAGCGAACGCTATTGAGAAAGGGCTTCGCCGCGTGTTTCCATCTGCCACCATAGAAAAAATTCCGATGGCGGATGGCGGTGAAGGCACTGTACAATCCCTTGTTGACGCTACCGGTGGACATATCCGGACGCAGCGCGTGCTTGCGCCTCTTGGAAACGAAGTTGACGCACAATTCGGTATCCTTTCGGATGGTGAAACAGCGGTCATTGAGATGGCATCCGCTTCTGGTCTGACGCTTGTTCCACCTGATAAGCGGAATCCGATGAAGACTACTACCTACGGCATAGGGCAGCTTATTTGTGCTGCTTTGGAAGCAGGGTGTAGACGTTTAATCATCGGTATCGGTGGCAGTGCGACAAACGATGGCGGTGCTGGCATGGCTGAGGCACTCGGTGCAAAATTTCTGAATGCGAATGGAGAACCGATAGAACGTGGCGGCGGTGGACTGAATGAATTAGCATCAATAGATATAACAGGTTTGCATCCAGCTATTTCGGAAACAGAAACGGTTGTCGCGTGTGATGTCAATAATCCGTTGACTGGTCCAGAGGGCGCATCTCACGTCTATGGTCCACAAAAGGGGGCAACGCCTGAGATGGTCAAAACGCTGGATTCGTATCTCGCTCATTTTGACAAGGTTTTGACGCGGACATTTGGACAATCCTTTAACGACGTCCCTGGTGCGGGGGCTGCAGGCGGATTAGGTGCTGGACTCATGGCATTTCTCAACGCTGAATTGAGGCTCGGTGTTGACATTATGATTGACACTGTTAAACTCAAAGAACGAATGAAAGGTGCATCTCTTGTTTTCACAGGTGAGGGGCAATTGGATTTTCAGACTGCGTTTGGGAAGACGCCTGTTGGCGTTGCGAAGGTAGCAAAAGCGGACAAAATTCCCGTTATAGCAATTGCAGGTGGTATTGGCGAAGGTGCTGATGCCGTGTATGACGCTGGTATTGATGGGATGTTAGGCATTGTGCAAGCACCGATGTCGCTTGAGGATGCTGTTGCAGATGCACCGCAACTGATAGCGGATACTGCTGAACAAGCTGCCCGATTGGTTGCAATTGGCAAACGTGAACTCTTTAGACGGGTTGCGGGTAAATTAAAAGAAAGATTGGGAAGGGCGAAAGGAGCGCGACGCTAACCCTCCGACCTCCCATTCCTCCAAGCAATAGTTAACTTACAACGGTAGTAACGGGACATCTTTCATAAAATCATCGGTTTCGTTTTGCCATCTTTTCAGCTCAATAGCCAATGAATTGATGCGTTCAGCGTGTTCAGGAACATCGGCAAGATTATTTGTCTCCCATGGATCGTTTTCAAGGTCAAACAGTTGGAGGAAATCTGTACCTTTACCTGTCTCTTTAGAGACATAATATCGGATGAGTTTCCAACGTCCATCGCTGACAGTACGGTGAATATCTTTGTAGGCAGCGAAAACGGTATCGCGAACCTTATCAACACAGCCTTCCATCAACGGGACCAAGCTGCTACCTTCTACTGTATCCGGGCAATCAACCTCGGTGAGGTCACACACGGTGGGAAACACATCGTAAAGATAGGTCAAAGCGTCTACCGTAACGCCTTCGGGGACTCCTGGCCCAGCAAATATGGAAGGGACACGGATACTGTGACTATAGAGATTCTGTTTACCCAGCAGTCCGTGTTGTCCAACAGCGAGTCCATGGTCGGCAGTATAGATAACAATAGTGTTATCCAGCTGACCTTTTGCCTCTAACGTCTGCAGAAGTCGTCCCATTTCGGCATCTTGGCTGGTAATCATACCGTAGTAATCGGCAATATGTTGTTGGACAATTTCAGGTGTGCGTGGAAATTCTGCCAAAACTTCGTCACGAATCCGCATTTCCCCATTGTCAAATGGGTGTTCCGGATAGAAGTTCTCTGGAACGGGGACATCTTCAGGTTTATACATTGTCGCGTATTCTCCTGGTGGTGTCCGGGGATCATGCGGTGACGTAAAGGAGAGATAGAGGAAGAACGGATCCGTTTGGTCGTAGTTTTCTACAAATTGCACGGCAGAATCTGTAAACAAAGTGGAAGAAAACTTATCACCAATATATCTGGCATCTTTCGGATAAGCACCTGTCGGGTCAAAATCGAAAATTGGCACTTTATATTGATTGCCCATGCCACCGAAGAAAATTGTTCCACCGCCATCAAAACTATCTGCAAACGTTTGTCTGTCATTGTGCCACTTACCACTAAAAAATGTGTGATAACCTGCTTGACGCATCACCTGGGGCCAGACAGCATAATCTCGGTTAATCTGGTTTGCACCGCTTCGGAATAGACCCGCACTTGTGAGAACAGCGGCGCGGCTCGGAACACAAACTGCTCCCGAAAGTGAACCCATGATATGGGTTTGGTGGAACGTTGTGCCACGTGCCATCAGTGAATCCATCGTTGGTGTTTTGACTGTTGGATCGCCCATACCAGCAATGGCATCCCATCGGTGGTCATCGGCGATCATGAAAAGAACATTGGGTTGTGAAGGCATAATTTCTCCTGTAATTGGTTGTCAGTTATCAGTTTTCAGTTAAATTAGCAATGTTAGAAAAACGCATAAAGGAAATTCTAATGAAAATTGCGACTATTGAACAATTCTATCCACGTCGTCGGATGCGGCTTGTAAAGATTACAACGGACACCGGCATCGTTGGATGGGGTGAAACAACACTTGAAGGTAAACCGAAAAGCACATGGGCGGCAGTTGAAGAACTTGCCGACTATTTTATCGGTAAAGACCCGTTACGTATTGAACACCATTGGCAGCATGTTTACCGATCTGCTTTCTTCCGAGGTGGCAATATCTTGATGTCTGCCTTGTCCGGAATTGATCAAGCATTATGGGACATTGCGGGCAAATTTTACAATGTGCCAACGTATCAACTCTTAGGGGGTGCTGTGCGTGACCGTATCCGCGTTTATGCCCATTGGGGCATCGGTAGCCTAACTGATGAAGGCAAAGCCTCCGCAAAAGAACGACTTGAATTTTTACAGCAAAAAGGCGGCTACACAGCATTTAAAAGTGGTCCCGGTGGTAAATGGCGTGGTCATGAACCGCCTGCAGTGATTGATGCGTTTGTTGAACGTGCCTATCTGATGCGCGAATGGGTCGGGCCCGATGTTGCACTTGCCTTTGATTTTCACGGCAAGATGACACCTGCGCTTGCCATTGAGATATGCCATGAACTTAAAGGTATGCGTCCAATGTTCGTTGAAGAACCTATCCCACAAGAAAACGTTGATGCGCTGAAATTAGTGTCTGACCATGTGCCGTTTCCGATTGCTACTGGTGAACGTCTGTTGACCCGTTGGGGTTTTCGCGAGGTTTTTGAGAAACAAGCAGTCGCTTATCTACAACCTGATACCTCCCATGCTGGCGGTATTACCGAACTGAAGAAAATCGCCAACATGGCAGAGGTTTATTACATGCATATCGCACCGCATTGTGCGATTGGACCGGTTGCTTTTTCTGCCTCCCTTCATGTTGATGCTGTTGTTCCAAATTTCCTTATCCAAGAGCAAATTGATGACGGTTTAGGTGCTGGTTTATTCAAAGAAGATTGGCAAGTTACAGATGGGCACATTGAATTGCCGACAAAGCCTGGACTCGGGTTTGAGATTGATGAGAAAGAGGCGGAACAGACGCTTGAGACCTATCCTGAAGAACTTGGTGGCGAATACTATTATGAAACCGACGGTAGTGTAGCGGATTGGTAGAAACGAATTGAAAACGCTCTCAAAAGTCTATACTTCAACCTTGATAAGTTCGGCGCGTTCAACCTAAACTATTACTACGGTTGCTGCAAACTTCTAAACATACCAAAGAAAATCTGTTCGTAATAGGTGAGTTCTGCATAAAGACGACGTTTGTTTTTAATGTCCCCTATTTCTTCATAAAATTCCCTGTCAATGTACCCCGCAATCAAATGCCACCGTTGTGCATCATGCCGTTTAGGGGTAGTAAGAATTGACCCCGTAGTTCTTCTACTAAGCTGTGTATTTGAGGCTGTCGCGTCACGATATGTATTTGTATAGACAACTGTCTCTTGACCAAGCCAAAGCATACCTCCATCTTCCAAGGTTTTTGTAGGTTCGCCATGTGTGTTTAGCAATTCTTTGCGAAACACGCGATCGGGATTGTCTAACGTTTTCGATCGAAGTGTCAAATATCCTGCTGCTCTGAGGCGGTAAATTCCACTGTGGTTGCTAAAGCAATAAACAAGCAAGACCGGAACATCGTTGTATCGAGTTTTGTATACTAACGATCCGCCTGTGTTTTCGTGGACAGGTTTCCCTTTTTCTTTGAAAATAATCGTCTCTTTTGTATTACCCCACCAAACTTGCCTAAAGTGTGGTGGGGCTGTAAGTGAGTTTTCCACTGTGGGTATACAACTTGGGATCAAACTAAATATAACAAAAACAATAACGATTTGAAGTGCTTTTTTCATAAAACATATCTCCGCTTTTGCAGACCAGAATATACGCTACTTGTTTGGTTGTTCCACGCAAATCCATTTCTATTGTGGTGGCGAACTAGTAGACGCGATTGAGAATAGCATCATCAGAAGTATTCTAAACGACCGGTTTACGGTGTGCGACATAAGGCGGTTCAAGCATCAACTTCTGATCTTCATCAGTCATTAGGTCACGGAGTGCATCGTCATATCTGCCTTGCCCCCAAGAGGCATGTCCTGGGGAATACTTGAACAGAATTGAGCGGCGTTGATGTGAAGCAGTCCACGGAAGTGTGCCGTGCGTCAACGCTTCCGTGAAAATGACGACATCGCCAGCCTTCTGATGCACGGGTGCCATACAGGTTTTGTTTTCCACTACGGGACGGAATTGCGGTGGACACGGATAGTTGCTCTTATGGCTACCCGGGATACAGCAGAAACCGCCGTGTCCTGGCAGCATGTCTGTCAACGCCCACGAGACAACGGTTAAACCGTTATACATCCGATCATTTCTGAAAACATAATACTGAGATGGATCGTAAGGGGTGCCGCCACCGTGAAGTGTGCCACCTGGATTTCCGTCTATCATCAAGATACCGTAGACATGATCAAGCCGAAATTTTGGACCGACAACCTCTGCTAAACACGGCATAATGCGTGGGTGATTGAGAAGCCTCCGAAACGCATCGTTTTCCCAACTTAAAAAGCCTCCGAATCGTTGTGAATGGATGTTGTCGTCTGCAGGATCCGGGTAGTCTTGCACATCAATCAAGGCGTTTAGTTCTGCAAGTTCATCTGCTTCTAAAACACCTTCTATATTGACATATCCCCACAGGTCAAACAGATATTTTTCTTCAGCGTTCATAAACCATCTCCATCCTATTATTGATGAGGTGAGCGCGAGGTCGGTTCCATCCGTGTAACAACGATTTTTGATCTATCAATGAGCTCCCCAACGCGTGGTGAGATTTCGTTTACCCACCGATCATCTTCATAAACCGCCGCGTAGAGTTGCTCGCGTTGTTCCTCGTTCTCAAACCGTCGGATCCAGACGTAGAGGTCATCCTCTTCTTCACCGATAAAACTACCGATGACGACCATTCCTTTAGAAATCTGAAACGGAATAACCGTTTCTTCCATGTATTTAACCCAGTTGTCACGTTGTCCGGGTTGGGTGCGATATTGTCGTAATTCGAAAAATGCCATATAAATCTCTCCTTGTTTGAAATTTTGGATTGTAAATTGAGAAGATATTGTCTTATTGGTTGATTTAATTCGTAATTATACAATTAGCAAATAGGTTAAACAACTCATTGTAGTCCACTGTTCTTAGACAGGTGCGTGGCGTGTTTCGCTAAATCTTTGCGGACAATATCAGCGATTTCAGGACCAATTTCCTGCAGTTTTTCTTCTAATCCTTCCTTTTGGATATTGACTGTGGAAATGAATGCCCCTTTATCTAAATCGATCGGGAAACCGTCCTCTTGCTCAACACCGTTCCGGGCATATCGAACACGAGCGAGGAAAAGCGGTCCTTTTCCATCTTCATACTGGAGTTCAACCCGAAGGAATTCAATAGCATCAGTCCCTTGCACGCGTCCATTTAGGTCCAGCGTTTTTATAGTGAGATCGAACGGAGATTTAACTTTGTATCTGTTCATGAATCTACCCTATCAACAATTAAGGAGTATGAATTAATAGTATACATCAAAACGATTTTTTATAGAGTTTGCGGGTATGTTACCATGGGCAAGAATCTCGGCATCCCGTAATGCCCTTACAAGTGTTTCCAATTCAATTGTTAGATTTGGTGTCCGTGGCGTACCTTCACTTGAAGGAGGCTGCATTGAGTGTTTTTCCAAAAAATGTCCCATATTTCTTGGATCAACAATGCCAAGCAGGAAATCCGGAAAACCATCGTGTTGATAGGGCGGACCTATGCTTGTTGGAGAAGGTAACGCTTTTACGACCTCTTTGACTGGATCCAAGAGTTCCAAATTTTGAGGTAAAGGTTCTTGAATTTCTATCTCATGCACGTATGCAGGTTCGTTTGCCGTTGGAACTCTGACGCTACTTGACATTGCATATCGCCAAGCAACTGCATAAGATCTAGTGATAGAAATATAAGGACTGTTAACGGTGCTGCGCGCAATATGAAACATCAACCGATTTATAGTAGATGTCATTCCAGGTGCCCTTGCAGCAAAACCGTTTTCTATTGGGTCGTTGATGTGCCAATATGTGCCAATGCCTGATCCACGATAGAATATCGCCATAAATCATTCGTTCCGTTCCCGTTTACCAATATAGTATATAAGTTACCACCCAATTTGTTTATGTGTCAAGCGATTTTTATCGTGCATAGGTAATACCGTATCTGAAACAAAAATCGCAACAGTCGTTTTATGACGTACTGTGTCTGATAATAAGACGAAATTTAAAAGCTGTGTATGCCCTATAACCGATCATAGCCATAACCATTGCCAGTAATCTCAAAGAGGGCGGATGCCGCTAAGAAATGGATATCCGCATCAGCGTCTTCTAAAACTGTTTCCAGAATCTGTGTTGAGCTATCATTTTCAGCATCTCCGAGTGCCCTTATCAGATCAGCGCGGAATGCGCGTTCTGTTTGCTCAGTATGCAATTCGGTGAGCTTTGCGATAAGTGCTGCAACCGCTTCGTCGGTAGCGATTTTACCGAGTGCGCGTGCAGCATCTCTGCGGATTTCAATATGATTATCCTCGTTATTCATGACTTCAATGAGAGAATTAGTTGTTACAGCATCAGCGAGTTCACCTAATGCTTGCGTTGCCAATCTCCGAACATCTTTATTCTCCTCATTTTCTCCGTTTGCCACGAGAACAAGGTCCGGGATTAATGCGGTTGTTCCCGTTTCCCCAATTTTCCGCGCCGTATCTTTTCGTGTATCAACAACTGGGTCCGCGAGTGCTTCCCTTAATTCTGAAACATTAAGTGACCGAGTGCGGGCTAATGCAATGGATGCGGCGTTTCTGATAGGATTCCCTTCCCATTCGTCATCTGCGCGTGCCTGCATTTTTTCTCCAATGAATTCAGGGAGGTTAAGTTTTCTCGCAGCACCGACAATAACTTCCCAACTCCAGTTCCTTTTCCTATCGTTAAGTGCCAAATTCCGTCTGTTTGCTGCATCTTCAAGTGCGATGATATATTCCGTATCGTCTATAATAAGATTAGCAAGTGCGTTCGCTGCCTCTGTTCCCTCAATTGCGCCAAGTGCCACGGCAGCTTTTATACGAGGAGAGACGTTTGCCAACACAGCTGTGCTCGCATCTAAAGGAATCCGTTTATCTTCCAGGATTGCAATAAGACGAGGAATGGCTTTTGTGCTTTTTAATTTTCCGAGTGCTGTGATTGCATTATTAGATATGTTACCGATTCGGATGTCAAGCGCGCGGATAAAGAGGTCTTCTGAGGCTTTATCACCGATGTTGCCGAGTGCAGTAACAGCTGCAGCACGGATCACATCCGTTTCTAACTGATTTTCAACCATTTCGCTCAGCTTTAGCACTGCTTTCGCATCTTTTATACTTCCTAAAGCGGCGACAGCTTGTAGTCGAACAGCACTGTTTTCATCATTAAGTGCTTCGCGGAGTACAGGCGCTGCACGTTCGTCGCGAAGTGCGTTCAACGAGGCAGCTGCAGCCGCACGGATAGACACCGATTCCTCTCGATTTTCAAGGATTTCGATTAAGGGTTCCACTGTCTTTCGGTCTTTAAAACCACCGAGCCGAGTAACTGCCTCTTTGCGGATAACATAACTCGGATTTTTCAACTCCGCAAGCATAGTGTCTAACGCTGAAGCGTTATGAATGACACCGAGCATATAAACGATTGCCCAGCGAGTCCATTCGTCATCAATGGATTTGAGAGCATCGAGCAGAAGGTTAGTCGTTGTTTCATTTCCATTTTTAATAAGTGCTCCAATAACATGGTTTTGGACAGATTGAACTTCATGACCATCTTCAAAACTGCCGCGTCCCTTTTTAACGATATCAACAAGTCCTTTATCAACAAGATCAGGACTTATTTCGTATAATGCTTTCGTTGCTTCAAGACGGGCAGTTTCATACTTATCTGTTCTGATAATATCAAGTAGTGGAGCAGCACTTTTTGTAGATTTGATTGTGCCTAATGCGATCGCTGCTTCTTGGCGAACTACACCTTGTTTGTCCTTCTTTAGAGCGGTAACCAGTGCGTCAACGGCGGTATCACCACCGACTCTGCCGAGTGCCCATGCAGCACTACGCCGCACCGTTGCACGTTGATCGTCTGCTAATGCGTTAACAAGTGGTTCAACGACGGTATCGCCCTTGAAAATACCGAGTGCGCGTGCAACTTCACTCCGAACAAGACTGGGAATAGGTTTAAGTTCTCCCCAAATCCGATAATCAGAACGCGGATAATCGGCAGTCCATTCAATATTGAGAGAGTCAAGATGCGCTCTCAGTGCGTCAAGTGTTTTATATTTCCTTTTCATGTGTCGCTGAAAATCTGATATGTCATCGTACTGCATTGACAAAACCCAGAAAAGCACGGGAAGGGTTTCCGTGTCTTTAATGCGGCTAAGCACCTTCACAGCGTTTGCCCGGATAACAGCACTTGTTTCGTCACTCAGCATTAACAATAGCATCGGTTGCGTCCCATTTTCAGGTTTCATCTGCCACAAAGCGTTAATAGCAGCAGACCGAACTGTTTCGCGACGTAGTTTATCCATTGAAATCGCAATCAATTTGCGGATCGTTTCTTCATTAGAGACATTAATTTTGCCAAGTGCTTCTGCTGCTTGTGTAACCGTTGTATCGTCAAGCTCAAGTGCAGCGGTAAGTGCGGTAACAGCTGCGTTATCTGGGCCGCGTGCACGCATGTTTCCGAGTCCCTTTGCAGCAATGGCTTTAACCTCTTTGTTGGCGTCACCTGTTAAGATGTCAATAAACGGCTGAACAGCGCGTCTGTCACCGATGGTGCTGAGTACATTTGCAGACTCTAACTGCACACGGTATCCACCAGTATGCAATGCGTCTATCAGTGCTGGCACCGCGGTTCCCCGCATTAAAATTAAGGCGGCGCTCGCTGCACCTTTTAAATCCTCATTTGCTAAAAGCTGAATCAAAGGCACAACTGCCGTTTCCGCTCTGAGTCTTCCTAAAGTCCCAATTGCTGCGGATTGTGCTCTCAAGCGGTATTTTTTCATCCAAGAATCGTCAATATACGCACTGGCGATATATCGGTATTGTTCGGAAAATCCGTCATCTACGTCTGGAATGATGTTGTTTGCACCTGTTTTGAGAATAGCCAAGAGCATTTCGACTGCTGGCGGACCGATCCTGTCAAGCGCATCTATAGCGGTATCTTTGACATAAGCATTGGAATCTGCTAATAACTTGACTAAATCGTCAATAGCCTCCGCTGCTTGAAGTTTGCCAAGCAGTTTGGCTGCATGCATTCGTACTTGCGCGTTGTTATTTCTTGTGGCAAGTTGAAGAATTGGGATTATTTCAGGATTTGGTTGGAATTCAGGTTTGCAGAGTGCCCCTACTGCCACGATAGCACTATAGGAAACTTCTGGGGCTTCGTCCGTTTTGGTGAGAATTGATTTATACGTTGGAATAAGTTCACTGCTTTGTAGCGTGCTTAATTCGCGGATCGCTGCTTTTCTAATCTGTGGGTCTTGATGCTGGATGGCATTCTTTAGCAGGGTCATCCGGTTAGCACCTATGCCTTCTGTTTGACTACGTAGTTGTTGCAAAAGTTGTGCCACCGATTGGCGAACAACTGGCTGGTAACATTTCTGTGCCTCTAATAGCCCTGTAACAACAACGGCATCTGGTCTTTTTGCTAAGTCCGATAGTAAATCCGGTTGTTTTTCAACTGCCGTTGCGAGTGCAGTAGCGAGTAATCCTGAAATTGAATTCCGTGATCGGATAAGTCGTTCCTGTTGGTCAAGTTCATCTGAATCTGGGTCTTCAAGGACTGAAATTGCGTCAATATCAGTATTCAACGTTTCAAGATGTGTCAGTGCCTTTGAGATGGCTTGATGCCAATTGTTCGTATCTACGCTATTTCGCAACTGCAGGAAACGGCTAAGATGGACTGCTTCTTGATTTTCTGAATCGTTAGTGAGCGATTTTTGAACAGCAGACTCTGCTGCTGCAAAATCACCTTGAATGATTGCTTTGCGTGCTGAGAGAATTGATTTATCTTCTTTTTCACCGCACCCTATGAAAAATGCGGTACAAAGAATGAGATGGATACAGAAAATAGAATATTGTTTCATAGAATATTGCCTCAACATAAAATTGCGCCTATTCCCCTGCAATTACCAATTTCGTAAGATCGGCTACGGCATAGACAGGTTTTGCGATGCGATTGAGTAACGCTAATCGGTTTGTGCGTAAATCAGTATCCTCTGCCATCACGAGCACATCGTCAAAAAACGTGTCTATTACGGGTTGTAACTCCGCTAACTGCGTCAGAAGTTCTGAATACGCGCGTGTCTCAATGCTTCTCTCAAAATCATGTTCTGCCTCGCTGACACAAATATTTAGTTCTTTTTCAGCTTCGTCTTTTAGTAGTGCAGTATCTACCGTTTCTGGCGCATTTTCGGGTAAGATTCTCAGCACCCGATTGAGTGCATTATATACTGCCTCAAAATTAGGTGTCAAGCGAAATTCGGCAAGCGCCTTTGCACGCTTGAGAATATCCACAATGTCAACATCACCAACTGCTAACACTGCATCGGCAAGGTCGGGTGTATATTCCAGTGTTTGCAGGATAACGCGTAGACGTTCTTTGATGAAATTAAGCACGCTTATTTCTGTCCCGTTGACTAATTCCATCTCGTATAAAGAGATTGCCTTTTGAACGACTGCATCTAAAGAGAGCGGTAGCTGCCTATCTTGAAGGGTCCGAATTGTGCCGAGCGCATGCCGCCGCAAAGAGTAGGGATCTTGCGAACCTGTGGGGCGTTCCTCTATACCGAAGTATCCTACGATGGTGTCAAGTTTATCGGCAATAGCGAGGATTGCGCCGGCTTCGGTTTCAGGCAACGGTGTATCCGCGCCAAGCGGTTGATAATGTTCAGCGATGGCAGTGGCGACAGGTTCAGGTTCACCAGAGTTTTTGGCATAATACTGACCAGTAATCCCCTGCAACGATGGAAATTCAATAACCATGTGTGTAGTTAAATCTGCCTTACAGAGCCAGGCTGCACGTTCAACATGATGGATAGTTGTTTCCGCTAACTTCAATTCTGTGCCAATGAACTTGACTAACGCCTTCAAGCGATTTGCCTTATCCAAGAGTGAACCGAGTTTTGCGTGAAAGACGACTGCCCCTAAACGTTCAACTTTATCTGCAAGACTGGTTTTCTGATCCTCACTGTAGAAGAACTCCGCATCGTTGAGGCGTGCGTGCAAGACACGTTCATTTCCGTGCCGAACACCATCAATATTGCCATCTGTGCCGTTGGAAATAGTGATGAATTTTGCTGCAAGTTCTGTCTCGCTTTTCCACATCGGAAAGTAGCGTTGATGCTTTTTCATCGCGGTAATCAACACTTCAGGCGGTATTTCCAAATGCGACTCACTAAAATTACCGACAATCGGTTGCGGATTTTCCACGAGATAGTTCACCGTATCAAGTAATTCTTCATCTAATTTGGGGAGACATTCTTCGGTTTCAAAAACGGTTCTGACCTGTTTTTCTATTGTGTCACGGCGTTGCTTCGGGCAGGCGATGACACCCACAGCATGCAATTTCTGAATGTAGATGTCCACGTCTGCCGATGCCAACGTTATTGGGTCAGGATGTAAAGAACGGTGTCCATAAGTGGTCCGTCCTGCATGCGCTGCACCGTAAGCACAGTTGATAACTTCCTCTCCGAGTAGTGCTACAAGCCATCGGATAGGACGGGCAAAACGTGTAACCCCTCTATCTCCTTTTTCAGAGGGGGAAGTGCCGCTCTCATCTGTTTCCCATCGCATCGTTTTAGGAAAGCGGAGCGCTTCAATCCATTCGGGCAAAAGTGTTTCCAACAGTTCACACGTCGATATTCCCTTTTCTTGTTTTGATGCAGCGATATATTCCCCACGTTCCGTTTCAACGATGTGAAGATCGGAAATTTCGACACCCTGTGATTTCGCAAAACCGATGGCTGCCTTTGTCGGTTCGCCGTTTTCATCGTACGCTATGCTTTTGGGAGGTCCTGTGACCTCTGTTTCTTGGCTTTCTTGTAGCGTTTGAACATCTTTGATAGCAAGTGTGGTCCGCCTCGGTGTGCCGAACGTTTGAATTTCACCAAACGGAATTCTGTGCTCCGTGAGGGAATCGGTTGCGATTTTGCTGAGTTGTTCAAGAGCAGGCGGCACATAACTTGCGGGGACCTCTTCCGTGCCAATTTCAAAGAGAAGTTGAGCGGTTTCCGTGCGGTTAGAAGTCTCACTTACAGCAGTTTCGGTGCGGTTAGAAACCGCACCTACCGTAGCGGGAGCTGATTCTGTGCTGAAACGTTCCATCAGAGGGTGTTCCATCTCTTCACGTTGTGTAACGTAAGCGCGGGCAATCCGTTGTGCAAGCCGCCGCACACGTTCAATATAACTCACCCGTTCTGTAACGCTAATAACACCGCGGGCATCCAGCATGTTGAAGGTATGTGAACATTTCAAAACATGGTCAGTTGCGGGGAGGACTAACCCAGCATCTAAACACGCGTGCGTTTCCTTCTCGTAAGTGCTAAACTGGTCAAAAAGCATGTCTACGTTAGCGTGCTCAAAGTTATAGGTTGAGTATTCCACCTCGCTTTGGTGGTGAACATCTCCGTAGTTGAGGTGTTCATTCCAGCGGATGTCAAAGAAGGTGTCAACATCTTGTAAATAAAGTGCGATACGTTCAAGTCCGTAGGTAATTTCAGCACAGATCGGATCGAGATCAATGCTGCCCATCTGTTGAAAATAGGTGAACTGCGTAACTTCTGCACCGTTCCACCAGACTTCCCAGCCAAGTCCAGAGGCACCGAGTGTCGGTGATTCCCAGTCGTCCTCTACAAAGCGGATGTCGTTTTTACGAGGTGAGATGCCGAGATGGTAGAGGCTTTCAAGGTAGAGTGGCAGCACATTTTCGGGTGCTGGTTTTAATATTACTTGATATTGGTAGTATGCACCAAGGCGGAAGGGGTTTTCTGCGTATCTGCCATCGGTGGGTCGCCGGACAGGTTCTACATAAGCGACCTGCCACGGTTCTGGCCCGAGGCATCGTAAAAATGTGGCGGGGTTAAATGTGCCTGCACCGACTTCTATATCGCATGGTTGTTGAATGATACATCCGTGATCTGCCCAAAATTTTTCTAATGCTAATATTATTTCTTGAAAAGTCATATCTGTTTTTTGTTATCTGCTCCGTTTGTATTAGTTGATTCGGATATTTATTATAGCATAATAAGGCTTTTTAATTCAATGGATTTTGAAAATGTTTCCTGAAAAATAGGAATAGGTTTGGGGAAGGTAGGGGTTTGTTTGAATCGGAGATTATCAGGGATAGCACGAATGCCAAAGATCCACAATTTAGATCAATTGTGTCTGTCTTAATGAATGATAGGAAAAGTCCGCTCTAAACCTCTGTTGAGAGAATGTGATACCAAATTAACGCGATTCGTCTCGGTAATTTGGTATTAGTTGCGACTTCGGTTGGTGGCACATCTTGTGACAACACGTTCCAACGGGCTTTTTCATCAGGATTTTCACCACACCTAAAAACAGATCGAAAAACTTAGGCAAGTATGAATAAATATCTCATCTTTCACTCTATCTTATCCACCTCTCACTCCTATTGTAGGGGCGGGTCCCCGGGGAATGCCTAAATGGCATTCATACCGTTGATTTGGTGCCCGCCTGCTATTCCATATCTGAGAAATGGCGAGGCACAGCGATCTCGCCCTACAAGTGATTTATGAGACGGGCTGTAGGTATTACTCTCCGATATGGAAATTGCCCTGATATTCAATATCTATCCCGTCTTCCTGTGCCATTTGTTTGGCAATCGTGAGCATTTCAAGGGCATCTTGGATGCTAACAAGTGCTTCAGGTGGACTGATTTTGGATACAAGTCTCATCATTGTCTCCATCCATTTAATTGCATCGTCAATTGTCATTGGACCGCTATTGCCACGCTTGATAGTGTCAACGAGGATGTCAACATCAGGGTCATCGCCATATTGTTCGCGAAAAGCATCATCAAGACGTTGATAGGCGTATTCGGGATCGTTCTGAAGATGAGCGTGGTAATCGTCAAATCCTGCTTTAACAACAGCCATATCAAAAGGAACTTCCTGAGAAACATCGGTGGAGTCTCCCATGGTTTGCTCAAGCCATTGGTCAAAAAAACTGTCCATGCCAGCACCGTCCGAGGCGGCTTCCGCTACGTCAGGGGATTCTGAAGGAGTTGCAGCGTCAGGTTTATTCGTTTCTTGTTTGGCTTCGTGTATTGGGGTAGACGAAATTGCATTTTTTGTTGTTTGGGTAATTTCCTGTGGATGTTCCGTTTGCCTCGCGGTAGTTTCCTCACCAGGTGCTTCCATTACCGATGGGATTTGTAGCGATTCTTTAAACCGCTTTGTGTCCCACTCGGTATAAAGCCAAAACCCTGTACAAATAAGGACTGTTAGAATCAGACCACTGAAGATGAGATGCAGGTTCATAGATTTCATAGTTTTCTCCTTTAATGTTGGTTGCACTGTGAAATTATTTCGGTGCAGGGTTGAAGGGCATTTTCTCGTCTGGGTTACCTTGACGTTCTAATATTTTCTGGACACTTTTACTTTGTTTGATGCCATTTGCTAAGTTTTTAATTTCATTAGCATATTTCTCAGCGTCAATATCTGTGAGCATCTGCTTTTTTAACTCAAATACGCGAATCGCTTCTGAGAAGGTGGCTTTTTTCTCTCGACAAAGATGGAAATAGAGTTCCTTCCATTCTTCGGTGAGACGGTGGTTATCAAATACAAGTGTGGCAAATATGTCAAGTACGACACGAGCAGCTTCAGGGTTGTCGGGAAGCAGTTCAAAAAAGGTCTTATATACCACATCCGATGCTTTAGTTGTGTTAATCGACTTTTTAAAAGGTTGATCGTCAATCACTTTGTGGAGGTCTTTAAAATGTTCAAATGCTTCTTGATGCAGTTGAATCTGGTTTGCGTGCTTTTCAGCATCAATCGCTGTCAACATTCGGATTTCAAGTTCATAGACACGTTTGATATCCGAAAGATGCTTGGTGCCTTTGCTTCTAATTCGGAAGTAGAGGGGCACCCACTCTTCGGCGAGTATGTGTCCTACGAAAAGTTTTTTGGCAACGTTTTGGAGTTCGGCATGTGCAGCTTGCGAATCCTTCTTTAAATTTAAAAGTTGCTGAAACGTTATAAAGTGTTCTCCCCACGGTACGGTATCTGTTCTTTTAGTGCCAGCATCGTTATCAGCAGGGTGTATAGAAAGTGGTCCGATCCCGCACAAAAGGATAACAAGTGTACATAAAGTTAGAATTTTCATGAGTTTCTCCGTATATAAAATTGTTTATTGATCTGCCGAATCGTCAAGTGAAAAACGGAGTACACCTCGTCCTGCCGTTCCAACATAAAGCATGTTATCATCAACGTCAAAAGAGAAAACAAAATGTGGGATTTCTGGCGTAACCTGTTGCCACTTGTCTGTGTCGTTGCTCAATTGATATATTTTATGGTTATATTCGCCGTAAACCTTTGTGTCATCAACTGCCAACCTTTTCATAACGATAGGTGTTCCTTCCGTATCAATGAGTGTATGCCATTCTAAACCATTGTTTGATCGCACAACACCTTTGTCAGTAGCAACATAGACATTTTGCCCAGTGAAAGTAATAGCATTGAAACGTCCAACAGAAAATGGTAGATTTTCGGTCACATCGTTCCACATGTCACCTTCATCATGCGATAGCATGAGATGTCCATCTCTTTTGCCGACGTAAACAATATCTCCCGATACGGCAATCTTGAAACGAATAGAATCAAAATCCTCAAATTTACCATTAACGTGACCAGATTCAGCTTCATCTACTAATCCAGTGTCGTCCCATTCAGAAGTGCCGGGTTCCCATCTAAAAAGTTTCTGTCCGGATTCCATATAGTAGGTTGCACCGCTCACAGCGAAACTTCCGAAGGAAACTTGAAAGGACTTTTTTAGATTTTCCTCTACAATCTTATTATAAGTTTCATTAAACTTGTCTACATCAAAGTGTTCAGGGTTAATCTTTTGACCTTCTTCAAGGTTTTTCTGAGCATCATCTTGAAGTGTGGCAAGCAATGCTTTGCCAATTTTTTCGTCCATCAACTTGTTAAAGTCCGGCACATCAAAATTTGGCATGCCGCGGACAGGGGTTATCTGGTTGTCATCAGCAGACATGCGATAAAGGCGTGGTGTCAGATTCTTTGAACCTTTGACATAGAGAACACCGTTAGATTCCAACATACCATTGATGCTCCCAGTTCTACCAAGTACAGGTGACCACGATTCACCACCGTCAGATGATGCGACAAGTTCAGACCCTATGTTTGCATAGAGGGTACCATTAACAGCGACTAAATTCATAACGAAAGAATTCACCAACCCTGTGTTGAGTTGATGCCATGTTTTACCGGCATCGGTTGTGCGATACATGCTACTATTTCCACTGCTGTAGAACGTGTTTTTGTTCAACATTGTGATTGCAGGTAGTGAGTCACTATCTGAAAAACTTAGTGGCAAGATATTCCAATTATTACCGGCATCATTTGAGTAATAAGAATCATCCCGATTTATGAATAATAGGTTATCTTGGTGTGCAACTATTTTTACCGTGCTTGTAGATTCCGAATTACTTTTGTCAGAGAACCGAACACTCATTGAGCCAGACATTTTCATAGGACCTTTTTCTGGGTCTATTGATTTCCATGACTTTCCCAAGTCTGTCGACCGATAAAGCAATTTGGATGCCTTTTGGGTTGTCATCATTGACAAAAATTGAGAAGTTATTTGATTTTTAGCTTCCTCTCCTACTGCAACATAGAGTTGGTGTCCAGCGCTTGCCAACGCTCGTATATTCTCTACTTTACCACCTACTGGCAGTTGTTCCCACTTTTCTGATTTAAGACGATATAGCCCTTTATCGGTACCAGCAAAGACGGTGTTTTCAATTGCAGCGATTGCATGGATTTTCCTATCTGTCATACCATCAGACAATGGTATCCAAGACTTACCTGCATTATCTGTGCGGAATACACCGTTAGTGTAAGCAAGGTAGATAGTCATATCACTTTGCGCGTCGGGGATCCCATCAGTTATCACCATGCCAACGAGCTGACCTTTTATACATTCACAGAATACGTCCCATGTTTCACCTCTATCTGTAGAAGCTAATATCTCTGTGCCAGCAGCAAGGTAAAGGGTATCCTGCCGCTCTGCTACAGGCCACCATGTTTTTCCAGCGTATTGTGCATTATACGGAGCGCCTTTGATGGTGTAGACGAGTTTCCATGCTTGTCCACCGTATGCAAGTCTATAGAGACCACTAAGCGTTCCTGCATATACGTCGCCGCGAGTTGTTGTGAATAAGGTAGCAACTACGCCACCTTCCGGGCCTTTCGTTTGCACCCATTGCCGCTTTGACTTTGAAATTTCTATGTCATCTGTCTGTGATGCAGCGAATAGTAGCGTGTTCGGTTCTTGTCCTACACCATTACTTTCACCGTTTACATCTGAACGTCCAACCTGATTTCTTACTGCTGGTTCTGTCGGAGACTGCAAAACAAGTGGCGTCTCAACGATTTCAATCGTTGGTTTTGATGTTGCATCTATATTATACGGTTTCTGAAACCGAATTAGATTTTGTGCCCCAACGCCTATTAACAATAAAACTAATATTGCCGAGGCGGCGGATATTGCTAACGGGACTAACGGTTTACTTCCAGATGGAGTTGTGGGTTTTAGTTGTGAAATTCCCTTCATGATATTTTCTGTTAATTGTGTTGGCAGTTGAAAACTGCTCAAGTTTTCTCTAATCATTGCTTCTTCCTTTTTCAATTTGTTCCGTGCGCGGTGTAGCCGGCTACGGACCGTGTTAGGTGACACCCCCAAGAATTTTCCAATTTCTTCACATGTCATTTCGGCGATGTAATACAGATTTACGACTGTTCGCTCACTCTCTTGCAGCTTGCTGAGCAACTTTTGAACTACTGCGCGTCGTTTCTGATTTGCAGATTCTTCGCGTTGTTGGATCATATATTCTGAATAGTACACCTCCTCTAATTCAACAGGGTCTGTCGTTTCTAACGATTGCGGTTGTGGTGTCTTCTTTCGATGCCATGCAATACATTTGCGGTTCGCAATCACATAGAGCCACCCCACAAAACGATTAGGGTTTGTGAGCGTAGAGAGCTTTTGGAATGCTGTAAAGAACGCATCCTGCGTAATCTCTTGCGCGATATGAAAATCACCAATTTTCTGCCACACTAACGCATGGATCTGTTTTTGGTATTTTTCCACAAGTGCAGCAAACGCTTGCTGGTCACCTTCTAAAGTTTGTTGAATCAGGTCAGAATCATCGTATTTCATCTGATACCTCAATAGCAAATTGATCTTTTAATATATAGACGCGATTTTGTAGTGCAGAATTGCATATTTTTGAAAAAAATGCAAATTTGGAGGGAAGAACGATGATTTTTTCAAAATGAGGAGAGGATTTATGCAGAATTATAAAAAAACACCCCTACTGATAGGAGCGCATTATAATTTACTGATAGGCGCGCTTTGATGAAGATTAATTTATTAATTCGGTAATTTTTTGTCTGCACAAGTCATCTGTCCACCTCTGCTGGCGAGGCGGGGAATGCCTAAATGGCATTCATACCGTTGATTTCTTCCTAACCTCGCCAAATTACCGATTTATTTTCTTAAACTTCATGTAAGCGCGCCGAAAAGAATAATGTAAACTGTAAACCAACAATAACAGTTTATTGCTCAATCTTAATCCGAAACACACCAAGCGACGCTGTACCAGCATAGAGGAAACCGTCAAGAACTGCTAACGAAAGAACCTGACGACGTAGTGAACCCAACTGTTTCCACCGCTTCTTATCTTCTATCCATTGGTAAACACCTCTCTGCCTTGTGCCTACATACAGATTCGTGCCATCTGTCCATATTGACGAAACACTTGTTCCATCCAAGCCTTCGTTGATGGATGTCCATGTATGGCCACCGTTGATGGAACTGAAGACACCTTGATCCGAAGTGACGTAGAGTACCGATCCAACCCACCTTATACCCGTTATATCAACATCTGCCATATCTTCTGCTAAATGGATACGCTCCCACTGTTCTCCTTCACCCAGTAAACGATAAATTTCGTTGTCTCCAGTTATTGCATAGACCAGTTTTCTATTAACTGACAACATAGATATGTAGTGCCCGTCCAAGCCAAGATTGGTAACCTCTGCCCCTGAATCCCTCTCCCACTGGTACCGGAAGACACCTTCATCCCAGGTGCCGATATAAAATGTGGTGCCGACTGTCTCCATACATGTGGTATGCTCCCAATGAGTTTGGGCAAAATGTTCTACCAAAGCGTTATTATCTTCATCCAGCCGGAATACACCCGCGAATCCCCCTTCTTCGTCACGCGGGTCCTCTCTAAAAGCACGGATGTAGAGTTCACCATCCGAGACGGACAAAGTGGGCCATCTGTACTCAATAGGCATTGTTACAGCCTGCCACGATTCTCCACCGTCAACTGAACAAACAATCTTTCCTCCAATGTTAGTGGAAAAGTTGGCGTATATCTTATTCCCAACAACTTCTAAATCCTCTACCGTTGTATTTGTCAATCCTGTGTTGGTTTCTACCCAAGAATTACCGCTGTCTGTGGTGCGAAAAACACCGACCTGGGTACCAGCGAAGACAGTATTTTCATTGACTGCCAGCAATGTCGGAACCTCCCGATGCGTTAATCCATTGTTGACTTCAGTCCAAGAATCGCCTCTGTCATCGGAACGAAAGACACCACTGTCAGAGGTGCCAGCGTATAGCGTTGTCCCATACACAGCCAATGTCCGGACGGTATCTGTTATTTCTTCTGCAGCGATGCGTGTCCATGTGTCCCCTTCGTCATCGGATCGAAAAAGTCCGCCACCTTTTTCCCAAACTGCACCAACGAAAAGTAGATTATCCATAACAGCAAATGAGTCAACACGGATTTTGGATGGCAATTTCGGTCGTTGAGATGAATGTAATGCAGAATCAGTTTGGGCGTTATTAATCCGTTCTTGGTGAGTAGGTTGCACAGTAAACCCTGAATTGATAGGATGCCACGAATCTTCTGTTGCTTTTTTCCGAAAAGCACCTCCCTCTTGTGTTCCAACAACAAGGGTGGTACCAATATTTGCCAATTCATTTATCTCTAAATTTGTCAATCCATCATTTTCTGGTATCCATGAAACACTATCATCTGTATACCAAATACCCCCTCTTATGGTTCCAATATATATCCGGTCACCAATAACCAAGATACATGTGATTGATACAGGCCATTGGGGATCCGGCGCTATCTGCCATGTGTTACCGTTATCAGTTGATGCAAATAAACCTGACACCATATTGACGTAGAGGGTATCTCTCTTTTGCGCCAATGCAGTAACATCCCTAAAGAATCCCGATGTTTCGTGTAACCCTGTATTAACTGGGGTCCAGGACTCCCCACCATCCGTTGAACGGAAGACGCCCGCGCCATCTGTTCCAGCGAAAAGCATACCTTCAGAGGTCTCAAAAAGGGTTCGGATTTCTCCTCCATAAGGTCCGTTAGTTGGTCCCCATTGTGCTTTTGACGTTGAGACTTCAGCATCATCGGATTGTGCCGCTGCAAATAGCGGTGCATCTGGTTTCTGACCCGTTCCATCATTGTTACTGAGTACATCGGAACGACCAACTTGATTGTTTATTGCAGGTTTGGCGGGGGATTCCAAAACTATTGGCGCGTCAATAATTTCAATCGTTGGTTTTGATGTTGCTTCTATACTATAAGGTTTCTGAAACCGAATTAGATTTTGTGCCCCAAATCCTATCAGTAAAACAACTAAAATGGCTGATGCAGCAGATATTGCTAACGGCGCAAGTGGTTTACTTGCTGAAGGCGTTACTGGATTGAGGTTTGAAATTTCCTTCATGATATTTTCTGTTAATTGTGTTGGCAGTTGGAAACTGCTAAGGTTTTCTTGGATCACTGCTTCCTCCTTCTTTAATCGGTTACGCGCACGGTGGAGTCTACTTCTAACGGTGTTGGGAGCCACACCCAAAAACTCAGCAATTTCTTCACATGACATTTCAGCGATGTAGTAGAGATGCATCACTGTCCGTTCACTTTCCTGTAGCTTACTGAGCAGTTTATGAACTATAGTGCGGCGTTTTTCTTTTGCCGCTTCTTCTCGCTGATGGGCCGTATATTCTGAATAATATGCCTCCTCCAACTCAGCGGGATTTGTCTCATCAATTGATTGCGTTTCAATTTTTTTCTTCCGGTGCCACGCAATACACTTTCGGTTTGTAACGACATAAAGCCATCCTGCAAATTGTCTGTAGTGTGTGAAGGTCGAGAATTTTTGATATGCGGTGATGAAAACATCTTGCGTAATTTCTTGTGCGATATGAAAATCACCAATTTTCTGCCACGCAAGGGTGTGTACCTGCTCCTGGTATTTTTCCACAAGTTGGGTAAACGCTTGCTGATCACCTTCTAACGTGCGTTGGATTAATTCAGAATCATCGTGTTTCATCGTACACCTTCATACAGAAAAAATAGAAATGCAATTACAAATAATAGAACTCTTTATATAATTAAAAACGCGATTTTGTGGTATAGAATTGCATGTTTTTGAAAAAAACGCAAATTTGGAGGAAAAAACGGTAATTTTCAAAATGGGAAGAGGATTTATGCAGAATTATAAAAAACTAAAATTTGGACAATTCTTGTTCAGTGGGAGTTGAGTTTTCAACGGAAAGTCTATTTTTCTGCAAGTTTCCCATATCAGAGGAACGCCACGAAAAATGCTGCACACCAACGGCGTGCTATGTGTCGGAATCACGTACCGCTCCGCTGGAGTGGAGATAGCAGGTTACAATGTGGCTATAAACATATTGCTCCGCTGGAGCAAAGCGGGTTTCCGTTTTGTCTTGATTTGACAACATAAGATGAACTAATTTCTAATATCAACTCACGTCTGAAAAAATTGTCCAAACTATAGCATAAATTAACCGAGATCACGTTTGACATTATTTAGGTAAATCTTATAACTTCAATCTAATCAATTATGATTGAATTGCCTTTGTGCAAAAAAAGTGATGGTTTGCTTGGATCATCAGATGGAATCTCATGGATCAAATTGTCTGCGTCTAAGTCTAATTGCTGTCGCTGTGATGGACTTGGATTAATGAAGTAAAGCATAAAATTATCTGTGTCTGCTGGGGGACGATGAAATATTAAAGCACCACCATTAGCCTGCATTGTTCGGAGTGTCTGCAGGGCAGGCTCGAATCTCTCCTGAATATTTTCAGGCAAGACGGTCTTTGATTCTTCCATCAGGTCAATGAGACCAGTAAGAGACGCAACGCCTGATTCCATCATATCAACAATCATCATACTTGGATGAATGTCTTCTGTAATATCAGATTCCTGTTTAGCAAAATCTGCCAATGCTTCCTTTTCATCGTCTTCCAAATCAAGGCTTTCAATGAGTTTTTCGATTTCTTCCGCTTCAAGTTCGTCAAGAAAATCTAAGAAGTCATAAAATGTAGCCTCTTCCACGTCCTTTTCTTCATTGTTAGCTTCTTCTATTCCGTTATTCTCAGGATCAGATGTTTCAGACGGGGGCAATGTTGTTGGTTGTTGAGGTGTTTCACCGGACTGTTCTGACTGCTGTTTTTGTGGTGTGTGAGTTGTCTCTTCTATGAATGACTTTCTAAAACGTGTGAGGTCCCACTGATTATAAAGCAAAAACCCTACACATAACGCGATGGTCAAAACTAATGCTATTCCCACATGTTTCCAATTAAATTGTTTCATCATTGTTGCACCTTTTCAGTTTAGAGCTATTGTGTTTTCGGTAGGTTAATTTGACTATAGGAGGCCTATTCGTCAAATGAAAAGTGTAGCACACCACTGCCCAATGTTCCAACATAGAGCGTGTCACCATCAACATCAAAACAGGTAACAGGAGACGGTATATCGGATGTGACTTGCTGCCACATGTCCAAATCTCTTTTGAGTTGATAGATATTTTCTCCAGTTTGACCGTATACCTTTGTGCCATCCACCGCCAGTCTATCCATAACGAGAGATGTCCCTTCTAAGTCTGTGAACGGATACCAGTCAGTACCATTGCTTGAGCGCGCAACACCTTTATTCGTCGCAACATAGACATTTTCACCAGCGAAAACCATTGCCTTGAAATAGTCAACAGAAAATGGAAGATTGGCAGTGACGTCTGTCCAAGTTTCACCTTCATCAGATGATCGCATGAGGTGTCCATCCCGTTTACCGACATAAACAGTTTTTCCTGAAACGGCAAGTTTAAAACCGGTAGCATTGAAAAGGTCATCGGAATTCCTTAAATTATCGCTTTCACCTTCATCTATTAGTCCGGTGTCGTGCCAATTAGTCGTGTCGGGTTTCCATCTGTAAAGTTTTTTGTTGCGTTCTGCGTAAAACGTTGTACCGCTAACAGCGAAGTCGCCTGGTAACATTTTGGAATCAGGCAAATGACCAAATTCTAAAGTAGGTGTTTCTCGATTGAGGGTTCTCCTATCATTTTTCGTTAAAGACCGAAAAGACCGATAAACATTCATGTAGAGAAAATTCCTATCGCCGATTTTTACATCCCCATCATTTCTTTTAATACCAATAGGATCATCATCTCCTGACATGAGTAGCATTCTATCAGTTCTCACATAAAGCACCCCTTCAACTTCCTTCAGAATCATGGTCGTCGCTCCACTATTAAGAAAAACATCTGTCCACGATTCGCCTCCATCAGTTGAGGTGACAAGCCCTCTATGTGTAATCGCATAGAGGGTATCTTTTACGAAAACTAAATCCAAGATAGTTGTTCCAGTTAACCCTGAATTAAATTGTTGCCATGATCTACCACCATCCGTAGTGCGGCTAATTCCGGATATATCGCTACTATAGATGGTATTTGGGTTTAACATCACTGGTGTTGGTGCTATTTCGGGTATTGATCCTTTATATTCAGTATCGTCTAATACCCAAGTCCCATCATGATCAATTGCGTAGGATTGGTATTCGGTATCTATTACTACGATTCTACCTTTTTCTGCGGCTATCTTGACCTTAAGGTTTGGTCCCATTACCGTAAACGGAAATTGATGTCTGCGGGGGCCAAACATCTGCAATGGAAAGTACAGACGATTTGCTTCCAAAATCTTTTCTTTGTATGCGATTATTTCCCATGTATCGCCTTTATCGTTTGAATGGTATAGTATCCAACCAAAATCAGTAATTGATTTCTTAACGCCACGGGCGATACTAACATGGGTTATTCTCGGTTTTGTTGACGGTATAACTTTTACAGCATAGAGTTGGTCTCCTGCAACAGCTAAGGCGTGTATGTCAATTCCTTTTTTATACATAATCTCCTGACCAACAGGTATCTGTTCCCAAATATTATCATTGAGGCGATAAAGACCTTTATCGGTGCCAACAAAGACGGTGTTTTCAATGGCGGTAATTGCGCGAATTGTGATACTTGTTTGGTCACTGCTTAAAGGTGTCCACACCTCCCACGATGCCCCACTATCCTCGGAACGGTAGACTTTTTCAGAGAGCGCGAGGTAAAATGCATGATCCGTTATCACGAAACCGATGGGCAGTCCTCCTGGATGGGTGCCGAGTGTCTCCCAGGTTTCACCTCTATCTGTAGAAACCAATATTTCTGTACCTGTGGCAAGATAGAGAGTATCTCCCTTCTCCACCATCGCTCCCCAACCGATTTTTTTATTTGGCACGCTGAGTGAAAGAGTATTACGAGTGTTGATAAGTTTCCACGTACTTTCATTATCTGTAAGCCTATAGAGACCGTTGAGTGTTCCTGCGTACATGTCACCGCGAGCTGTTGCGAAAAGATGAGTGACCGCACCCCCTTTCAGACCCTTCGCCTGAATCCAATTCGGTTTAGACTTTGAAATTTCTACTTCATCGGATTGTGCTGCAGCGAATAGCGGATCCTCAGGTTTCTGTCCTACCCCATTGTTCTTATCTGTTAAATCTGCATGTCCAACCTGCTTTCTAACTGCAGGCTTTGTTGGAGAATCAATAACAAGCTGCGCTTCCGATATTTCAATTATCCGTTCTGATTGTGCGTTTAAGTTAAACGGCTTCTGAAAATCACTAAGCCGTTGTGTGCCAAGTCCCATCAGCAATAGCACTAAAACTGCAGAGGCAGCAGATATTGCTAACGGTACTAAAGGTTTACTCCCTGAAGGCGTTGCTGGATTGAGACGTGAAATTTTCTTCATGATATTTTCTGTTAATTGTGTTGGCAGTTGGAAACTGCTAAGGTTTTCTTGGATCACTGCTTCCTCCTTCTTTAATCGGTTACGCGCACGGTGGAGTCTACTCCGTACTGTATTGGGCGCCACACCCAAAAACTCAGCAATTTCTTCACATGACATTTCAGCGATGTAGTAGAGATGCATCACTGTCCGTTCACTTTCCTGTAGCTTACTGAGCAGTTTATGAACTATAGTGCGGCGTTTTTCTTTTGCCGCTTCTTCCCGCTGATGGGCCGTATATTCTGAATAATATGCTTCCTCCAACTCAATAGGATCTGTCTCATCAATTGATTGCGTTTCAATTTTTTTCTTCCGGTGCCACGCAATACACTTTCGGTTTGTAACGACATAAAGCCATCCTGCGAATTGTCTGTAGTGTGTGAAGGACGAGAATTTTTGATATGCGGTGATGAAAACATCTTGCGTAATTTCTTGTGCGATATGAAAATCACCAATTTTCTGCCACGCAAGGGTATGTACCTGCTCTTGGTATTTTTCCACAAGCTGAGTAAAAGCCTGGTGATCACCGTCTAACGTGCGCTGAATTAATTCAGAATCATTGTTTTTCATCGTACACCTTCATAGAAAAAAATAGAAAATGCAATTAGAAATAATAGAACTCTTTATAATTAAAAACGCGATTTTGTGGTATAGAATTGCATGTTTTTGAAAAAAACGCAAATTTGGAGGAAAAAACGGTAATTTTCAAAATGGGAAGAGGATTGAAAAGGAAGAAATAGATTTGGGTTGGAAAGCAAATTGTTAAGGTAGGAAATTGATCTGATATTATATAGTGAATTATAAGATATGTTGATATCTCTTCTGTAGGAGCGATCTCCGAATCGCGACTAAACAATTCGTAGTCGGGAATCGGAGTTCCCTCCTACAATGTAAATGTCCAGTTAATCGTAAATCAACTATAAACAGTTTATTTCTCAATTTGAATGCGATGGACACCTGCTGTGCCAGCATAAAGAAAACTGCCCAATACCGCTAAGGATTGAACTGGGTTACTTAGCGAACCTAACCGTTCCCATCTCTCGTCTTTATGTAGCCACTTGTAAACCCCATGCTGTGTTGTGCCAATGTAAAAATCATGACCATTGATTTCTACAGTTTCAATTGATACATGTTCTATACCATCGTTTAGTTGGGTCCATGAATTACCGCCGTCAACGGATCGTAATAACCCTTCCCGCGCAGACAGTGCGTAGAGTTTATCATCAATCCATGTTGTCTGTGCAAACTTTCCGCGTGCCATCGTATCTTTAATAAGTTCCCACTGTTTTTCATTGTCCTTCAGACGATAGATTTCACCTTGGTCTGTCCTTGCATAGATATTTGCGTCACTTATTGAAATATCAGTAACGAATTGACCTTCTAACCCGAGATTAAGCCACGAATCCCAGCCTTCATTCCAGAGAAAGACTCCCTGTCCCTGTGTGCCAACATAGAAAGTTGTCCCTACAATATGCATACATTCTATTCCGTACATTTCTCTGTCCGTTTTAACTTCAATCAATGCGTTGTTCTGCTCATTTAATTGGAAAATACCACCAACAACTCCCCCATGGCTGTTAGGAGCAAATCTCAGGGCACCAACGTATAGTTTTCCATTCAAAGCGGATATCTGTGAATAGCTGAACTCAATCGGCTTTGAAGGAACCTCCACAGATTCCCACGATTCGCCACCATTTGCGCTATAAAGAAGTCTACTTCCTGCTACCGCTAACGCGTAAATTCTGTCTCCCAAAACTTCCAAATCAACCACAGAGGTACTCATTATTCCTGTGTTTGCTTCCATCCATGAATTGCCACCATCTTTTGTGCGGAAAACACCTACTTCCATCGTTCCCGCGAAAACAGTCTCATCATCAACTGCTACTAAGGTGGTAATTAATTGATCTGTCACACCTTTGCTAACTGGTATCCAAGAATCACCCTTGTCATTTGAACGGAAAACACCACTACCAAACGTACTGGCATACAGTGTTGATCCGAAAACATCCAACGCTTCAACGGTATGTTTCATCTCTTTAGCGGTGATACGGGCCCAAGAATCACCTTCATCATCAGACCGGAAAAGTCCTCCATCTCGGAAAAACCCATTCCCTTCTCCTATATTCATCCCAACATAAAGTAGATTATCCATAACAGCAAATGAATCAACGCGGATGACTGATGGCAGCTGCTGGTTTTGAGATGGATCTGTTCCAGATTCTACAGGCACTTTATTGATTTGTTCTTGGTTATTAGGTTGCACACTAAATGCTGAATTGATTGGTTGCCACGAATCTTCTGTGGCTTTTTTTCGAAATGCACCCCCCTCTTCAGTGCCAACAACAAGGGTGGTACCAATATTGGCAAATTCACGTATTCTTACATCTGTCAGACCGTCGTTCATTTGTACCCAAGATTCCTCATCATCCGAATACCATACCCCTTCATGAGGTGTCATACCGCTATGGTATGTACTAATGTATATACGGTTACCGATAATTACAATACCGGAGATTGTGCCATCTTGCGGATCGGTTGGAACATAATGCCAGGATTTACCGGAATCGATTGACTTATATAAATCCCCAGAAATACTTGTGTAAATCGTCCCCTCTTTTTCTACAAAAGCTGTAACAAACACATGATGATCTTCGGGTGCGTCGGATACATTGGCAAGTGACCAAGAATCACCAAGATCTGTTGAACGAAAGATGCCTTGGTTTCCTGTTCCAGCTAAAAGGACACCTTCAGAGGTCGCAAAAAGTACATGGATATTTCCTCCATAAGGACCATTAGTTTGCCTCCATTGTGCTTTTGACGTTGAGACTTCTGCATCATCGGATTGTGCCGCTGCAAATAGCGGCGTATCTGGATTTTGTCCAGTACTGTTATTTTTACCGGTTACATCAGAACGACCAACTTGATTGCTAACTGCAGGTTTGGCAGGGGATTCCAAGACTATCGGTGCGTCAACGATTTCAACCGTTTGCTCTGATGTTGATTCTAAACTATACGGTTGCTGAAACCGAATTAGATTTTGCGCCCCAAAACCTATCAGCAGAAAAACTATTATTGCTGAGGCAGCGGATATTCCTAACGGTACTAATGGTTTACTTGCTGAAGGCGTTACTGGATTGAGGTTTGAAATTTCCTTCATGATGTTTTCTGTTAATTGTGTTGGCAGTTGGAAACTGCTAAGATTTTCTTGGATCACTGCTTCCTCCTTCTTTAACTTTTCACGGGCGCGATGCAACCGACTTTTAACCGTGTTCGGTGATACACCCAAGAACTTACCGATCTCTTCACATGTTAAGCCTGCAAGGTAGTGCATCGTTACAACTGTCCGTTCACTCTCTTTGAGTTTATTGAGCAGCTTCTGAACAATTGCTCGCCTATTTTGGTTCGCAGCCTCTTCACGTTGTTGAGACACATATTCTGAATAATACATTTCTTCCAACTCCATAGGGTCAGTTTCTTCCAAAGACTGGAGTTTTGGTTTTTTCTTTCGGTGCCACATGTTACACTTATTACTGGTAATGACATAGAGCCATCCCGCAAAACGGTTGTGATGTGTGAGGGTTGAAAGTTTTTGATACGCTGTGATGAAGGCGTCTTGTGTTATCTCTTGTGCAATGTGAAAATCACCAATTTTTTGCCACGCCAACGCGTGTATCTGTTCTTGGTATTTTTCTACAAGTGCAGCAAACGCTTGTTGATCACCTTCAAGTGTGAGTTTGATTAACTCAGCATCATCATGTTTCATGGGACACCTCACAAATAGACTAATCTTTTAATATAAAGATGCTATTTGGCATTCGAAGGTTGCATTTTTAAGAAAAAAGTACGTGATTGAAAAAGGAAGACTAATTTTGCACAGTTCACATCAGTAAAAGATTATGGAGAAATCTCTATAATGGAAAATTTTGCTTTAATAAGGATAGCATATAGTTGGACAATTGCCAACTATTGTAAATCAATTTCATGTGTTGTAAATGCTTAGAAGCAATTCGTGAAAAGAAAAAGGCGCGTTGGATAACGCGCCAAAGGTAGGTTAGTCTAATACAACAGTCTTATTCGTCAAGAGAGAAACGTAGCACACCCCGTCCGAATGTGCCAACATAGAGCGTATCTCCATCAACATCAAGACAAGAAATAGGATATGGGATTTCTGGCGTGACTTGCTGCCACATGTTAGTATTTCCGTCTAATTGATATATTTTTTTCTCTGACTCGCCGTAAACCGTTGTGCCATCCACTGCCAATCTATTCATAATAAGAGGTGTTTCCTCTGCATCAGTGAGCGTCTGCCAATCAGTGCCATTACTTGACCGGACAACACCTTTGTCCGTTGCGACATAGACAGTTTTTCCAACGAAAGTTATTGCATTGAAACGTTCAACAGCAAATGGCAAATTTGCAGTAACATCGTTCCAAGTGTCGCCTTCATCCAACGATTGCATGAGGCGTCCATCTCGTTTGCCGACGTAAACAGTTTTTCCTGAAACGGCAAACCATAAATTCTTAGCAATGACAAATTTGGAATTTAAGTCTATATGAATAGGTCCACCTATATTCGCTATTCCTGTGTTGTACCAATTCAGGGTTCCAATACGCCATCTAAAGAGTTTATTTTGGTATTCTACGTAGTAAGCCGTGTCTGTAACCGTGAGACTTTTAGGTCGGGGCTCAATCAAAAATTCGGTTCTGTGGGTTTTGTTTTGACTAAGCTCAATCCACTCATTCGAAAGGCTCTTTGTCAAACCGGGTACATTTTTCAAAACAGGTACTGCTGGAATATCTGCGAAGCTATTTCCTTCGGAAGTCAATCGCAAAAAACGAGATGTTCCTTCTCTACCTTTACTCGCGTAGAGTTCTCCATTGAATTCTTCAATGTGTGCGAGGTTACTCGTATCGCTGGAAAAAGGTGTCCACGATTCCCCGTCATCAATTGAATACACGAGTCCTGTTTCTGTGTTCGCGTAGAGAATCCCGTTAAGAACAATTAATTGTTGGACATTCGTATTCACAAGTCCGGTATTAAATTGATGCCACGACTCCCCGCTATCAGTTGAGCGATGAATCCCGTGAGTGCCACTTCTAAAGATAGTCGTAGCATTCAACATTACTGCCCCGGTAGCACTACTAATTTTGTCAGCTTCGACTTCAACTGTTACCTTTTTACCAGAATCAAAGGTAATTGAGTAGAATTTGCCAGCAGCTAAATACGCCCACGTTTCACCAGCATCAATTGAGTAGAAGTGGTTCTCACCGTCTATCGCCATCACTTTTTCTCCCGATGCGGTAATTTTGAGCATTGGATCTGTCATTATTGCCCATACTATATCTGATATAGCATAAGTGCCTTCTGCTAATTTATTGACTTGTGATTCTTCCTTTGAAGAACGACGGTTCTGAAGCTGTTTCTTGTCAGAAGAATCATGCCTCGGAGTTATAGATTTCCACGAATTACCACGGTCGGTTGAGTGCAAAAGGGACCACACGATGCTCTGGCCTTCATTTCCCCTTAATTCTATCCAACCTGACAATTCCTTATCAGAAGGTGCAATAACAGTTGTGATGGTACTTTCTGAACCGACTTTATATAGACCATCAGGAAGTATCACCCATCCCGATTTTGCTGCAACATAGAAATGGTTTTCTGTAACTATTAACGCCACGATATCAAGTATGTTATCTTGTGCATCCTCAGGGTTGATAGACACTTGCTCCCACGTATCAGAATTAAGGCGAAAGAGGCCTTTATCAGTACCCGCAAAGACAGTATTCTCAATCGCGGCGATTGCAGCAATTTTCTTGTCTTTTAGCCCTTCAGGCAATGGAGTCCACGATTTACCATAATTATCCGTGCGAAATATTCCGTTAGTGGTAGCAAGATAGACCGTCAAATCGCTTTGTGCGCCAGGGATTCTATCAGTTATTACCATACCGATAGGTTGACGTTCTGGACACTCACAGAGTGCCTCCCAGGTTTCACCTCTGTCTGTGGAAGCTAAAATTTCTGTGTTGGTAGCAAGATAAAGTGTATCCTGCCGTTCTACTACGGGCCACCACGTTGGATTGGGCGTCAGTAAAGTGTCTGAAGGTCCCGTAATGTTATTAATCAGTTTCCATGCAGTCCCATCATCTGTAAGTCTGTAGAGACCTTGCCGTGTACCTGCAAACATGTCCCCACGGGTAGTTGTGAAGAGCCCAGACACTGAACCACCTTCCGGCCCTTTTGTTTGCACCCACTGTGGTTTTGCCTTTGATACCTCAGTTTCATCTGCATTCGCTGCAGCGAAGAGTGGATCATCAGGTTTCTGTCCTACCCCATTGTTCTTACCTGTTAAATCTGCATGTCCAACCTGATTTCTAACTGCAGGTTTTGCTGGAGAATCAATAACAAGCTGCGCTTCTGATATTTCAATCGTCCGTTCTGATTGTGCGTTTAAGTTATACGGTTTTTGAAAATCGCTAAGCCGTTGTGTGCCAAGTCCCATCAGCAATAGAACTAAGACCGCAGAGGCAGCAGATATTGCTAATGGCACCAGAGGTTTACTCCCAGAAGGTGTTACAGGATTAAGACGTGAAATTTCCTTCATGATGTTTTCTGTCATTTGTGTCGGCAGTTGGAAACTGCTAAGGTTTTCTTTAATCATTGCTTCCTCTTTCCTTAATCGGTTTCGGGCGCGGCTGAGACGGCTCCTCACGGTATTTGGGGATACACCGAGAAACTCGCTAATCGATTCACATGTCATCTCCCCAAGATAGTGGAGTGTCATGACTGTTCGTTCACTTTCCGGTAATTTTTTGAGCAAATCTCTCACCAGTTCACGCCGAATTTCGTTAGCGTCAGTCTCTCGTTGTTCCTCTATGTATCGTGTATATGCCACTCGGTCCACCTCTTTGCTATCAACGGTTTCTAAGGATTGCATCGGCAGGCGTTTCTTTCGGAGCCATTCATTACATAGGTTCGTGGCAATCACATAGAGCCACCCACAAAACAGGTTATGATTTTTCAAAGTTCCAAGTTTTTGGTATGCTCTAAGAAAAGCGTCTTGTGTAATTTCCTGTGCAATATGAAAATCACCGATTTTCTGCCATGCAAGCGCGTGTACGCCCTTTTGGTATTTTTCCACTAAGTCGGTGAACGCTGATTGCTCACCGTCTAACGTTCGCTGAATCAGTTCAGCATCCTTCTTTTTCATGGGAATCCTCCGGAGTTTTAGCATCCCTTGATTAATTAGACGCATCTTAGATCAAAAATTGTTGCATTTTTTTATCAGGACGGACGCATTATTACAAAATTGTGTTATATTATCCTATTATGAATAACGTGAGTTTGATAAATCCCGTCCGCTTTCTCAGCCCGATTTAGGACCCTCTGGTAGGCGCGTTTTGGAAACGCGCCTGTCCCTGTGCTGAAGATTAGCTAACGGCGCGTTTAGAAAACGCGCCTACCAGGGGTGTGGACCGCTAAGTTGACGCATAAGGGTTCGCTGCGCTCTACCTAACCACTATACTCAATCTAATTATCAAACTCACGTTATGAATACATTTACACTTGCAAAAAAGAAGCATAACTTATATTTTTATAATTGTCAATTTTTGGTATGAAGTTTCATTAATTGGACTCAAACCTATTTTGCAGATATGATTTAAAACAAAGTCTATTGGATGATATCAACTCTCTAATCCTTCAATAATTTTAAAAACTGCGTCTGTCCTGATTATAGTAAAGCTTAGAAATCAATACACACTTTCGCCCTCCCGCGGTAGGCCCGGTTTCCTAACCGTGCTGGTGCAAAGTGTCTCATTAATTCTAAGATCCGCCATAAAACAAAAGCATCTGAAAAACTATGGATAAATCAGTTTCGGTTTTTGTTGAAATCTTTTTGTTGTATGTGCTAAAATAGTTTATCTTAATAACGGCATAGTTTGACCTATTCCGTGTGGTTACAAAAGGAGAACTTTCTAAGAAGATGAGACAATACAGAACAGAAGAGATTCGGAATATCGGAATTATTGCTCATTCAGGGGCTGGCAAGACATCTCTAATTGAAGCGATGCTCTATAACGGCAGTGCCATTGAGCGTATGGGGTCCGTAGATGACGGAAACACGGTAGCTGACTATGCCTCTGATGAAATCGAACGCAAAACATCACTCAATTGTTCGGTGTGTATTGCGGAATGGGGGGATCATAAACTCAATCTTATTGATACACCCGGAGCGGAGGATTTTTACGGTGACCTTCACAGTGTGCTTAGAGTCGTTGACGCGGTTATCGTAGTCGTAGATGCTACTACAGGAGTAGAGGGCGGAACAGAAAAAGTTTGGGAAATAGCGGATAAATATGAACTCCCACGTATCCTCTATATCAACAAGATGGATAAAGAGAACGCGAGTTTTGAAAACGCATTCGCAAGTATTTCGGATATATTAGAGACACGCGCTGTCCCGATTCAACTCCCTATTGGAAAGGAGGAGCAGTTTACGGGCGTCGTTGATGTGATTCAGAGTGCTGCGTTCCTTGAACCCAATGGAAACTCACCTGTCGCGAAATCTGATGTTCCTGATGACTTAGCAGAGGCTGCCGAAGAATCCAGAGAAGCACTTGTTGAAGTTGCCGCTGAAAGTGATGATGAACTCATAGAGAAGTTTTTTGAAGGCGAACTCTCTGAGGAGGAAATTCAAAGTGGGTTACAAACCGGGATTTTCGAAAATCAGTTTGTGCCAGTGTTATGCGGGTCGGCATTGAAAAACATCGGAGTACAGCAGTTGATGGATATGGTTATTAGTTGCTGTCCATCCCCAGCTCAAGTTGGATCAGTGCATGATGTTGAAGATGAATCTGAAACGCGTGAACCTTCAACAGAAGCACCACTATCCGCTGTTGTATTTAAGACTATAGCAGATCCATTTTCTGGGCAACTTAGTTTTTTCCGTGTCTACTCTGGAACATTGGAAGGCGATGCACAAGTGAGCAATTCAACGCAAGGGGAGATGGAACGGCTTGGCAAACCTACCTTCATGAATGGTAAGCAAACCGTCAATACATCTCAGGTAATAGCTGGCGATATTGGTGCGTTGACAAAACTCAACATCACGCGGACTGGAGATACCTTATGTGCCAGAGATGCATCTATTAAACTTCCGGGGATTGAGTTCCCAAATACAGTTATCTCTTATGCTATTAGTCCAGTGCGGGAAGGTGATGACGAAAAATTGATCACCGCGCTGACACGGATAGGTGAGGAAGACCCCGCTTTCAAGATTGAACGGAATGATATCACGAAACAACTGCTGGTTTCTGGTTTGGGTGAACTTCACATCACCGTGAATCGTGACCGAATTGTTGAGAAATTTAGTGTGGAAACACAAGTTGCCCCTCCCAAGGTGCCTTATCGCGAAACGGTTCGCAGACGCGTGCAAAAGGTCCAAGAGAGACACAAAAAACAATCAGGCGGTAAAGGACAATTCGGAGATGTCACAATTGACCTTGCACCTTTAGAACGCGGGCAAGGGTTTGAATTTGTTGACAACATTAAAGGGGGAGTGATTCCGAGCAACTACATTCCAGCTGTAGAAAAAGGTATCCGTGAAAGGATGGAACGCGGAGCGATAGCAGGCTATCCCTTGGTTGATATCCAGATTGACCTCAACGATGGCAAATACCATGACGTTGATTCTTCTGACATGGCATTCCAAATCGCTGGCTCTATGGCTTTTGCTACTGCCGTGCAGCAAGCCGACCCGTGCTTGCTGGAACCGATTATGAACGTCTCAATCTCGGTACCAGATCAGTTTATGGGAAGTATCATCGGTGACCTAAACGGACGACGTGGACAGGTGATGGGTATTGAACAACTCGGTAAACGCCAAGAGATTAACGCTTTAGTTCCTCTTGCGGAGATGCTCCGTTATTCCATTGATCTGAGATCTATGACAAGTGCGCGGGGTAAATTTACAATGGAATTCGCACATTACGAGATTGTTCCTGATGATGTTGCACAGAAGGTAATTGCTGCATCAAAAACGGAAGAGGAAGAGGCGTAAACTGCCAAGTACCTTTTCTGTAGACACACATCTTTTGTAGGCGTGCTCTCTCTGTATAGGGCGCGCCTATTAACTTATTGCTTATCTATAAACAGAGGCGATATGAAAAACATAAAATTACTCAGCACGTTTATCTGTTTTCTGATTCTCGCTTCAAGTCACCTGATGGCCGACCAAGATGATCTTATCACTGCTGATATAAGACCGCCTCGTTACAAGAACTTTGTAAAACCTAAATATCCAAAGGAAGCGAAGACGGCAGAAAAAGAGGGAAAAGTTACTTTACAGGCAACCATTGATGTGAAAGGTATACCGCAGGACGTTGTTGCACTCACAAATCTCGGTTATGGGTTAGAGGAGGCAGCAATTGAAGCATTTAAGAAAGCAACTTTTGATCCAGCTATAAAAGCTGGAAAACCTGTGAGTATTAAGGTTAGGGTAAACTTTGATTTTAAGCTGGAAGATTCTGATTCTGAGATGGTATTTATCCCAGCAGGCGAGTTTCAGATGGGAAGCAGTGGCGGTAATCTTGACGAAAAACCGGCGCATCCTGTTTACCTGGATGCTTTTTATATGGACAAATACGAAGTAACAAATGCACAATATAAGAAATTTGTTGATGCTAACCCTGCGTGGCGAAAAGACCAGATTCCGCGCATATATCACGATGGTTATTACTTAGCAAATTGGAACGGCAACGATTTTCCACCTGGGAAGGAAAACTACCCTGTCGTTTATGTGAGTTGGTATGCAGCGATGGCTTACGCACAGTGGGCAGAGAAGCGACTGCCAACAGAGGCTGAATGGGAAAAGGCAGCTCGCGGTGGGTTGATAGATAAGATGTACGCATGGGGAGATTCTATTGATGCGACCAAAGCAAACTACTACAACGCAACTGACAAGGAACGGACACCTGTAGGAACTTACCCAGCAAACGGATTTGGCTTATATGACATGACAGGAAACGTGCGGGAGTGGTGCCTTGATGGGTATGAAGCAAACTTTTATCTCAATTCTCCAGGCGAAAATCCTATTGCGGGCCCAAACAGTATTGATGAAGTCATTAAAGATTTTATCAATCAAAAGAATAATCGCGTGTTACGGGGCGGTTCATGGCTCAGTAGTCCGCAAAGTTCGCGGGTTGCAAACCGTAACTCGCGAGCACCTACGGATACAAATCCTAATGAGGGGTTTCGCTGTGTGCAGTCGGTGAAGCCGTAATAGTGTAATACCAAATTTAATACCTTTGCCAATTATCTGTGTTACAGACATTCCAATATATCGGGGTTTTGTCCGCCTACGAACGGAGCAGCGTCATCTGCGTATCTGTAAAATGCCGTTCCATCTTTCGCATCGGTTCAAGCCACTGCTGTGGTAAACGGATAAGACTCCGCAAACTACTCGGATTTTCAAAATAGGTATCGTCTATCTGCCAAAACTGCAACCGCGGAAATGTCTCGTTGTTATGAGAAAACGTTCCCATGTCCGCCGCCTCTTGACGCATGCCCGCACTCACAGGCTCAATCGTAATAAACACACCGATCGCATCGTGCTTGTCCATCACACGACAGAATGCCCGCACCTGCGAAATTGTCGGTTTGCCACTTTTCACTTCCGCCAAGATACGCGTGTTAGTCGTCTCACCCGCCTCGGGGTCCCACAACGTGATATGCCCAACCTCTGCCTCACCATCCTTACCGCCATCGCCAACAGATTTTGTTGGCTGCAGACCGAGCCGAGTAACTGCCCAGTTAGAAAAGTCGTGATATTTGCGTTCATCGCGAACGAGCATGTGCACCTCCTGCATGTTTGTCGGATAGCCGTGAATTTCGTAGTCTTTCGACGGTTCCAACCCGTGTCTGTCATAGAGGCGGCGCCGCATCGGATCAAGCGAGAGGATTGTCAAGTCAATACCGATCCAGAACCGATTGAGCGTATGTGCTGCGTCTATAGTTGTGCCGCAGCCCGCAAACGGGTCCATCACAAGATCACCTTCATTACTGGAGGCTTGTATCATACGTTCATAGAGGGCGCGCGGTTTTTGTGTTGGGTAGCCGAGACGTTCTTTTGCAGTAGAACCCAAATAAGGAATTTGCCAAACATCATTGAGTTTAACACCCTTGTTTTCATCTTCAAGATACACTTTGTATCTTTTACCTTTAACTGTATGCCATCTCCATCTTCTGCCTTCTTCGTCTACATGTGAATAATCTTTTTTAATCCAATCCCCATAAGGCTCAAATTGAACGTTAAATTTGAATTTATCTGATTTTGTATATCGTAAAATAGTATCGTGCATTCGCTGGAAATCCTTATTTCCAGCAGTCCAACGGCGATAGTGCCAGACTATCTCATTTCGAAAATTCGCGTTTTTCTTTCGGTTGGTCTGGTCCCAAATAGCATCCATCACACCTTTGAGATAGTGGCTTGCAGTCGGGTCGCAGTGCAGGTAGATGCTTCCTGTGTCTTTGAGGATTCGGTGCATCTCCGCAAGGCGCGGTCCCATAAACGCGAGGTATGCACGCATGGATCCCTTGTTCCCAGATACAGCGTTTTGCAGCACAAGGTCATAACCTTTCAGGCAGGTATCCAGTGCTTTGTAAGTGTCGCTGGTGCGGGCGCGTCTCTCTATGTCGGCGCGGGCATCTTGTGCGGGGTCATCCCATGTCCATGTGTCCGTAAACGCTTTGGATTGTGCCAGCGAGTCGGTGAGGAATGCGTTGTAGTCGCGTCCGCTGTTGAAGGGCGGGTCGGTGCAGATTAGGTCAACGCGTTGGCCGTCCATTTCTCGCATGACTTCAAGGTTGTCGCCGAAGTATAGGGTGTTCATAATAGTTGTCTGAATCGCTGATTTTCGCGGATTACACCGATTACGCGGATTTTTAGTTTATAGTCGCGCAATTTATTGCGCCTCTAATATTTGTTGGATTTTACTATCATTTTAACCATGATGTAATTAAAAAAATACCATACAACTCCCAAAATGTCAATTCTTTTTTCAAACATACTCTTATAAGAGGGTTTTGTGATCACGATTTTTTCTGTAGGATCAACCTCCCGGTTCGACACGTTCATTGCTTTTTTAACTTATACTTGAAAATTGTATTTCACTATGCTATAATATAGCAGTGTATATTACATGACAAAAGTTAACAAATAATTGTTAGAAGAAGGGAGTATATTATGAAGATAACTTTTGATTCAAACACGTGGGAAAAGGTAATTACTGAAGATAATCAAGATTTTTTGACAATAAAAGACAAGATTCGCGCTGGCGAAATTCACGCATATATCTGTGAAATAGCTTTGACTTTAGAAGCGATTGGAAAGATACTGAGATCCGACCACTTTGAAGACTACCTTCCCTTATTTGAAGTTAATCACTTACCAGCTAAAAATGGGGAATTCAGTATGCAGATATGTATAGGACCAAACCCTGAACTTCACCCAGGAATCCATCCGAAGCAGTTGACTAAACTTTTGGAAGCGAGAGAACTTGGATTTCGGGTACTCCGCATGACAAATATCG
Organism: Candidatus Poribacteria bacterium; assembly: GCA_022825825.1. Classification (GTDB taxonomy): domain Bacteria; phylum Poribacteria; class WGA-4E; order WGA-4E; family WGA-3G; genus MSPOR6. The sequence continues at coordinate 40,017 of JAJDWA010000038.1, forward strand.
GAACAGTTCGCACGCAAGAAATTCCAGATGACATGTATGTGGAGTACGATGATCTTGATGAATTCTGGAATTACGCTGAACCACTGGAAAGTTGTAGTAATTACATAACAAGAATAGGTTGTGGACAAGCCGCACATAATTGGTTTAAAGAAGAATATAATTTATACAGTCCGGGTGGTCCATCGATTCCAAGCGAACTTAGAAAAAAATTTGCCGAAGCCATTGCAGAATGGGCTGATGGCGATTCACTTTCTGCACACTATGCAGCAGGTAACGATTTCTTTTGTACGGATGACAACGCTCGAAATGCAGGCACAAAATCTATATTTCATAGCAACAATAGAAATCTGCTGGAAGCAAAGTTTAATATTAAAATAATTTCAAGTTGCGAGGCTGCACAACTCTAAATTTTAACGCACTAAAATGCAGGACGTAGGTTGGATAGAGTTTGCGAAACTCAACAAAAATCCGCGTAATCCGGGGAATGCCAACAAGCATTCATACCGTTGATTTGGTGTAATCCGCGCAAATCCGTGATTCTGATAATGTAAGAGGCGCAATGAATTGCGCGACTACAAACGCCGACAACCTAAAAATCCTATTCAAACAAATCACACCGCTGGCAGAACATATCTTCTCCCGCCCGCGATGTGATTTAAAGTATATCACAAATTTGGTAAAAGGTCGAATGTTTTCTAAAACGGGGATGTGTCGCTTTCAAGATCAAGACATTCACCAGGTATTGGGAGCATGTCCTCAGAAATTTGATTTGATTGCGTCCAATCTATCTGGTGTGAAGCATGTTTGTCATAGGGCACCCGGACTTGAATTGCATAGCGATTTTCAGGGTGAGCGAATGCATCGTGGAGATCAATTTTGCCGGATCGGATAAGGTTAAGCCGTTCAGTAGAAACTGCAACACAGAGCCAAGTTAAAAACTGGGCATCTTCAGCCGCAGCCACAACGAGGTAATAATGGCCTGAAGCATTCTTGCAAGAGTATAATATAGGTTGATCGTAGTAGGCATAGATTTCTACAATCTCAAGTTTGCCTAACTCTGGAATATTGAGTACATCAAGCATTATTTAGCCTTATGGATTTTCAATAAATAAAGATTTGACATAAAAAAAGGTGCGGTGAATCAACGCCAAGGACACTTTTGGTATTTGACGGGAAACCGCACCTACCAGGGAATGATCACACTTAACCATCCAAATGGAAGATAGCCATTTTCAACTCGGTCATCTCTTCAATAGCGTATTTTGGACCCTCTTTGCCCATACCGCTCTCTTTAACACCGCCGTACGGCATCAAATCCGCACGCCACTGCGTACCCCAGTTCACCATTAGGTTACCAGATTCAACCTCACGGACAAACCGCATTGCCCAATCAACGTTCTGTGTGAAAATCGCGGCACTCAATCCGTAGTTCGTATCGTTCGCGAGGGTGATTGCTTCGTCAATATCGTTGACACGCGTCACACCGACAGCTGGTCCGAACACCTCATCACAAGATATTTTCATCTCAGGTTTCACGTTAGCAAGGATAGCGGGCGTAACAAACTGATCCTGCTTTTCGCCACCTGTGAGAAGTTCAGCACCATCTGACACAGCCTCCTTAATCCATTCGGTAACACGGGTAGCATCCCCTTCTCTAATCATCGGTCCCATCCGCACCCCAGATTCCAGCGGATTGCCGATACCGATTTGAGAGACTTCGGCTTGAAACGCATCTAAAAAATCACCGTAGATTTTCTCATGCGCGATGACGCGCTGCGTTGAGATACACACCTGTCCCGCATTAGAATAACCAGATGCAGCTGCCGCACGTGCCACCTTTTCTGGATCCGCGTCAGGCATAACGATGAGTGGTGAATTTGAGCCGAGTTCCATCGTAACACGTTTCAATCCTGCGACTTTACAGATATGTTCACCGACATCACGGCTACCAGTAAAGGTAATCTTGCGGACACGCCGATCCGCGCAAAGGGTATCCCCGATTTCACCACCGGGACCTGTAACGCATTGAATCGCTTCAGGTGGCGTGCCTGCTTCCAGAAAGAGTTCTACCAATTTCAAAGCAGAGAGCGGTGTATCTGTTGCGGGTTTGATGATAATTGCGTTTCCGCCAGCAATGGCAGGACCTGCTTTATGGCAAACAAGGTGTAATGGAAAGTTGAAAGGACTAATACCAACAACAATACCACACGGCACACGCACCGTAAAACCGAGTCTGTTTTTTACTCCGGGCGCGCCTTCGAGTGGGATTGTCTCACCTGTTAATCGTTTCGCTTCCTCCGCAGAGAGTGCAATAATTTCGGAAGCGCGGGTTGCTTCAACGGTTGCTTCAGCTAATATCTTTCCCTCTTCACGGGTGATAACCTCGGCAAGTTCTTCTGCTTTTTCGACCATCAAATCCGCAACTTTCCGCAGGATTTCATAACGTTCATAACCTGTCAACCCCGCCATGATTTTTGCACCGCGTTCTGCAGTTTGGATAGCGGTTTCAACGTCGTTTGCGTCCCCTTTCGGCACGGTGTCAACAACCGAACCGTCAAAGGGACTAAGGACATCAATTTTGTTAGATTTGTCAACCCATTCTCCACCAACATGCATTTGCATAGTGTGTATTCTCCATTTCTGTTTTGGCACGTAATGTGCCTGCTAATAATTTTACTTTGTGGATTTCAGTAAACCCCAAGTAGTCGTTGCTTTTCCAGCTGCCTCAACAGGGGCAAAATCCGTTAACCCGTTATCCATGACATCGTTAACTTGTGCTTCAGTAAGTGCTTTGGTGAAAAAACCGACTTCATCAAAGAGCCCTGTTGCAGCAACGTTGCCAGGGCGCGCACCTATCCAAATAGGGGATTTACTGGTGTCAAGTGTTCCACCACTCGCCTTTTCACCTTCCAGTTTGCCATCAATGAACATCTGAACCTTGCTACCATCATAAACTTTTGCGATATGATGCCACTCGCCATCCGCAACGATAGTTTTACCATCAATACGTCCGACTTGCCCCTTGACGTGCCACATAAATACCGGGAAGTCATCTTGGTGAATCCATATATCAAGATGCCGGACAAGATTTTGTTCTGGCCAGGCTTCTCCATTCCGCCAGACAACGTACTGCCATGAGGCAGCATTCAACTTAACCCAAGCAACAAAAGTATAGGGGTCAGAGTTGAAAACGTCATCATGGGCAACACGGACGTAGCTATCGCCTTTGCCAGGGAATTCCAATGCGCCGCCGAATTTGCCGTTGTCCACCCATTTCAAGGAACCTTTGATGTCGCCATCATGTCCGCCAACGACATCCTTAACTACTTTTCCACCGTTTTCATTGAATAACCATGCACTTGCTAAGCCGAGTTTCGCTGCATGCGCAGCAAACACTGTTCCGATAATAAATAGTGTCAAACACAAAATAGCCGTTTTCATCATGTTTTCTCCTTTGAGGGTTGCTAAAACGGTTTTAGACGCGGCAATTGTCAAGCGCGTCTTCATCTAATTCAACACCTAATCCAGGTTTGTCCGGTATAGTTACATATCCATCAACAAGTGGAATAGTTGAAGGTGTAACAATGTCAAAGGCACGCAGCGCATTTAACGTAATCGATGGCATAGTTGCATTCCGCATCACTGCAGCAAGGTGCATAACGTAAGTTGTTGTGATGCCGAGACCAACAATCTGTATCCACACAGGGAGATGCGCCGAGTCTGAGATAATTGCCTCACGTTTCGCGTTAGCAGCACGCGAGTCCGGGTAAGCAATAATAAATGAATCGTTCATTTTTGCTCGAATTGCTTCAACGGGATCAGGATTTCCGAAGTGAATCGTTATCGGCATATCTGTGTGCCGTTTGATTTCTTGGTATCCTGCGATATCCGACTGTGGAATAGGTGTTTCAAACGATTCTATATTATAATCTTTGAGGTGCCGGACGACTTCAAGCGTGTGTTCTGGCGTTTCAAAAGAATCGTTGGCATCTACGCGGAGTTGAAAATCATCTGGTACTACCTCTGTGATTGCCTCTACCTGTTCACGTACTTCAAACCACGGACGCGCCTTGATTTTATGAAGCCGATAACCGAGCGAGTACGCATGTTTTGCCTCCGCAGCCCATTCCTCCGGCGTCATATCAATAGACCAATATCCGAACGATGTTTTATCGTTAACCTTTTCACCTAAAAGTTGATGCACTGGTACACCGAGCGACTTGCCTATAATATCGTAAAAGGCCTGCTGTAGCGGTGTCGGTGCCCAACCACTCATAAATTCAAACGGATTCCTACCGATATATCGCTGAATTGCTTCCTCTGATTGAAACGATCCATCGCCGATACCTATAATTCCAGCATCCGTATGCACCTTGTAAACATGGTCAATCTGGTAAAGATTACGGCGCGTCATCAGTTCATAAATACCATCATGATAAGGCACTCTAACCTTGATGACCTCAATTTGGGTAATTTTCATGATTCCGCCTCCCTTAACTGAATAACAGTTTTCTGTCTACTGCTTTTGGATATAGAACGTTGTTTAACATTTTCAGATTGCTATTCATCACGCCGAATCCAACTGATGACATCTTCCGCTTCACCTGTTCCACCTTCTACACCATCGCTCCCAAAGGAGATTAAGTCGTACCCGTATCGGTCATGCACACCGGGACGAATGTAAATGTATGGGTTGCCCCACGGGTCCTCCGTAATTGGGATTTGAATGTATGGGCCGAGCCAATTTATTGGAAGCGGCGGTTCTTCAGGTTGTTCCCAAAGTGCTTTCAAGCCCTGTTCAGTTGAAGGATAATCTCCACTATCCTTGGCATATCTATCAAGAGCAATACCGAGCGTTTCAATGTCTTCAGCAGCACGCGTTTGTAAAGCACGCCCTGCTTGTCCGAGCAACCGTGGTGCCAAAATCACAGCAGCAATAACACCAAGAACAATAACGACAACTAATATCTGGATCAGTGTTAACCCAGATTGTTTAGAATCAATTTGTTTCACGTATGCGCCTCCGCGCTTCTAATATTGAGATACCTTCTGAATATTTGCAAAGTTTAGCACATGCTGCTGATTGTGTCAACAATAACTATTTCAGTCTCATGGTTATTTATAGTAAAACTTAGAAATAAATACACACTTTCGCCCTCCCGCGGTAGGCACGGTTTCCTAACCGCTCCACAACACCTCGGCTGACAAAGACTTGCGTAATACCGATGCGGTTAGGAAACCGCATCTACCACGAATGAAACCTAAGAATTCTCTCTTTGGGAATAGGTTTCCCATAACCCTTTCGGATTTTCAACAGAAAGACCGACGTTGCCACATTCACCACAAACAGTTGCCCTCAACGTTTCTCTATGAGCACCCTTGAAAATTAAGGCACCAGGATTTCCCTGTACTTCAACTTCTAAGTCTTGTCCTAATCCCCGTTCGTAGCGATCTCGAATTCTCAAGTTCGGCATGATATTTTCAGAACCGCACCGTGGACATTTCATTGTAGCCATTTGAATTTCTCCTTATCCCAATATTAAATGTTCAACTGCTTACATCCTTCTGCCATCTTTCCAGCGGATGCTCGCGTAGCGTTAACGGCATGGACACGCGCCCTTTCTGCCGATGCGATTCCCACGTTGCATGAATCATCTCAAGGCAATCCCTTCCATCTTTACCACTCGCGAACGGTTCCCGGTCTTCTTCAATCGCCTCAATAAGATCACGTAGCATAAGACGCTGCAACAACAGTCGTATGGAACCTTTATCACGCTGATTCCCTTTTTCATCAATATCTTCATCAGGTAGATGCACAGGTTCCCACGCTTGTGCAGGTGTTTGATGTTGTCCTCTATGGATAAACATTGTTGTGCCAACGCTCTCTCGGATAGCGATTCGTCCTTCAGTGCCGATAATATCAATGCCGTAGGCGTTATCATCGGTTTGCGGTTGCGCAAGGAATTGCACATCTGCATGGATGCCGTTCTTAAACCGAAAGGAGACGTGTCCACGTTCACCAAGCACGAGTCCAGAATCTCGGTCGTGAGGGTGTACCTCTTGCGTATGTTTGATGTCATCAAAGGTAGATTCACGTCCATCCATTTGCACAAGGTGTGCCTGTGTCCACTCAACATCGCCCCCGAATAGTCGCACCCAATCATAGAGATGCGTTCCCATTTCCATGAGCGAATTGCCAGCTTTGCGTCCACCTTTGTCAGTTGCCTTCATCAAGACAACATCGCCAATTTCACCTTTTTCAATCAGTGAAAGAACATAACGATTGTAAAGACTGGCTCGCTTGATGTGGTTAATGGCAAATTTGACGTTATGTTTATCGCAAGTTTCAACCATCTCATCGGCTTGAATAAGGTTGAGCGCGATCGGTTTTTCACAGAAGACGTGGATGCCGCGTTTTGCAGCTGCAATCGTTGGTGGGTGATGCATCGGTGCTTGCGTTGGTACAATAACAATGTCCGGTTTTTGTTCATCAAGCATTTTTTCATAATCGTCATAGATGGCATTGACACCGAATCGCTCACGCCACGCTTTTGCGCGTTCTGGGTTAATTTCTGCGCCTGCAACGAGTTCACAGTTCGTCTCTAACTTTACCGCTTGGGCATGGTGACCACCCATACCGCCCAAGCCAATAACCGCAATGCGGTATTTCTTCATGTATGTCTCCGTACTTAATAAAAAAGAATCCTCATTTGCGACTATCATAGCAACTTCAAGATGAAAGTGCAATAAAAAACGGTACGGTGCTATCACCGTACCGGATTAATGTCGTAGCATGGATTTGTAAATTATTGGCTTTTCACATTTGCCCAAGTGGTTGTTAGTTTATTTGTATCAGGGGCAACATCGTAAACACCCTCGGTATCCAAAGCGATAGCGTACACGGGGTTCAATTCCGTAAGAATTTCTGTGATATTAGACCCATCAAGGTTTGCCCATCTGATTTTACTCTTATTTGTTTTCCAATTCGTTTCTACCCAGTACATTTTGCGGGAACGTATATCTAAAGCAATATCGGTTGGGCCGTTCAATTCAGTAAGGAGAGTTTTAACGTTATTGCCATTAAGTGATGCACTTCTAATTTTGCCAAACTGATGTGTCCAATACATTTGACGGTTGCGTAAATCAAGTGCCAGTCCGTATTCATCAATTATACTAATACCAAGTTTTTCGTAATTGGATCCGTCAAGGTTAGCACGTGCGATATTATCATTAAGAGAGTCTACAAAATACATCTTACCCGCCTTCACGTCAAGTTCAATGCTTTCAGCGTCAACTGTTATTCCAAAAACCCCTTCATCCTCGGGTTTAATTTTTATAGCTTCAATTTTAGATACGTCATAGTCTATACACCTAATTTCCCAAGGGAGGTTATTACCCCAATATATTTTGTTTTCATCTGTGTCTAATGCAATAGAGTGTGGTTTATTTTCATCTTCAGCATCTAATATCTCTTCAATATTTGATCCATCAAGGTTTGATCGAAGTATATTATTGCTACCCAGATCTGTCCAGTACATCTTAAGGTTATGTATATCCAGAGCGATATCATTCGGCCATTCCAATTCCGTTAGAATATCTTCTACATTGGATCCATCAAGGTTTGCCCGTCTGATTTTACTCTTTTCTGCCCAATATATTTTGGCACTTCCTTGTCCGTAACTTATACCTTCGGTCACGAAAGTTATCATAAACGCAACTGAAAAAAACACAATCCATTTTCGCGTCAAAACCCGTTTATTCATGTCAATATTCTCCTTTGTAAGTTTACTGTTTTTTCATGTTTGCCCAAGTGGTTGTTAGTTTATTTGTATCAGGGGCAACATCGTAAACTCCGTGGAGGTCCAATGCGATACCCCCTATGTATCCCAAGTTTGTAAGAATATCTGTGATATCAGAACCGTCAAGGTTTGCTCGTTGGATTTTACTCTTATGTATTATTTTTCCATTATGCTTTTGTGTATCCTCTTCTACCCAGTACATTTTGCGGGAACGTGGATCTAAAGCAATATCGTCTGGTCTGTTCAATTCGGTAAGGAGAGTTTCAACATTGTCGCCATTAAGAAAGGACCGTTCGATTTTGCCACGGAAGATATCAGTTCAATATATGTGGCGATTGCGTAGGTCAAGTGCGAGTCCACATGGAGCAAGTGTATTACCAAGTTCTTCGTAATCAGATCCGTCAAGGTTTGCGCGTCCAATATTATCATTAAAAGAATCTGTCCAATACATCTTCCCTGCTTTCACGTCAAGTTCGAGACTCTCAGCATCAACCCATGGTCTAACCAAAACATCTTCAATATTGGATCCGTCAATGTCTGCACGTCGGATTATCCAAGGGATGTTATCTCTTCCCCAGTATATCTTGTTTGCATCTATGTCTAAAGCAATGGAGTATGGATAATTTAGCAATTCACGCGGTAGTTCATTTGGATCTCCGCCATCGATAATCTTTTCAATGTTTGAACCATCTAAGTTCGCACGATATACTTTTGGCGGACGGAAGTTAACCCAATACATTTTTCGATTTTGCAGGTCTAAGGCAATATCTTTCGGCAATTCCAATTCCGTTAGGATGTCTTCTACATTGGATCCATCAAGATTTGCCCGTCTAATTTTACCCTTTTCTGTCCAATATATTTTGGCACTTCCTTGCCCGTAACTTATGTTGTGGACAACGAAAGTAAACAAAACAGACAGGAAAATAAACAGCGTCCATTTTTGCGTCAAAACACGATTTTTCATCTCATGCCTCCTTCTTATTTTGTGATAAGCATTTTGCGTGTAGCGGAGAAGTCGCCAGCATTTATGGTATAGAGATAAACACCACTACTGACCCGCTCACCTTTGTCATTGCGTCCATCCCAGTGAATCGCTTGCGATTGTGAGGAATAATCTCCCGCAGACATTATCCCTGGTGATAGAGATCGAATCAACTGACCTGTTGGCGTGTAGATGCGAATCGTAACATCACTTTTGTCCGCAAGTTTAAACGGAATCCACGTTTCCGGATTGAATGGGTTGGGAAAGTTCTGTAGCAGTTGATTTTTCTTTATCTGTCCGAGTGTGACAAACTGCTTACCTTTAGGTTCTACAGGATAGGGTAAGAGAGATAACAGATGTTTTATATCCCAAATCTTGTATTGATTTGTGTTGTAATCACGCGACATAAAAACAGAACCGTCCTGACTGAGAGAGACAAGTCTTGGAATAGAAGGTGAATGTTTGATAGGTCTGTTTGTTCGCCAGTCCCAAATTTGGGAGTAATCGTCTTGATTTGCAAAGAGATAACGACCGTCTGGACTAAATTGCACTGGCTCTTCAGCATTCAACTTTGTTAAAAGCTGGGGTTTATCCGGTAAGAGTTTCCAAATATGGATCCCATTTTTTCCGTTGCCTGCTAACACTGTAGAACCGTCTGCATCGGTCATAAATGCAGGTGATGAAGCAAATGTGCCTTCCCATGCGTATTGGAATACGTAAGTGTCAACTACACGTTTCCACAACAGAATCCAAGGAGTATCGTTGTTATTATCAATTCTTGTCTTTCCAAAAGATGCAACGTATTCTTCATTTTCACTGAAACCGATCTGATAGGTGCCACCGGGTAATGTAAGATTCATTGGTGTGGTGAGTCGCTGTTCTTTTTCAGGAGATTCAACGTTCAAGATAGCCATCTTACCCCAATGATCTACAACTGCAAGGAGTCTACCGGAAGAACTAAAGGTAATCTTCTCTGGAATTCTAAAGTAATGAGGGAATTGTGTTTCAATTTCACCCGTTTGAATGTCCCGTATTTCAACAAAAGAAGGTTCTTTACTTACGGCAAATTTTTGACTGTCGGGAGAGATAGTGACTGTGTTAAATCTATAGTCTTCTGCAGAAACAAGTAGCCGCATCTGTTGTGATGCGACATCCCACGATTTAATAAAGTATCGAGATGTTACAAGGACGGTTTTACCGTCAGGACTTAACGCAACATCATTATTATCAGTATAAGGCCACTCAGCGACGAAATCTGTCCACATCCGGTCTATCCGTTTGTTTTCAATGTCCCACTGTATTTCACCATCCACATATAATAAAAGTGCCTTTTTACCATCAGGAGAAATATTTATCGTTTTTAAACCTTTAAATTCTGTCTCAAACATATCTATTTGTTGCCCCGAATTGACATCCCATCGTGTTCCAGTCCTATCTGCTGCAACATATAGGTGATGACTGTCCGGACTGAATGCCAAATCTGTAATTCTTGTAAATCCAATTTGTGCCTTCCATAATAAGTGTTGTGCCTTCCTGTGCCATACATAGACAAAACCTGCTATCCTATCAAATGAAGCGATTCGTGTTCCATCAGGACTGATAGCCACACCGTCAACCCAGTTACCGGTATGTCCTTCAAGGTGTCCTTCCAATTTGCGTGTCTCAACATTCCACAATTCAATGTCCGGACGCATTGAGGCGACAATGAGATAGCGACCGTCTGAACTAAAAACCGATGCAAAATCACGGATAGGACTCCGGCAAGTCCTCCAACGACCGTTGAAGTAGTAACAAGTATCCGCTTGGCGACGTTCCCCTACCATTGTTCCGACGAACTCACCAGTTTGCCAATTCCAAAGATAAATCTCGTCGTCAATAGAGATAGCAAGTAATGGTTGAGTAGGACTAAATGCTGCGGCATCAATATAACCTTCAATTTCCCACTCAGCGATCTGTTCACGTGTATTAACATCCCAAATTTTTACAATATCTCTTCGTAGATTACCTGAATATTCTGAAACTGCTACATGTGAACCAGTAGGACTAAATACGACATCGTAACTGGACACAGAATCAAAATTACCGAATTTTTCTAATACCTCACCTGTATTAGCATCAACAATCTGGATATGTGTTGGGACAACACGAACAATCGTCCCATTGTCAAGGTAAGCATGCTGTACTGGAGGAGGCTGTCCAATCGTTGCAATAGGTTCTTCAATAGCAAACGCAATATGAGGCAAGCAGACAAAGCAAATCAGTGTAATTTGAGCTTTCAAACTCTGCCTTAAGAGAAGGATAAGTGTTTTCATGACGGGTCTCCCATTTTTTTGAAGCACATTAAATACAGTCCAAAAGTCGTCACCTTAAAAAACACACTGAAGTATGGATTTCCAATGACAGACAACAGAGGTGTTTTATTCACCATGTGTTGGTATGGGAGCAATTTTCATGCCAAAGACAATTTGGGTAAAAAGGCAGTAATTCAAATACAAGGAGGCATTCAATACAAATAAACCTGCACGAAGACGTGCAGGTCTTGCTTATGTTGCACGATTTTGGGCATTTACTAACCAAAATCGCTAATTTGCTATCAATCAATTAAGTGAGGATCCACCAGTCAGTCAACTCATTTCCGGATAAGCATTTTGCGGGTTGAAGAGAAGTCGCCAGCATTTATAGTATAGAGATAAACACCACTACTGACCCGCTCCCCTTTGTCATTGCGTCCATCCCAGTGAATCGCTTGCGATTGTGAGGAATAATCTCCCGCAGACATTATCCCTGGTGATAGAGATCGAATCAACTGACCTGTTGGCGTGTAGATGCGAATCGCAACATCACTTTTGTCCGCAAGTTTAAACGGAATCCACGTTTCCGGATTGAATGGGTTGGGAAAGTTCTGTAGCAGTTGATTTTTCTTTATCTGCCCGAGTGTAACAAACTGTTTACCTTTAGGCTCGACTGAGTAGGGAAGGAAAGATATTTCTTTACTTATATCCCAAATCAAGTATTGACCATTCCTGTCAGACGATAACAGAACTGAACCATCTGTACTGAGGGCAGATATTGCTGGAAAAGGTGCATGTTTGACAGGTCTGTTTTTTTGCCAGTCCCAGATTTGGAAGTTATTGTCTTGATTTGCATAGAGATAGCGACCATCTCGGCTAAATTGCAACGGATAGTCTCCATCCAATGTAGTTAAATGTTGTAACCTATTTTCCAAGACTTCCCAAATTTGTATTTCCCTGTCTCCAGACGCTGCTAACACCGTCGCACCATTTTTTCTCATCGTAAAGGTGGGTGATGAATAAAATCTTGGAACTTGTGATGCATATTGAAAGATGAATCTCTGGTCTTCTCGTTTCCAAAGCAGAATCCAGTATTTATATATATTGTTTTTCCCTGTGCGACAGGAAGCTGCTAAATATCTATCATTATCACTGAAGGCTATATATCGGAAGCCAGGTGAATCTTGCTCAATTTTTGTATTGACTTTCTGAATTTTCTCTGGATTATTTGTGTTTAAAAACAATAGATCATTCCAGTCATTCACCACTGCGATCCATCTTCCAGATGGACTAAAGGCAATTTTCCGTGCACCTGAAAGGTAATGCGGAAATTGAATTTTCACTCTACCGCTCCGAATGTCGCGTAGCTCAACCCAAGGATCCTTGCCGACAGCAAATGTTTTATTATCTGGAGAAATTGCAAAACCATCAAATAAATAGCCTTCAGAGGAAACGAGTGCTTGCATTTGCTGTGAATCTACATCCCACGTTTTAATGAATGACCGTGATACTGTAACTAAGGATTTTCCATCAGGACTCAATGCAACATCATAAATGAACCGGTTTTCGACATAGTCTGCCCACACGTCGCGTTCTCGATTCTTAGCGATATCCCACACTACATCACCATCCCAATATTGTAAGATCGCTATTTTCTCATTTGGAGAAAGTATAATTGATTGTAAAAAATGAAAATCGGTGCTGAAAGTATCTATTTTTTCTCCAGACATAACATCCCAGACGCGCACTTTGTCATCCCAGCCTGTATAGGGAGTAAACCCAGACCGACGCAATCCAGCTGTACTTGTGGCAACATACATGTTTTGACTATCCGGACTGAATACTACATTTGAAATGCTTCCAATACCACTTGTCCGATGCCATATCTTTTGGCGTGTTTCAACATCCCATAGATGTACTAAGGTAGAATCGTGTTCAAATGCTGCTACCATCTTACCATTAGGACTGAGAGCCATATCTTCAATCCTGTCAAGAATCGGTTCAGCAAAATTTCCTTGTAAGGTCTGCGTTTCAACGTCCCACAACTCAAGATTATGCTGTGAGGCAACGATGAGATGTTCGCCATCAGGCGTAAAAACCATAGAATGAAAAGATGGAAAATTCTCACGTGGCAGTTTACCAATAGATTCTCCAGTTTTCCAATCCCAAAAATGTATCTCACCTGGTAAATAGGTTGCTAATATAGGCTGTTTAGGACTAAATGCTGCATCATTATCGTCAATACGTGATGCTATCTCCCATTGGGAAACAAGTTGTTGTTGATTAACATCCCATATATTCACAATGGTCATTCTCGGTTCAAAAAAGTGATTTAGAATAGCTAAATGTTCAGCATTTTGACTGATTACCACATCACTGTAATCTGTTCTTTCTCCAAATTCTTCCATTACCTCATTTGTCGTGAAATCAACAATTTGAATGTGTGTAGGAACAACGCGTAAGATCGTTTCATTGTTCAGAAACGCATGTTTTTCAGGCAGTGGCTGTCCAATCGTGGCAACAGGTTCTTCAATTGCAAACGCAATGTAGGGTATGCAGGCAATGCAAATCAGCGCAATAAAAACCCGCACGTTTCGTATTAGAAGGGGCATAAGTATTTTCATAACAAATCTCCTATTGTTTTGGATGTACATTTAAACATAGCAAAAAGTCTTTGGCATTGGAAATTCACTGAATTATAGCGTTCTCATGATTGGCATATTTAGAAACCGATCATGGCTCGAACATACGTTATATTACTAACCGTATGCTGGAATAGATGATTGGTTCTACGGTACCCCGCAAGAATGACGACATAGAAACCGAGCCACTCACCTTGATTGATAGCTTGGATTTCAAGAATACGGGTTCGCAGGTCAGGGCGGTATAGGTTTGGAACGCTAATGTCATCTGGGAAACTTCGTAAGTAGTTCTTGAAGTTATTATCCCTATTCGTAAACTTCCTATACTGGAATCCTCCAAGAATATTTAATCTCGGTGTAAACTGATAATCGAGACGGACACCGAGAATATCCTCGCGACTTCGACGATTGAATCGCAAATATTCAACCGGCTGATCGTCGGTTGGGAGAAATATATCCGGGTTAAGTGTTTTTGGAATTTCATCGGCAGTTCGGTCAAAAGCACGATCCCATACGTACTTAACCATAGGCGTTAATGTTATATCTACGCCAAGTTTGTTGACAAATGGGATCTTGTTGACAAATGGGATTTTGTTGATAAACGGGAAACCCTCCATTAGGATCTCGTAACTCGCCTTCAGAATGGTCAGCTGATTACGGATATTCCGTTCGGGGTAACGGCGTTTTTTCCAATTCCAAGCGTCATAGATTAAACCGTTGTCAGACGGATCAAGTGCGTTAATTCCATGATCTGGATAGAACGGGTATACTCGCCTTTGTCCGGAGGCCCGAACCTGTTCAATGGGCACCATAAAGTCAACGCGTTCATCGGTTTCAAAGTTCTGTGATACCGAGTCATATTCAACATCCGTGAAAAGAGCCTTTTCTTTATCCTGTTCAAACTGTTTTTGCATGACAACCAAACATTTTGCTTCAAGTGTCAAATTTGTCACACCTGTATAGAGGCATTGGAGCGTTGTTTTATTCAACCGTGCGTTGTAAAAATCGAGTTCGTCATTAATGTGAATTTCTTCCAATTCTCCCACAGGCAAGGTAATTGTGTAATCCGGAATATCGTCTCTTACTCGGACAAATTGATTTTGAAAAAGAAAGTTGCCAAAATCGGGGATGTCGCGTTTATAAGTAAGATATATGTATTTAGAGTTATTTTGGCGTCTACTTGAAACTTCACTTTCGTTTAACCAACCAATTTGTACAGAGAGATTATCAAGGAGGTCATATTCTGCTTTAAGGTGATAACCCTGACGGTCTATTCCATATTCGTATTCGGGTTCGAAGTCATCTTCAATAGAATCAATGGTGCCGTTATTATTGAAATCAATAAGGTTGGAAAACACAGGTGGGTCAGCATAAAAGATGAGAAAATCTTCTTGGAAGTCTAATACCCCGTTTTGATCTCGATCATCAGCGCGTGGAATTACCCCGTCAAAGTCAAAATCATCAGGCCAACCATCACCATCATCGTCATCTTCGATGAGCGTGTAATTGAAAGCATCCCATGGAACAAGGTCTTCAAGCATTTCGTCATCTAAAGGTCTATTGAGTCTGTCATTGTCAAGGTTGAAAAGTTCACCACGGTCTGGATGTGCCCCGAAATTCAAATAGTTGGTTGTATAGCCTGGGTCAATATGATACAAAACACCCTCTAAATGGAGTTTTCCAAAACGGGACTCAAGTTGGACGAACCATGCTTTTTCTCTACCGAGTTTTCCGTCTCCATCTTCATCTGTTCCGTCACCGCCTAAAAAAGCTTCAAATCGTTCGCCTTCGGTTTCCGAATAGGTGGGAATGCCATTTGCGTCTACTGGGAGGCCAGTTCTGCGATCAATAGAAACGCCAGACGGTTCCTCACCATCGGGTGTCTTAACAGTCGTTTTCGTCCTACTATATCCTACCTTATTTTTGGGGATAGTGGGATACTGTTTGTATTTACCATTTATAGAATATTGTGCCCTAACGCGAACATTGCCGATAGTCCCTTCAAGGTCAATTCCATAGAGTGCTGCAGCACGTGCAGCACCATAACGGTATCGGATTTTCCGAGCTCTTCCTTCACCTTTCCATTCACTGGGATTGTCTCTAAGTTTTTTCCTGTTTTTGATGTAATCTGGAGATTGCCCGTAATTCCCCGGTGCCTGAATAATATCGCGATACGGCATCTGAATGCGACCATCTTCAGTTTTAATCCACTCTTGTAGTTCGGGATTTGACGATGCTTGGTTTGCTCTACTAAAGCCGATAACCGCGATATTATAATCACCGGCAACAACCATGTCGAATACGATAGATTTGACTGTTCTCGGGTCAATGTTAATTTTTTCATCAGTAAGAATTAGATCATATTTCATTTTATTGAAACCGTTAACAATTCTCCATTTTCCATCAACTGAATTACGGATTTCTGAAGTTCCACCAGCGTGATTAACCGATACAAGTTGGTCAGCGTAGACTTCAAATCGATGAGTCTGCTCAGGTAGAAGATCAGGTTCAATTCCTTCTTCTATATCTTGAGGGATTAATTCCTCAAGTTCTTGTGTAATGATAGTAATCTTCATGCTTTTAAAAGCTGCGCCGACACCATCTTGGATATGATCGTTATGTTCATCAGGATCGTAATTATTAAAATCAGTGATTGCCCTAATGTGATTATCCTCAGGCGAGTCATCGCGAAAAACGATAGAGATTTTTTCAAGGGGGGTATTGGGTACAGTCCCCATGAATGAATTTATTAGACGTTCCGGATGTTCTTTATGCAAATTGATATAAGTATATCCGACTCGGAAATTTTCACCTAAAAGTCCCTGTCCGCGAAAACCGATGAGTCGTGCGTTTTCAATGTTCCTTACACCGGACAATATGTTCAACCCGTTTCGGCGTCCAAGATCTCCTCCAAGTCTTTGTGATCCGAATGGGATTCCTTCTAATAGAATAGGATTAGAGATACGTGAGTGGATAAGTGTAAATAGATGGTGCTCTTGGGCAAAGGAGATATCCCACCGAAGCCCATCAAACTCAGTTTTGTATATAATATATCGGTTTGGAAACAGGGAATCAGGTTTAAATCGCAGGTGATCACCGATAATAAACTCAGTATGTCTACCGAGGAAGGTTTCTTCAACCAAAATGGTGCGGTCCAATTGGCCTGAGAAACGTAGACTGTCAAGCTGACCTCCCCAACCAACAATTAATTTACCGTTCTTGTCAAATTCTTTCCGGTCAATATATTTGCTGAGTTCATTACCTTCCACAATTCCTTTACCATATAAATCATAGAAGATTTGTGGTTCTTCTTCCAATTGGTATCTATCTGAGAATTTTTTTTCCCCTTCAATTGCAGGCAAGAGGGGTTCATACGGACCGAGACTGTCCGCTCCACATCCATAAAACACAGCAATACTAAGGAGGCAATTTACTACAAGCAGAACATTAATTGTTCGTTTTAACTTATTCATTAACTTTGTCACTCCTTATAGACGAACTTAACTGAGCAGTATAAAAGTTCGTGTAAATTTCGTGCTGCAAACTTTCAGTTCGTTGCCTTCGGTTCCGATTTAGCTGTTCTCATTTCCGAATAAGCATTTTGCGAGTGGCGGAGAAGTCGCCAGCATCAATGGTATAGAGATAAACGCCACTACTCACTTTCTCCCCTTTACCATTGCGCCCATCCCAGTGCACTGCTTGCGATTGTGAGGAATAATCTCCCGCAGACATGATTCCGAGTGATAGTGACCGAACTAACTTGCCTGTCGGTGTATAGATGCGAATCGTGACATCACTTTCGTCCGCAAGCTTGAACGGAATCCATGTTTCCGGATTAAACGGGTTAGGAAAGTTTTGTAGCAGTTGGTCCCGCTTAATTTGTCCCAACGTGACAAGTTTCTTTCCCTTAGGTTCAACGGGATAAGGAAGTGAAGAGAATAAATTTTTGGCGTCCCAGATAAGATATCGTCCGATTTCGTCCGTGGATACTAAAATTGACCCGTCTTGACTAATACCACAATAATCTGGAATTGATGGAAAATTTATCGGTCTACTTGTTTGCCAATCCCATATTTGAACGCGATATTGATTAGTAAAGAGGTATCTATTATCAGGACTGAAATGTATCGGCGCTTGAGCACCTGGCAGTGTACTGACAAGAGGGGCATTTTGTGGAAGTATTTTCCATATTTTGGTATCTACTTGGTTTGCAGCTGCCAACACAGTTGAACCATCCTCAGCAGAAGCGAAGGTAAGTGCTGAAGTTGGATATACAGAAGACCTATCATGTTCTAAAGTCTTCCATATATTTTGAAACGCAAAATTCTCCCCGACGCGTTTCCACAACAGAATCCAGTACTGATAATTATTGTGTTTCCCTGTCCGAGCAGAAGCAGCCATATATTCGTCATTTTTACTGAAAGCGACCTGATAGAAGTCGGGGCGGTCAAGTTGAAAATTTATGTGAACTCTAAGAATTTCCTCTGGATTACTCACGTCAAAAAGAAAAAGAAATCCCCATTTATTCACGCCTGCAAGCCATTTTCCAGAGGAACTGAACGAGGCATGATCAAGAAAACCAATGCCATGTTGGTATTGTGCTTCAACATTCCCATTTTGAAGATCAGCTATTTCAACCCAAGGATATCTACTATAAGCAATACGTTTGCTATCTGAAGAAATAGCAACGCCTTTGTCAAAGTGAAACCCATAGGAATGTTCCGCAGGAATCACAAAACGTATTTGTTGTGAGAGAATATCCCAAACTTTAATAAAGTTGGAATCTATACTAATTATGGTTTCACCATCCGAACTTAGCCTGAGCACACCTCCAATGAAATCAGCGAATTGCTTCAATTGCCGTTGGGTTTCGGTGTCCCACAGTTCAACAACGCCTCCCCGTATAAAACTTCCGCCATATTGAAGAAGCATAGTTTTTCCATCTGGTGATAATATCATCTGTCGCAATCCGGGATAATTGTTTCCGAAAGAGTCAACTTGTTGTCCAGATTTAACATCCCATATATACACATTATGATGTGCAGCATATAGATGTTGACTGTTTGCACTGAAGACGATGTCTGCAATCCAAGTTTCGTCAATCGGTTCTTTCCATAACAGTTGTCTTGTTGCGATATCCCACATATAGACAAAATTGGATCTACTTTCAAATGATGCAAGGCGCGTTCCATCTGGACTGATAGCCACACCGTCAACCCAGTTACCTGTATGCCCTTCAAAATGTCCTATCAATTGGCGCGTTTCAATATTCCACACCTCTATATCTGGTCGTTTGGATGCTACGATGAGATACTTTCCATCCGGAGTAAACGCCATATCATCCGTTGAAGAATCTGAACAATACTTAGTGGTACCAGTACCGTCTGAATCCTTTGCCACATAACAAGGTTCGCGCTTGCGTCGATTGCCTGCCATTGTTCCAACAAGTTCTCCAGTTTGCCAATTCCATAGATATATTTCGTTGTCATAAGAATTTACAAGCAACGGTTGGGTAGGGCTAAATACTGCGTCCTCAAAAATGGGGACTGCTGCTTCCCACTCGGATATCACCTCTCGTGCCTCAACATCCCAAATGTTTACTGTGGTCGTTTTTGGTTGGGTAGAATCGCTTAGAATCGCTAAATGTGTAGCGTTTGGACTAAACACGACATAACTGCCTTTGGGGTGTGTGCCGAATTCGTCAATAATTTCCCCTGTTTCACGGTCAACAATCTGGATATTGGTACCGAAATAGGGGGTACGCAAAATAGTTTGGTTGGTCAGAAAAGCGTGCTTTTCTGGAGGTAGCTGCCCAAGCGTAGCGATGGGTTCAATTCCAAACGCAACACACGGCATGCAGACAAGACAAATTAGTACAATATAGACATGCCAGTTTTGCCTTAAAAAAGAAGTAAATGTTTTCATGACGGTTCTCCAATTATTTTTGTGGACATTTAACACAGTCCGAAAGTCGTCTACTCGGAAGATACACTGAATTATAGATTTCCATGGCTGACGAAGGTACATCAATTCATCCCGTATTGGTATAAGAGCAATTTTCATGCCAAAGGTGATTTGGGCTGGAAACACGGAAATTCAGATACGAGGCGGTAGTGAATATAATAGACTTGCACGCGAACGTGCAGCTCTTACTAACGTTGCACAATTTTGGGCATTCACTGACCACAACCACTAATTTTCTATCACTCAAACAGGTGAGGTTGTAACCATTGCCTGCTAAAGTTTTAAAATGCAGTCGAACCTTTTCATTTCTGAATAAGCATTTTGCGTGTAGCGGAGAAGTCCCCTGCATTAATGGTGTAGAGATAGACTCCACTACTGACTGACTCCCCATTGTCATTCCGTCCGTCCCAATGGATTGCCTGTGATTGTAAGGAATAGTCACCAGCAGACATTATCCCTGGTGATAGTGATCGAACTAACTTACCTGCCGGAGTATAGATGCGAATTGTTACATCACTTTCGTTCACGAGTCTGAACGGAATCCACGTTTCGGGATTGAATGGGTTTGGAAAGTTTTGTAGCAGCTGATTTCGTTTGATTTGTCCGAATGTAACAAAATGCTTGTTTTTAGGTTCAACAGCGGTAGGTTGAGGTTGGAAAGGTAGGAGTTTTGTTGCATCCCATATATGTACCTGTCCGGTTTCGTCGAATGATGCCAGAACAGCGCCATTCTGACTGAGATCAAAATATTCGGAGATGGTTGGATGGTCAATTGGTGTATCTGCTTGCCAATCCCATATTTGGAGCTTGTCATCTTGTTCAGTGAAAAGGTGTTGACCATCTGGGCTAAAGTGTAAATATAGACCTCGATTTGAAGACATTAATAGTTGAGGCTGCTTTGGATCAAGTCTCCAGATTTGGATTGCATTATCACTGTTAACAGCCAATACAGTTGAACCATCTTCGTTAGATGCGAAGGTAGGTCGAGAATGGGAATCACTGGAAAGTTCTGGTACTTGCCATGCATATTGAAAACGGAAGGTGTCTCCCTCGCGTTTCCATAATAGAACCCAATATTCCCATTTATGATTTTTGTAAATCTGAGTTGTAGCTGCCAGATACTCGTCGTTTTCACTAAATATAAAATGTGAACCGAGATTGACATTAGGTGCATCGCCTGTAGAAACGTGCTGAATTTCGGCAGGATTATTTACATTGTAAAGACGAACCTGTCTAGTACCGTTTACTGCAACCCACTTCCCAGTAGAACTAAAGGCAACGTCAGAATGTCCATAACCGTATCGGAATTGAGTAACTACATTTCCTGTTTGTAGATCGCGCACTTCTATCCATGGATCGCGTCCAACTGCAAGTTTTCGTCCGTCAGGTGAGATTGCAAATTCTCGGAATAGGCTGTTTTCAGCAGAAGTGAATAGGCGCATCTGCTGTGAAGAAATGTCCCATGCCTTTATTGAGTTTCGAGATACAGAGACTAAGGACCTACCGTCAGGTGTTAAAGCATTCTCCCAGCCACTGATATAATCGGTCCACACTTTCAACTGCTTCCTTTTTTCCACATCCCATAGGACAACAGCATCTTGATAATGTAGAATCGCCGTTTTCCCATCTGGCGATAGTGTCATTGACTGTAACGAACGAAACTCGCTACCGAATGTATCAACCAGTTGCCCCGATTTTACATCCCAGACGCGTACCTGATCGTCCCATCCTTCCCAACCACCCTTACCATTTCCTTGTAATGAACTTGTACGGTTTGCAACATATAAATGCCTGCTGTCAGAACTAAATGCTATAGCAACAACATGGCCCGTGCCACCTCCTTTGCGCCATAACATCTGTTGCGCATTAAAATTCCATGCATAAAATGAACCTGAATTTAACGTGTACATCGCAATGGTCGCACCATCAGGACTGATGATTAATTCTTCAGCACTGCTAACGTTTACCCCTTCAAAATGTGCCTCAAAGCTGCGTGTTTCAATGTTCCATAACTCAATCTTAGAATTATTTGCAGCAACAATGAGATGACGAACATCTTTACTAAAGACCATTGCGCGATCCGATGGCATATTTTCACGTATCAACTTTCCGATAGTTTCTCCATTCTGCCAGTTCCATAGATGTATTTCACGAGCAATATCAATGGCAATTATAGGTTGTGTAGGACTAAATGATATATCATCTTCAAATATATGAGACTCTATTTCCCGCTGAGATATTAGTTGTCTGGCTTCTATATCCCAGATGTTTACAGAGGTCGTACTTGTATCTCGAAAATAGTTCAAGATAGCCAAATGTGTCATCCTTGGGTTAAATTTTACATGGCTAATGTACGTTCGTTTACCAAATTCATCCATAACTGTGCCTGTATTAGCATCAATGACCTGAATATGTGTTGGAACAACGCGTAAAATCGTTCCATTATTAAGAAACGCATGCTGTTCTGGGATTGGCTGTCCAATGGTACCGATGGGTTCAATCCCAAATGTGGTACAAGGAATCCATACGATACTGATGAGGGTAAGGAAAGCAAACAAGTTTTGTTTAAAAAAGATGGTAGGTGTTTTCATGAAGTGTCTCCATTTATTTTATTTGTGAACATAAGAACAATAATTTGTAGTAACCTTTCGGTGTCGAATAGATGGTAAATCTAACTCTCTTTTGAAAATTTAACGCTTCAGTTTTCCCATGTAGTTGTGCGTTTCCCCTTCGCTTCAACCGCCATAGCACCACTTCTCCAGAGATCATAGCCATTTCCAGACTCATCTTTGAAACGACCTGACCAAGGTGCTTCATCAAATGCCATAAGGCAATAGTGTGTTCATCTATACCTGAACAGAGAGCAATTTTTATGCCAATGATAATGCTATAGTAAAATAGGTCTAAATCAAGAATTTTCACCGATTCATCCGACAAATGTGTGGGTTACTGTTCAGTTTCTGAACAAATATGTTTAAAAATTGGTCTTAACTTCAAATCAGAAGGCGATTTTAGAATTTCTTGACGTCAGCCAATTTTTCAAGTATACTTACGCAGTGTTCGTTCAAGATACTTTAGCACAGTTAAAATAAGGCAGGGAGGAGTCTATGGTTGAACGCTGGGGAATATATGAAGTAACGCTGAATGGTCCGGATACGGGAAATCCGTACGTTGAGGTCGAATTAACCGCAGTATTTAAACAAAACGGCCGGACTTTTGAACCACAAGGGTTCTACGATGGAAATGGAATTTATAAAGTACGATTCATGCCCGACGAAGTCGGAGAATGGATCTACACCACAAAAAGTAACAGTCCTGAACTCAACGGTAAAACGGGGCAATTCACCTGCATTGAACCGTCCGATGAAAACCACGGACCTGTGCAAGTGCATAAAGATTTCTACCTACAATACGCCGATGGCACACCGTATCATCAGTTTGGCACAACTTGTTATGCTTGGGCACATCAAGGGCATGCAATGGAGGAACAGACGCTCAAAACTCTCGCTGAAGCACCGTTTAATAAGATGCGGATGTGCATTTTTCCCAAAGATTATGTCTACAATAAAAATGAACCTATCTATTATCCTTATGAAGGAAAGCCACTAAAAGACTGGGACTTCACAAGATTCAATCCCGAATTCTGGCAGCATTTTGAGCAGCGCGTTCAAGACCTATTAGACCTCGGCATTGAAGCGGACATTATCCTCTTTCACACTTATGACCGATGGGATTTTGAGAATATGGATGCTGAAAGCGATGATCGCTATATCCGTTATGCTGTCGCACGTTTAGCTGCTTTTCGTAACGTCTGGTGGTCCCTTGCAAATGAATATGATATCATGCCTGCGAAGGAAGAATCCGACTGGGACCGCTTTTTCCAGATTATCAGCGACTACGACCCGTATCAGCGGTTACGTGGTATTCACAACTGCAGGGGTTGGTATGACCACAGTAAGCCTTGGGTAACACATACCAGTATTCAAACCTCAAATATGGCGCAAGGTATCAATTATCGCACGCAATATGGAAAACCTGTTATTTATGATGAGTGCCGCTATGAAGGTGATATTCCTCACGGATGGGGCAATATCACGGCTCAGCAGATGGTCCAACACTTTTGGGCTGGCACTGTTTCTGGGTGCTATGTCGGACATGGCGAAACTTATAAACATCCTGAAGACCTCCTCTGGTGGGCAAAAGGCGGTGTGCTACGTGGTGAAAGTCCACCTCGGATAGCATTTCTGAAGGACTTCATGGTAGACGCACCACCGTTTGATACACTTGAACCGATTGGTGATGATGCGGGACGATACATCCTTGTTAAACAAGAGGAATACTATCTCGTTTACACAACTGAACCCCAAACGATAACAGTGCAGCTGCACGGAAACCAACCGTATAAAATTGATGGCGTTGATACCTGGAACATGAATATCCTGCCTGTTGGAACAGCACAACCCGGTGAATATACGTTCGCTTCACCACATAGCGATTTTGCATACCGTTTTACGCCTTATGCACCGGGTGAAAAACTTCGTCCTGAAGCAAGGGCATCCGCTGATGTTCTGCAAGGCAGTGCACCGCTCGCTGTCGCCTTTTCGGCAGCAGGTGAGTTAACACAACATTGGGATTTTGGCGATGGCACAACATGCGATGAATCAAACCCTACACACGTCTATGAAAAACTTGGGCAATACACAGCCACGCTTCAAATCACGGACGCTGAAGGCACATCGTCAACAACAGCGGTCACAATTAACGTTTTACCAGAGGCACCCGCCGACATCGTGACTCGGACAGAATTTCCCTGTTCACGCGCAGGACTTGTTGTTCTCTGGGATAACACACTTGATGATAGTAGTGAAATTGAACCTCGCGGCGACGCATCAATTACTCAAGATGGACAGATGGATTTGACGGGTGGTGCATTTCTTGCCAAAAATGTGAATGAAACCCTCCTTGCAGCATGCCAGCAAAGTAATCAATTAACAATTGAATGTATGGTTACCACAGATAATCTAAATCAAAGCGGTCCAGCGCGTATTATTTCGTTTTCAAACGACATTACCCATCGTAACTTCACCTTGGGACAGGATGGCAACCGTTTTGCTATGCGAATCCGTACACCGCGAACCGGAACGAATGGCATGGGCGGTGAGTTCTCTTTCGGCAAAATTGAATCGGGAAAATCGACACACGTCATCGTCAGTTATTTTTCGGGCAATGTTTTCTGCTATGTTGATGGAGAGTTAGTCCATTCTGGCGGCGGAATTCAAGGGGACTTCAGCAATTGGGAATTATATCCGTTGCTTTTCGGTGATGAAGCAAGTGGTGGTAGGAATTGGGAAGGTAAGCTTAGCCACGTTGCGATTTATAGTCGGTTCGTTGGTTTGGAAGAGGCTGCGCATAAGTTTAAGATGATTCAAGATGAGTGACCTTTTTACATTGCGGGTGAGGTGTCTGAGCCTTACCTGTCCCTTTAGCATCATTAGTTATAGTATCAATACGCCTATCACCAGAAATGTGGAAACCCACGCCTTGCCATACATCAGGTCTATTTTCAAACTTGAAAAGTTTTAAAAGGTATAGTAGAATAGGAAAGAAAAGGAGGTTAACAATGGCAGAAACAGTAAGAACCGACATCAAAGGTATTGATCGGTTCATTTTTGAAGTCGGAGCAAACAGAGAACAACTTCATTTACACATATCAGAAGTAGCACCGGGGCAACGCGCGCACCCACCGCATACACACAATGGACAAGAAATTTTCTATGTTTTTTCTGGAGAAGGCGAAGTTTTATGCGGAGAACAGACACACCGCGTCTGTCACAATGAAGCCGTACATGTCGATTGCCAAGTTTTACACGGCATTCAGAATGTAGGGGACACCCCGCTTCGGTATGCGGTCATTATAGCACGGTAGCATGCAGTATTGATGGCATTTCCAACGCCAAATTATTCAGGAGACTCTATATCGGGATTTTTTAATAAACTTACAATGCCGTAAACACCACCAATTATTAAAAGTATGCCGATACTACTTATAGCGCGACGTATCCACACTGGGTTTAAGTACTGCGCAATGTTGAATAGCGGAAGCGGTTGTAACAAATGGGATAAACCAATATTCACATAAAACGCACCGTAAGCGATAAGACACATCTCACTGAGAAACTGTTGTTTGAAGGGATCTACAGACATGCCAAACGGGTTAATGAGGTAATCTCCAGAAAAAATAAGAATCAACCCAATTATAAAAAAGGTGATAAGAGTCGTGGTAGGATAGGCAGATTGTTGCAACACGATAGTTAGGAAAATGCTAACAACACCTAAAATAATGCTAATTATACCCTGAAAGATTTGGACTCCTCTGCTGTATGCTATCATTTATTTTTCTATGAAACCTTCTTGTGCCTTCGGGTTAGTGTCGCGAGAAATCTAAAATGAATATAAAACTGTTAAGGAGACAAGCGGGCCAAATTTAAACGCATCGCTTTCTTCATATTTACTATCAACCAAAGTCTCGCTGTCATCATAAAGTGTTTTTTGATGCAATGGTAGCATAAGCGTAATAGATAATGGAACATTGAATGGTGTTGTAACAGATGTCCCAAATGATGCTAGGCCAAAAAAGAGTCCTGTGTTTTTGTCTATTTCACCATTCCAATACGCATAAGATTGATATATTCCAAGGTAACCTGCTTGGAAAGAAAACCATTTATTTAGACGATAGTTCAACCCCGCACTGTATGTAAGTTCTCTGGAACCACGATAGGTCTTGCTGTTCTCGTAGAAAGGGAATTTTACGCGGAGGCTGGTACGCGTTGCAAACCGTTTGTATATAGGCAGATTGTAATACAGATCGACTATAGGGTTAAACGTACCAGTTCCAAATTGGAGATGTAAATGCTCAAGCCCAGCATCCCCAAGTACCCATGGATTATCCTCAGTTTTGCCAAACGGAATCGACATTCCGAAACGCCCCATTAAAAAATCGCCCTCTGTGAAGACACCCAGTTTATAATGTCCAAGAAAAACTTCTGAATCTGTTAAACCGGTGTAGGTGTCATTACGATGATGAATACGCCCATTTTCTACAATCGCATCCCATTGTACGTCAGTATACTCAACACCGTCAAGCTTCTCAATACTGGCTTCTTGGACTTTGGATTCGTAAGGGAGATTGGCTTCCAACGACCATTGAGGGCCGAGTTGATATTTTAACCCTACATCAACGCGATATACGTTTAAAGTAACATGGTGTCGGTGTTGTGGGACTTTGTCTATTTTTCGGTTTCCGTTTAGACCAATGAAAATTCCTTCATCTTCAAAGTGCCCGCCTTGTGCATCAAACCATCGCATCGTGCTGAAAGAAACTTGAAATTTTTTTGCTTCTGAAACCAAACTGACTTCACCGATCCCACCACGTGGGATTGCGGGATTACTTCATGCGCCTCAGCTCTCTTGTGCTAAGGCACTGCGCGTGATACTGAAAGAAAATAAAAAAAGATAAAAGATAAGCCCTGCTTTAAAAATTTGGGTTTTCATATAATTTCCTGTTTAGCAGCACATAAATCAGCAACGATTACTTTATGGCATTCGCTGGATACGTGTTTATTTTATTATGTTTCGAGGTTTAGCCAAGCCATTTCATCGTCAGAGAGTTGAAGTTTCAATGCGCCTAAGGAAGATTCCATCTCTTCTAAGTTAGCTGGCCCAACAATCGGGAAGATAGGAAAGGGAAGATTGACACAGTATGCAAGCGAGACCTGAATCGCGGAAAAGTCGTATTTTGCCCCTAATTGTTTGGCACGTGCAAGCCTTTCAAAGTTGTCATCGTTGTAATAGACACGCACCATATCTCCGTTGTCTCGGTTTTCAGGTGTAAAAGCGCCGCTGAAGAAACCACGTGCCTGAGATGACCACGGCATTAACGGAAATTGGTTCTCTATATGCCAGCGACGGGCAGTATCATCAACGCAGACACAACCACCCCACATTGGCTCCATAGGTACTGCGAGGCTGATATTGTTGCTACAAGAAACGAAACCGCTTAATCCATGTTTTTCAGCGTAGGTATTTGCCTCAATGATACGTTTGGGTTCCCAATTAGAAGCGGCAATGGCTCGGACACGTCCTGCGTCTATTTCTTCGTTCAAATAGTCAATTATTGTGCTTACTGGGATTTCTACGTCGTCTCTGTGAAGCATATAAAGGTCAATATAATCGGTCTGGAGGCGGACGAGGTTTTCGTCGAGATCCTGTTTAACGTATTCTGGAGAAACACGGCGTGGAACACCTCCTTGTGGGTGTCCTCCTTTGTCTATCAGAAAAACTGCTTCCCTATTTCCGCGTTCCTGCATCCAAAGTCCGATTAACTTTTGGCTATTCCCGCCTCCGTAGATGTGCGCTGTGTCCAAAGCATTTCCACCTGCTTCAAAAAATGTGTCAAGCATCTCAGTGCTGTGATCAAAACTGTCAGGTGAATACATCATAGTTCCCAGAATCAGTTGCGAGATTTCTTGGTCGACTCCGGGAATTTTTATCCGCTTCATTAAAATCTGTGACCTCATTTAAACTCTTGATTTCTGCTTGGAATTCATTCTTTATAGTAAATTATAAAATAAGTTGACATTTTGGCCCTCGGTTCGGCAAGGTTTCCTAACCTTGCCGATGCAGCGTGTCAAGTCCTTCTAAAATCTACCATATAATCAGACAAAAGAATTCAGCATCATAAGATTATATCACATTAAACGGACGATTTCAATGTAAAATTGTAATAGTGATGTCCTGTTAGATTCTATTTTGATAAATGGCTTCAACGAGTTCCATCGTTTTAACTGCATCAGCAAAACATGTTAAGGGTTGCTTGTCTTGCTGGATACAATCCACAAAATGTCGGCTTTCGCCATAGAATCCGTAGGTTTTGTGAGTGGCATCAGAATCAGCGGCTTCTTCAGTTGTAATTTGACTTTTCCCTTCAGGCGTGTGGAGTATTGCGTGTCCTCCAGCATCCGGATTGATATACGCGGAAATTCCTCGTGCGTGCATTTCAAAAGTGTGGATACGCCCGCCGACAGCCCAATTTGTGCAAAGATATCCAGAGGCACCGCTTGTGAATTTCACCAGCGCGTTGAAACTGTTCTCTCGTTCAGAGTAGAAGGTATTGATGTCGCTTGCAACAGCTTGGACTTCACCACCACCGAGCCAACGCAAGGTATCCACAGCGTGAATCGCATCACATGTCAAAACATCTATGACTCCATCGTAATAAAGAGCGTTTGGCGCATTTTTATGGAAGGTGGACATGCACTGAATAATTGGTCCGTTTTCTTCAACCATCCCTTTCACTTTTTGCATTAGAGGAATAAAACGACGGTTGAAGCCTACCATCGTCTTGCAGTCGTGCTTTTCGGCTGCTAAAGCCATTTCCTCCGTTTGATGAAGCGTTATACCGGGAGGTTTCTCAATAAATACATGGTGTTTCTGCGAAAGACAGTGGATAACAAGCGAGAACAAATGTTGTGGCGGCATCAAAATATAAACAGCATCTGGACTCGTTTTCTCAAGCATTTTCTTATAGTCCGTGAATGTCTGTTCTATCTTAAACCGTTCTGCTGTGGTATGAAGTTTTGACTCCACAAGATCACACAACCCGACGAGATGGACATCTGCACATTCAGCGAGAGACGGATAGTGAACACTATTCGCCATTCCGCCTGCCCCAATGAGAGCGATATTGACTTTGTTCATTTTATCTCCATTTTCCTAACGCCGCTTTCGTACCTAACCTGATAAGGAACATCTGGCACTGGCATGGAACGGATAGCTAATTCACCGAAAGTAATAAGCGGTTCGGAAAGCAGAAGTAACTCATCAAGTGATTCAGAAGGGGTTTTGTCCGTTGTATCCAACACAATTTTGCGTCCTTTTTGGGTAAATAAAGATTTGTCAATCTCTTCCTCAAAAAGCCTTTTGAGTTGCGGAATATCTTTTGCCTTAATAATCTGATATTCGTGAGGGCCCGCTTTCATTCGTGTCTTAATCGCTTCATCGCTTGCTGTGACGTGAATCAAAACCACATCTGGCAACCTTGCCTCCAAAACTTGTGTTTCATACCCACGTTGCGCATGATAGTGGTAGTTCCCATAATACGTACTTTCTGGATCACTCCCATAGACTGCCGTGTAGACTGCTTCCTCTATGTGCCAGCCCGCAATAAGTGTATTTGGATAGTTTTTGATGACTTCAACGTGATATTGGATTTGCATTCGTTGCATCCGTTCCTTCACGTCATCTGGGAAGTTTATATATGCTGCTCTTGATTCAGCACTCAATGTAGCATCAGGGATAGTAAAATGGTCGTCAACATGGACTGATAACTTTCTGTGCCGATAGTATTCAGTTAAAAGATTTATCAGTGTTGATTTTCCTGCATATTCAATACCAACAAAAACGCATCGCATAAAATACCTCGCTGTTGAATAGGGAAATGAGAATTCTTTAGACTTGCCCTTAGATTTATTCCAATGTGGAATAGCCAAGAGTCTGAATGGGGCCCGATGTTTGTAATTTATACCTATCTATAGAACAATGTCTATTCGTATTCCTTCAGAAACCCTCTGAATTCCCTGCGATGCGTTTCTTCGTCCGCGAGGAGACGAATGCAGAGGTCCTGTGTAACGTAGTCTATCCCATCACATAGGCGGATAATCTTATTATACTGTTCAATTGCGGCGTTTTCTGCCTCAATAACACCGTGAATTGCTGCCACAACATCTGTGGTACTTTCTGGCGGTTGAAGTGAAGATTGCATCGGTTTAAATTCAAACGACCCTGGCACCTTCCCGCCAATCTCCTTAATACGGGCAGCGAGATTTTGTGCATGTGAAATTTCTGTTTGAATATCCGCTGCCAAGGACTTCTTAATCTCTTCGGCACGGATGCCATCCAAATCAACGGAAATTGCCAGATAATTAATTGTTGCTTCCAATTCCATCCAATATACCTTAGTCAGTTCTTGAATGATTGCGTCTCTTTTTGCTTGATCCATGATTTCTCCTATCATAACATGTTGATTTTCAGATGAACGTCTTTCATCAATAAAAATAATATATCAAATACTAAAAATCCGAATGAACCTATAAAGGATTTAGGTTCGGCATCACCCATGGATAACCATCTGGATGCGCTAATATATTAAACGATACTCCATAGGTTTCGGTTAACATTTTTTGTGTTAGGACAGATTTTGGAGAGCCACAAGCAACAGAGACACCATTTTTTAGCATTAAGAGTTGGACAGCATATAATGAGACAATTTAGTGAACCTTAAACGGACCTCCTCGCGGTTCTTCCTTTAAGTCCGGTTGAGTAGAATCGAGAAATACCTCATGCAATTCCAATTTGTTGGATTGTGTGAACGCCTCTTTCGGCATAGTGCCAGATTGCGCGTGGCCCTTACGGAATTCCTCGGAGTCAACCCAGTTTTCAAAATCCTTCCGTGATTCCCAAAGTGTAAAAACCACATAAGGATCACCATCATTGACTGGTCGCAAAACCTGATTAGAGATAAATCCCGGCATTCCATCAACGAGACGTGCTCGGTTTCGGAATCGTTCCTCAAATTCCTCGTGATATTCAGGTGCAACATAGATTCTATTGGCAACAGTAATCATAAACTTCTCCTTATTGAAAATAAGTCTCATTATTAGAAATTGTTTTAGAATTGAGACGAGGTTCTTGTCCCTCGCCTACTTGATTTGGTTAAATTATCATCGCACAATTATAGTGACTCTAAAAACGCGATAAGTGCATCACGTTCAGTTTTTGACATCTCCAAAACGGTTTGTCGTGATTGTTCTGCTTCTCCACCGTGCCAGAGGATTGCTTCCATCAGGTTGCGTGCCCTGCCATCATGGAGAAAATTAGTATGCCCATTCACTGTTCTCACTAAACCGATACCCCACAGTGGCGGCGTTCGCCATTCTGTGCCGCTTGCATGAAAATCGGGACGGTTATCCGCTAAATCAGGTCCCATGTCATGCAACAAAAGGTCCGTGTAAGGATGAATCGTTTGGTTACTTACGGACGGAACACCCGGTAAAACACCCGTTCTTAATGTTGGAACATGACAACTCGCGCATTGTGCTTGTGCAAAAAGCTGCTCACCGTGTATAACTTGTGGGTCGTCCACATTCCGTCGTGCAGGAACTGCCAACGTTTGCACATAAAACGTTACCACATCTAAAATTTCATCGCTAACCTCAGGGGTTATTCTGTTTTCCTTGAGTTGGGATTGACCAGTTGAATTTTCTAAAGGGAACAATGATGTCGTAACACCCATATCATCATGATATGCAGAGGCGACCTGCTGGAGAAGTGTCGGTTGATTCGCTTTCCATCCGAAACGACCAAGCATGTAACGCTTTTTGATTACATCCCATACATAATTGGGTTTGCCAGAGATTCCATCTCCGTTAACATCAGTCTCATCAGCGTAAGTTAAGATAGTTTTTTCAGGAATTGCTTCTAACAATCCGAGACCAAACACCACCGGTGCTACACGCGGTGATACTTCAACATTTTCGGGTAAAGGTTGATAGGTATCCGTAACAGTATAGTTCGGATAGCGAAGATGCACGCGCGTTCCGTCTTCGGTTGTTAACGGTTGTTCAGAATATTCTATTTTGACTGAACCTTCTGCAGGTGTTCCATAGATTGCACGATTGTTCAACTGAGTCCCGTAACCCGGAACTGGAATCGGAGATTTTACATCTCCCTCGTTTTCAGTATTCGGAAGACTAAGCCGAAAGAGCATGGATACAAATTTCTCATCAACGCCTGGTGGGCGCCCGCGCCCGTCACGAGCATGGCAGTTAATGCATGAAACATTGTTGTAGATGGGACCAAGACCAGGATTCACCACCGCAGGAGCGGTGACAAAAACTGCTTCAAATTCAACATCACCTTCCAAGTGTTTTTCAAGTGCTGCCGCGGAAAGATTAGGGGCGGGAATTGAGAACGCATGGCTTGATCCATCAAAGATAGTTGTATCCCCACCGGAAAGCGCACCTGAGGAATCTATAGACACATTGGAATTTAAGATTTCCGTTGATTGTTCGGAGCTACACCCAATTAAGATAGATACTAACAGGGTAAAAGATAAAACTGTGTGAAAAAACTTCATATTTATTGCTATTTTTGTTGGGAACAGCCAGTGACTGTTCCCACAAAACGAAATAGTCCTTACTGACAAAGCACGTGTGTGCAATACTAATTAAACTCACTTGCTTGGACAAGTGGAAGTATATCTTGTTCAAGCGTCAACTGAACCTTGCTAACAGCATCAATTGCTGCTTGAACGGCGGAACGGTTAGCAGTAATTGAATCACGGAAAGGATCCGGAATCGCGCCGATGGCGTCAATTGCTTTCTGTACCTCTGTCTCGAACCGAGTATCTAAGTCAATATCTTTACTCTTGACAAATTTATTTAATCCTTGCCCATCACTTACGAATTTCCCTATGTAGACGTTCTGGATGCCTCTGATATTATCCTGGAAATCGGAGATAGAATTGAAACTAAATTGTGATTCAACAAGGGTTGTATCCGATTCGTTGTATGGGTCAGATATTTTACCGTTAGCCACTTCATCGGCGATGGTGATCATACCGTTGACCATTTCTTGTACTCCGGCACTCTGTGACGGGTAGACAGCATTGCCTTCCTCACCAGCTGACGCAACAGTATTACTGAAATTTTCACCTTCTGGTGCCCATGCCAATCGCAGTTGAGAAGTGCTCGCTTTGAGATTCTCAGTGGATGCAATCAGATACTGTAGTTCACGTTCAGTTATATCGTCTGCCTGGCGCTGATCCCCTTCACGGAAAAGCAGAAACTCAATTGTGTGAAAACCTTTCTGTGAATCTTCTAATTCAACGGTGACAAAATCTACCGTTAAATTATTGTTACTATCCAAAACCTCTTTTAGACTGATACGGTCAACCGGCCAAGTATCTAAAGCGGGGTCGAGTCCCTGTGTATCAACTGGCCCAAACAGGAATGCCTCGCTCTGTTCCCACGGTGTTCGCGTTGCTTTCCACGCCTGTTGTGCTTTTTCAAGATTTGCTTGCGTGGTATCTGCCGCTAATGCCTTGACAGCTGCCAAGAGTTCGCCAGCTTTATTGTCTAAATCAGTATAAGTTGCTAACACGACAGTATTAGCAAAATCGTTTAGCATAGTCCCAGCATCATAAGCTTCACCAGGATCGGGTTCATCATTATTATCGTCTCCACATCCTACTATTAAAGCAGATGCCATTAACAAACAACACATTCCTATAACAAGTTTTGACTTGCAAGCTGCGTCAAAAATTGTCCATATACTATACAGTTTCATTTAATCCTCCATCATATTTAAATATAAAATTAACGCAGTATTGTACCGCGTAAAAGTGTGTTAATATTGAAAACCTAAGCCAACTGCAAAGGTGTTTTCCTTGTTTTTATCTTTGGTAGCTAACCTTCGTAGGGAATAGTGGCTCTTAAAAACTAACTGTGAGTGTGCATGGTAGTTAATACCGAAAGTCCACGTGCTTCTTTCCCACCGAGGATTGTCAAATCTGCTCCCTTCAACACTTGCCATCGTATCATAATAATCGTAACGCGCAAACAGATCTAATACATGTGAAGATGCTTTGGCTGTTTTGAAAAATGACAGTACATCGTATCCTGCTTCAACGGACCAACCGAGAGCAGAACTACCAATCGGGGTACGCTTCACATTTAGATTATTGGAGAGGGTACGGTTGACTTTAGACAACCGATCAGCATTTTCGAGCATTCCCCATAAGAACAGCCCTCGAACTTTCACAGCGTTTACCTCATAAAATCCGTGAAAACTCACAATGCCAACATGCGCGTCAAAATCCACATCCGGTTTGGGGCGGTTTGCTGCTGTGTCTCCATAGTAACCAGAAATACCGACGGTTGCGTTGTCGTGAAACGCATAATCAAGCCTCCCGACAAACGCGGGTGCTTCAGCGTTGACCGTCTCAAACCGTAGTTGGTGCCCGCGAACTATCCAATGGCGCGAACTAAAGCCGGTTGAATCCAAACCATTTATAATTTGTGCCTGATATTTCAAAGCACCGAGTGTGCCAAAAATTTCAACGCCGGTTTCGTGCCATATAGTCGGAATGAGGTGTGTTTCTGCTTCGGGGCGGGTTGTTGTAAAATAGTGTTGTGGACGATGCCGCTTTGAAACGAGCCCGACTGGGACGATGATATGCCCAACACGGAAGTTAAGCGTGGGTTGAATAGAAAAAACAGCAGCAAGTTTTTCTACAATTATTTCACCCCCCTTTTCTATTTCCATCTCGAATTCACCGAACTCTTCAAATTTGTCAAATTCCATCGTGCTACCGGTGCCACCGTGTTCAAATTCTATTTCTGCTTCAAGTCGGATAGTATCATTGATTCGGTATTTCGGCGCGACAACAAAACGTTCCACGTCAATTGCTGCACGTCTATTCGGGTCAAGTTCCCAATCAAAGTTGGCATAGTTAATTATGCCGTATCCAGAAACTGAAAATGGGTTGGTCTCAGCGACAGCACCAATACTCAGTAAAATAAACATTCCCAAAACTGTAGGGAAAATCAATTGTTTTTTCATAAATATAACTCTGTCTAATATGATATTGAGACTCAATATCATATTATGCGGTTGGTTAAATCAGATTTATAATTAGGCTTGAGAATTAGTTATAAATTGATAACGAATCTCATTATCCTAAATTATGCTAATGTCAATAAGTCAAGATAGATTATTTACCATCACATGATTTTCGTTAATTATACTCACTATTTTCTGGAATGTCAAGAAAATCTGCAAAAAATATCAAATTTCTTAAAACTATTCCATTGTAAAGTTTATCTTGATTTCACAAATGTTTATATATGATAATGAGACTTAATATCATTGAAAATGAATCTCATTATCATATATAAACATGTTAGCAAAAACAATATTTCACTACGGTATTTCTGCAAAATAGCGGTCCAC
Organism: Candidatus Poribacteria bacterium; assembly: GCA_022825825.1. Taxonomy (GTDB): domain Bacteria; phylum Poribacteria; class WGA-4E; order WGA-4E; family WGA-3G; genus MSPOR6. Next base: position 75,763 of record JAJDWA010000038.1, read on the forward strand.
ACCCCTGTTAGGCGCGTTTTCTAAACGCGCCGTTAGGCCCTCTTCAGCACAGAGACAGGCGCGTTTAGAAAACGCGCCTACCAGGTTACCAACTCACGTTAAAGTTTAGGCATTTTTAGTGCCAATACAGTAGGACAATTAGCGATTCTGCAACAGTTCTTTCAACGCTGCTTTCTTCTTCTTTTTACGGCGTAACTGCCGTTGACGAATCTGTGTGCGTCGTCTGGTCCGTCCGCTTTTACTCCGTGCCATCCGTGTTACCTCCTTCTTCGTAAGTTTTAGCGAGATACATTAAAGCCGATTGGCAATGCACTTCAAGTGCTTCCATGGCTACTGTTAATTCTGCATCAGAATGTGCATGTAGTTGTACACGACTTTCGGTTACGGTGATATAAAGTTCCTGTTCCGCATCAAAATAATCAAGTTGTGTCGCTGTCTCTTTTTCAAGAGTAGGCCCCTGCCATCTTTTTAAAACTTCTTTGATTGCTAAACCTTCAAAATTTTTGTAAAGTACTTTCGCAGGCAGTGAATCCGGAGAAGGTATAGGGTGTGATGCTTCTGGTTCTGGTACAGTCGGAACAGGCAATATGTCTGAGGTATCAATCAGTTGTGATTCACCGTTCGCAAAAGTAGACTCTTTTGCAATAGCATCTGAGAACATATTTGGCAGTGTTTCCTTTTGTTGATCTGTAGCATTTTCAGTTTCCAGAACGTCAGACAAAACGCTACTGACAGCAGGATGTTCCGCGTTGGCAGCCGGTGGTTGCTCAACAAGTAGGCACAACGTTTGCATACAGATACCTTGAATTAACGGATGTTCCCCGAAAATATCTGGCGGTGCTACTTCAAATAGTAATTGTGTAACAAATGCAACTTCCGCGAGATCACGATCTCCTGTTCGTCTCAGACGATTTTCGCATGCAGTTAATGCAGCTAATAGAGTTCGCTTAAATCTTGGTGTAATCAGACGTGGCAGAACATCTTCGCGGAATCTGTCACAAATTACATCAGAATCTTGTGGTGAATATTGTATTTCATTATCTCTGAGAAATTGTACTACCTCATCAAACATCAAGTCGGGATCGAAGTGTAACCCTTCAAGTTCTGTTTCTTCAAGCAGATCGCGACTTCTCACAAGGCATGTGTGAAAACGTTCCTCGTCCATCTTGCCGTACGGATGCCTTCGTTGCTTCTCAACTGCTAATTGTTTATGTCTGCTTTTTCGGTCACGATTTCGTTTTTCCCGTTTTCGGGCAACGTTCGCTGTCCTATTTTTTTTCTTTGCCATGGTAATATTACTACATTTGATTGAATAATTACATTATATCTCGCGTAAAATGTAATCTGATCTGAATTTTGTGACTATTAAGTATATACGAACACTGTCTTGCTGTCAACATTAATTTGCTGAGTTCAGCAGGGGGGTGTAAAGTTTTTGGCATGTGTCCTGTCAGAATCGCGGATTATCGCGGAGAACGCAGAGAACGCGGAAAGAAGAGATATTTGGACACAACGGCACATTTTGTGAGTATGATTTAGGTTGTGCAAGAGCATTTTCCGGGGAATGCCTAAAGACGAATGCGCTTATGGCATTCGCCATGATTCATACCGTTGATTTGGCGTTTTCCGTGTTCTCCGCGCCTTCCGCGATTCTGACGAAAAAGGAGGACACAAACTTTACACGCCTATAGTGGCAAAAAAACTTGACTCATTAAATCAAAAGTACGGTATAATAAAAAACATGATAAATTGGTAAACTCTGATGAATAGAACAGATGCAAAGCGGATGGACTAATTTTAACACCAAAACCGATACGTGTTATCCCTGTCGATATTACGGTTGCAATCGTTTTTTTCATCATCTTGTTGTCTGAATCACGGAAGACGCAGAGGACGCAGAGGACACGGAAAAAAGAGGTATTTGGTGACGACAACATTTTGTGAGTATGATTTGGGTTGTGCAAGAGGATTTTCCGGGGAATGCCTAAAGACGAATGCGCGTGGTAGAATACGCGTGTGGTATTCTACATGATTCGCCATGATTCATACCGTTGATTTGGTGTTTTCCGTGTTCTCCGTGCTTTCCGCGATTCAGACAGGGATCAGGTGGACAATTTCCGCCATAAGATAAAATATCCTTAATTGGTTCAGACAAATAGAAAATTTTCAGATCAAATCTAACGAAACCTAAAGGAGGTTTACTATGTTTTTAACGAAATATTATCGGTCAATCAGGTTTTTAACCAAGCACAATCTATACTGTGTCGCGTTGGTGCTGGGCATTACCTTTGTCTGTGGTGGCATCACTGGCTGCGGGAACGGAGACGGTCCTGTCACCCCTACCGAGACGGAAACGGGGCAGGTTACAGAAACGGTACAGGTCGTCACGCGCTACGACGGTGACGACATCTACTTCGAACTGGACGGTACTTTCTATGAGGGACGTGTCGTTGAAGGTGTCTCCGCCGATGAAGTGCTGGTGAACGTATCTGACGGCAGCGATATGATTATCAATGTCAACGACATCGGTGGCACGGTGATCGCCGACCATCCCGATCTCGGAGTCAAGGTTAAGTTGCTTGGCGAGCAAGGGGATGAGGCGAATCTTACAGGTAGAATCGTGAGAGGCTATGACGATGGTGTGCGCAAGATCGAGATTTATAAAGTTCAATTCAGGGATGGGACAGCCGAAAACTTAGATGTTTCCCGTATCCGTTTCGTGCATGAAGACGCTGACTTTGAAAACGGCGGTTACCTCACGCTCGAAGAGTTTGGAGATCGGTTCCTGAATTAGCTACCCACCCACCACAGCCGCAGCCTGCGGCTGTACCCTCAGCTGTTGAGGAGCAGTTACCTCGCCTTTCCATCTGCCGCTGGTGGGGCGGGGAATGCCTAAAGACGAATGCGCGTATGGCATTCGCCATGATTCATACCGTTGATTACTTCCTAACCCGCCTCGCCAGCAGCGGGTACATCCATTTTCACAAAATGTGCCGTTGTGACCAAATATCTCTTCTTTCCGCGTTCTCTGCGTCCTCCGCGATAATCCGCGATTCAGACAGGACACATGCCGAAAACTTTACACACCCCCTACTAACCACAATCATTGCCGAATCTCCAACTTTGTGTTATAATAAGACCAAGGCTACATAAAGATTATAACCATTAGGAGAAAGGAATGGCGGACAAAAAAGAAAACGGACATCGCGGGTTACCTATTTGCACACTCGGTGCTACTGGACACGGGAAAACGACACTGACAGCAGCGATCGCGAAGGTCATCGCAAAAATCGGGTCAATTCGTTCAAACGTTGGCACTCACTTTGAACAGCAAGTACCGCTTCACCATTCTATCCGAGAAGGTGTGAGCATTACCTATCGTGCAATTGACTACGAAACCAGCGGAAAATTCTATTCACAGGTTGATTGTGAAACACATCTGGATATTGTCAAAATGTTAGTCACCCGGTCATTTGCGACCCAAGGCGCAATATGGGTGGTGGATGCTGTTGATGGTGTTACACACGAATCTGCAGAACATATTGCCATTGCAAACAGATTAAACATCCCTACGGTCATCTCCTTTCTCAATACACGAAACGCTGCGATTGATGATGAACTCATAGACATCTGCAAACAGGAAATGCGTGAATTACTCACCGAAAATGGATGGAATGAAGAGGATAATCCTATAATCGTTGGCGATGCCGATAGAGCGCTAAAATACAAAGGCGATCGGATCGGTGCTGATCATTGGAAACCGATTGTCGACCTAATATTTGCGATGAATCGGTGTATGCCAACACCTATCAATGCTGATAACTTGCCCCCAATTATGCCGATCTATGAAATTGTAGAAGAATTGAAAGAACGTGTAACGGTGCGGGGTGAAATTGTGCAAGGACATCTCGCTGTTGGACAAGCGGTGGATATTGTCGGTAAAGGTGATCGGATAAAGACAAAATGTCTTAGTATAAAAGAGAATGAAGTGATTGTTGAGTCCGAACCGGATTGGTTATCTGTTGGGCAGGTGTTGTGTCTTCCTAAGACGATAAAGGCGCATTCTGAATTTACAGCTCTCGTTTATCTGCTTACACAGGAAGAGAGCGGCACGCATATCCCGCTGATTGAAAATGATAAACCTGAAGTCCGTTTGTGGGGTATTGATGTGTCAGCGCGATTACAACTCCCATCAGATTTATCAATTGTTACCCCCGGCGCGAATGCACATGTTTCATTTGTTCTTGAATTACCGCTTGCGATGGAAGTCGGCACAACGTTTGAGGTGAAGAAAATGGGGTCTCGGATAGGCCTCGGTGTTGTGACTGCTGTCGTGTAATCCGCCTATAAATCTATCTACCGCGCAGCGGCAATTGCATCGCATAATGCAAGGTCACCGGTATACAAAGCGCGCCCAATAATCGCACCACTGGCACCAATTTTCTTCAATCTTTCAATATCAGAAAGCGACGTAACGCCTCCTGACGCGATGACATCTGCAGGCACGGCATTGATAATATCCGCAGTTGCTGCAACATTTGGTCCCTTGAGCATACCATCGCTTTTGATGTCGGTGTAAATAAGTGTTTGGACTTCAGCCATCTCTATTGCAAATTCAACCGCAGATTTTTGAGATACTTCTAACCACCCGTGTGTAGCGACCATCCCGTCCTTCGCGTCAATACCTACAGCGGTCCGTTCTCCATATTTTGCACAAGCCTGCTTCACCAAACGCGGTTGTTTGAGTGCAGCAGTACCTAAAATTGCGCGGTCTACGCCTAACGCTAAAACCGCTTCTAACTGCTCCATGTCTCTTATACCGCCCCCAAGTTGAACGGGGATGTCAAGTACATCAACAATCTCACGCACAATGTGTAGATTTGCCGATTCACCTTGAAACGCACCATCTAAATCAACAAGGTGTAAATATTCTGCTCCCTCTGCTTGCCACCGTTTTGCCATATCCACAGGCGAATCTGAGAAGACAGTCTCCTGTTCCGCGATCCCCTGTACCAGATTTACACACTTGCCACCACGTAGGTCTATTGCTGGTAAAATTTGCACTGTTGTTCCTTTCCGCTATTCCTCTCGGAAAATACCAAGTAATTTCAATTGCGCTATTGAAATAATAGCAATGATGATAAAAAGCACCCACCCGATTGTTGCAGCATAACCGAGACGCATGAATTGAAACCCGTTCTTGTAGAGATACATTACGATAGTTGAGCCAGCATCAGCAGGTTCGCCGCCATTTGTTAAAATATAGGGCAAGTCAAAGAGTTGAAATGAACCGATCATAGATACGACAACCACAAAGGCGATTACGGGTCGTAAAGAGGGGAGTGTGATATGCACAAACGACTGCCACCAATTCGCACCGTCGACTGCTGCAGCTTCATATAGTTCCTGCCGAATTCCTTGTAACCCCGCTAAAAAATAGATCATATTGAATCCTGCCCACTGCCACACACCTGTTAGAATGACGGCTGGCATTACATATTTTCCCTCACTGAGCCACCCTATTTCCTTGCCAAAAAGGATAAATTCGTTGTTGATTAGTCCAGCACGTTGGTCAAAGATAAGATTAAAGATGATTGCGACAAACACCCCAGCAACCAGAACAGGAGCAAAAAAGGCGAGGCGTAGAAAATTTTTCCCTTTGACGAACTTTGCGTTGAGCAGAATAGCGAGTAGTAAGGCTATCGGTAATTGGAGGACGAGCGTGCCGAGGGCGAAATATGTCGTATTCCATAACGATTTCCAAAAGATTGGATCGCGAAACAGGTCTGTGAAGTTGGCAAACCCGACAAAGATTCTGCTCTGGAATCCGCGCATCTCATAAAAACTCAGGATAAGCGATGAGATTAACGGATACCCCATAAAAACGATAAAAAGAATATAAAACGGCGCAATAAAAAGATAAGGCGCGATTTTCTGTTGCTGATGCCAAAAACTGGACCTATTCCGTTCCATTTTCATCAATAATTCCTTCTCCCCAGCGTTCCTGATCTTTTGCAATAAGTGCGCGAACCTTTTCAGCAAGCTCTGTCAAGGCTTCTCTTGGTGTCTGCTTTTCAGTAACGGCATTAAAAATTGCATCATTCAGCAAATCCGCTGCCTCAGACCAATACGGATTCTGATAGCGCGGTGGTAGATCAGGCGCAAGTTCAATAAACAACTCGCCTAATGGCTGCCCTCCTAAATAAGCGTCCGGTTCTTTATAAATTGGGGCATCCCACGCATCTTTGAGAGGCGGAATAATCCGTGTCGTTTCGTAACGGTTAATCAATCCTGCTTTGTCAAAATAGGCGAATTTCAGGAGATCCCATGCCAGGTCGGGGTTTTTACACTGCTTTGTGATACCGATCATTGTGCCGCCGCGGGTTGTTGTGCGTCTACCTTCTACCTCCCACGCTGGCATACCGATAGCCTTCCATTTGCCAGCCATCTGCGGCACTTGACTTTTGAGGATACCGACATACCAATCCGGTGCAAGCACAGATAGTATTTTGCCGTCCTGCATCGCAGCGAAGTTGCTCGGATCACCATGCCATGTGCCGTAAACAGGTGTGGCGATTTTGTGTTGATTAAACAGTGATGTAAGAAATTCTAAGGTTTCAATCGCAATTTCGCTATCAATAACAACGTTTCCATCAGCATCAAAAAATCCACCGCCCCTTTGTAGTAGCAGGTTAAAATAGTCACTTTCAGTCCGTCTATCCAATACAATCGCATATTGGTCAATTTTGCCATCACCATCAAGATCGCGGGAGGCTTTTTTCCCTGCAGCGATGAAGTCATTCCATGTTTCAATCTCGGTCATCTCAACACCAGCTGCTTTAAAGAGGTCATCTCGGTAAAGTAACACAACAGGGTGTAAGTCGTGCGGAATACCAAATATTTTTCCCTTGTAAGACCAAGGGGTAAATCGGCTAACGACTAATTTTTCCATCCAACCTTCGCTTTCTAACCTTGGCCGTAGGTCTACAAAACCTACCTCGTCAATATCCCCTTTTAGAAAACGACCGATAGATGTAATTTCTACTTCAACAACATCTGGTGCGCCGAAATCAGATAGCAGCGCGGTAAGCAGTTTGTCGTGCATCGTGCCACCATAATTGATGAGTTGAACGTTAACTTCTGGATGTAATGCCTCAAAAATTGGCACACGGGCTTGATATTCTTCATAATGGGTGTTGGCAAAAATCCAAAATTCTACATTCTCCCCTTTTTCTTCGGCAGGCGCAAAAATGAAAAGGCAGGAGATAAGAAAAAGAACCAACATGACCATCGGTCCTTTGCCGAGTGGAAAACTCTCTACATCATAAGGAATACGCATAAATGCCTCTAAAATAAAATCTGACTGATTTCGTATTGTCAAATTTGACTTGACTTTTTCAAATTTAACTATTAAAATTTATCAAATCATGTGTATTTTATCAACAAAGAAATGAAGGAGAAATTTTATATGCCGACGTATGACTATAAGTGTCTTGAGTGTGATATTCAGTTTGAGAAGTTTCAAGGCATTACAGCACCGCCGCTTGAAGAATGCCCTGAGTGTAATGGTAAAGTAAAACGACTCATCGGAGCGGGGGCTGGATTGATTTTCAAAGGCTCTGGCTTCTACGCCACCGATTATCGGAGTGAAGGATACAAAAAATCCGCCGAAAAAGACAAAAACGCATCGTCAGAAAAAAGCGATAAAAGTGACAAAAACGATAAAAAAGAGAAGAAAACGGACACGAGCAGTGAGTCAAAAAGCAAGTCCAATGACAGCGAATCAAAGACAAAGTCCAGTGACTCTGACTAAATTAACCCAAGTTGCTACATAGTAGCACAAACTTTATGAAGATTAAAATAATATTTCGGTAATTTCCTGACCATAGATATCTTGTTTAATGTTTTTCCTTGTGTGAGGTCCATCATCTTGTTGTCAGAATCACGGAATTCGCGGAGAACGCAGAGGACGCGGAAAAAGAGATATTTTGGTCACGACGGCACATTTTGTGAAAATGATTTAGGATGTGCAAGAGGCGCTCCGTGTTTTCCGTGTTCTCCGCGAATTTCGCGATTCTGACAGAAAAGAAATCAGAATTACCGAATTAATAACTTAATCCTCATTTAGTTTGCGCTACAAAATAAGCTACAAAATAACTGGATCAGGTTTGATTTTTAGGAGATATTTTGCACAATCATAGCCACCAACATCATCACGAGGAAGAACATTCACATAGCCATCAGAAACACCTGCAGAAGAAATTTAAGATTGCGATAGTCGTTACGTTTCTTGTCTTCCTTGGTGAAGTAATCGGGGGAATCTGGTCAGGTAGTCTTGCGTTACTAAGTGATGCTGCACATGTGATGTCGGATGTACTCTCACTTCTGATAAGTTGGTTGGCCATCTATCTATCAACGCGTCCTGCAACATCATCCCGTACTTTCGGTTACCATCGTGCTGAGGTTTTCGCAGCGTTTCTCAACGGTGTTTCGCTTATCGTCATCTCCGGTTGGATTTTTTACGAAGCATACAACAGGTACTTTTCACCTACTGAGATTAAGGTGACAGGAATGTTTGTTGTGGCATGTCTCGGCTTTGTTGCAAACCTGTTTATCTTGTGGCAGCTGCACGGGGAAAGTCATGGCAACCTCAATGTGCGGAGCGCGGTGCTGCATGTGATAGGGGATACGCTTTCCTCTGTTGCTGTTGTCATTGGCGGTGCAATCATTTTTTGGACAAGCTGGTACCCAATTGATGCGATTCTCAGCTTCCTTATCGGCGGGATTATTCTATTTGGTGCAATTAATGTGACGAGAGAAGCGGTGCATATCTTGCTTGAAAACTCACCTCGTAATGCTGATGCACACACAGTGGCTGAACATCTCTGCGATTTAGACCCCGTCAAAGATGTGCATGACATGCACATTTGGTCGTTATGTTCCAATTATAGCGCGTTGAGCGCACACGTGGTCATTAACGAAAACACACCGCTGCCACATGATGAGATTCTGAAACAGATAAACACCGAATTGCAACAACGTTTCGGCATCAACCATACAACCCTTCAACTTGAACAAGTTGCATGTACACAAGCGGGCAATCTGCTTTGCAACGCACAGCATTCCTAACTTTACCCGTGTTCTTCCTTTAGACGATGTGCTTTCCTAATCAGCGAGGTATCTTTTGAAAATTTTTGTGTCGCCTGCACCAGTCCGTCTACATGTGACACCATATCTTTTTCCACTTGCACAATGCGGTTCATCAGATAAGGTTGGTTGCTCTCTCGGATCGCTTTCCTTATGATAGAAAGTAGATACATATAGATAGTATCCGCTTCGCTCCCTTCAATAGCGATTGCTATTTCAAACGCCTCGTCTAATGTGATTCTTCCACTTTCTACCTTCAATTCGTGTGAGTCCAATGCATCTGTAATCTCTTGAATGGAAATATCGGGTAGTAGTGCTATTGGCGAGGCAGATTTTTCAGTGTCTCCAGCAGATATAGGCGTGTCAATGCCGAATGCCTCTACACATAAAGCGCGTCCAAAATCCACGAGAATATAGTGTTGCCACTCCTCAGTACTCATCCTTTCCCAAAATCGCGCTATCCGTTCATCAACATCCCCCAAAAGTAACGCAAAAGATGCATATAATTTCGCTTGTCTCAGTTCAAGGTCTTGGCAAATATCAAAAAGGCCTCCTAATGTCAATTTTTCTCCTTTCTTAAAAGTAGTCCGCACACTTCGTGTGCCGTATTTCATTTTCTATAAGGTAATATAATTCAACGGTAGATGCGGTTTCTAACCGCATCGGATACAACCGATACTGAGCGGTTGGGAAACCGCTCCTACCAAATTTAAGGTTTAGTGCACTGTTTACACCCAGATTCACAAATCAATACCAAGTGTGCTTACGGTACTTTGGCTTTTCGCGTTCATTCAACCTAACTTACATTTGAAGCGGCAAAGAAATCGCAGCACCAGAGGACATACTCCGCGTGACCGCTTCCGTAAACTCCATATACTTTACACCAGTGTCAAAATCGGTATGTGTGATAATCTCCTCACCACGGATAGCATTCACAAATTCCTCTTCTACTCGCCACGCACCTTCCTCCCCGGTGGGAATATCAATCTCATTCAACTCGTTGTCTTCTTCTTGGCCACCATAGAGTTTATTTCCTGAGAATCGCAAAGTACCTTGACTACCAAAAATAAAGACCTCAGGGGCACCCGCCAATCCCGTTACGGCAGAGATTTGCATGTGGAGTTGTGCGCCGCAGACAAGTTCACCGACCACATCAATATGTTCTGGAATACGCACTGCCCGCATCACGCCATCAGCATCAGGACGCATTTTGACGAATGTTTTGCCCATCGCCATAATTTTTGTTGCTTCTCCGACCCAACGCATCAATGCCTCATACCAAATGCCCATGCTCATGATGTTCATGCCACTGAGGTCAAAATCCTGCCGCCACTGCAGCGGCGATTCGTTATCCAAAAACGCGCCGCCTGCACGCACTTCAATAGCAAGCACTTCACCGATATATCCTTCGGCAATTAGACGTTTTATTGTGTTATCCACTCGGAGCGTCATCGGTGAAGGCACAATTTGCGCGGTGAGGTGCGATTTCCTACGTGCCAACAGTCGCATCGCATGTGCTTCGCGGGCGTTCATTGCCATGCGTGCTTCACACATCACGTGCTTATTTGCCATAAGTGCTGACACAGTTGCACGGCAGTGCATATAGGGCCATGTCCCTATGACGATTGCATTTGTCTCTTTATCGTCAATAGCTTCCTGCCAATTGTCGTAGATTTTAGGGATTCCGAACGCATCCGCTACCCGTTGTGATGACTCTCTACTCCGATTGCAGACTCCAATAATCTCAACGTCTTCAATTGCTTGAAGCCCAGGGATATGTCGTGATGTTGTGTTTCTGCCTGCGCCAATGATGCCGACTCGGACTGTTTCTGATGCCATTCCTCCGCTCCTTCACCTTTTGTAGTATAGTATCAATTTTAACGGAAATTTGAGGGAAATGTCAAGTGGTAATTTGGGACAATTGTCTGAATTTGCCATCATAACAGGAGCAGTGGGAGCGTGTCACGTTATCGTGATACGCTTGCTTGTTTTTTTACTGGTAACCTAACTAATCCATTTCAACTGGTTTTGAAACGGATTAGTTAGGTTACCAAGTTGCTATAAGAAACAAAACACCTATTTCTTATCAGATGGTTTTTCACCACTCGGTTTATCTTCAGATGGTTTTTCAACAGGTTTGGTAGGTTCTATATTAGGCTTATCAGGTAACATATTATCTGGTAAGACTATAATTTCAGGAGGGTTTTGTGATTTGTTCACTCTATCTGCAATTTTACCTTTACTCTTATTGGGCGTATCCGCTCCTGATCGGTTATTTGGTTTCCGGTTTTTCACAATAGGCCTCCATTTAATTGATTCTGATTAATAAAATTATCTTGATTTAATATAATGAATAACGAAGTTAGGACCAGGGCTGTAATATAGAGTACGACTGAAAAAAATCTAAGACGATCAACACGCACTGAAAAGATATTTTTTTCACCTAATACACTAGTATCTCCTTGCAAGTAATATTTTACAATACGTTCTCTCTGAAATAGCAACGCTTTTTTTGCGGGCAAATACGATACCAGATTTAGAACAATTGCAGCCATAAAACAAAACCATGAACCAAACAGCACCCAATTATTTGATGATGTTGATAAATTGATAATACCTTTAATAAATGCAATAGAAAAACCTAATCCAGCACTTGAAAGTGTAAATAAATATTTGTCAACTTGTTCATAAAGCGAAAGCTCTCGTTTAGATACCTCTTTCTGCATTTCAATATAGGTATTAAATGTTCTGTCATCAATTTCATGTTCAGATTCATGTTCAGAATTCATAAAGATATTTACCTTTCCCGCTCTCACACACTTTTGTACCAGTATACAATAATTCAATACATGCTGTCAAATATAATTGAAATATTTTCACAGTTTAGATAAAATACACCCAAAACAATTGAATGCGTAAAAGTAATATTCTTTACAAAGTTAAGAGGCATCCAACTTAACCTTCGACTTCTTCCCACCGTGGATACTCGGCTCTTGACACAACATTTTCCGAAGCAGATCAAGCCCTTCATGCACATCCGGACGTTCCGCTTCCGTAATACCCAGCACATCTGATAACAACAGCCGATCAAGTTCATGACGCACAGGGTCCTCATCCATCTGATTAAACGGTAACATCTGCTTATGTTTTAGTTGGTTGAAAATCTGTTCTGCATTTGCAAGTGCCTCATCAGAGAGTTCGCGAACATCCAGCGTTGGCATTGCATCAAAAGCAGCACGGCTCAATTTTCCCCTGCCTTGCTGTTGTGTACCACTATGCATCCAGTGGGAAAGCAAACCAAATGTTGAATTACACCACAATGTCCACACGTACTCATATTTTTCATTCATGAAGCAAACATTAGGAATTAAGGCAATGCCGAGAGATTTATCTTCAGTAAACATTACTACCAATGAATTCGCATTAAACCGCAATTCCATATTATAATGGACCCGACTATTCAACTTCAAGATTCGCTGCGCTTTTTCGTCTGAATTTGCGCGCGGTCTGGCGTGAGAATCTGGCGGTACTATCATTGCTCGCTGGGTCGTGCCATCTACATGCCACAATCCTGGATACTGCGCGGTGTCTAAACAACCCTTCTCTACGTCAAAAGCACCTCTGCCGCCACCACCGTATATGTCCTTAGGACCTGCCCCAAGCGTCCCAATCTCTGATGCGGGGCAACATGGAAATTGAATAGCGTCACCCTGGCGCGGAAGCCGTATCTGTCCATTTGCGAGATAGTATGCTGCTTGGATTGCAACCATGTCTTTTACACGAGAAATGGGCCAGCCTGCATCACTATGCGGAAGTGGAGCCGAAATCACTTGTCCTATAGTAGCATCTCCTATCATGAGCGGATCACCGCCTCCCATACCATCTTCAAGATGCCGGGCATTACTCTTGAACCTACGAATCTGCTTAGCGACTTCCAATGCTTCTAACTCCCCATTAAGAGACCGCGTAAGACAAATGAATATTCCTCTCCCAGTATTTTTGCGTTCACCCTTCGTTGCAACAACGAGACACTCTGCCATCTCTGTATCCGCAGAAAAGGTACACTCCTCAATATTTTCATGTGCAATAGTAATGACAAGTACATCATGATACTCCGCTGCCCACAGCTTTCGAACCTTTTGCCAACTACTGCCAGTAATAGACGTGGCAGGTAGCACAAATGCCATTTTGGCGTTCCGTTTTAACATTTTATCCGCAAGTTCAACAAAGTGTGCTCCGAGACCTGTGTTATTGCCTGTGAGTTGACACTTCTGTACTTTGAGCGAATCTCGCATTGCTGCTGCTACCTTCTTGTCACCGAAAACGCTCTTTGGTACATTTGCGTTATTATCACCTGTTCGCGTATAAGGTGGATTCTGAATAACAATGTCAAATTCGTCATGTCTAAACGCATCTCTCATGTCAGTGATTTCTGTGCCTTGTCCTGTGGCGGTCTCCGTTGTGTCAAGGGTTAACGGGAGCGTACCTGACGGATCGCTAAGTAGGTTGAGCGCACCAATGGCGTAAAGCCCATCTGCTCGCTGCGTGCCGTAGGGCATTGTGTGAATGCGTGTACCACCGATACGGACATCAGGATAGGTGCTGGCAATGATAGACGCAGTTAGGTGCGCAGCGTTCGGCAGGATGTCACAACCCACGAGATTATTTTCCATCATATATTGATGGATGGTTTCCCCTTTTCCACCTGTCTGTTCGTAAAGCATGAGGAGGCGTTGATAAACACCATTGAGGAGTGAACCTGTGCCACAAGCGAAATCTGCAATTTTCAGTTTTTTTGGATCGCGGTTGAGTTCGGGTAGCGCGAGGGCACAAAGCAGTGCAGAAGATTCGGGGCGGGTATAGTTCGCTTTGAGTATTTTCCGATTATCAATAAGTTTCTGAAAAACAATTCCAGCGAGTTCATGTTCTTGGGCAAGTCCCATCTTTTCTAATTCGCGGGCAGTATCACGCAGCACACTTAAAATCTCACCGACAAGTTTATCATCGGCGGCAAGCGTTTCGACGAGATTGTAGGCAACGTTAAAAATCGGGGCGTAGTTTACCTTTTGGATTTCTCGCCATGCGCGGAGGATTTCGTCTGAATCGAGTTGCCCATATTCTGCGGTGAGTTCACTGAGCGATGGCACGTTTTCTAAATCCGGTTTACGTGCAAGTGAGCTCTGAAATACAAGGGCATTGCTGATGATGAGCATTGCCATCTGCGTAGTTTGGTCACCGGGTTCTTGGACAAGGAGTTCACCTATTCTTTTGCCGATATGTGGTCGGTGTTCAATCGCGTTATTGACAATAACGGCGGCACGATGGACGCCGTTTTCCAGCACTTCAGCTGCTTGCTCAATTTTGGTGATGGGTGTAGCACCGATACGGATAGCGGTTGCAATGTCGGTGATGCTGCCGTGAAGCCACCCTTTTTTCGGGAATCTTTGAGGTTCATCAAGATTAAGAAGGGTATACGCGAAATCTTTGGAGTCTTTCAAATTTTCGCTAATCTCATCGCGTGGCATTGAGCGGAATCTGTGTGGAATGCGGATTACCATTGCACTGGTAAGTTTCTCCTGTGTTATCGCGAGTGTCTTACCTAAATACTGCTCACGTGCCTGCTTTTCGCCTGTTTCGTTGGGACCGCGCTTGTAGTCAATTTTCACCTCAACTGCCATTGGGTAACGTTCGACTGTGCGGATAATCATATCGGGTTTCTTTTTATTTTCGACGAGTGGCTGCGTTGTCTGCTCATAAATTTTCCATGTGGCACTCATCGGCATCAAGATTTCGACGAATAGAGTTGTGATGGTGTCTTCACTATTGGTATGTTGGTGGTGCATGCATCTGCCTTAACTTCAGTTATGATGTTGCTACTGTTTTGTTTTATTATAGCGAGTTTGCTAACAGAAGTCAACTAAATTTCGCGACTATAACAGAGCCATTCAATTCTTCGATAGTCTTTAACTTCTTTCAAAAGTTTCTTCTTGTAGGAGCGAGCTTCGCTCGCGACATCGGCCGAACGGTCGCGAGCAAAGCTCGCTCCTACAGAAGAGACCTTTGAATGAAGTAAGAAATTATTGGAAAATTGAATAACTCTGGGTTCAAATAAAAAACTTGACATTAATTCAGATTGCGTGTAGGTTATATCTATCATCCCAGAGCGGAAAGAGTCTGAACAGTAGGCAGAAATGGAAGGTAAAAAATGAAACCCCCTAATATAATTTTAATGATGTGCGATGACCTGGGATACGGTGATGTCGGATTTAACGGAAATGAGATAATCAAAACCCCGAATTTGGACCGTCTGGCGAGTAATGGGATCCGATTCACGCGATTTTATGCGGGAGGACCAGTGTGCTCTCCAACACGAGGGACATGTTTAACCGGACGACACTATTTTCGATATGGCGTAACACATGCCAATCGTGGACACTTACCGGCCCAAGAAATAACACTGGCGCGAATGTTAAAATCCTATGGGTATACAACCGGACATTTTGGCAAATGGCATCTGGGCACACTGGACCGGAATTATTCGGGCAAGCGCAATCGTAATCCAGCACGGAATTACGCACCGCCGTGGGAACGGGATTACGATACATCTTTCGCCACAGAGTATGCAGTTCCCACCTGGGATCCCGCAGTAGGTATCCAGGGGAACGGAAAACGTTTGGACCGCCCCTGGGCATCGCCGTATTACGAAAATGGAGAACTGGCAACAGAAAATTTGGAAGGATGCGATTCCCGGGTCCTGATGGATCGCGCGATTCCATTTATTGAACAAGCTATTGAAATTGGCAAACCGTTCTTTGCAACAATCTGGTTTCACGCACCCCATACCCCCGTCGTTGCCGGACCGGAATATCGTAAAATGTACTCTGAATACAGTGAAAATGAGCAGCACTATTACGGCTGTATTACCGCTATAGACGATCAGGTAGGACGATTGTATCACACATTGGCTGCATGGGGTGTATCCCAAAACACTATGATCTGGTTCTGTTCGGACAACGGCCCTGAAGGACGTACAGGGCAAGATGGCCGCAACCGGGGCTCAACAGGCGGCTTGCGCGGACGAAAACGATCTTTATTTGACGGTGGCGTGGGTGTACCCGCGCTATTGCACTGGCCAGGTCATGCAGACCCCGGGCGCGTGGTGGAAATGCCGTGCAGCACGTTGGATTACTTCCCGACAATCACCGAGGTTATGGAATATGAAATGCCAGATAATCGTCCGATTGACGGTATCAGTCTGTTACCGACCATTGAAAGAAACATGACAGAACGTCCTACTCCGATTCCGTATCGGTTCAATAGTGGAAAAGGCTCAATGTTTGGTGCACCGACCATCGCAATGATGGACAACCGTTATAAATGCTTGAGCAACCTATCCAGTGATGGCAGCGAAGATTTGTGTTTTGATATGATTGAAGACCGTGCCGAAACGACCAACTTGGTAAATGAACAACGCGAACATATCGGGCAAACCCGCGAGACCCTGCGCGAATGGCTCCGCTCATGTGAGGTGAGCCACAATGGTGGGGATTACGATGAAGTATTTGAACCGGTCGCGCCATTTGAAGAGGTCACAGGAGACTGGCGCTGAAGATGAATGTGTAAGTCCGCTCCACTACTTTTCTAATTCCGCAAGACGTGTTAGATGCCAATTTGGATCTTCTAACGCTTCATAGACTATACCACCCTCAACATGTGTAGGCATCGGCAATCCTAACAGATAGCAGATTGTCGGCGCAACGTCTACCACGCGGACCTGCCGTTCTAAGGCAACACCTTTCCGCACACCCGCACCAGAGAGGATAAACGTTGAGTGTTGTCCACCTATCCCAAAACTAACCGATGGCAACTGCTTGCCGTGTGCACCATCAAATTCTGGGCGTAAAGCGTAAACGACATCACCGACAAGATCACCGTGAAGGTTCAACATCTCCGCATCTGCTCGCGTCACTGCCAGTGAAAACGGATGTCTCCCTGTTTCCGCATCACGATATGCATGCAGTGCTGCGATGATCTCACGTTGCGTTGCCTCATAATCTTCTTGTGCAACAGTCCCGTTCGGTTCACGCCCCGCAAGGTTGATAAAGATATGCACCAAGCCAACGTTGAGTGCACGCGTCTGCGTCCAATCTATTGCCCTATCTGTTCCCCTGACAATGAAACCTGTCTCTTCCAGCACTTTTTCAATATCTACGGCACGGAATTGATTTGGTGTGCCGCCGTGATCTGCACAGATAAGCACAACCGTCTCCTCATCTGCAAGTTCTGCAATTTGCCCAATCATCTGGTCAACAGACTCGTAAGTGCGGCGCAATCCTTCTCGGCAGCGATGGATTGTTTCGGGTGCAGCCCCGCTGATTTCATCTGCTTGGCTAAGAAAGAAGTGACTTGCGTAGTCCGGCGCATGTGTCTCTACCATCAGCACATCCCAATCGTTTTCAGATGCAAGATATGTTGCAACATCTGCCAAACGTTGGTGATGGTAATCTAACAGCTCAAAATAGGTGTCATCGTCTACCTGTCCAAGTGCGTCACGGGCAGGGTTTTGGAGGAATGAACCAACATTTTGGTCAATTGAAGTTGCAACCTCTGCAGGCACTGTGTAATCTGTTCTGGGCCAAATCTGTGGCACAAAGAGTTCAAAGGCATCTGCGGCTGGCGTCAGCGTGATAAGTTTCATGCGGACATAGCCTTCGACATCGCTACCATCAATTTTAAATGTATCCAGCCACCAATCGCTCCAATCACCTACACCAAGGTCCGCAACAACGTCATCCGTAAAACGACTGCTACACACCCGGACTCGGTCATAACCGTCTTGACCAGAAGCATAAATCAGTCCATAAAAAGGTTTAGGAGTGCCAGATTCACCGCGGTTCATATCCTTTCTGCCGCGTGCCAAAGGTTGGATAATGAGTTCTACCGCCTGAACAGGTTTATTGGATTCGGGTAATGTTCCTTCCCATTCGCTTGTGTCAATCGGTTTAATTGTCACTGGATCAATGTGTTTAATTTTTTGCAATGCACTCGGATCGAGCGTCTCTGGGTCACGCTGCCCTCCGATAGGACGCGCTGCCCATTTGCCTGCTACAAAGAGGTGATAACCCGCAATTTGATGATGGTTTGATACACCAGGACCCGTTCCCTCTACCTGAATTCCCGTTTGGACTGTGGGAGGCCAAGACATTTCCCATTTCACCAGAATCGGTTTGCCGCCAGCACGTTCAACAAGATTCCAAAGGTATTCAGATTGGCATAACCCTGTATTGATACCCCACACCGTTTTATCAAGTGCTTCTCCAACTGCACGAATGTTAAAATCCATCACCTGATGCGTGCCGGGCCAAGAGCCTGTGGAGAGGGCAGTCCATCCAGGTGGAGTCAATGTAGGAAATACGCCAATCATTGCGCGGTGGACACCTGCATCACGTAGTTTTGCCATATTCGGGGTGTGTCCCCACGCAATCATGTTATTGACCAGTTCCATGCTTGCTCCATCCATACCGATGATGATGGCGCGTTTTGCAGGTGCAAGTTGTGTTCGTTTCACGATAATACTCCTTTCAGCTTACATTGTTGCGTAAAGTCTCACGTAGTTTTTCTAAAGGATAAGTATTGATTACATCATCTTTTGTTAACCCGCTACGCCGTGCTACATTCACACCATATTGATAACGTTCAAATTCGGGAACTGAGTGTGCATCTGTGTTTATCGAAATCAGAACCCCTGCCGCTTTTGCCTTACGTACATATTCCGGTCCCAAATCCAAACGATTGGGTGAACCGTTGATCTCCAAAATAGTGTCGTTTTCTGCTGCCGCACTGATAATCTCGTCAAGATTTATCGGGTACATCGGTCTCCTGCCAAGCAATCGCCCTGTCGGATGCCCAATGATTTTGACATACGGATTTTCAATCGCGCGAATCATCCGTTTTGTCATTTCTGCTTCGGATAATGTAAAATGGCTATGAACACTTGCCACAACAATATCAAGTTGTGCAAGAATCTCATCTGGGAAATCGAGTGTGCCATTTCTGCGAATATCCACTTCAGAACCAGCTAAAATTGTGATACCTTCGGTTGCAGCATCTAATTCACGCACCTGTTTCATCTGTGCTAACAACCGTTCCTCGTCCAAGCCGTTGGCAACTGAAGAGGAAACAGAATGGTCGGTGATAGCATAGTATTCAAACCCGCGTTTTATAGCAGCCGCCACCATATCATGCATAGTATGTGCGCCATCGCTCCAGTCCGTGTGCGTATGTAAATCGCCTCGCATATCATCGAATTCAACAAGCGTGGGCAGCTTGTCTTCCACAGCTAACGCAACAGAGTCGGAGTATTGCCGCAGTTCCGGCGGGACATAAGACATACCCAATTTTTCATATATTTCTGCTTCTGTGTTATGTTGAGTCTCTTGCCAGAAATCTGATGCCTTGTTCGGATCACTAATATTAAGAGAGGTATTAGTAGGCAGAGCGGCGAGATGTTCGTCCGTTGCTGTCGTTAGGAACAGTGTTGCCTCGTATTCAGCAGCTGAACACAGATATATCGTCCCTGGAAAATCGTTGTTAATAAGCAGATGTATTTTTTGTAAAGACTGTAGTAGCGGTGCTCCAGTTGGAATATCTTGATCATCTACGATTTCCGTTGCGAGTTGTTCTTGATGCATAGAGAGGTGTTCAATGAGTGCGTTTTGTGTTGACTCAATGTCTTTGGCATATTCAGCAACAACTTCAAGACTACGACACACCTCTTTGCATCTTCGTAAATCGCCAGTAAATTCGTACCGCGTTAGCACATCGCAATTTTCTAAAATTTCAGAAAGTTTTCCAGCAAGGTTTATCGTTTGCGAAATCAGACGTGTACCACGATAGGTTGTTAGGAATTCGAGGCTTTTTGAGATGGTTTCAAGCATCTTTTTTCCTAATCCCTTCATGCCTTGCAATGTTCCATCTTCAAGTGCTTCCGCGAGTTGATTCAGATTTTTAATACCGAGTTCGTTATAGAGTCGACTTGCAGTTTTGCCTCCAATCCCTTGTATGTCTAAAAGATCCAGAACTTCCAATCCCATCTCCGCGATGAGTTTTTCATAAGCTTGACAAGTGCCTGTCTCAAGTATCTCTTTTGTCTTTTCCTCAATTGTCTTGCCGATTCCGGGCAGATTTTGAAATTTTCCTGCTGCAATTAATTCGCTTACATCAACAGTTAACCCTTCAATTATATCGGCAGCTTTTTCGTAAGAGCGAATTCGGAAAGAAGCATCTCCTCGAATTTTTAGAAGTTCTCCGATATTGCTGAATATATTGCTAATTTCTATATTTTTCATGATAAAAGTTTTGCCTATGATTTAAGAGGATGGATTCGGTGGTGATTTTAATGTCTTATACCACATGGGTACATTAAAAGACGGTTATCTTTTCAGAAAAAGCCTACCTTAACTGATAACCGAGAACAAAAAACTGATTTTTATACGGTGGATACCTATTGTCTTCCTATATTAAAAGTTTCACAATTTACCCGTAATACAGATTTTTTTATACGATTTAAAATACTTTCGTTGTGCAAATATACCCCCGCACAAACCGATTATTATACCGGCTACAACAACACTGATGAGCTGATAATACGGAAGGAATTCAAGCACGCCAAGTTGAAAAGTCAGGAGACAATAGAGGAGATAGAAACAGGCTAATCCCAAGACCGGCCCGCAGAAACCGAGGTAAATACCGTGGACAAAAAAAGGAATTTTAAGATGCACACGTGTAGCACCAATAATATCTAAGAGTTGGATTTCTTCGTGACGGTTTAGGGCTGTTTTTAGAACAGCAGCGCGGATTATAAGGAGGGTAATAAGAATTGTAATGGTGATAGTTGCAATTGTCATCCGGTTTGTCTGACGAAATATATCTGTGAGTATTCCTTGGCCAGTCAGAACTACATCATCAATTTCATCGTAGGATTCTATATCAAAGGCGATCTCTTCCAACTTTTTTCGCGAACTCTCTGCAGGACTAACATATATTTCTAAGGTTGCGGGAAAGTCGTTACTACCTGAAGCACTTTTTTTAATATAACCACCTAATGCGCCAAACTGTTTTTCCGCCCTGTGGTAATTTTCTTCTTTAGATATATAGTCAATGTAAAGGATGTTGTTTTTCTTCTGAATCTGGTCCGCAAAAACACGCGCATCTCCTTCAACAACTGTGTCATTAGCCCAAGCGATGAGTGACGGTACCGTTCCTTTTAGATCGAGCTCCTCGTAAACAGAACTATGAATAAACAAAAATGTACTCAGTAAGACTGTGAAAAAAGCCAGCGCAATAAGACCAAATAGATTGTTTAAGCCGGTACGGCCAATATGTGTAAAGAGGTTTTGAATTTTATACCGCATTTTGAATAAAGACTTATCCTGTTTTCATTTTGTGGAGCAAGTTTAATCTTTGCGTATCATGAACACAATAGTGTTATGTCGTAATGCATCCATCTTTGAGTTTAAAGACCTGTTTCGGCGTGGCATTTTTGTCGCGGACGTACCTTTCGGGGAGTTCCGGATCTGCAGTGGCAACTAAAACTGTCGTGCCTTGAAAATTGAGCGTGTCAAAAAGCGAAAGCATCTCAAGGGCAAGCTTTGGGTCTAATGTTTCTGTCGATTGGTCTACGAGAAGTAACAATGGACTGTTGATAATTGCTCTTGCAATGGCAAGCCGTTGTTTTTCATTGCTTGATATTTGGGTTGGCAGTGCATTCTTATGATGGACTAAACCCATTTGGTGTAGAAGATTATTTACATTTTCGCGCAATATTTTACGTTTCGTGCCAATTAACTTCTGTGGAATAGAAAGATTTTGCTCAACTGTTTTAGTGTTAACTAATTTCCAATCTTGGAAAACTACACCGATTTTCCGCCTGAAAAATGGCAATGTTGAAGGTGTTAGATCAGCAAGGGATTGTCCCAGCACACTTAACGAACCCTCAGTAGGCGTTAATTCGCGATAGAGTAGTTTTAGCAGCGTTGTCTTACCAGAACCGCTTTCACCAACGAGGAAACCAAATTCACCGCGTTCAAGGCGGAAACTTGCTCTCTCAAGGACGCTTAGATCTTGATAAGCGAAACTTACTTGATGCAGTTGAATCATAATTGTTCACATTCCACACAATTGCTAACCGTTCAATTCTCATAGAAACATTATACGTATTCTCAGGATTGCTCTGTTACTTTGGTATAGTCACATTCTTTTGAAGCACAAGCGTGCAGAGTTTCACCTGTCTTTTGCACTTTCTCAACGAGATAGGGGGCATCACATTGCGGACACGGTTCAGCGATCGGTTTATCCCAACTCGCAAATCCACATGTCGGATAGTTGCTACACCCGTAAAATACTTTTCCACGTTTACTACGGCGTTCACCTAAGTAACCGTCACACTCAGCCTCTGGACAATCAACACCCATCGGAACAGGTTTTGCATTCTTACACTTCGGATAACCGCTACATGCCAAGAACCGTGCACCTGCGCGGCTCTGCTTAATAACCATTGGCTCACCACACTTTTCGCAGAGCGTATCGGTTTCTTCCGGTTCAGCGGCGGCGGTTTCATCACCGTTCAACGCCTTGATATTTTCACATTCAGGATAGTTTGAACATCCGAGAAAACGTCCATATCTGCCCCATTTCACAATCATATTCCCGCCGCACTTGTCGCATTGCACATCCGATTCCGTTTCCATCGCTTTTCGCGCCTCATACATCTTATCAGGTGCTTCTTCCAGTGCTTCTTGGAACGACGGATAAAAATCACCGAGGGTTTCAACCCAATCTACTTCCCCTTCGGCAATAGTATCGAGTTTCTCTTCCATCTCCTTCGTAAATTCAACGTCAATAATATCGGGAAATCCGTGAATCAGAAGTTCGTTGACAAGTTTACCAACATCTGTGGGGAGGAGTCTACGCTGCTCCATTGTTACATAACCGCGGTTCGGTGCTTGAATCGTCGAGAGAATTGTTGCGTAGGTACTTGGTCTACCGATTTCTTTCGCTTCTAATGCTTTGACAAGCGTTGCTTCATTATAGCGAGGTGGCGGTTGCGTCCAGTGTTGTTTTGGATCTAACTTGCGTAGATCAAGCGTTTCGCCTTCCTTAACATCTGGCAAAGTGGTGTTCGCTTCGTCAGTGTTGTTTTCATCAGTAGGGACATCATCTTGGCCTTCCATATAGATACGCCTGAACCCATCAAACTTGATAACAGAACCGGTAGCACGGAAGAGATAACGGCCTGATTTGATGTCAATTGTCGTAGAGTCAAGGATAGTGGGATTCATCTGACTCGCGATAAACCGCTTCCAAATCAGTTCATAAAGACGATATTGATCTTTATCCAGATCTGATTTCAAAGATTCGGGAGTTCGCAGTGGTAATGTAGGACGGATCGCTTCATGTGCATCTTGTGCGCTTCCTTTACTCGGGTGCGAAACAGCACGGGTAGGTAGATACTCCGCTCCGTAAGTTGTGTTTATATATTTTCGAACTGCGCTGAGAGCATCTCGAGCAACACGGGTTGAATCGGTACGCATATAGGTGATAAGACCAACCAACCCTTCTTTTCCAATATCTAACCCCTCATACAGTTTTTGTGCTACCATCATCGTCTTTTTAGCAGTAAACCGGAGTTTACGGGCAGCTTCCTGTTGTAAAGTACTCGTAATAAAAGGTGCCGCAGTCTTCTGTTTTCGTTCCCGTTTTTGTACTTTTTCAACAACGTAGGGCTGTTCCTTTGCGTCTGCCGCTAACTCTTTCGCGCGTGCTTCATCAATACGGAAACCGTAGTTGTTAATCTCGCCTTTCTTCGTACCGATTTTATGTAATTTTGCGGGAAAGAGGTGTTCCTTTGGAGCAGGAGTCAATGTTGCAGTCAGTGTCCAGTACTCCTCTGGTTTAAATGCTTCAATTTCCGCTTCACGTTCACAGATAAGCCGTACAGCAACGGATTGCACTCTACCCGCACTCAGCCCGGGTTTAACACTACGCCACAAAATAGGACTAATTTTCCATCCGATGAGTCTATCTAAAACGCGTCTCGCTTGCTGCGCATCAACAAGTGCTTGGTCAATCGTGCCGGGATTTTGAATTGCTTCTAAAATCGCAGTTTGTGTCACTTCGTTGTACACAATGCGATAGATAGGTTTCTTTGTTTTCTTTAGTTCGGTCGCAAGATGCCAGCAGATCGCTTCACCTTCCCTATCGGGGTCTGCTGCGAGATAGATACAATCAACCTTTTTTGCTTTTTCCTGGATCGCTTTAACGACTGGACCTTTGCCACGAATCAACACATATTTCGGTTTAAAATTGTTCTCAACATCAACGCCAAGGTCGTTTTTCGGTAGGTCGCGGATATGTCCAACTGAGGAGTCGACGATATAATCTTTCCCCAAGATTTTTTCAATAGTTTTCGCTTTCGCGGGTGATTCAACAACAACTAATGATTTCGGCATTTTTTGTTCCGAGTGTTCCTTATATTATAAATGTGTTTTGGATATAAAAGTGAGTAGACAGTCGTATACCACCTAAAATGCTATACACATTCCACTATTCTGCAAAGATATATGCAATATGATTGCTTTTATTTAAAACGTCTAAAAATCCGATAAAGTGACAGAAAAGGTAAGATTTGCCATTTCATACCAGTTTTACATTGTGTCGGCAGTAAAGAGAGGCGCGTCGTTGTATTAGTAGGCGAATGAAATAAGATCAGTCAGTAACTGCCGCATGCCTGCGCGGTGAACAATATGGTCAATGAACCCATGTGCAACCAAGGATTCTGCTTTTTGGAAATTTTCGGGTAGTTCTTCTTGTAAACTTGCAACGGCAAGGGGACCTGCAAAGCCGATACGCGCACCAGGTTCAGCCACAATCACATCTCCAAGGGAGGAATAACTTGCGGTCGCACCACCAAACGTTGGGTCAGTGACAACGGAGATATAGAATCCACCTTTTTTTGCGTATTCAGTGCAAGCAGCAGCAGTTTTTGCCATCTGCATTAACGCTAAGGTGCCTTCCTGCATCCGCATCCCACCACTCACTGAAACGATAACAAGCGGCAATTGGTTTACACCGGCATGCTCTATACATCGGGTAACCTTCTCACCGATAACAGCACCACACGTGCCACCGATAAACCCGACATCTCCGATTGCGATTGCTACCGGATAACCGCCTATTTTTGCTGTTCCAGAGAGCATCTCTGAGCGGAGTCCTGTTTTGGCGATGTCGCGTTCGAGTTTGTCTGGATATTCCGGAAATTCCAGCGCATCAATTGAGTAGAGGTTCGTATCAGCTTCCTGAAAACTCTCGGTATCCACAAGCAGATCAAGCCGTTCCTGAGCACTCATCGGATAATGTGTATCGCAAGCGGGGCAAACCTTGAGGTTATCAATGAATGTTTTTATTTTAATGTCTGCGTTGCAATTCCTGCAGACAAAGGTTTTTGGCGTGTCACCCATACTATCCCTCTGCTAATGTAGTTTGCACTTATACCTTTTAAATAATACTGCGTAAGACTGGGTTTGTCAACTTTATTTAACATTAACGTGAGCTCGGTCCAAGCAATGTTTTGTACCGCAAACTGTTAGTTTGCGGTACACAGAGGTACAAACTAACAGTTTATGGGACAAAGTACGGTTAGAAACTGCACGGACAATGTCTAATTGATAGAATTCAAGCATTAAGAAGGACACATCCCGGACGCGGAGCTCGCGTTAACATAAGGAAAGGGCGACATCAATAATTTCTACTGCGAAAATCCTGAACGTTTGATAGATGCCCACCTTGTTGTGAGTTTATCTTGAGGTTCAACAGAGAGAAACGCATCAAACCCTTCGCCCAAAGCGGCGATCTCATTTTCATCTAAAGCACGAGAAAAGACTGCGGCATCATCTATTGCACCGCCATACCCCTCTCCACCTTCTCCGCCAAGACGGTAGATCGTATTCGCCCCGCGAGTTTCCTGAAAATCCGTTTCTTTAGCCATCTCACCATTTACATAAATTCTGTAGTTCTTGCCATCGCTTTGAACAACTACATGAGTCCACTCATCCTTTTTAACCACGCCGCCATCTGTTTCGCATAGGATTGTCCATCCGGCGACCTGTCCTCGCCAAGAAAGTGATCCTTGATCTTTATTAACAAAGAAGGTGTTATGTCCGGAAGCACCGGGTAGACTTCGCCAAATTTGTTGCCAAGCACCGCCTTCAAAGGTCGGATTAATCCAGACAGAAATTGTAAACGGATCTGTTTTAAAGAGGTCACCATGCAGTGTATCGGACGCCTGCATCTCAACGTGTGCACCTACATTAAGATGGATTGCGGCTCCAAATTTACCTTTATCCCATTTAGACTCACCTTTAATTACACCATGGTTTTCATTTCCAGAAGAGTCGTCAGGATTACCGTCAAACGAATAGTAAGCGACCAAAGACGCATCTTCAGCAGCAATCCCCAAGTTCACACACAATAATAGTATAACGAAAAGAGTTAACATCAATGTCATTCGTTTCATCAGAATCGCTCCTTTAAATATATCTGTAAGCAGGAC
Source organism: Candidatus Poribacteria bacterium (assembly GCA_022825825.1). Lineage (GTDB taxonomy): Bacteria > Poribacteria > WGA-4E > WGA-4E > WGA-3G > MSPOR6. The sequence goes on from JAJDWA010000038.1 coordinate 102,518, forward strand.
AAAACACATTGCCTCGCTAACGATAGGGTGTGTAAAATTTTTGTAGCAACTCTGATGTGTAAAGAGAAGAAGTGTTGCGAAGTCCAATAAAAAAATGGTATCTTTTCCTAATAATCATGTTTATAGGAGAGGATACCGATGTATAAAATAAGTATACCATCAGATA